>JBGSTF010000173.1:0-28880 GCA_041736645.1 Oligoflexus sp. | reverse complement strand
ATCGAAAATCAGGAAGAAATCGAAGCATAGGCCGCTCACCTCGCTATCGCTCGGATCACGGCAGTCGGCCTTCACCACCAGCCAAATCTCAAAGTTTCACAATGAGATTATGGCTGGAGTACTGGCCGACAAATCCGATAGAGGGGTGCATAGAAAATCATAATGCCGAGGACAAAGCCCAGGACGGCCAGAATCTTTTGATGTAACGGGTCAGAAAAATGGTTCATGTGAAGGCTCCCACCCGGCACCGGGCTTTGTGAAACCTCCACAAGCATCGCCAACTGCTTTTATGATCGGCTCCCCGCAAGATCTTTTCGATAGGGCATGGTATCTCCCTAGTGCCCTTCATCTTTTGCTGATGATTTCCAGGCGTATAGGTCGGACAAAAAAGGAAAGGTCGAAACATTCTTTACTGACATCATTCCTTCCCCAGTAAGGCGTTCAATGCCTTAGACGCTCGCTTCTTGATGTCCACAGTTGCGCTGGCCCCTTTTCTCGTCTCAGTCTCTGACTTTGGAGTCGTCAAGGGCTCAGAAACCCCAGCTTTCAATAGTTTTAACTCAGTCTCAACATGAACGAGAGTATCAACACGCTCTCTAAGCTTTGTATTCTCAGTTTTCAGTTCTTTGTTACTCTCTTTGAGGTCCCGTATCTGGTCCTCCAAGACCTTGCGTAGCGCTCCGTCATCCGTCTGTATATCCTTCCGTACAGTGGGTGATCTCACGCCACCTGTTGCAGCTTCTATCTGTACGCATCGCTGCACTTCACTGAAAGACACAAGGGTTTCGTTCCCCTTCTTCTGCGTTGCCAGCGCATGCTTCTTAACCAACGTAGATACCTTGGGGCGGTGCAATCCAAGCCTCCTGGCGCATTCAGCAATCGATAACAAGTCCTTATTATCCATGCGTTTTTCTCCGTTCTATACGTTCAATTATACGTCCAATTCAGAAGCATTCGGAACGCTGTCTAGTTCATCGTACAACAGTACGAACAGGCTGCGAACTGTACGGACACTCCAGGGACACTCCAGGCTTTTGGAACTGATTCGACCAAGCCGGGGATGAAAGAACAGAGCCACTAGCCCCGGATAACCCAAGGCATCGGCTCACGGAATGATTGTTTTTTCTGATTACACAGGCGACGGACGGAGCAGGGCGGAGTGGGGCGCGGCCAGCGATGCGAGGATAATCAAACCCCAGAGCGCCATATAAAACCACTGACGCAGACTCAAAACGCCTTCAGTAACAACTGTGCCTGCTGTGTTGCCAGCCGGCTTTGTAAGTTTGAATGCCTCGACAGCAGCATCCGCATTCTTCACATCGAGAGCTTTGGCAATACTATCAGCCTGCGCGTCCTTGGCCGCCGATGAGTACGGCCCTTTGCAGTCCGTAACAGATCCAGATTCACAAGCCGTCGGGTCTGGATTACCACGCCACTTGGCTGCGAGATAAGCACCTATGGCTTTACTTGCATCAGATTTCGCGTCAACCAGCGCTTGGTCTTTCTTCGCCAGATCGCTTTCCCACTTGCTGAGCACCTTGGCGGCGCTATCGATATTCGCATCGTTTTTCATGTTCTGCTTGGCAAGCATGACGTTACTGCCAATCACCAGGAGCGCGCCGGCAAGCAACAGGATCGTGCGCCAGCACCGGAACTTAACACGAGCTTCCTGAACCCCTCGGGTAAACATATCGATAGCGAGAAGATCCACCGCAGCCGTCAGCCCATAGGCGAAAATCTTGTTCCATAGCAAACTGCCGTACAAGTCCAATCCATTGAAGAACGCGAGCACAGATTGAGAGCTGGCCGGAATCAAAGCCGCATAACAGACCAGTTTGAAAATCCCATAGCGGGTGGAGTGAACACGCCGGAACCCTTCCGCAGCGCGTGACAGCCCATCCCACAACTTGCCGGCCCTGGTTGGCGCTGGATCTGTCTCTTTGATTTTGGGACTTGAGGACGGACGAGCAAGCGCTTCAGGAAACTGGATCACGTTATCATGTCGTTCTGAGTCTTCATGGACCACCGTTCCTTTTTCTGTCAACAGTCTGTCAGGGGTTCTGTCGATGTCTTCAGGTGGCGCGTCATTGACCAGCAAATCACCGACGCGGCCCGATCGCTCGGGCAGTGGTTCTGTCGATCTGGTTATATCTGTTGCTACAGCAGCGGGGGTTCTGTCAGCTGCATGGATCACCCGCGAGTCTGCAGGTTCTGCTTTTAAGCCACTTTCTTTGATACTCCTGGCTTCCAGCAATGAAACAGCTTCTGTCGCTGTCCCTGCGCTGCTTCTGTCAGTTGTGCAAAAGTCGCCTGTCCCGGTCATAAGGAGCGGAACAGGCTCAGCCGCCAAGCCTTCTCCGTCTGTCAGTTGCTCGGCCTCGGTTTCATCATCATCATCGTCGTCTGTCAAAGACCCAGCAAGGCTTCTGTCATCCTGATCCTTTTCTGTCTGAATCTTGATTTCCTGATCCAATACGGCCAGGACCTCGGCGACAGAAAAACCTTTATCCAACAGACGAGTTCGTGCAAAAGAGTTCAGCCGCTTTCTGGCCGATTTGTCAGAAACAGGCGATAGACGTTGCAGGATTTCTGGGGGAAGCTTGAACTTGATTTTGGTCATAGGTTCGACTCCTCAACAGTCGGTTTGTGGCCAGTGGCTTTACGGTGTTCAAGACCGTAAAGCCACGCTGATCGATTATATCTCGTACTTCATCAGAACTAAGACCTCATTAGCCCTATGATGACTCATCAAAAGCCAGCATTAAATCCCTGGCAGATCTCAACTTCACCTGCTCACCCTGACGCTTTCCATCCCTTTTGCGCTTCGATTCTTTCTTGCGCCAGTCCTGAAGCTCAGCCTTCGTCGCAGCTACTTTAACCTGGTCCATATCCTTAAGGGCACTCTCTGGCTGATAATCAGCCAAATCTACAGCTTCTTCAACCGGCGCTTCAGCAGCCTCTCGGGCTTTCGCCTCCGCAGCCTCTCGGGCTTCCGCCTCTTTCGCCTCCGCAGCCATGCACGCGCGATTGAGCTTCCAGTCCAAGGCAGTCTCCTCGTCCTGCATGCCATCCGGCATGATTCCACGCTGCAGTGACTCACCGTGCCGAGCAAACCAAGCAGCCAGACCCTCATAACCCTTGGTTTCAGCCAAGTCTAAAATCTCAGTGCGAGCGCCTTCCTTGGTTATGATCTTCCACTGGCGGCGTGTGATAGTTGCCAGAACCTCGGAAGTTTCCACATCTTCCTCAACTACCTGCTGGTCTGACTTCTCTTCAACCCCAACAAGCTTTTTAAGACCTCGGCTCCAAACCAGCTGGCGCTTTCCCTTCATGACTATTGCGTATTCAAGAAACAGGTCTCCGTCTTTATTGCCAAACTCTGCAGTCGCAAGAATCTCAAATGGATGTCTCCCGGAGCTTTTACCTTCTTTTGTTGATGACTTCGCCATCTCTCTATCAGCGCCCCAAACATCACCCTTTGAGAAATAAGACGAGTTCTTGCAGTCGTCCTTAATATCAACGGCATGCTTATGAAAAGCTTCGAGCTGTGCATTATCTGATCTATCCAGTAAACCTGCTTCAATACATGATTCTGTCCATTTTTTTAGAATCCTGCTCTTCATATCCTCGACGTCAGCGTCGTTTTTCACGAACCAAAGCTCATGTGTATGAGGATGCCAGCCGTTTCCACCGTGGGTCAGCTCAAGAGCTTTTATCAAACCGACGTAGCCCATATCTTCGTGCAGCTTTGTCCAGTTTTTCCCCGCACGCAGTTTATCCATGGCATCCTCCTGCTGGTCTATCAGTACCTCAAGCTTTTGCCAGCAGCGATGCGGGAAGGTCAGAGTAATCATTACAACCTTTAGATTCTTTTCACCTGACCATTCGATAGCTTTCTCAATTTCGATTCGGCGTCTTTCCTGAACCTTGGCACAGCATACAGGGCATGACCATACCGATCCACAAACCTGAATCCCTGCATAGAAAGCATTTCCACGCTTATCCTTATTAACAGTAGCTTTACCAACGCTAACGTAGAGGCATTTACAGGTCCTATGGTAGTTCATAGGATACTTCAAACCCTCTTGCTTACCGGCCATCCAGAATAGAATGCGGGCTATAGACTGGAGTTCATAGCGTTTGGCGCGGGCTTCGCCGCGTTTCAGATTCCGCCAAACATCAACGGGGATAAGCTTGCCATTTCGACCCGATTTTTCTGAAAGCCCCGTTAGTTCAGGCTTTGACTGCCGTCCTTCGGCAACAATTCCCATTTGATGCGGGGTAGCCGATTTCGTCTTATTTCCTAGCCGACCCGCAGACTGATCGGAATTGGCATGCTTATCGGTAGTGCCATTTGAGCGCAACTGCAGGGGGCGACCCCAGGCATCAAAATCCTGCACTTCTGATGCAACTATGCAAACCTTGTTGGTGGCGGAATTCGTGGAAGTGTACTTGACCGGAGGGGCATTGTTTGGGATTCTAGTGGGTGAGGGGGCTTTGGTCATCCTTTGACCTCGGATAAAGGTTTTTTGGGACTGTGGTAAGTTCAGAATACCTTTTCACCCCCTCGCCACTCAACTCCCCAAACGAATTTACCCAAAAAAATCCATGAAATGCAGACAGCGCACAGGCTTTATCCGCTGGCATTTTTCCGGCTCGCTGTTTATTCATTGAAGGCTTTAAAATCAGCTTAGAGGTTTAAACGTGTCACCACTCATGAAGGAGGCCGCCCGTGGAGAAAGTTCAGCATCCACCACTGCTGTTCGAGAAATCCGCCGCGCACTTCGGATATATGCCTTGGGTCCAATTCTCATTTGTTCACTGGCTCGTCTTTAGAAAAGCCATCAAAAACGAGACATTTGAGCTGATGAACCGTTGCCTCAAAGACCCCTCGAAAGCTCATCCAGTGTGGGCCTTTCACTTTGCAAAGGCCATTGAAGATATCGGACTAGCTGAATGCGAATCCGCAGAAGAACTTCACAGTTTTGTCACAATGCACGTTCAGTATCGGAAGGTGAGAAAGAGTCGCAAGGCATATAAGGATGCAGTGAAAAAGCAAACATCCGAAATGGGGGCCATGATAGCCCTGATGCCTTCGGAAGATGCGGCGATTATCAAAGAAGACATTGCACGTAGAGCTGAGAGGAAGAGGATAGAAAACGCTGTAGAGCGGAAGGCAAAGGCCGCTAAGAAATCATTGGAAAAAGCAGGCTCCCCTGAGCAAGCACCGCCAAATTCCCCAGCTTCATCCGTAGCTGTAGCGGCACTAGCCTAGCCCCCATCGGCCCGGTCCCCTTATGGGGACAGCCTAACCGTGGGTCCGCAAACTGATCGAAAAACCCAGGTCAAAATTCCCATTTGTATGGTGGTTTTTTTCCGGGAAAGGGAAGGGTCGGCGGCGCGGATTCGGCGTCCAACAAACCGCCCTCCCGATACAAGCTGGAAAATAACGAGGTCTACGTCTGGGAAGAGGCGACAGACTGCTGGCGTACCATCGGTGAGGCCAAGGGCCGCACCCTGGAAGAAATGGCCAAATTATGGGAAACCCCTGTGGACTGGTGGAAAGACTGAAAGGATGTCTGAAGTGGAACAAATTGAAGTCACTGCGCAGCTCATCTCCAAGGCCGTGGCCTCGGCGCTTGGCAAATTCGTTGGACGCCTGGATCATGACGCGCTCGTGCGCTATGCCCATCCCGATCAGCACAGCCTCACCCAGCAAGCTCTGCAGGAAGTGAAAGAAGCCCTCGCCGAGGCGCTGGAAGATCACCCGGACTGGCGGAAAGAGGTAGGGCTAGAACTGTACCTAACCAAGGACCGGGCAAGAGCACTGGCCCAGCTGGTCAAACGCCTGGATCATGACGCGCTCGTGCGCTATGCCCACGCCGATCAAAAGCATCTTACCGAGCAGGCCCTGACCGAGCTTCGGACAGCTCTCGCCAACGCCGGTTTTAACCCACGCTAAGACCCTGGATCATGGCATAAAAAACCCCCGCTTTAGGCAGGGGTATGAACAACTGTCGTTTGACAGTTTTTTTTACTTTCCTTTGGGCTTATCGAGATAGGCTTTGAGCAGGGCTTCCTGAACCTCAGCCAGGGTCCGGCCAGAGTCTTTCGCCAGGGCTTCCTGGAACGACCAAAGCGGCCTGGGCATTGTCAGCTTTTCTTCCTTCTGCTGTGGCCGTGGAGGGAGCTTTAAACCCCCCAAAGCCATGGCCCGGATCGTTGCTGCAGTCAGTGCATCGCTCGCGGTCATTCCTTCGGCGGCACCCTTGAGAATTTTCGTCACGGCGGCGGCGGCATCATTGGTCATCAGAACGGTTCTTTCTTCCGGCTCCGTGAGCCCAGGAATCAGGTGATATTTTGGACCGGATTCCGCACCAGCACGGGCGGGGTTTTTTGCCTTGGGCTTGGGCGCTTTTTTCGACCCGCTGGCGTCCCCATTTTCACCCTTTGCGCTCGAACTGTTTTGCAACTCTTCTGTGGTCATATCTCACGCCCTCATTTGGTGTCACATCAAACGCGCCAATAATGTCAAATCCTGCTCCCTTGCGCAAGCAAAATTCCACCCCGAGAAGCTGCCCTGCCAGGACCACGTCCGCCCTCCATCCTGGCAGCGAAAATGCCCCCCGGAAATCCACCAGCATCCGCCACCTCTCAGCAGCCCCTTTTCCCACCAGCATTCGCCCCAGATTCCGCTGCAAAAAAACCTGCCCGCAAGGGGCATTAAACGCACCCTAAAGGGTGCCCAAAAATCCGGCCTGGGTCACTGCCCCCGCTCCGCGCGGTCAGGTGCCCCGGGCCTCCAAAAATCCAAAGCCGGAAATCCCCCCCGCGCAGTCTGGCCCCGGATCGTCTGTCATGCCCGCTGCATTCGCATCGGTCCTGCCATCCGCCCGAGTCCGCCTGGGGGGCAAACCCTGCACCCCCCTCGATCCGGGAACCTTCACACCTGATGCACCCTTGTCGGGTTGCCGCTTCGCGGGTATAATCCAACCATCCCGGCCCAAGACGCCGGAATCATTGAATCTAAAACCTGCTAGCAAAAACAGAAAGCCAAAGCCGAAGACCCAGCCGCATCAGGCTCAAACCATTGATATACAAGAGCTAGCTGGCATCAACCCACTGGCCACACTATGAAAGGCTTCCAAAATGACCGACATCGAGATGAAACCGCTAGGCGTCCGCCTCCCCGTCACTCTCATCGAGCAGTTTTCTGAGCGGGCCAAAAGCGAGGGCCTAACCCAGACCGAGCTTCTTCAAAAAATGATGACACCCTACCTTGATGAGAGCCCCACGAAGGCCGAGGAAATCGGACCCCAAAACCCACCCGAAAAATTCGAGCAGGAACGGGCCGAACTGAGCCATGCAACGGCCACCATAAAAGAGGTCAGCCAGGACATCGAAAAGCTGATCAAAAAGGTCAAGGATTCGGAGAGTGAGAGTGGGTACAAAAAAAGCCTCAAGGACGTAGCTGAGGAAGCCGCCGCAATCAACACCCTTTTAGGCGGCATCAAGCGCCTTCATGAAATCATTGCGACGACCCATAAGCTGATCCTTGAGGCAGCAGACAGTGCAAGTGAGCCCTTCCAGAAGATCATTCTGGACCAGCAGGAGCAGGCCAAAAAACTGGCAGAAATCTACAAGGCCGCCGACACCCAAATCAAGGCCCTTTCAGGAGTCGTTAGTGCCACCCTCCAGAAGGCCGAAAAGATCAGCAGCACGCTTGACAGTCAGGTGACCGCTGCCGTCCGAGATTCGGCGGTCAGCATCCATCGAAAAACCGAGGAGTATCTGGACCGCCGAAACGGTTTTTTTAACTTCATTTTCATTGGCACAATCGTCTCTCTCGGTGTGGGCATATTCAGCCTTTTTTTCTCAATTTTCTACGTCCAAAAGCAGACCAGCTCCAACATTGATATGGTCCAGTCATATGTCACGTTCCATCGCAGCTTTGAAAGTGCTGTCTGTGACTCGAAAAAGGGTCAAAGTGCAAGGCTTAAAAGCCTTTATGAGACGGTGCAATGTAAGTAACGGAGTCCCCATGCTTTCGATGTCTAAAATCAAATCGGCGGACGCCAGCGCAGCCCACTACTACGCTGAGGAAATCAGGATAGAGGACTACTACCTCAAGGGGCAGGATTCCCCTGGTCAGTGGCATGGGGCAGCTGACCTTGGTCTTTCGGGTCATGTGACCTTGGAGCAGCTGCAAAACCTCATGGCCGGAAAGCACCCCGAAACGGGAGTTAGTCTGGTCGGTCGCGGAGGGTCCGGCCAGCGCGATCGAAACCCCGGCTGGGACATGACGTTTTCGGCCCCCAAGTCGGTCAGTATTCTTTATGCGATGAGTGACGAAGGGATGCGCGAGAAGATCCGCCAGGCGCACCATAATGCGGTTGGAAAAGCGATGGCCCAGGCCGAGGCGGACTGCCTCGAAAATGCCGCCCGCACCGTCAGTAAAAAAGGAGGCAGAAGAGTCGATGGGACGATGGCCGTCGAGGGACTGGTCTGGGGTGAGTTTTTCCACCGGACGAGCCGCGAGCTGGACCCACAAATGCACAGTCATTGCGTGGTGCCCAATATCGCCAGGCGGGTTGATGGCAAGTGGTGCGCCCCAAACCTCAAGCAGGTGTTCCGGGAAAAGATCGGGCTCGGTGCCATCTACCGGGCCGAGCTTGGGCAGGGGATACGGACGCTCGGCTTTGAGATCGAGGAGGACCGGCAGTTTTTCCGGATCAAGGGAGTGCCGACCGACCTGGAGCGGGAGCTATCGAAGCGCCGCCAGCAGATCGAAAAGCGCATGCTGAGCGAGGGGCTGACGGGTGGGAAGGACGCCAGCCGGGTTGCCCTGACCACGCGGAAGGCCAAAAAGCTGATCGACGAGAAGGCGCTCTTTAGCGCCTGGCAGAGCATAGGTCATGAATACGGGCTGACCCCGGATACAGTCAAAGAGATCAGCAGCCAGTCAAAAGAACCAGGGCTTGCCATCGATCAGCAGGCCCGCCAGGAAATCGTCAGGAAGACACTGGCCGAATTATCGCAAGGCACATCGACCTTCACCGAGGAGCAGGCCAAGGCCAAATTTGCTGAGAAGGCGCAGCTGGTCATGACAGCCGAGCAGATACGGGATTCTTACAAGGATCTTTTTGACTCGCCCGATCTGCTCCGGCTCGCCCGCGACCGGGAAGGGCAGATGCGCTACACGACCCGAAACCTGAGGCAAACGGAAGAAATGGCGCTCGGCATCGCCGACCGGCTCACCAAAACCCAGGACGCCGGATTAAGCAAGGAAATGATCGAGACGCGGCTCAAGGAGTTCGAGGCGGACAAGAGCCGCGTGGCAGGCAAGACCATCTCGCTGTCGAGCGATCAGCGGGACGCCGCGGCTCATGCCCTTGGAGCCGGACGCATCAAAGTTGTGGCAGGCATGGCCGGAGCCGGAAAGACCTTCAGCATGGAGGCGGTTGCCCGCGCCATGGAAAAGGAAGGGTACCGGGTGAATGGCATGGCTCCGACTGGTCGCGCCGCAGCCAAGCTCAGTGAAGCAGGGATAGAGACGCAGACCGTTGATCGATACCTCATGATGAGGAGCAAAGGCGGGCAGGCCCTTACAGACAGGGACGTGGTGATAATCGACGAGGCTGGCATGATCGGCTCCCGGAAAATGGAACGGCTTCTCTCGGAAATCGACAGGAGCGGAGCCAAGGCCATCCTGCTCGGCGAAGCTGAGCAGCTGCAGCCCGTCGAGGCGGGCGGGATCTTTCGCGCAGTGTCCGACAAGATCGGCAAAGCCGGGCTCACCACCATTGTCCGGCAGGAATCCCAGTGGCAACGGCAGGCCGTCCGGCATTTCAGGGCCGGGGAAGCCAAGGAAGGACTCAAACTCTACCAGGAAGCCGGAAAGCTTTCCGTCCTTGAGAACAGCCAGGCCCTGATCGAAACCATGGTCAAGGAACACGTCCGGCTATCCACGGAAAAAACTGATAAGCCCGTCCACGTCGTGGCGCTCTCCAAGACAAACGCGGTGGTCGATCAGCTAAACCAGGGCATACGGCAGGAACTCAAAGAGCAGGGTCAGCTGCCAAAGGCCGGCATTCAGGTCGAGGTCAAGTATGCCCACTACGGCGAGCGGCAGAAGATCGAGCTGGCGGAAGGTGACAAGGTCGTCTTTCTCAAGAACGATCGAAAGCTGGGTGTTCAGAACGGGCTCTTTGCAGAGGTGCAGGGGTTCGAGCGCGATGGTAAAGGAAACTTAACCGCCGTCCGCTTTCGGGATGAAACCGGCAAGGACCATGCGATTGATGTTTCCAAGTATCCGAACATACGCCACGCATACGCCATCACCGGATATAAAAGCCAGGGTTCCACCTTCAGCCATGTCCTCGTGCATGCCACGCCCGAGCTGTCACGCGAAGAAACCTATGTGAAGATGTCGCGGCAGAAGGTGGATGCCAAGCTCTTTGTCAGTAAAGAGGCGTTTGATGTCAAATACTCTGAAATCAGCTCCATTTACCGCGATAACGGAAAAGCGGCGGCAGAGGAGAAGGTTTCGGAAAAGCAGTTTCTACGGCAACAGGAGCCAGAGCAGGAGAAGACGATGCCAGCCAAGGACAAGGCCGAAAAGACTTTGGAGGACAAGCTAGCCACGAGTATGAGCCGAAGCGCAGCCAAGGATGTCAGCACCGACTACAAGGTCACGCAAGGGCAGCTCTGCAGAACCGAGCGCCTGGAATACCTTTCCCAGGAGCTGCCGAAACTCAAGGGTGAAAAGCGCCTTGAGGCCCTGGCTGAAATCGCAAGCTCCCTTGGCGGTGTCACCACCAAGTACGAGTCGCCTGCGCTCACCCCTCCCTGGCAGGCCAAGGCCAGGGAAATCATACAGAGCCAGGACTATAAGAAGATACCCGAACTGCAAAAAGAGATCATGAGCCACCCCAAGGGCCGCGTCTCCCTTCAAACAGATAAAGAGCGCCAGCAGGTTGAAGCGCTCAAGGCCGAGCTTAAACCATCCTTGGACCAAGCAATAAAGGTTGAGCGCGGACTTTCAAGATCACAGTCACTGGGAAAGGGCATTGTATGAGCCGCTGGGAACCGATACTTGCTGGCAAGTCAAGAACACTGTCCACAGCTTTTGCCGCCGCGCTATTATCCGGCATTGTCATGTCCATGGTCTACCTCATGGCATCGGACGTGAAACTTATTCCGCTGAGCCGCTACATCGGTAACGCCCTCATCGGCGATCTTATCCCCGACAATTTACTTGGAAAGAAAAAACCCAAGGCCGAGCGCCCCTCAGAGTCTGCGACAGACTACGGGCAGACCCTCATGCTGGCCGGTGCAGTCCTTGGCCTATCGACGGTTGGATTTTTCGCACTCATCCTTAGCATCAGCGGAAGTCATGAAAAAAAGCTCCAGCAAGGCGAGTTTGTCAGCGGCAACCGCGAGGTCAGCGTGAAAGAAGCCATCGAGGAAGTGAAAGCCAAGCTCAAAGACCCGCAGGCTTCGCACGACTTTAGGCACACGCCGCAGGACATCAAAATAAAGCCAGCCGGTTCCCGCGAGGAATTTCGATGGCCCCGGTATGCGGGTGCAGGTCATGCGCTTTTTCTCGGCGCATCGGGTGGCGGCAAGTCCAACCTCATCCATCTTGGTCTTCAGCAAATAAGAGACGCAGGCAGCAAGGCTATCATCCTCGACCCCGGCGGGCACTATTACGCAAGGTTTGGAAGACGCGGGGACCGCATCTATAGCATTTACGACAAACGTGCTGAGTATTACGACTTTTGGAGTGAACCACGATTTGACTACTTCGCCCTCAGTTCATCCCTCATCGAGGGAAAGAACACCAGCGGGAAGGACGAATTTTTCACCGAATCCCCGCAAAGCCTTTTCGCGGGACTTCTGCGTCTCTCAAAAGACGGTGGCATGGCTGAACTCAAAAAGCATATATACGACCCTGATATTGAGTACCTGCAAAAGACGCTCAAGGAAAATACCGAGGTTTCCGCGCAATTTCTGAACGATCCACGGCTGGCCACGCACGTCATGGCATCCTATGCAACCAAACTCTATTGGCTCAAGTATCTAAACTACTGGGCCGAGCAGGACGGAAGAACTGAGCCCTACGGCATTTCCCAGTGGGCTCGTGACGACTCTGACCTTGGCTGGGTTTTTCTCGTGGCAGAGAACAAGGACTGGGAAGCCAGCAAGCACTTTTTTAGAATGCTCGTAACCATTGCTGGAAAAGCTGTCTATGGACGTGGATCTTACAGAGTAAGAACTGACATCTACGAGATCCAGGACGAGATTGAAGCGATTGGCTACAACGCAGAATTTTCCAACAAGCTAAACCTTGGACGGCGTGACGGATACATCATGTGGGGAGGACTACAGGCCACCTCTCAATTTGAATCGGTATATGGACCAACGGAAGCCAAGACCATCATCCACGGCTTTCAAAATCGCTTTATGTTCAAGGCTGCCGACAAGGATATGGCTGAGATCATGTCAGACCTGAGCGGAACAGGACGCTGGCAAATCAAGGACGAGGCCATTGCAAACGATGGCCGGGCGTCGGTCAATACCCGCGTCGAAGACCGCCCCGCGTTCCGCATCGACGAATTTAACCGCCTGCGCCCCGGCGAGTGCGTTGGCGTCATCAATGGTATCAACCCGTTCAAGTTTGCGATTCCGCACAAGCAATACCCGATCATCAACCCGGCGACCATGAGCGAGATTCCACCCATTTAACGAAACGCAATGACGTATGGTATTATGATTGCATTCCCAGGTACATTACGTTATATTCCCGGAAATCCATTCCGACATGTGTAATGGAATCAATGACTTAAAAACTATCTCTTTAGAAACTCCGTGAAAACTCCGTATATAGTGAGGAGACTTTGGACATGCAAACCGAATCAAAGAAGGATAAGGCCATGTCTGCTACAGCCCAAAAAATCAAACGCGACGAGCGCCAGGAAATCTCTTACTTTGCGGAAGAGATTGAACTGGTACGCAAGGCGGCGATTTTCAAAGGTATGTCCGTGCCGGATTTTCTCCGGTCAGTTTCCCTCGACGCGTCTCGAAAAACCATCCAGGAAAAGGATTACTTCGAGCTGTCGGCCCGTGACTGGGATCTGTTGACCGTCGAACTCAAAAACCCTTCGGAACCGACCGAAGCTCTTCGCAAGTTGATGCAACGCAAGGGATGATTAAAATTGATCACTTTTCAAGGGATTGAAAAGTCCACTGACACGCAAAGCTTTGATTGCGGAAATGCCGTTATGAACGACTATTTCCGCACCAAAGCTCGCCAGAACGATAGTTCTGGAGTTTCAAAATGTGTGATCGCTTCAAAAGATGGCGCTCTTGTCGGGTATCTTTGTTGGAACAATGCTGCTGTAACAAAGACTGGGCTTGATCCTGCAGACGCAAGAGGACTTCCCGGTTATCCATTGCCAGCCATACTAATCTCCCGTCTTGCAGTGGATAAAACATTCCAAGGCCAAGGCATAGCTGGTGAGATGCTAAGATGGGCCTTTGAGAAAGCAGTAGCACTATCCAACGATCAAACAGCGCCAGGCTTCAGATTTATCTTTGTCGACGCCATCGACGAAAATGCCGAACGCTTCTATAAGAAATACGGCTTCAAGCCCTTTATAGACAAACCGTCTTCCCTTTACATTTCGATTGAAACGATAAAAAAAGCCGGAGCCCCTGCTCCTTAAGCGGCGGCAGGCCAAATCCAGATTAGCAGGCCAGCTTATCTCGAGCTCACGCTGCAAAGATCTATGAAAAACAATGTTTCCGGGCAGTCGCGTGAGTTCGAGAACGCAGACCAGGACCCATCAAACCCTGCCGGTGGCCAAATCCTTTCGACAGCCGCGCGGGCTGTCGAGATCCAAAAGCCCCCCTGGAGTGGGGCGAAGGTTTTCCATGCCACGGACCCACCACCTTTCGCCGCGACCATCTCGGCACAGAACACCGCCTGATTGCCTCGGCTACCAGTGCTGGCAGTTCAGGAAACTGTAGGTTGATGTCGATAGGTTCATAGGCAGCCCCACTATGGGCAAAGAGCGAGCAGGTTCCGCTGATGCAGTCCACCAGCAGGTAGAATGGAATCCTGGAAAGCTCATAGTCGCTATGCTTTCTGCCTCCATCCTTTCGCTGGGTAGTGGCTGCAATCTCCACAGCGATCTCGATGGATTTCGTTTTCATATTCAAACCTGCGATGTCGATTATGTACTCGATCGACTTACCGCCACGAATGATGCGGTGATCGAACTCCAGGAGCCAGCGCAGGTCGGGACGTTTGCTGTTCAGATACTTGGCGACATCATTATGCACGGCTGAATGCCTGAAAAGGGCAGCGTTCATGATTTTCTCCTCCTGCCTGTTGATTGGTTCGCTTACCATAACGCAACGTCCTCGCCTATGAGTACCTGTACAAAGGCCCCAGGTGCGATTTCCACCCGCTTGCCTTCCTTCTTAATCTCCTCGGCCTCGTCCCGCCCAGCCTCGGCAGCCGTCCCGGCCAGGGCATCCAGGACTCCATTACCGAAGGTTTGATCGTAGAGCACTCCACCGTTGAGCGTTCTCGATGTCGTCTTGAGAGCCATAAACCCACCGCCGACAATCGAACTCACAGCCTTAAGCGCATTCGCGTAGTGCGCGGGGTTGTAGGTTTCGCCGCCCAGGCCGGTAACGCCCCGGTGATCCTGAATTACTCCCTTGCATGGGATGGACTCAGCAGCGGCATCAATTGCAATGCAATCGGTAACTGTTACCATGACCCTGGTTCCGCTTTTGTTCAGCTCCGCGAGCCCATAGAGCAGAAAGGGTTTTACCGTGGTGTTCTTCGAGAGACGCGAAATAACGTCGATCGTTACGTCGTGCTTTTCGCCGACATAGACGACCATCGCTTCATTGATGATGCCAAGGTAACGGCTCCCTTTTTTCAGGATGTCAGTGCTAGCTTTTACCGCGCGCCCCGTGACCACGTTGCTTTTTGCCGAACTCATGGCCACAAGGTTATCTTCGTACTCAGCCAGATTCTGACGGCCACCCGCCGAAGGTCGGTGCGTGGAACTCGGCTTTGGAGCAGGTTCCTGTGCTGTCTCTGATTTGACCAGGCGCACCCCCGAGCGTGCGGGCTTTGGCTGCTCGGGCTGCGCAGGCGCAGCAGCGACCTCATGCGGCGGTTCAGGCTTTGCTTTTTTAATGCAGGATTCGTCAGCCGCCCAGGCGCTGGAGCAATCCACCACCTTTTGCGCAGGCGCTGCCGGAAGAGGTGACGGCGATGGCTGCACGATCCCGGAAACGGCCACAGTATTCGCCACTGGCGCTGGCGAAGGAGCAGGGATAGGCTTTTGCGCCAGAGCCTTTTGCGCTGTCTCGTCGGCGATGGCCGCTGGCTTATCAATCGTATTCGCATCGCTTCGGATCGCTGAGAAGCGGTCAAAATCCGCCCCTCTGCGCCCGCTCTTGGCCAGCTCGCCGAGGCTGTCCTTTTCGCCCTCCTGGCCCCCGCCCCTTAGAAAGACGAAGATGCCAGCGACGAGCGCCAGCGTAACTATCGCCACCCATTTTGCTATGCGTGCCGGGTTTCCGTTCATTTGCCACCACCTTCCTTTTCGCCTGCGAAGAGGGTTTCGAGAACATCGCGCTCTGAGCGCCTGACGTTCGATCCCCTGCCGTCATCGAAATGCACCACGCTACCAGCAGCTGGCGCAGCCCTTTTCGGAGCCAGATCAATCGGAATTGCCCGCGCACGCCCCTCCTGTTCAAAGAGCCACGCAAGGCCCGATTGCTCCTCAACACCATCGACGAAGCGGACGATATGGTGCGGATCTTCCGAAACCTTCACATAGAAAGTAACCGTTTCGCCGTTGGTAAAGTCGCAGACCACGTTGACCGCAGGGAGCGCAAAGATACTCCCTGTGATCTTGCTCTTGTCGGCGATGACCTTGATACGAGCCTGGAGGAAGGGCTTTCTGTTCACGTCGCCCTTTTCACCAGCGCCTTTGTCCTGCTCACACTCTTTGAGCCGGTCGGCATCGCAGACCTTGATTGTGTCGGTATCGTCCTCGCATTTGACGATTTCACGCGGGAACTTCAGGCGTGTGGTAAAGGCAGGAGCCACCCGCACCATGGGCAGGTTTCTATTATTGAGCACCATATTCGACATGCACTTACTGCTAAGGCAACCGACGTTGTCTTCCCTGTCCTGCTCAGCGTTCGGTTCGTACTGGCTTTCACCAGCCAGCGCCACAGACGAAAACATGATCCCCATAATGAGCATTTTACCGATCATAAGTAACCCTCATGTTATAGATCAGAACCGGCTGGCCTTTGGCGCTTCTCTGCCGTCCTTTGGACAGCTTGAAAAGAATTTCCAGCGTAATGTGTTTACTCTCCTGCGTGCCATTCTCCAGAGTCTTTATCTGAATACCCCGAACCACGGCGGCCCAGTCCCCCTCTTCAATATCATAGGTAACATCCGCAAAACGCGGGCGAAACGAGCATTTCCCAGGCCCTTGCGGCTCGGACTTGCCTGGCATTGTATCAAACCTGAACGCCGATTCCTCTGCTTTTACACGCAATCTGGCCTCCCGCGCCTGTGAAAGGAAAACCTTTTCACCATCGCTGCCGGGCAGAAAATACTTGGAAACCCCCTGGAGCTTGGCCGAGGCAATAGATACATCGGCGTCATTTTCCCGCGCATTGGCAAAGAGCGCACTGGCCACCTCGCCGGAAACCCGTTCAATCAGGGCGTGCACGTTCGGATGATCCTCTTTTGTCCAAAGGATTGTGGCCGTACCATCGCACTCGACGAGGATCACTGGCGGCTCGACAATCTTGCCCGGCTCGGGTTTGCAGAACATGAACATAAACACCGAGCCTACGGCAAAGGATGGCAGCATCGAGAGCGAGAGCCAGTAAGCGAGCCGTTGACGCAAAAAATTCATATTTATGCCTTCTCTCCCATGAGAATACGGAGCCCGCCCCGGATTGGGATAAACTCGCGCTTGTAAATGAAATAGATGAACTTAAGGACCACTATGGCTTTCACAAGGAGGATGATCCAAGCTACGATTGCCGTAAAGATGAGCGATGCGCCCAGCTCCATGATCATCTGAAGAGGGTTATTGCCGGGATCAGGCAGGAGCCGGAGCAAGGCGAACTCCACAAAAAGGATGATCTTGAACACAGCCGCATAGGCTATGAAGCGGACGAGACTTCCCCCTGAATAGGAGCCCATAATAATCATCAGAAGGGCAATTGACGGGAGGTAGTTGGTGATAATGACAAGCACACAGACGACGATCATATTGAGCACTGTCATGATATGAAAGACCCCGAGACAACCGAACGAGAGGAGGTATTTGGCGATATTCGACACGCTCTTTGTGGTCTGAAGCTCACCTATGCTCGCATAGTCTGTCACCCGGTCGGCCACGCCAATCGCAGCGTTATAGGCACTGAGCTTGTCGCTGAGCGATGAGAGGACCATGCTTTCATTCATGAGTCCGGCGCTGTAGGTGACAACCCCAGTCATGACCTTCAGGAGCCAGCCCACATTGGCAAGCAGCAGCCAGGTCAAGGCCCCGAGCGCAAATGCCTCGATAATAAGCCGACCCGACCCCCGCGTTATGGACTTTGCCAGCGCGATATAAAGTGCAAGCAGCGTGGCGGCGGCCATCACCCCGGATTGGATCGCCACGCCCCCAAAATGCCCGCCCAGAGCCATGATTGCATTCATAGCAGGCTTGGCCGTATCGAGATAAAGAGGCCAGCCGTTACAGACAATAATGTTTGGGTATGATGTCGTGTCACAAGATGCCAGATTAAAAGAATCCGGGGAAGCATCGCCGACAAAGAGTTTGAAGAGAAATCCGCCAATCCCAAACGATGCGATAAAGAAGAGGAACGGAAAGCCGTGGGTTTTTGGCGATTGGATCACCTTGAACACATACCAAGCAATGACACCAACAAAGCCCATGACGGTCAAGGCCCGCAGTACGTTTAAAATCTCAAGGACGGACTGATCAATATTCATAAGGCCCCCGCCCCATCAATCGTAGTTGGCGTCTTTTTCGATCCGGCTCCAGGTTGACTCGAAATCCTTGGCCGTCAAAGGCTTGTCAGACGGCAGGAGCGGGCGACCGTGGGTCTGGATCTCGATCTGAATCATGGTCAGGCGGTTGGCCAGAACCAGCTGCTCAAGAATCCTTTTTTGCAGCTCCTCCTGAGTCACTGCCGACGAGGCCATTTGAGCCTCGGAGCGGCCCTTGCCCGATTTGGCAAGACCAAGAAGTGAGCCCATAGCCTCCTGCCGCTGGGCGGATGCGGCAAGCGTGGCCTCGGCCCGCATATTCTTTAGCTCAACCTCTTTACGCAGCTGCACCGTAGCGACCTTCACAGGCTTGCCCTCGATGCCGTTGACAGTTGCATCGGCTTTGACCTTCTGCTCAATCGAATCAAGCTGGGAGGACATGCTTTTAAAATACTTGGCGATGGCAATGGAGCCAAGGTTAAGCCGCTGGAGCCGAAGCTTTGTCCAATCGCCGCCTGTCTTGCCGACAAAGCCATTGAGAATATCTTCGACATCGTGCTTTGTTTGCAGAAACTCTTCGTCAATATTCTGCATGCGGTTCACAAACTTTTTCGTGTTCTCTGCCGTTTCCATGAAGGTATTGAACTTGGTTACATACTTATTGAATGACTCCTGATATTTCTGAGCGGTTTCGATGACCTGCTCAAAATAGGGGATAAGGACCGCCGCATCACCCGTGGCCACGGAAATCCCTGGCACAAGGGAGATGGCCAGCAGCATGATGCAGAGCCCCACACCAATGCGTTTCAAAAACCTTTTGGCTCGACCCTTAGCTTTCCTCGGCCTCAGTTTCATTTGCATACGAAATCCTTTCGAGTATTTTACGGATATCATCAGGTGACGGCGTTTCGCTTGGAATCGGCCATGGTCCGTGCTTTGCCAAAAGAATGGAAGCCTTCAAAAGGTTTGGCTCGACCTCTCTTTGCACAGCCCGCCGGATGGCGCGACCGCCTGGGTGAGTTGTGAACATCCAGAGAAAGTCTTTCTCAATATCGACATACAGCTCTTGTATATTCCGGGATTTGTCAAAGAATCCGACCGAGTAGACACGCTCTTTGCGAAGCTGTCCGGGGCGCAGCTTCATCGCCGTCTCTTTTTCCACCCGCTCTTTTTCCTTGTTGATCCGCGCAGCAATGTCGATCATTTCCCGGAGCTTTCCGCGTGGCTCCTGCCCTGGAATGTAGGTCTGGTCAAAGATCGCGGCCACCTTCGAGTACACATCCTCCTGGCCGACTCCGTAGAAAAAGGTATTGCCGACGCCCTCGTAAATCGTCTTGCCGCTCTGCCCGCTTTTTTCATCCGTCTGGGTCGAGAGATAGTCAAAGCTCTGGATGCCAAGACCTGGAACGATCCCGTACTTTCTCGACTGATCCTTCATCGACTTGAGTGTCATTTTCCCCAGAAAGGCAGATTTCCTGTCAAATTCATCCATCAGCATCAGCGTGTCTCTGGCGTCGTCGTTGGTGGACTTGAACCGCTGCCCAATCGAGCGGGCCACGCTCCAGCATAGGCCAATAAAGGCGCTTGCAAGGTCTGGAATCTCGAAAAGTTCTTCGTCGCAGTTATAGTAAAAGTTCACCACATCGCGCATGGTGTCCCGGCCCACTTCATCGGGGTCAAAGATTTTCCCATAGGTTCCGCCCCTGGAGAAGAGGGCCAGCCGGAGCTTGTGGTAAAACCAGTCCTTGGCCAAAAGGTCACGACCGGACGGAGCCTGTTCGATCAAATCGGCTGCGGCCTTGTCCATGTACTCACCAAAGACCGAGAGCCTGAATACAGACTCCTTTTCTATCATGGCTTCCATGGCGTTTCGCAAAACAGTCGTCACTGCTGCATCGGAGGTGCTGGCTCGCAAAAGAAAGGCCATCATCTCAATGGCCAGGAGCTTTTGGGCTGTATTGATTTCGCCCGTCGTGGGATCGCGGTCAAGAAAGACGTGCAAAGGATGAATCGCAAGAGCCGGGAAATCTCCGCCGTTGAGCCGTTCCATGTTGAAGACAAGGTCAGCGGTATTATCGTCAGCCATGAACGCCATGGAGCCCCCGACATCGCCAACGATAATGGCAACCGGACGCTTATAGATCACTCCAAGAAGCCAGTGAGCCCTGACCGTCAGCGCCATGAGGGAACTCTTTCCTGAGCCTGACTTTCCCACATAGAGCGTGAGCGGAGTTTCCGACAGCCCTGCGTGGTTGATATAAAACGGCGTGTTGTGGACCGTTCTGAGGACCAGCGGGTACTCGACACTGAGGTCTGTAGGCGGCGCATAGAGCGGCAGATAATAGGCCGACTCCGTAAGGTTACGGACCTTCATCAGCCGGGTTGGGATCGCTGCCATGTTCCCAGGCGTCACCGCCCCAAGTGCCCCCTGGATCGCGCCCAGCTCAACGCAGAGCAGCGGCTTGATAAGCTCGGGGGTGTCCTTCATCTCTTTAATGCGCTTGAGACAGGTATTCACTTCATCCGGGCGACCATAGACCAGAGCCTGACAGTAGACCTGGAGCGCATCATAGCTCCCTACTGCCTCGTCCTCCTCAGCCTTCTCGTTAGCCTTTTTCTGCGCCGCAGAAACTTTGCCAAAGCCGACCATCCCCTCTTCACGGAGCGAGCGCCAGGCATTGAGCACAGAGTCCCTGAGAAAGCCCTGCTTGATGATCGTGGTCGATATGATTGAACGCATCGAGAACGCAGGCCGGAAAATATTCGGGAACTCCTCGCCTGTCTTCAGGCCCAGCTCGCACATGGCAATGCCGCCATAGCATTCGTCAGGATAGGGGAAGGCATAGCGGCCATCAGTTACATAGCTGGCTTCAAATACCGGGCTTTTACCCTTGGCGTTTTTCTTATGAGGGTCCACGAGCTTTTCTGTGAAGTGACGCAGACGCTCACGCTCGATGCGGTAGAAAAAGGACGGCAGACTATCCAAAAGCTCGGCCCGCTTTTCCTCGGTGGCCTTGAGGTAGGGGATTTTAATAATGACAAGGTACTCAATCCCCATCAGCGATTTTTCGAGCAGAGCCGACCTATACTTTGTCAGAAAGTCGGTCTGGTAGCGCTCCGCTATGCGGAGATAGGTAATCTGGATGTCCGGGGAAAGCTTTTTGTGGAGCCTTGCGCAGAGGTTCATTAGCTCCTGCTGGCGGATCACCTCGACGATCTCAAAACCCAGGAACTCGTCACCAGCTGCATTATAGATTGACTCAGGATCGTGCGCAGGCTGAACGGACCAGTGGCCGGCCAGATCCTTGCCAGTAAAAGCCTTTCGGAATATACCGAGGAAACTGGCTATTTTGAATTGCGCCCTTTCGAGGCGATCCCCTGGAAACTCGCCCTGGTAGAGAAACGAGGAAACGAAACCTGGAACCCCGGCAGAGATGGCCGCGATGAGCGTCAGCGCCACACCATTGACAATCTGAAAAAGCGCGCATGTGATGAGCCCTATGCTGAGGCCCAGGACAACGGCATAGAAGGTACGCTGGTTGAATACCCGCGCGATCTTTTCAGGTTTATTTACGGCGTGGCTTGTGTCTATCATCGGTCATCCCTCCTGGAAATCCACTGGCCATCATCACTTGGAGAAAATATCCTTCACGCTGTCGGCACCCGTAATCTGCTTTATCGTGGTTCCGATCTCCGAGTTTTTGGCAATGATGACTGCCAAAACGAGGATCAAAAGCCCCCCGATGAGCGCGAACCCCAGCCGCCGCGCTGGAGGAAAGAGAATGCAAAAGACAGCCCCGGCAATGGCAATCACAAGACCTATCATCACGACAGCCAGCGCCCACTTCTCGGCTTTTTCCTGTCCTGTTTCGGTATCATCGACTATATCGGCCTTGGAGACAGGCACATGCACGGTCACAGCCGCAAGGCCGACGCCAAACAAGAGAGCGAGCACAATCATGATTCTTTGAATAAGAGCTTTCATTTTTTATTATCTCCTTTGACATCTTTCAGTTTACGGGCCTGATATTCAGCGCGATCGAGCAGCGCCTTGCCAAGACCTGGAATCTCGGAATCGAGATAGCCCCGGCGCGGATCTTCTTTCACGCAGTTTTTCCGATCTTTGCTGAAGAGGACGTAGTAGCTGAGCCTTGGCATGATGATGGACGGCGAAACCGGAACAAAAGGCTCATCAGAGATGCCCAGGCTGAACTCCCTGACCTGACAGCCTTCCTCACGGAGCCCAGAAAAGTTGAAGCCGTCTGGAACCCCTTCGCCAATCTTCACTGTCGCCGTATCGGTCACATCCCTTGGGATGTTTCTGTCATAGTTTCCCTGCCGAACAGCTGAACGCAACTGATCGGCCTCGAATTTATAGCGATCCCTCTCGGCGGCCAGCTGCGCCTGATCGTCTTTTACAAAGATCCAGTTATAAAGCATCGCCACACCAGCACCGATCGCGGCATTTGCCAGAATTGTCCCCGTTGAGGATTTCCCTTCACTCTTATTATTCGAGTCCTGATAGGCCCCCACCCCAGCACCGATGGCCGCACCCGCCAGCGTATCCCGATAAAGGCGACTTCTGGCTGTCCCGCTTCCTGGCTCAAAACCCGATGATGTCACGCAGCCCATGAGCCCAGCAGCCATCGCCACAAAAACAAACGTCCTCATTTGCGCCTCCCTTTTTTCTTCAGCCCACGGCGCGCCAGCGATTCCAGAATTGCCGCCGCGCGATACGACTGCGATTTATGTGGGTTCTCAGGCCACGGCAAATCCCGGTCGATCACAATGCCAAACTTCTCTTCAAGTTCAACCGGATTGCTCACCTGGAGGAGAGCCCGGACGTGCGGGTAGCGTTCCGTAGAAAACTTAAGTTGAATGGGATCGCCCTCCCCATTGTCCGTGCCCTTTTGTCCACCAGAAATCGTTCTCGCCGGCTCTCTACCGCTTTTCAAACGCCCGGACCCTTCTGTATTATCACCTTGTTTCGCAACCACTTCTCACCACTAGAAAAAAGATGTTTTTGAGATGCTTTTCTGTATCTCACTAAAAATTAATCTTTTTTCATTGATTACGCAAGGCCATTTGGGCTATTTTTAGCTAGTTAATCACCCTCCGGAGGGATTTAAAAAATGCGCAGCAAAATCGTTCTATTCATTGCCGCTCTTGGCCTAGCCGCCTGTCAGGTAAACGACGTGAAGGTGAAAAATGCCAGTCTGTCCGTGGGCATTGATAAAGATGAGATTGATGCGGGCGACGGCGTAACCCTTAGCTGGTCAGCGAAAGATGCAAGCACATGCTCACTCACGGGAGACGGCCAGACAAAGGACGTGCCAACTGTCGGTAAAGAATCCTTAACCCCGAAGGCTGACATCACATACACCATTAGCTGCAATTCGACCGGGAAAGGCAAAGGCGCGAGCGGATCGGCCAGCGTGAAGGTCTTTCCTGTGCCATCAGGAGCACTAACGGCGAAAGTTGCACAGATCATGCTGGGTGAAAGCGTGCCCCTTGATTGGGACTGCAAGGACGCGGAAAAAGCGGAACTGGCGGCCAACGGCCAGCCCATACCAGAAGCCCTGACCCTAAAGGGTTCCGATGAATATAAACCCACCGAAACCACCGAGTACGAGCTGACCTGCACGAACAAGCGTGGGAAGAAGTTCGCCGCCAAGACCACTGTTACGGTGATATCCGAAACTGCAGTCAAACCGACATTCGCCAGTCTTGAAGCCCTTAGCCAGGCCATCGACATCAAGCCCATCAAGGACGATTGTGGCAAGGATTGCATCTGGCAACCCTACGACTCAAAACGCTTTGACGCAAACGGAGTCCCCACCGAGCAATTCAAGGCCGAAGTCGGCAAGAAGATGAAAGCCGCGCAGAGCAAGTCGCTTCTGGTCAAAAACAAGACCGTAGACTTTGCTTTTGAACGATCACTTGGCTATGGCCATAAAACAGCGATCAAAAAGCCCGACATGGACGCCATCTGCCTCGCTGGTTTCCCGCTCACAGAGAAAGGTTCGCTCTTTCCCGAGGCCCCAACATTTAGCAATCTGTTCGACAACGGAACCGAGACACTGCCAAAGGAAACATTTGATATTAAGCTCGTACAGGACATTGAGGTATCGGGCAAGGCCCGCCTTGGAGTTCTGAAAAAAGACAGCACCGTGACCGTCAGCTATAAGATTTCGACCGTGGAAGCCACAGCCACAGCTGACTATACGGATTATGACCACGTCCAGGGTGGCTATCTCATCAATAACAATAGCGCACTGACAACACCTCAATCTTTAACCCCCCAGGCCCTGAGCCTGTCTGATGACGACATCATCATGCCTCGTTCCGCCTGTAACCCAACCATGTCCGGTGGTTACAAAGTGGATCCGCCGCCCATAGGCGTCCCACGCCCGAGCTATTTCCCGGAACCACCGAAAATGGCCAATGGCAACTACGATCCAAATCACGAGCTTTGCCGCACCAATATAGTGCCTTTTTACCTGTCATACTTTGAAGGTGGCCAGTGCGATAAGGTCGTTGTTGGGTCGATCGACGCGAAGCCTGGGTTTGTAAAACAGCGTTCATCGCGGATTGTCGTAGCAAAAGCAGCAGTCCAATGTAATAGCTGGTTCCCGGAAGTTGCCCAAACACTCTCCCTGGGTAATGACTGGGTGATGGATGCTGAGCAGCAGTTTTTCGTCACAGACAATAATTTTCTCGTATGCGGGTCTGGTTGCGTGGATAAATACCCAAGAAATGCTGAGAACGACTGGCGCTTTGAAAACATTGAACCGGCTGTAAATCGGTGCATCAATCGCTGGCAGGGGCTCGACTATGCGAGCTATAAAAACGGTCTTCTGGAAGCTTGCAAGCTCGCCCCGGTCTATACTGCGGCTGCTGACAAGGCAGCACAGCAGGCTGCTGATGAGCAATTTGCAAAACAATGCAGAGACAATGCCGTTTGCATAGATGCAGTTAATGCCATGAAAACCATAGCCGACCTTTTTACTCCCCAGGGTCTGTCGGATATCGTGGACCAGGAGAGCACCAAGACCGCTGCAGCCAAAGCTCAAGGCGTCGGCTACTTCATCGAGCGGGGTGAGCTATCAGTCACCTCGATTGGTGCGGCACGCAGTAGCCTCAACGCCCTCGAAGCTGGCCTTCCAACCGTCCAGCAGCTGCACTCATCCAACAAATCAAACTGGGGGCCAGCAAGCAGGATTATCCATGGAATGGAATCAATCCCTGGCTTTAACAGCTATGCTGATGCCGTTGCATCAACGACAAACTACAAAAAACAGGTCGAACGCGCCGAACAGCTGATAAAGGCTGATATGATCAAAATTGGCTGCAGCTACAGTGCTGACGGGAAATTCAGGGAGTATAGCCGCATTCAAGCGCCACTGCTCTCGTTCCCCCCAAAAAAGCAGCAGACATTTGACGCGAGGGTGCTAGAAGACACGAAAATCCAGTAAAAACCAGACAGCCCAAGGAGGGGCCGACCATGAAGCAGCTGATCTATATTTCGTTATTGGCAGGGGCTTTTGGGTGCGGCCCTTCGCACTCGGGAAGTAATCCTCCCCCCACGACTTCAAATAGGCCGATAACACCGGCCCCAAAGCCAACGGAACCACCAAAGCCAAACCAGCGCTATCACTATCAGCCCGCGTGGCTATCAGCCGAGTGGGAACGTGACACCTGGTATGTGAGTGAAGAGGATGCGAGTGGCTATGGAATCCTCCCAGGCCAGGAGCCCATTGCTGACTGTATGTTCAGGTATTGGGAAGCCGTTCGCGCAAACTGGACCACTTCGCTGAGTGGCGGCGTGATCCCTAACGAATACCTCGAAAAAGTCCCCAAAACCCCAGACGGCATCCTTTGGGTGGATAACACCAATGGCAAGATACAGGGCTTTGAGAAGCTTAAGACCACACTTTCAGAAATGCAAACACGCTGCCCTAGTCTTCTCAGGCCCGACCTTCAGGCACCGCTTAAAGTTGTGTGGGCAAAGCAGGATGATATCCACGCGCCTGGGCAGTTCTTCCCCCTTTGGATTGGACTCCGCTGGGACACAGATAGCAGCTCTGTAAAGCTAGCCGCCAATAGCAATCTAAGGCCATCGCTTTATGTCCGCGCCGAGTGGATGAAAGAAAACGGCAGCGGATGGAAATGGCCACTACAAACTTTCAAGGAGCAGACCGGCGGCAAAAGCTATGGTGATGGAGGGTTTACGTCCTTTTCCATCGACGAGACTTTTGCACACGAGTACGGGCATTTTCTGCTGGGAGCATGGGCTCTGAATCATGGCAGAAGTAATACGCAAACGCAATGGTTTGCGGAAGGCTTTGCCGAACTGGTGCGCACAGTTTGTTGGGGCGGCTTTCAAGATAGACCCAGCTGGATCAAAAGCGAAATGGAGCGAGAATTACGCGACGGCATACCTTTTCCAAGCTGGCCAAAAACCTACCGCATGGCCAATCACAGGTACTCAAGACAAAACGAATACATGCTGGATTCCATCGACAATCTCCTGACCTGGCTTGCCTACAAAGGCGAGTATAACCCCGACAAAGTCTTTCAAGCCATACTGCTCACGCTTGAGCGGATGCAAGGAGAAATCGTAACAGACTACCCTGTGACTTCCCCCGTGGACGGAGTTCTCACCGACACTGCCCCTTGGACCAACTGGGAGCATTTCAAATTCCCAGCCGTTGCAGCAGACGCGCCAAGGCTTTGGACCCGCTCGGAGTTCGTTGGCGGTATCTGCCAAGCATTGAAAGACGTAGGAGCGGAGTCGAGCTGTGAAGATGTCATAGATGTTCTAAAGGCTGACCAGGAAGGACTGAAAAAAGACGAGTGGTAAGCCAGACCGAAAATCATCACTGTCCACAAGTGATGTCGCAACGCTGGAGACTTCTGCCCCAGCGTTGGTAATTGATATTCGTTACGCTGTAAATAGAGCAGAAGAAGGCGCAGTTTCGCCTAGTGTTTGGCTTTTTTGAGTTCGTCTTCACTGATATCAGTGGGTGAATGCCCATCTGTGAATTTGACAAAGATTTTATGGACAGATCCGGCAGACGAAATCTCTTCAATCAATTTACTTTGCTTTTCTATGACTTTTTCCATCTCTTCGATGCGGCTTCGCTTTCTCGTAAGCTCGTCGTGCTGCTTTTCCAGTATTTCGTTTTTATCGTTCAAGATTTTGCCGTAAAGGCGACTCGTGTAGCTACTTTCATAAAGAAAAAGCCCAAGGATGAGCACCGACCAGATCAGAAAATCACCCTGACTCACGGCTAAAAGTGGCTGCTGCATAAAGCTGCGAAAGTGGTCCAGGATTAAATCAATGCTCATGCTTTTCCTTTCACAAGTTTCAGCTGCCTACCAATCGCAGCGCATTAAGGCTCACAAAAGAATCGATCCGCTGCAAAACCTTGACGTTATCGTTCTTAAAAGGCTTTGCGGGGTCGATCTTTTTTCCAAGGCACAGATGCATCTCGCCGCAGGTGGCTTTGACGTTCTCTCGAAGGTTAAGCACGTTCTGAGGCGATAGTCCGGTAAACCATTCGACTCTCTCACCCTGCTCATGATGGCGAACGATCTTGGCCGTAATCTCGCCAGTGGCAGCGTTTATAAAGAAGTAGACTTCCATGGTTAGTCGTCTCCTTTGACAAGTCTAAGGCTCTCGCGCACGGGCTCTGATTCTGCTGGCAATGGCTCAGGCTTTTTAGATTCAGGTGGCAATTGGGGGTACAGGTGGTGGCGGTATTCTTTCTTCAATGGGGTTGTCAGATTTTGAATAAGCACTGGTGATGGACATGAACCCCACAAAGATGAGACATAGTCCGAGAAGTGCGAGGCCGATCGATCTAACACTCTCCTTTATTTCCCGCGCATCGCCTGGAGCGGCCACTGGTTTTGCCCCGTTCCCGTAGCCAATAGAGACGTCAAAGCCATTTTCTTTATGGTTCACATAACGCTGAATTTCGCCTGGGCGCGAGTTCTTACCAAGCGTTATCTCAAAGGATGGGTACTCATATTCGCCTTTGAGAACATGGACCCTGGCGATATCAGGACGCGCCATGAGACGATTTATAGCCTCGGTCATGGCTGCCCCATCCGGGCTTCCCATGATCATGGCAAGGTCAGCCTTTTCGCTTTTTGATATGGCAGACATCTTTTGAGATTCGCTTTGCATGAAGTCATGAACTACTACCACCCAATCCTCACACGCTCTAGCGAGCGTGCTCCGGTATGGGTGGAGTTTCGTGCTTCAACGAGCAAGTAACCTTGCTCTCCACACTTAAGGCCGGTTCCCGACCCGTAACAAATCCAGTCATTGCAAAATTCAGAATTACGATGGCAGCATTCACATCGCGGTCCAGCACGAGCCCACATTTCTTGCAATCATGAACCCTGTCGGCTAGTTGTTTTTTCTCCACATACCCACAACCCGAACAGGTTTGAGAAGGCTTGACCTTTCTGGTTGGCACTTCGATATATGGAATACCAGCATCTGCCGCTTTGTATTCCAGGAGTTCGAAGAACTTTCCAGGTGACGTATCCAGAATACTGCGATTCAATCCAGCTTTGTAAGCTCCTCCGTTAGCCGTCATTGCTTTGATATTCAATGATTCGGTGGCGATTAGGCTCGCCGATTTAACAACTGATGCACTCGTTTGGTGCAGGAAATCCTCACGTTTCCATGCCACTCTTTCATGAGCATTGGCTAGAATTTTTTTGGCTTTCTTGCGGTTACGTGAACCTTTTTTCTTGCGGGAAAGATTCTTTTGAGCCTTCTTTAACCTGTCCTCGCTGGATTTAAGAT
>JBGSTF010000061.1:0-37304 GCA_041736645.1 Oligoflexus sp. | reverse complement strand
GGCAGGGCGACTAGAATTGCACATTAGGGACACCGGCTGTGGAATATCCAAAGCCGCTCAAGAACGGATTTTTGAAGCATTTAAGCAGGCCGATTCTTCCACCACTCGCTTTTATGGAGGGACGGGTTTGGGTTTGGCGCTCTCTCGGAAATTGGCGCGATTGCTAGGAGGTGATATCTGTCTTTTGGAATCCGTCGAGGGTCAGGGTAGTGTCTTTCTTGTATCGATTCCGGCCTTGGCCCTGGTCACTAAACATCAAGCTTTGGCCAAGACCAAAGATATCGAAAGGGTTCTTCCTCTCGAGGGCATGCGAATACTTCTGGCTGATGACGCTCCCGACAATCAGCTCCTCTTAGGGCGATTTTTAGCCCATGCGGGAGCGCTTGTAGAAGTCGCCTGCGACGGGCATGAGGCCATAAACAAGGCAAGCGCTGGAAACTTTGAGCTGGTCTTGATGGATATCCAGATGCCAAGCTGTGACGGATTCACAGCGACCCGTCAACTAAGAAAGCAAGGCTATATTCAGCCCATTGTGGCTCTCACGGCGCATGCTATGAAAGAAGCTCATGACGAGGCCTTGTCTGCCGGGTTTCAGGCATGCCTGAGCAAGCCGGTGTCTTATAGGGATTTGGTTGAAACGCTGTCGAACTTGCGTCGAAGACCCGAACAGAGGCTTGCAACAGAAACTCCCAACTCGAAACAAAGAGTCCAAGGCGAAGAGCTCGTCGAGCCCCACCCACGGCTCATTCATAGTTAAAGAGACTCCATGCATCTGTGGCGCACAATGAGCTCGCCAGCTACAAAATTCGCAAAGATAGAACAAGATAGGCGTCCTCGGAACCGCTCTTTATCGTTTTAATGGCTTTTTACTTTGACAAGCCCACCGATATTCATGAATATCCCGCAGCTTAGCCCTTACACCTGATAGCTCAATGATAGGAGACATGTATACATGGATCGACATCTCGCCGCGGTGCTGAGAATCGGCCTTTCTTTGCTCGTGCTATGGTCCTGTTCCGATCATAAATCGAAGAAAAACGTCCAAGCCGATTCGCGGATTGAAAATTCTTTTCAAGGCGCGAAGCCTAGTCAACTCTTGGGTTACAATCAGCAGCAAACCCTCGGCATTAAAATTGCGGCCTTGAACAAAGAGTTCCTTTTGCAAGGCGCATTTATGAATCAGCAGCCCATTCCGCAGATGGCGAGTTTGAAAAGCCGGATCGTCATGTTCCGCGAAGTGGCAGGTGCCTTGTTTCTGCTGGAATCGACCCAAGGGCATTTGGTGACTGACGAGTTGCCGTCCACTCTCATCCTTGCTCGATACCCGATCCTGTCGAAGACCAAGGACACGATCTTCTTTGACTTCGCTCAGGGTATGTCCGACCTTTTTGTGAGCTATGATTGGGCTTATTCTGAAGATGCAGGGGAATTCAATCCAGCCACGGATGCAGTGAAGGTTCAGAGCAGCTTCATTGATTCTATAAGTGTTCAGAACAATAACCTGGTGATTCGTCAGATAGCTCAGGTTCAGGGTTCGACCTTGGACTCGGTTGAAGTCAAATACTACTTGGAACCTTATGTTGCCAATGAGTCTTACGAATCCGTCCCAAGCTATGGCTTAGAAACGGTGGGGTTCTTTGAAGTCGCTCCTCAGTACAAGAGTGAAACGGGGTCGCTGTATTCCCTTTCAAGCCGTTGGGACACGACGAAGCCGATCACCTATGCAGTGTCCAACAACACTCCAGAGGAATACCAGCAGGCGGTGAAGGACGCTGTTCTGTATTGGAACCGAGCCTTTGATAAGCCGGTCTTGAAGGTGGTTGTAGCTCCCAAGGGCGTGACCGCTCCCGACTATAACTACAATATGATCCAGTGGGTCCGTTGGGACGAAGCGGGTTATGCCTATGCCGATGCTCAAATGGATCCGCGGACTGGTGAAATTCGCCACGCGCAGATTTTCATGACCAGCGTATTTGCTATAGACGGCGAAGCCGAAGCGCGTCGGATGTTGAAAGATGCAGAGAAGCTGGAAGAAACGGCTCGCCCTCGCCATCTGTCGCTTAAGGGAATGACCAATCGTCCGCTTTGTTCCCGCGCTATAGAACGAAAGTATTTCCGTATGCTGAAGGCGCTGGTCGACCAGGGAGCGCCAGATGCTGAATATCTTCGTATCTCTAAAGACATTGTCCGCGAAGTCGTCGCACATGAAGTGGGACATACCCTTGGTTTGCGTCACAACTTCGCTGGATCGCTCGGAGCCTCCTACTCCTTGGCCGAAAGAGACCAAGTTATTCATGATTACGTGAGTCAGAATAAAGTTGCTGATGATGTCTATCCTTCATCGTCGCTCATGGATTACCAAGCCAATGAGGAAGCGGCCCTGACAGGCCACATCATCAGTTCGACCGATCGTATGCTGGACTATGATCGCAAAGCGATACAGACCCTCTATCTGGGGCAGGCCTTCACCGCCGACGATATGCCGGTGTTTTGTAGTGATACCCAGACCGATCAGCTGGATTGTCAAACCTTTGATATTGGTCGCAATCCTGTCGAGGCCTTGGACTATAGCTTGAAGCACGGAAAGTCGCTGACCGACTTACTGTTCAACAATATTGTCCAAGCGAAAAAGTATGAGTCACGGCCTTACTTGAATGCGGCGGGCTGGGCGGACTACCTTATGGGTGAACGCTTGCTCCTGTCGCGGCTCTTGAATGAGGAAACTTCTCTGGTTCAAGTGAGACGCAATGCCAGTGACCGGGATGATTTGCAAAGAGACGAAGTCCTACAGAAAGAACGTGAACTGCTCATGGATTCTTTCCAAGCAGCTGGTGGCTGGGATCGTTTGCTCAAGGGTACGACGGAAGAAGAATTGCGGGCTCTTCCTGGAGTCATCGATCAGAGAATTGCCGAGCAGTCGAAGGAAGCAGAGGCGCCTGCAGCTAGCTTTACCGACGAGGAGCGCACGCAGCTCAAAGCCCAACTGGAACTGTTTGTGCCAAAACTTCGGGCAGCTTTTGAACAGCAAACGATTGCCTTTGTGTCGCAAGTGGGCGGCTTGGACAATACGGCGTTTAGTGGCAGTTTCGTCACGTGGCTCGAAGCCCATGCACGAGCTGCCCTATTTTCCACAGAAGGTCCTGAACTTATTGGATCGCGCACCGTTCGTGGCAAGCTGATCAGTTTGAAACTGCCTCAATACCAGTACGCTGCGGTGGAACGTCTAGCTCTTGCGAAAGCATTGGCCGCGATGCAAGGTAAAGATTACTGGCGTGCCATTCGCCTGCGATCCGCACTTTCCCGTGATCTGGAAGCTTCGATGAGCAAATTGCTGGGCGATCTAAGTACAGCGACTCTGGATCAATTCGATGACGTGGGAGCGCTTTGGCTTGATGAAAACAACGCTGTCGATGGAGCCTTACTCGGTCCTTAATGGGACTAGGCGCTGCGCAGACGACAAATGATGTAGGAATAGTCGTCTTCCAATGTTGCGGCGCCTCGACTCACCAACTGTTCTAATCGATTCTTAAGCGTTTGCGGAGATTCATCGTAAGCCAATATCTGGCTGAGATGATGCAGCTGCAAACGCTTTGCTGTTTTGGCATTTTCTAAGAGCCCATCGGTATAGAGGAAGAGTGTTTCCCCGCTTGCGCCATGACTATGGCCAATGCCAAAGTTAGGATCCCTTTTCAATCCCAAAGGTGAACCTCCATGCAAGATATAATCCGATCCATTGGCCCTTATCAGCATGACAGGTGTATGCCCTGCGTTGATGTAATCAATTCGCCCTGTTGCTAAATCCACAGCGACCATCACCATCGTGGCCAGCAGCGAAGTATTGAGCGCTGTCATACACACAACTTCATTGATGCGATGCATCAGCAGACTCAGCAGCTGCTCACTAGGTAGTCGATCCAACTCCTGATGGGAAGACAGGCCATAAAAGGCTCCATGGATGGCGCCAGTGAGCAAGGCTGCGGGCAAACCATGTCCTGTGACATCCGAAATGGCTAAAAGCAAACGATTGTGGTCCCGGTCGTGGTAATAACCCAACCAGTCGCCGCCAATTTTTGCTGAAGGATGGTGAGATGTGACAATTTCAAAACTATGAGATTGGACATTTTCCCGAATGAACGCATCCTGAACCGCATGAGCATCATCTAAGTTTTGTTCCAACTTTTTGCGAGCGGTTTTTTCTGACTCTTTTTCGCGCTGGACTTGCTCAAATTGGTTGCCGATAGCAATGGCCAGAAAAATAGCCTGGATAGAACAAGAAATGAGCATAAGGTCGAAACGAAGGGCGGAACGCAGCCAGGTATTTTCAATTTGAATGAAACCTACGGCTTGCAGAATGGAAGCAAAGTTAAATACGATGACCGTCAGCCAAGCAATCGATAGATACTTGGCCGGGGAATAATCCTTATGCCAGAGAAAGATTCCAAGCGAATAGTAGAAAAGCATCATCAAGCCCGTGGAATGGATCGTGAGTGAAACTAAAGAGGGGCTGAAATCAAACAAAGACCATAGAATCAGAAGCACACTTTTGCCACCGATAACCCAAAGAAAGCGATTCAATCGGGGGAGATTGCGGTGGAGTTGCAAAGTTTCCTTGACGAAGATTAAGCCGGCGATATTTGACAGCTCAATGAAGAAAAAAGTCGCGCGATTGGCCCACCATATTGATTGTGGCCAGAGGTGTATCCAGGTCAGACCAAAGTTGGTGAACTGAAAACCTAGATGAAAGCTGAGGAGCATAAAGGCAAAGACGACAAAGGATCGGTGCAAGGTCGACAGGAACATATAGCAGGACAGTAGCAGAGCAAACAGGATAAGTCCGGCATAGACGCCGAAGACAAGAGCTTCGCGAGTTTCTTTCGATGCCATGCTTTCCGCGTCATGCAGCCAAGCGATGACATTTATGCTGTAGTTGTTTTGCAGTCGAATGTACCAGATGCCCAGCTCTCCTGGGGCTAGCTTGAATTCCAAAGTGGGATGGCGATGCTGGTCCTTGGGATCTCGAGGCCTTTCCAGTCCCCCGAAGTAAACAGGGTCGGCTTGTCCCGCTCGAAAAAAGTCGAAGCGGCTGATTGTGTCTAACTCGATCTCAAAAAAGCGATGAATGGTCTCTTGTGACGTATTCCGTATCTGAAGTTTGAGCCAGACGACCGCGTGGGAGTATCCAAAATTGAGCTGCTGCGTGCCGGACGGGACAAACGAAGCTTGTTCAGCCTGGGCGAAGGTTGATCCTGGATCGGTGTCGACCCAAAGAGCCAGATAGGGCTCGGCCATTTGGGGAAAGGATTCGACCGTCTTCTCTTGAGCCCAGGTTGGACTTGTAAAATAGGCATAGCCAAGCAGCAGAAGACTGCAAGAGAGGGCTTTCATCGCTCGGTTTCCCAGCACAGGAGCTCCCGCATCTCGGTGAGATAAGTCCAAGAGGCGTATCGGTGGTTCTAAGCCAGGGTTGAGCTTGGGAAAAATCCTTGAGTCCAGGAATTTTCTCATCGCCACTCGGGGCAAGTAAGCGTCATTTAGGCTTAATCACAGGCAAATAAAAATAACACTTAACTTTTGGACGGATTTTCCGATATATGTATTGTGTGCAATCTAATGTTGCGCAACAAAAACGGAGAATCCTATGAAAGTTCTTTATTCTACAAAGGTTACAGCTAGCGGTGGACGCAATGGCCAGGTTAAGTCGGACGATGGAGTGCTCGACCTGCCTCTGTCGACGCCGAAGACTCTGGGCGGTTCCCGGACGGCGAGCAATCCTGAGCAGCTCTTCGCAGCCGGCTACGGTGCTTGCTTTGAGAATGCCGTTCTGCACATCGCTCAGCTGAAAAAGCTCAAATTAGAGTCAACCTCGATCACCGCCAAGGTCGATCTGCTCGCCTTTGATGATGGCCACTTCAATGTTGCGGTTGCCCTGGATCTGGATATTCAAGGTGTGGATGGCGCGACAGCTCATGAGCTCATCCATGCTGCTCACCGTGTGTGCCCCTATTCCAACGCCACTCGAGGCAATATCGATTTGAGCATTTCCCACCGCGGCGAGCGAGTTGTCTGAAATTTTGCGATGAGCGGGCCTGGGAGGCTCGTTCATTTCTCTTGATAAGGCAAACGAAGTTGAAAGGATGGCAGCTTTCGGATTATGTTGCTCCTGTAGCCTTTTTTTGGGGGAAACCATGACCGAAATGTGTCCGAATGAGGACCAACTGCTCGATAATCAGCTTTGCTTCGCCTTGTATGCAGCTTCGAAGGCGATGACGCAGGCCTATCGTGGGTACCTCGACCCCCTTGGCATCACCTATCCGCAGTATCTCGTCTTCATGGTCCTTTGGGAACAGGATGGCATTCCTCTGAAACGTCTGGGGGAAAGACTTTTTCTGGATTCCGGGACTCTGACTCCGCTCGTCAAGCGTTTGGAGAAAGAAGGATTTCTAACGCGTGATCGGGCCAAGGAAGACGAACGAGAGATCCGTGTCAGGCTCACCAGCAAGGGGCGCAAACTTCAGCAGAAAGCCGCCGATATTCCAAGCACCATGCGCTGTGTGGCGGAAGTCCCTGAAGCCGATATTGCCAAACTCCGTGGCGAACTCAAATGGCTTTTGCAAAAGCTGCAGGGCATGAGAGATACTGGCAAGGCCAACGATCCAGCCGTATAATCCTCTTCAGCGGATGTGTTTGATCCCATGTTCATCAGACTTCCATCCCTGCATCTGGAAAGGGCCTTTGATGGCCCTAAGAGCTAGTTGGGGAGCCGACTTCAGCAAACAGATTGGACGGGGGCTTCAGAATCGGTCAAAATAGGGGTAATTCCCAAGACGATTCTGAAGAGTCCGCGTTCTGTTGAACAGGAGTCACACCGTGCTTCGACTGAGATCACTTTTATGTCCAGTGGTTCTTTTGATTGCCTGCCGATCCACTGTGAAATCGTCTGAATCGGTTGGCCTTGAGCCCATGGAGGCGAAGTCCTCCGATACCCTACCTATGCTTAGTTTGGGCGATTCTTTTGCCTGTTTGGGCCATCCCTCCGCGCCTATCCAGTGTCGAAGTTTAAGACCCGAGGCAAGCAAAAGCGGTGATCGAAGATTGCCTCCAGCTTGGCAGCGGCTGAGATTTGATGGGGGGACGCCCGAGTTTCGCTTTATGGGTTCGAAATCCATGCTCAGTTGTGGCCTTCCCGCGAAATCCTCAGGTTTCGACAATCAAATCACTTGCTGGTCCGTCGATCCCGTGAATCAAAACATGTCGGACAAGGATGTGAAGGTGTATCGAATGAGTTCGGCCCCAAAGCTCAAATCTTTGGCTTTGCTTAAAGAGTCGATGTGCCTTCTGCAAAGCGACGGTGCCGTTCTCTGCGCCGCTTGGCCCAATTTCGAAACAGATTTGCGAGAAAAACCTAGCCTCGACTTCAGTCCGATGCGAAATGTAAGCCGTATTGCCGAGCTCCATTCCGGTGATCGCTTCGCCTGTGCACTGCGCGCCGACACGGGAGCGATTTGGTGTTGGGGTGACAACACTCAATCGCAATTAGGTCTGGGCACTGAATCCAAAAGAGAAGCTGAAGCTGTGGCGATCGCTGGATTTTCAGGCTCGGCTATAGCGTTGGACCTTGGTGCTCGACATGCTTGTGCCATCAATGGTTCAGGCGAAGTGCTCTGTTGGGGAGACAATAGCGATTGGCAGCTGGGTGCAGAAACCAATGCCGATTCTGGAGTGCATGGATCCAGTGCCATTCCACTTTTAGTGAGAGGCTTACCTGCTAAAGCACAATCCTTGGCCCTAGGCGATCGGCATTCCTGTGCTCTCTTGGTCGACTCCTCGGTCTGGTGTTGGGGAGGTGCGGGGCGCCTTGGAGCTGATTCTGGTGATGGAAATAGTTTGATTCCACTCAAGGTGAAGCTGCCTGTTGCAGCCCTCCGTATCGTTGCCGGAGCCCATCATACCTGTGCCCAGTTGGGGATGGGCGATACGTTTTGCTGGGGGAGGGCGATGGCACCTGCTAAGGGACAAGAGACGGAAGGACTTTATCCTGAGGTCTTACCGAAACAGTAAAATGGCCGGTCAACTCTCGAAGCAGGGAATTCCCAGCCCCCCGGCAAGCCACTCTTGAAAGCAGAAGCTAAGCTGCAGGAGAGAGTGAGACCAGAGCTCGTCTCCGAGTGGAGCGAGCTCTGGAGAGCAGACTTTTGGATTACTGAAGCAAAGAATCCACAGTGCCATTCAATTGGCTAGGATCTTTGATTGCACCCAAGGGCAAGCGATTGAGGTCCGCACCGAGGATGCTCATAGCGCCGAGTGATGGCGCTACGTTTGCATTGGTATTCAAGCGATCGCTTGTATACTGATAGGCGCGCACAAAGAAAGCATTGCGATTGGCGTCATAAGCAGGGTTCATCGCCGTTGCTTCGGCGCCTTGCAGACCCGAGGCATTGTCCCAATCAAAATTCAGATTGAGACTCTGCGCTGCGGGACGAACACTATGACTGTCAGAAAAAGACTTCCACAGATCATTCATCCAAAGCTTTGAGGCTTCATCGGCAGCTTTGTTACTGCCAGTGATTTGGCCCAATAAAGATCCCGTTCCACCAGCGATCACAGCGCGAATGGCTTTCAATTGGAAATCATAGAGACCTTGACTCAAGGTAGAAACTTCGACCACATAGTCAACGTTTTGACAAACGTCCAGGCTGGCGATAGTACGGCGGTTGGCGTGTTCAAGCCAGCCACCAAAGGTGACCAAGGTGTTCTTGCCGAGTATGAGGCCGTTGTTTGTCAAGTCCTGGCTGCTGAGGGGGAGGGCGTCGCGCCGAAATGCGTTAGGTTCGGCGACGGATACTTTCAATGCTGCAGCCAAGGTTTTAGGCTCCAAAACCAAAAGGTGATCTTTGGCGATCACGGCTTTCGTCTGACCATTGGCGTCAGTGAGTTGCATAAAGCTTTCATGAGCGCCCAGAGCCGCACGAGCTGCAAGCAGATCGCTACTCAAATCTGCCGATGGGAAATAAGCTTGGTAGAAGGAATCCAATCCAGTCTTTTCCACCAGATTTCCTGACTTCATCTCAGCGACGCGAGCGGTCGTATGAATCAAGGTTCCACTTGGAATATTCAACAAGCTGCGTCCATCACTCGCCAAGCCCTTGTAGGCATTTTGGATGCGCAAACCATTGGCCAGATAGAAGGGCTTCGAAGCCACAACAGCTGTATAGGCAACGAAAGGCAAGCCCTTGAGCAGAGAAATGCTGGAAAGGAAGGCCTTTTCTAACTGATCATCAGGGATTTTGGCGATGATGGGCTGCAAGGTATTAAGCAAGTTGTTGTAACGCTCCCGAGACGGATCGGGCTGCTGATCAGAAGCTGCTGTTTCATCGTAGAAGAGATCAAAGTAGCGTTTTTTAAGAGACTCGCTTCGAGCTGTCCATAAGGGGTCTTTCGGTCCAGTGATGAGGGCGCGAATGAATTCATGAGGAGTGACCAGAGTCATATCGCTGAAACGAAGCCAGTCGTTCATGACGATTTCCGAGCGTTTGACCAGATTTGGTTCTTGCAGCGCGGCGGTAAAATCAGCGGTTGCAAAATACTCAGCCAAGAGAGAAATCTGGCCAACGGCTGCTTCCAGGTTGGCGATCGATTGATCGGGATAGCCAATGAAAGCTTGAGCCAACTGATCAGCTCCAACATATTTGATGACTGAACTGAAAGTGTGGCCGAGTTTATTGAATCCTGGCAAGACCAGAATCGTGCCGATAGGACGAGGAGTTGTTGCGACGATTCGAGCCGCTTTTTCAGCTCTACTGAGCACATGACCCTCGACCACGATTTCAACGGCATCGATGCTTGGGTTTTCGAGAATACCGCGAATCAAAGAAGCGGCACCGGAAGCAGATGAACCGCCAAAGATCACCTTTGGTTCAATATTGCGTTCCATCAAGGCTAATACTTGGGCGATCAAGGCTGGGTAGCGTTCGCCGTTCCCTTGCATCGATACGCAGGCTGTTTTTGCTTCTTGAGCTGCTGCCAAGCCAGACAAAGTGAGGGCACCTAAGCTAAGGCATAAAACGGAGAAGCGAGTGAGTTTAAACATGAATTCCAATTCCTATAAGGTGGAACATTTCTTCCAAGAGGGATGGAGCAAAAGCCATGAAACCCACGTACCATATAGGAGTGGAGCCTATTTGCAAGGTCTAATTCATTAGGACTATAAGCCTGAGTCGATTTTTTAAATGTCAGTTATTATAATATGTTGTGGAGCTGGTACAAGAGGAAGAAAAACCACTGGGCTTAACTCAGGGAGGCGATCTCCCTGAGGCTTGATCCTTCAGTGCTCCGACGAAAACTGATTGTAGGCCTGCCGGGCCATTTCAAAATCAGGCTTCAGCTCCAGAGAGCGCTTGAGGTATCGAACTGCGTTGAAGTGATCATAAATTTCAGCATAGGCCATGCCCAGTTGAAAATTCAGATCATACGCTTCAGGAATAGGGCCTAAAATCTTGATGGCGGAGAGATACATATCAATGGCCCGCAGATGAGAGTTCCTATCGGCAAAGGCAAGACCTTCGCGCTTAATGACCTTGACCACTTCTTCGCCAGGGTGAGAGTCCTTGAGAAATTCCACGGCATTTCGCAAATCGCCTTCTTGAATCGCGACGCGAGCCAGGATTTCATTGGCATCTCGGCGCTTGTGATCCATAAATCGTAAACGACTCATCGCTGATTTTGCTTCAGGAAATTTGCCGATTTCAAAGTTTGACAGTCCTGTGTTGGCCAAAATCTCGATATTGAGGGGGCTGAGCTTTTGAAGATCATCGAGCAAGGCCGCAGCTTTCAAATAGTTGCCTTCTTTCATCAGAACCTGTGCCAGCTTATGAGAGGCGACATAGGAATCCGGGAAGCTCGATTGGGCCTTTTCAAAGAATTTTCGGGCTTCGGATGGACGGCCCATCTTGAGCTCCAAATCGCCCAGCAAGAGCAGGATCTTTTCCTGCAATTTATGGGTTTTAAGCGCCTTGATAGACATTTCATAGGCCATTTCCAAGAGGCCGCTTTGGAAAGCAGCATGGGCTTCCCGAAAGTCCTGTTCAAAGCCGCTCAAATTTTTTTCGTCTTTCCATAGGCTGCTTAATTTTTGATTGACCAAATCACTGCTGTACGGCTTTTGAACAACATACTTAATGTTATGCTCGGCCAGCACAAGCATAACTTCATGATTGATCTGATTCACCATGAAAAGGTGAGGTTCGAGTCCATAATTTCCCGTGGCCCTTAGGGACTGAATCATTGTCAGACCTGTCATGTCGGGGAAATCGTGATGGGTGATAAACAGCTGGAACTGTTGCTTGGAAGCCTGTTCATAGGTTTCCCTGGGATTGGCAAATACATTGGACTTTTCAAAGCCACAACTCCGAGTGACATGATGAAGCATCGCTGCTTCATCGGAACTTTGAGCTGTGATCGCGATACGGACTTCCTTTCCGTTTGGCAGCGCCATCGATCATTCCTTTCTTCTTGAAAGAGATTGGTAAATATATTCAGTTGATAATATCGAGAGGCATTTATCAACTCATTTCTGTGATCAGCAGTCTATTTGATGTGATGGAAGTATAGTTGGCGGGAAGAAGACTAGGGTGGATGCCTCTGAGGAGGCAGTTAGCAAGCACTCAAGCATTTGTGCTCGCTCCGACATGATCTGGCGAAAGCCCATTCACGAGGCACTCTTTTTTTCCGGATGAAGGCGCATATAAGTCTGGTTCAATTTGCTCCGGAGTTGATCGACTGTAAAGGGTTTGATAAGGTAGCTGTCCACGCCGGCCTGCAGAGCTTCCATGACGTTCTTTTTTTCTGTTTCGGCAGTGAGGAGGATAAAAGGCATCTTGAGACCCCACTCGACGCCACGAACCTTGCGAAGAAAGTCGATTCCTAAAAATTTTGGCATATTCCAATCGCTGATAATAAATTCAACAGGTGAATGCATCTCTCGAGCTGACTCAAGTAACTTGAAAGCCATAGCTCCATCCGAAGCTTCCGCTATGTTTTTAAAGCCGAGGCTCTGCAAAGCTTGCTTCACCATAGCGCGCATGGCAGCCATGTCATCGACAATAAGGAAGCGGGTAGCCGTGGGGAACACAGCTCATTCTCCTGAAAGAGTTAAGATCGGACTATGGGACCTTGCTAGCGAGTGCTTTCGGCAATTTTTTTCGAGCAAAATCTTTGATAAATCTGTCCATTTCCTCGAAATCAAAGGGCTTATAAAAAACCTTAATGAAGTGAGATTGCAGATCGACAGCCAGGTCGCCGGTAATCAGTACCTTTGGAATCCTGGCTGGCAATTGGCTGGCAACAATGTCCCCGTTGGTATTAGGTAAGCGATAGTCAAGAAATACGAGATCAGGATTGAGGCGGGATATCGCTGTAATTGCCACTTGTGGCTTGGCATAGACATGAATCAGGACATCAGCGGATCCGAAATTGTCTTTAAACATGTCGCCAATGTCGGGCTCATCATCCAAGTATACGACGATCAGGGGCATACGGACTTCCTTTGGAATGAGGCTGGCTCTGTTGCATAAGGTGAAGCGGCAAAGTTCATGAGGCAAGATCCTTGGCTTCTTTACCTTATTTGAAATGAAGATCAAAGCAGGTGTGTAGCTGATTGAGCTTTGACTTAATATTGGCCCGACGATCTTCGACCATTCCCTTGACGATTGCCAAACCCAGACCTGTGCCCTCGCTGATTGCTTTGTTGGTAAAAGAGAGTTGGAATCATGTGTCGCGAAATTTTGGAGGTCTGCATGAGTTTTTATGAGTTTGAGTAGGCATCGATTTGCATTTCCTATGATAATCCAATCTATGCGGAATCAAGCCTGCATCATGATTTTATCTTGGATTATATCAAGAGTGTTGCAATGATTCACTGAGTGTTCTGGAACTTGAGTTGGTAATTGTGGAAGAATGCTGCAAAATTGCCAATGATCTTCATCGGGTCTTGCTGAGCCTAGCCATAGGTTCAAGGCCGAGGCGGTTTACCGAAGGGCCAGCTGCTGCAAATGTTCCGCGGAGTCGAGAGGCTAAGCCCTTGGGCCATCATATTGCCTCAAAACCTCGGTAATCCTATTTTTCCTCCAGTAAATTCCTGCTACCGATTGGTGGAGCACTGCTCGACTCAAGTCTGGCCCTGGCGTAACGACCCAAGGTCGGTTCAAAAATTTTAGCAGACGGCTTCTAGGAAATCGCCAGTTCGGGGCTAGGTTCAATCCGGTGTTGAATACCAGAGCTGGATTCTGCATCAGCCTGTTCTTTATGCGCAGGATATGACTTCTTGGAAGGAGCTTGCTAGCTATCTGGTCTTGCTTTATTCCTCTCAATCCGTTTCCTACCCTAAGGTGTGGAACCAGCATCAACTTCCCACCCATCGGAACGTGTCCCTCGTAAAATTCACCAGTCATAAAATCGAAGAGATCAGCAGCTCAATCTGATGAAAAAGCCTGTCCATAGATCTTTGCGGTGTATGTCGGAATCTGAATGAGTCGTGGCATCTGTCTTGCTTAAGAGCTCAACATAGATTGGTCCATTTGCAATTTCAGGAGGAAACCGTGAGTTTCAAAAAGCACTTGCACGCTCTGTGCGTCCTGGCAGCTCTTGCCACTGTCCCCGCTCGACTCTTGGCTAAAGAGGAGACGATCAAAGTGGGGATTCTGCACTCTCTGTCGGGAACCATGGCCATCAGCGAAACATCGCTCAAAGACATGGCTTTGATGACGATCGATCAAATCAATCGAGAGGGTGGATTGCTGGGCAAGCAAATCGAACCCGTGGTCGTCGATCCAGCATCAAACTGGCCTCTGTTTGCGGAAAAGGCACGACAACTTTTGCAGAAAGATCAGGTCGCCGCTGTGTTCGGCTGCTGGACTTCGGTGAGTCGGAAATCGGTCCTGCCGGTATTCGAAGAGTTGAATGGTTTGCTCTTTTACCCCGTTCAGTATGAAGGGGAAGAATCCTCTTGGAACGTTTTCTATACGGGCGCAGCACCGAACCAACAGGCGATCCCTGCCCTTGAGTATCTGATGAGCGCAGCTGGAGGTGGAGCGAAGCGTTTTGTGCTGCTCGGTACCGATTATGTCTATCCCCGTACGACGAATAAGATTCTGCGCTATTTCCTGAAGCAAAAGGGCTTTGCCGACAACGCGATTATGGAGGAATACACCCCTTTCGGTCATTCGGATTACCAAACGATCGTCGCCAAGATTAAAAAATTTTCCAGCGGAGGTCGGACAGCAGTTATTTCCACAATTAACGGTGATTCTAATGTTCCTTTCTATAAGGAGCTAGCGAACCAAAAGATTTCCGCCGACCAAATTCCTGTGATGGCATTTTCTGTTGGCGAAGAGGAACTCCGAGGCTTGGACACTTCTGCCTTGGTTGGGCATTTGGCTGCTTGGAACTATTTTATGTCGATCGACAATCCCATCAATAAGAAATTTGTATCTGACTGGAAAGCCTGGGTAAAGAAACAGAGTCTTCCCGGTGGTGAAAAGCGAGTGACGAACGATCCGATGGAAGCAACCTGGGTTGGCATACGCATGTGGTCGCAAGCGGTGATGCAGGCGGGAACAACCAATGTCGATGCCGTTCGGCAGGCCATGGCAAATCAAGCGGTCCAGGCCCCCTCCGGATTTGTCGAACATATGGACGCCAAAAATCATCATCTGCATAAGCCGGTCTATATCGGTGAGATTCAGGCTTCGGGTCAGTTTCAGGTTGTGTGGAAAAGCAACGGACCAGTTCGCGCTGAACCCTGGAGCAAATATGTGCCTGAAAGCTCAAAGCGCGTAGCAGATTGGACCTATCCCTGGAGCTGTGGCAACTGTGTTCAGCCCAAGTTTGCGATGAAAGCAACGACGCCTAACAGTTTTTAATCCTCTGAAACAAAGGTCAGACTATGCGGTATGGATTCCTCGTTTTCGTTCTGATCCACAGTCTTCCGGTTTTTGGCAGTATCACCTTTACCCGCAGTTCCGGAGAAGCAATTGATATAGGTCTTGGACTGCGAACAGAAATTCGTAGTCAACAGGACTCGCTTGAAGCTAAAGCGGGCGAGAAAAACGAAGATTTTAAAGCCGATTTTGATGCCCGTATCTATCTATCGGCGTCGCTGTCAAGTGTGCTAAAGGTCACTCTTAATACAGGTTATAGCGCTGGGGATGTTAAGCTGCTGGATGCCATTACACGGTTTGAACCTGAGGCGGGCTTTAATGTATGGGCGGGTCGTTTTCTGCCACCGAGTGATCGATCGAATTTCAGTGGACCCTACTATCTCAATGCTTGGGTGTTTCCAGGACTGGTGCAGCGCTACCCAGCGGTGTTTGCTGGTCGGGATAATGGGTTAGCCGTGTGGGGTGATGTCTTGGGTCAGGCCTTCAAATACCAGGTCGGAGTGTTTGAAGGGATGGGGCGCGATCCCATCAGTACCAGCAAAGGAACCTATGATCCGCCCAACCAAAAATCCAGCCCCTTGATGGCCGCGCGTTTAACGTGGAACTTTCTCGATAAGGAGCCAGGCTATTACAATAGCAGCACCTTTTATGGAACCAAGGAAGTTTTAGCGATCGGCGCCGCCTATCAATACCAAAAGAATTCAGTTGGCTACGGCAACGGCCTGGATTCGACTGGTCTGATCATTTTGCCTGGAATTAAAGGTGATTTTGAAGCATCAAGTGTTGATGTGATCTATGAAAAACCACTCGCCAAAAGTTCCTGCTGGACCATGGAGGGCGCTTACTACGAATACGATTCGGAAAACCTCGATGCTTTGCGGCAAGGCAATGGGTATATGGTTTTGACTAGCTATTTGTTTTCGCCGATGCAGGGTGCGATGGGGCGGTATCAACCTGTGGCCCGGTTTCAAAATTATAGCGACGATATCAACGGCACCGAAGTGAATCGGACCGATCTTCAATTGAATTACATTTTGCAGGGACATAATGCCCGAATTTCCATGGTTGCTGCCAAAGAGCAAACCATTGATCAGGGTATCAAGCAAGACCTGTCAACGATGACTTTGGGAACTCAACTCCAATTTTGATGGGATCAACATGAAGATCTTTCTGATTGTGTGTGTGCTGTTTGGATCATCATCGCTCGTTGGTGCTGAGGCTTCCAACCTGAGGACTTCGGTTCGCGCCATGGCCCATACCGAAGGTGAAGGCTGGAATGCCCTATTCGCTGACTGGGCGAAGGATAGCCAAGCAGCGAATGAGGCCGCCAAGTTGCGAATTATGGAGGCGTTTCTGAACGGAAGCGTAGCGCAGGATCCCTTAGGTGATCTGTGGATTAAGGTGGGGGACATCTACCAGGACGCGATTTCTGGGCAATCCAAAGAGGTCCAGGTGGATTCCTTGCGAGTGATTCCGATCAACAATTCCATTCGACGAGCGATACGGCAATCTCTTTCCGCACTCTCTTTGCGGTCCACCGATCAGAGAGTTTTCTTGGAAAGTTTGGAGGCTTTGGAGGAACCGATTCCGGAGACTATTCTCGTTACTTTGGAACAAAGATCAGTGATCGAATCGGATCCTCTGCTCAAAGCCAAAATCCAACAAAAGATTGCCAGTACCGAGCTTCATTCGGACGATCCTTTACGAGCTGAAAGAGCTTTGCAGATTCTGACGGATGAAGGCAAGAGGGAGACCATGAGTCAACTGCAAAGGTTTCTCAAGGAACATCCAGACTCGCCCCTCAGGGCTAGGATGGAACATGCCGTGAGCAAGCTGCAGTTGAAGTTCCTTGGGCTTGAGACTTTGGGGCATACAATCTATGGATTGAGCCTAGCCAGCATTCTCCTTTTAGTTTCCTTAGGACTGGCTATTAGCTTTGGGTTGATGAAGATCATCAATATGGCCCATGGTGAGCTTCTCATGGTAGGGGCTTACGTCAGCTATGTTTTACAGTCATTTTTGGTCTCGACACCTTGGGCAAGTTGGTCACCTCTGCTCAGCTTGCCTTTGGCCTTTCTTTGTACGGCAGGACTTGGCTACGCTTTGGAAAAGTTGATCATCAGACATCTCTATGGACGGCCATTGGAGACACTTCTAGCCACCTGGGGGATCAGTCTCATTTTGATTCAGGGAATGCGCAGCGCCTTTGGTGCGCAAAATGTGGAAGTGGCTGTTCCTCCATGGCTCACGGGCGGATGGAGTTTGGCTGAGGGTCTTGTGGTCCCTTACAATCGACTGTTGGCTATTGGCGTGTCAGTCTTCGTTGTGAGCGGTCTGTGCTTGTTTTTCAAGTACTCGCGTTTTGGACTTTTGATCCGCGCTGTCCAGCAGAATCGATCCATGGCTGCCTGTCTGAAAATTTCAACCGATCGAGTTGATGCAATGACCTTTGCATTGGGTTCAGGTTTGGCGGGCCTTGGGGGAGCGATTCTCTCGCAGATCACCAATGTGAGTCCAGAAATGGGGCAGACCTATATCATTGATTCATTTTTAGTGGTTGTTCTTGGTGGAGTTGGCAGTATCGGTGGATCGGTGCTGGGAGCTTTGGTTCTTGGATTGACCAGTAAATATATTGAAGCGATGAGCGGTGCGGTCATAGCCAAGATTATTGTCATGGCCCTGATCATAATCTTCATCCAAAAGCGACCTGAAGGTCTACTTGCCTATAAAGGACGATCTCATGAAATCGATGCCGCATGATCAAACAAAGCTCTATGGGTGGATCTTTGCTGCGCTAGTGCTGGTCGGCGTGTTGCTTGGTCTTGGGCCATTCATGCCCAAAGGTTCTGCCCTGCATGTCAGTGACTTCACCATCACCTTGCTCGGCAAATACAGCTGCTATGCTATGGTCGCCTTGGCCGTTGACCTGTGCTGGGGATTTACTGGGATTTTGAGCCTTGGGCAGGGTGTGTTCTTTGCTTTGGGCGCCTATGCTATGGGAATGCATCTGATGCGATCGATGGCAGGCCAAGGCGTGTACGGCAGTGTTTTGCCCGATTTTATGGTGTTTTTGGATTGGCAGACCCTGCCTTGGTATTGGCAGGGTTTTGACCAAGCATGGTTTGCCTTCATTATGGTCTTGGCCGTGCCCGGCGGGCTGGCTTTTGTGCTCGGCTATCTTTCCTTTCGATCACGGGTCAAAGGTGTCTACTTCTCTATCATTTCGCAGGCTCTTACCTACTTGATGATGACACTCTTCTTTCAAAATGATTTGGGTTTCGGTGGCAACAATGGGCTGACCGATTTCAAAACTATTTTCGGCTTTTCATTAAAAGACCCAGAGACTAAGCTCGCTCTCTATTTTTTATCTCTGGCTGCTTTGGTGCTGACATGGATCCTCCTGCGGACTCTCATTCAAGGTCGACTGGGCCTGGTTCTGAAGGCTATTCGAGATGGTGAGCAGCGCTTGAGATTCTGTGGCTATCCTGTGGCAGCTTATAAGACTTTTGTTTTTGTGCTTGCAGCCCTGATCTGTGGAGCGGCAGGAGCTCTGTACGTACCCCAGGTAGGCATTATCAATCCTTCTGAAATGGCGCCGGCACAATCGATTGAAATGGTCGTCTGGGTCGCTTTAGGGGGGCGAGGAACTTTGCTCGGAGCTGTGCTGGGGGCCTTTATCGTCAGTGCTTTGAAGAGCTGGTTAACCGAGATTTTTCCTGATCTTTGGCTATTTTTCCTGGGTTTGACCTTCATTGCAGTGACCTTGTTTTTACCTAAGGGCTTGATGAGTCTGATTCCACAGCGACTGAATGGGCAGGGTCTCCGAAGTTTACTCAGGCGTCGGCCTCCGATGGAGAGTCATCATGCAAGATAGCCAGGCTCTTCTTCGTCTCGAGCATATCGGCGTTTCCTTCGATGGATTTCAAGCCTTGGATGATGTTTCGATTGATTTTCGCAACAATGAACTGACTTGCATTATCGGGCCGAATGGAGCCGGTAAATCCACTCTTCTGGATATTATTACTGGCCTGACCAAGCCTGACAAGGGGCGCGTTCTCTTTGAGGGAGAGGATTTATTACAACTTTGCGAATCCGATATCGTGAATCTGGGTATTGCGCGAAAGTTTCAGACGCCAGCGGTTTTTCCAGATCTTGACGTCCAGGGCAACATTGCCATCTGTTTGCGGGGCTCGCGCCGAGTGCTGCGTAACCTGCGAAAAGTGACAGAGTCTGAACGGAGAGATCAGATCCATCCGATTTTGCAAAGAGTGGGCTTGGAGCATCATGCTTACCTCCCTGCTCGGTTTCTCTCGCATGGTCAAAAGCAATGGCTGGAGATTGGTATGATCTTAGCCATGAATCCGGCAGTGATCCTACTCGACGAGCCAGTCACCGGAATGACGCCCAAGGAAATAGAAATCACAGCGGCCCTCATCGAGGATTTGCTGCAGCATCACTGTATTCTTCTTATCGACCACGACATGGGTTTCATTCGTTCCATGGCCCGAGAGGTCATCGTGATGCATCAAGGTCGGATCCTGACACGGGGAACCATGCAGATGATTGAGAATGATCCTTTAGTAAAGCAGGTTTATTTGGGGTATCAGCATGCTTGAAGTGAAGGCTTTGGATCTCTATTATGGTGAAAGTCACATCCTCTGGGATATCGCTTTCACTCTGCAAAAAGGTCAGCGATATAGCCTTATTGGTCGCAATGGTGTGGGGAAATCCTCGTTAGTTCGGGCCGTCATGGGGCTCAATCCGATTAAGAATGGGACAATCACCTGGAAAGGCCTTGCTCTGGGCCAGTGTCGTACTTGGGAACGCGTGAAGCGCGGACTGGCTTTGGTGCCTCAGGGGCGGGAGATATTTCCGCGCTTGACTGTGGAGGAGAATTTGCGTTTGGCCTTGGCGGCTAACAAGGATGAGATACCAGATTCGACCTGGGATTTTTTTCCGGACCTACGGAGCCTTCAGCATCGAATGGGCGGGACATTGTCGGGTGGGCAGCAACAGCAACTGGCAATTGCCCGCTCTCTCCTGCTCAATCCGGAACTGCTTATTTTAGATGAGCCGACGGAAGGGATTCAACCCAACGTCGTGCAGCACATCGGCGAGCTGTTACTGCATCTCAGTCAGCAGGGTTTGACGATTCTCACCATTGAACAAAAAGTGGCCTTTGTAAGGCAATTTCACCAGCATTTTTTCATTCTGGAGAAAGGACGTCTGGTGGCGAAGGGATCCGTCGAAGAATTGACTGAAGCGACCATAAAGAAACATCTGATGATCTAAAGGCAGGCCCTTGGAAGCTAAAGTTACAAGTCGCTCTATGGGCCACCCACATCTCAATGTTCGCCATCTGCTTCCGCCATCTTTTGCAGCACAAGAGCGATGGTTGCCGAATCGACTTTCGCCGATTTCATCAACTTTTCGGCTAAGGCGAAGTTATCGGCGTCAATCGCCTCGAAAAATTCGTCGACTTTGTCGATGATAGCTAGCTTTTCCAGAACCAGAGTGCCTTCGAAATCTTGTTCTGCCATGTTTTATTCCTCATTCGCCAGGATGTCTGAGTGCCTTGGGCTCTCTGGAAGCTAGGATTTAAATCAAAGCACGGGCTTCGATCTGAAGTCAATGCAAGCTCTGCCCGTCTATCAGAAACGGTTAGTTCTTGGTATGAAACGACAATCTGGAAGGCTTGAGCGGCTTTCGTTTATTCGCAAGACACGAGGCGGTTGGTTCTGATATTTCTATTCGCAGAATGAGCAACAGAGCGATGTGGGCGGCGGCGCCTATGTCAGCAGGGATTTATAACTATGGCGTGGAACGCAACTTTGTCCATTGACTACCAGTCGCGGGAGAGGCGCACCCATATTGCTAGGATTCATCATCAAGGTCCCTTGACGGTGCAAAAGTCTTTTTATCCCGACGACACAGGGATCGTTCACAACTACATTCTTCATCCACCTGGCGGACTGGTCGGAGGTGATCGCTTGGATATAGCCATTCGCCTTGATCAAAAGGCAAGAGTACTGCTCACCACACCAGCCTCTGGCAAAATTTATCGGACTCCGAATCTGCAATCACAGGTTCATTTTCAAATTTCCATGGAACAAGACTCGCAGCTGTATTGGCTGCCCCAGGAAAATATTCTGTTTGATGGTGCGCATCATGAACAGACAACGGATGTTAACTTGCATGAAACTTCGTGCTTTACGGCTTGGGATATCGCCTGCCTCGGTCGCCCTGGAGCCGGTGAACGCTTTCAGCGAGGCAGCTTATTCAGTCATCTGCAATTGAGCCGAGTGGGAAAACCTCTTTTTTTGGAAAGACTTTTGCTCGATGGAGGCAGTCCCATGCTCGACAAAGCTTGGGGACTGGCGGGTTATTGTTCTTATGGAACGATGCTTTTGCATTGGCCGACGCGAAAAAAATCTGAACTGTTGATGGGTGACCAATCCGCCGAAGGCGTGGAACTGGGGCTCAGTCAACGTGAGGAGTGGATTGTTGCGAGGGCCAGGGCCCATTGCCCGCTCAAACTCAGAGAGCAATTTCTGCGGGTTCTGCGAGCCCTTTCCCAGCTGCACTTTGATACAACGTTTGCGCTGCCGAGGATATGGCAGTACTAAGGATTTTGCATGGATCTTTTGCCAAGAGAAAAAGACAAATTATTACTCTTTGTCGCAGGCATGCTCGCCGAAAGGCGACTGAATCGAGGCTTGCGCCTGAACTATCCAGAAGCCATAGCCTATATTTCCTTGTTCGTTTTAGAAGGGGCACGCGATGGTCGGACTGTGGCTGAACTGATGAACCTGGGACGCAGTCTTTTAACGCGTGATCAGGTGATGGATGGCATCGGTGATATGGTGAGCGAAGTGCAAGTGGAAGCAACGTTTCGAGATGGCACAAAATTGGTGACAATTCATCAGCCGATACCCTAGAAAGGGATAACAATGAAGCCTGGCGAGTATCTACTATCGGCTGAGCCGATTCCCTACCATGAGGGACGGACTGTGATCCAGCTAGAGGTGAGCAATTCGGGCGATCGACCGATTCAGGTCGGATCGCACTATCATTTTTTTGAAACCAATACCGCTCTTCACTTCGATCGAGCAGCATCGCGTGGCTTTCGATTGAATATTCCAGCGGGAACTGCGCTACGCTTTGAGCCAGGTCAGACGCGAAAAGTCGAATTGGTCGCGCTGCCTGACGGCGCTCATATCTATGGATTTAATGGGCTCGTGATGGGGCCTTTGGAGGCGAAATCCTAATGCCTTTTATGGACCGACGCAGTTATGCGGATATGTATGGACCGACCACAGGCGATCGCATTCGTCTCGGTGATACCGCCCTTCTCATTCAAATAGAAAAGGATTTCACCGTCTATGGTGAAGAGGTAAAATTTGGTGGCGGCAAAGTCATTCGAGATGGAATGGGACAAAGCCAACTCAGCTGTAAGCTGGTGCCTGATACGGTGATCACAAATGCAGTGATTATTGATTTTTGGGGCATTGTCAAAGGCGATATAGCGATCAAAGATGGACATATCCAGCGGATCGGTAAAGCCGGTAATCCAGATATGCAGCCGATGGTTGATATTCCCATCGGTCCAGGAACGGAAATTATTGCTGGCGAGGGCTGCATAGTCACAGCTGGGGCGATTGATTCGCATATTCATTTTATTTGTCCGCAGCAGATTGAAGAAGCCTTGATGTCTGGTGTCACGACGATGTTGGGCGGAGGTACGGGGCCGGCGACGGGGACGAAAGCTACCACCTGTACGCCAGGTCCTTGGCATCTGCGTCGCATGCTGGAAGCAGTCGATGATTTGCCTTTGAATTTTGGTTTCATGGGTAAAGGCAATGCCAGCTTGCCGATTGCGTTGCGGGAGCAAGTCGAGGCAGGGGCCATGGGCCTTAAACTTCACGAAGATTGGGGCACCACTCCCGCCTCCATCAACAACTGTCTGGAAGTGGCCGATGAGTGTGATATCCAGGTTGCGATTCACACCGACACCTTAAATGAATCGGGATTTGTCGAGACAACTCTTGCGGCTTTCAAAGGACGCACGATTCATACCTTTCACACCGAAGGCGCTGGGGGTGGCCACGCGCCAGATATCATCAAAGCCTGTGGTTTACCGCATGTTTTGCCCTCGTCAACGAACCCCACCCGACCCTATACAGTGAATACCATCGATGAACATTTGGATATGCTGATGGTCTGCCATCATTTGGATGCATCTATTCCCGAAGACATCGCATTCGCCGAGTCGCGTATTCGTAAGGAAACGATTGCTGCGGAAGATATCCTGCATGATATGGGCGCATTCAGCATGATGTCGTCGGACTCACAAGCTATGGGACGAGTGGGAGAAATGATTTGTCGAACCTGGCAAACAGCCCACAAAATGAAAGTCCAGCGCGGCAGCCTTAAAGAAGATCCAGCCGAACATGACAACTTTCGGGTTAAGCGCTATCTGGCCAAGTACACCATGAATCCTGCTATCACCCATGGTATCAGCCATAAAGTTGGTTCCTGTGAGGCGGGTAAACTAGCAGATCTAGTGCTCTGGAGTCCGGCCTTTTTTGGCGTCAAGCCCGCCCTCATTATCAAGAGCGGCATGATTGTGGCAGCTCCCATGGGTGATGCCAATGCTTCGATTCCGACTCCGCAGCCGGTGTTTCATCGATGGATGTTTGGTGCTTTCGGGCGTGCGGCTTCGCAGTGTGGTCTGCGATTTGTTTCGGGTCTTTCTCTGGCCACAGTTTCAGGATACGGCCTTCGCAGCCAGCTGGATGCTGTGCATAGAACCAGACAGCTCACCAAAAAAGATATGATTTTCAACGATGCACTGCCGGTGATTGATGTTGATCCGCAAACATATGTGGTACGAGCCAACGGCGAGCATTTAGTCTGTGATCCCCTGGAGGAAGTTCCTTTGGGGCAGCGCTATTTTCTGTTTTAGGAGTCAGCTTTGACACTCTATACCCAAGCTATTTTGGATTCGGAGCGTTACACCTCCGTGCCTCTTACCTATGATCAGCGAATGAAGCATCGCCTCTTCCTCAATCTCTCTGCTGTTGGGGAGGCCCATATTATTTTGCCTCGAGGGATGCGCTTGGACCATGGCCTGCATATACAGGCGGAAAATGGGTCGGTTCTTAAAATTGAGAGCGCAGAGGAGGAGCTGTCTGTGGTCAAAGCTCAGGGACTGGATCTGGCCCGAGCCTGCTATCACCTTGGCAATCGGCATATCCCCGCTGCCATAGGCGAAGGCTCTGTGAGTTATCAAAGAGATCTGGTGATTGATGACATGATGAAGGGGTTAGGATTTGACGTTACTCACGACACGCGAAGCTTCCAGCCCGAGTCCGGAGCATACGCCGCTCACAGCCACGAGCATCGCTGGCAGGCCCGATGATGGGCTGCAGCAGCTTCGGCTATTGAGGCTCTGCAGTCCGATGCTGCCCATAGGTTCGTTCACCTGGTCGCAAGGCTTGGAAACTGCTGTGGAGCGCGGCTGGATTTCGGATGTGGCCAGTGCTGGGGAATGGATGGAAGCTATGTTGATCCATTCTCTGGCATCGACGGAAGGTCCTCTTTTGCTCAGACTCTTACGTGCCTTGCAAGCGAATGATGGAGCGAGTTTTGAGGCCTGGAATGATATGGTGTTTGCTTTACGCGAAACGATGGAATTGTCCAACGAAGATCGGGAGCAGGGCGCTCTTTTGCACAAGCTCAATCGCTTGCATTACGCCGATTGCTCGAGCAAGTTAGTGAGCTATTCTTTCGTTGCGGCCTTTGCCGAAGCTTTATACTGTGCCGATATTGACGAAAAACATGGCCTTCAGGGATTTCTTTGGATGTGGACCGAGTCCCAGCTGGTACAAACCATCAAGCTGATTCCACTCGGTCTCAAAGATGGGCAGGCTCTGCTCGACAGGCTGCTGCGGATCATTCCCACAGCGCAGTCCCTGAGCCTCCATTGTCCGGAAAATCGTATGGGTATGTCGCTGCCCGGTCGCAGTCTGGCCAGCTCTTTTCATGAATCGCAGTACTGTCGAATCTATCGCTCATAAGGAGTTCTTTTCATGCAGCAACATCTTCGAGTAGGAATTGGTGGTCCCGTTGGATCTGGCAAGACGGCCCTGGTTTTGGCCCTGTGCCAGCAGATGCGAAGCTTGTATAGCTTGTGCGTAGTTACCAACGATATCTATACCAAAGAAGATGCGCAGTTTCTCATGAGGCACGAGGCGCTTGCTGAAGATCGGATCATTGGTGTGGAAACAGGTGGTTGCCCGCACACTGCTATTCGAGAAGATGCTTCGATCAATCTCAAAGCGGTCGATACTCTGATGGACCGGCATCCTGATGCGGAGCTGGTCTTTATCGAGAGCGGCGGAGATAATCTCAGTGCGACGTTCAGTCCGGATCTTTCGGATCTAACGATCTATGTTATCGATGTGGCAGCAGGGGATAAAATTCCGCGCAAAGGCGGACCAGGTATCACGAAATCCGATCTCTTGGTGATCAATAAAACCGATCTTGCGCCCATGGTGGGGGCATCGCTGGAGGTGATGGCGCGTGATGCTCAAAAGATGCGTGGCTCCAAACCCTTTATTTTTACCTGTTTAAAGACAGGTGCCGGGTTGGATGAGGTAATCGCCTTTATCAGGCGTCATGGTATGCTCGACAAAAAGGGTCAAGCGATTGAGTCTGAACATTCACCCAGTCTCATGTGAAGCCATAGAATCAAGTCAGTGCAGGCACGGCCTCTTGAAAGATATGAGGCCCTGAGGAACGGTGACCCCAGCCTTCTTTTTGGAGCATGGGTTGACCCTGGTAGTCGGTTGCAGGTCGACCGATGCAGAGATAGCCCATCGCCTGCCAGTGATCCGGTGCTTCGACTATATGGGCGAGTGCCTTTGGCTCCAAGAACGAAACCCATCCCATGCCATAGCCTGCTTCCGTTAGCGTGAGCCATAGATTTTGAATGGAACAGGCTACGCTCCAACTCAAAGACTCGGGCATAGACTTTGCTCCCAGAATATAGTTAGGGCCTTGCGGGGAAAGGTCACAGAAGGCAGCAATCCCCACCGGTGCATCGATGATGGCTTCGAGCTTGAGCCTTTGGTGCAGCATCAATCGTTCGGCATCGCTCAGACCTTCTTCAGCCAACTTGCGTTGGCGAAGAAATTCCTCATGAATGGCCAATCGTTTGCTCCTTGATCGAATGATCACATAGCGTCCCGGTTCGCTCAGGCCTACGGATGGTCCCCTGTGGGCTGCTTCGAGCGCTCGCATGAGGACGGCATCGGGTACGGCTTCTTCGGTAAAATGTCGGGTATCGCGGCGGCTGCTTATGGCTTGCCAGAGTTCCATGTTTTTTCCCCAATTGAGCTTGAGTTTGGCAATTTCGCCTTGATTTTATAGTCGTTTTGTACTACTACAGATCCGAGACTGCTCCTCCACCCTTCAAGCAAGAAGACTTATATGAAAATCTCAAAAATTACAATAGCTTGTGTATTCATGTCAGGTCTTTTTCTGGCCGGCTGTGGTGCCCAGGAGCCGCAATCTTCGGCAATCGCGGCCTCACAAAGCGACAAGCTATGTGCCAGCGCTTCGGCCTTGAAAGCCGATAAAAGCCCGAGCCTTTTTTTCTACAATACGATGACTCGGGATGAAAAGTTTCAGCAGGCTGATGGCAGGTTCAGCAAATACGGTCTTGAATTGAGTGAAGAAGTGAAAAAAAGTTGGGATCCGCTGAACGGATCGGGTCTGAGCAAACGTCGAACCTGCACCAGGGCCTTTGTGTTGGACGGCACGAAGAAGCTGTATCTGGAACAAGAACGCGTTCCTGGATCGCATCTGGTGAGTGCGCTGCGCCTTCAGAAAGGCTATATCATGCTCACTGGTGAAATAGGGGAAGGCAGTTCTCGGCAAGCGGAATTGGTGCAATTGAATCTAAGCAGCGGCTTAAGAAAGCAATTTGCCTTGGAACCGCGCCCTGCTCAGGGCTGTTACGCTTCCATTGCCTCGCATCCATCGCCATCGGGTGACTACATCGTAACGGAAAGACTTCAACCTTCATCCTGCGGATTTGAAGAGCCAAGCTGGGAAGTGACTCTGAATTTGTTTGATTCCTTGGGCCAATCCCTTGGTGATCAAAGCGTTGATTCCGTTACTGGTGGATCGCAACTGAGCTGGGTATCGGAAACCGAGTATGAAATCAAAGACAACGAGAGAACCGTTCGGTACTCAGTGCCGACCTTGTAATATCGAATCTCAGCATTGCTAAGATTCAGTCGTTTAGATGCCCACCATGTCAGCCCAAAAAAATTTCACCCAGAGCGGACTCTGGGTGAGTGATTCACAAGAGCTTACAAAAATAAGATATCTACTCCAGCCAACTCAGAGTATCGACGATGATCGTGGGTTGGTCTTTTTTATCTTTGCCTTGCAGCAGAATAAACTCACCACTGACTTCGAAGCTCAAACCGTGGGCGCGACGAAGTTTTTCCACTTCGGAGCGTTTCACTAGCAATTCGAAGCGGCCAAATTTCGTCGCCAATGCCACTCGGGGACCTGTTGCATTCTTGCTGAGCAGGGTGCCTTGCACGAGAATGGGCCATGGATCGCCGACCAGACATTCGCCAACTTTTTTATTGTAGACACTGGATTCAGGACAAGGACAGAAGCTGCCGTGACCCCATTCATTGTAGTCCTCGGTGCAGGCCAAGCCTTCTGTTTTCAAAACCAATGCGGCTGAAGCTGATGATGCCCAGCAAAGGGAAGCCAAAATGAGTGTATTGATAAGTTTCATGTCTGAGTCTCCTGAGTTCGAACCTACCTCTTAGTTGTAATCCTTTTCTACGAAAAAGCCATAGACCTGGCCAGCCAGCTCGAAAGCTAGGGCTTCTTTCACTGAGAGAATGACTCAAGAAAGGATTAAGTTTTTATTGGCGGAGTCGCTAAGCTTTCTACAAAATCGACGTGTTTGGGCAGTTTGTAGGTGGTCAGATAGAGGCGACAGTGTTCCCTGATATCCTGGGCCTTCAGCTCTTTATTCTTCGATATCACCCGTGCTTTGATGATTTCGCCGGTCACAGCATGCGGAATCCCCAGCACAGCGCAGTCGACGACGTCAGGATGCAATCGAATCACATCCTCGATTTCGCTCGGATAGACATTAAAGCCGGATACCAGGATCATGCGCTTGACCCGTCCGACTATAAACCAATAGCCATCCCTATCAAAGGTCGCGAGATCACCGCTGCGCATCCATCCATCAGCGGTCAAGTGCTGAGCGGTTTCCTGGGGATTTTTCCAATAGCCCTGCATCACCTGGGGACCTTTGATCCAAAGCTCTCCGGCAGTATCCGGACTCAGAATATCGGCTCCTTGGGCGTCGACTAATTTCATTGAGGTCCCTGGCACGGGTTTGCCGATGCTGCCGATGCGATTGGCATCGGGGGGATTGAAGCTTGCCACGGGGGATAGTTCGCTCATACCGAATCCTTCGAGGAGCGGACAGCCAGTGACTTCCTGCCAATGCTGAGCGACCTTGGGATCCAGTTTCATGCCTCCCGCAATCCCAAAACGTAAGCTGCTAAAATTCAAACGTCGAAACGAATCCGCCCGCAAGAGGCTATAGAACAGAGTATTCACGCCCGTAATCGCTGTAAAAGGCCAGCGACTTAATTCCTTGATCAAAGCGCCGAGCGCGGTAGGATCGAGAATCAAGATATTGTGAGCTCCGGTGAGCAATGGTGTTCCGCAGTGCACGGTGAAAGCGAAGATATGATAGAGCGGGAGTGGAGCGATGATAATTTCTTGTCCGGCTCGAAAACTTCCGGCAATAAAACTTCGCACCTGCTCAATATTGGTAGCGAGATTGCGGTGGCTGAGCATAGCGCCTTTGAGCACGCCCGTAGACCCACCGGTATACTGTAGCATAACCAGTTCATCGCCACTCAGTTTGGGTCTCTGCCATCGCAGCCTTTGGCCGCGGCTGAGGACCTTTTGCAAGGCGATATACTTGGACCGCGGATAGGCGGCGACAGCTCGCCTTTTATGCCGCAGATAGAACTCCATGAGCCATTGCTTAGGCCGAGGATGGATGGCAAAGAGGTCGCAAATCACCACTGTTGGTTCTTGCAGAGACTTGTGCAAAAGAGGCACGATATGGGCGGATGTTTCGGCGATGAACCACACTTTGATTTCAGCATCTTTGAGCTGTCTTTCCGTTTCACGGGGCGTATAGAGTGGATTGGTATTGACGATAACCATTCCAGCTTTAATGATGCCAAAGGCAATCACTGGATAGGCGAGGATATTGGGCACTTGAATGGCAACGCGATCCCCGGGCTTCACACCTGGCAGTGATTGGAGATAAGCAGCGACTGCTTCACTGAGTCGATCGATCTGTTGAAAGCTAAGAGTGCAGCCGAATTGAGAGAAGGCTGGCCTTTGACCAAATTCCTGGCAAGCATGATCGAAAAACTCAAAGAGTGTGGAAGCTGCAGTGGACTTGGGATCCTCGGGTGGTTGCGGGCTGAGGCCTCCGCCTGTGAAGGTGCCCGGTCCATCCATGCGTCGATGAAAAAAGCTTGTCATAGGACTGTCCATTCCTCTTTCTGCAATTCCTATCGCTGAACTGCTGCCGTCTTGCTTGGGGATTCTAGCACCAAGGGCAATGGATCATCGAGCCCTTTCCTCAAGTCCAGGGGGAGCCTCGACAGTTAAAACGATCCCTGTATTGTCAGCCTGAGCCAGAGCAGGCACAATAGAAGAAGCCATCGTAGGCATCATACGGGGAGACGGTCTGTCTATGTCTTCACATAAGCGCAAGCTCAGCAATTTTATGCTGCAACCCCTTCTGCAGATCAGGCTTGGTCTCTATTCGATCTTACTTTCTTTGGCTTTTTGCCTAGCTTTGGTTGCCATTTTTTACATAAATTTTTATAAATTTTACGATCTCGTCTTGGAGCTGACGGATCTCCGGGAAGAGGTGACCGACATCCTTCAGTCCTACGTTCGGGGTCTGATCGGTTGGGTTGTGGTGGGAACCACAGTCTATTTTTTCATCACAGTGGCCGTTTCCATCTTTTTTACTCACCGTCTTGTTGGCCCTACATATGCATTTCGGCGTCATATTCGCGAATTGAAAAACGGCAACTATGGATCCCGGGTCGTTCTCCGAAAAGGTGATGCCTTTCAGGAGGTTGCCGAAGATCTCAACGATTTAGCGGTGACTTTGGATCAGGTCCGTCGCCGCAGCTAAAAGGGAACGGGCTCGTATGGGCGTCCAAAGTCTGGATTGGTTTGAACCAGCACTCCAGAGTGGAGCATCTCTGCCTCTGGCTTTGGACCGCGTTCTTTGTATTGAAGAAAGCAAACTACAATTCACCCGCTGCCTCAGAGCTGCCCTCTGCAGTCCGGTCCCGCATGGTCCCGATCGCATTGCAGCGGTTGCTCACGACGTCCGCCTTTTGCAGCAAACATTCCAACATCGGCTCGGCATCTTGGCCATTGACCGGCCTCAGGCTTGGTTCCGCCACAGCACCACGGCTGAACGCGGTCCTTTTGCGGTTGCTGTGTATCAGGAGCCTATTTTTTCGCGCTTCGATGAAAGTCGAGCCGTTGCCGTTAGGCATCTTTTGCCCGAGCTTTGGCGCAGCCGCCAGGTGGCCTGCTCCGAATACGACCCGGCGCTGTCCCTATGGGGACGCCTCTTGCAGCTCAATCGCCGCTTGGATCAGATCAATCAATTGCCTTCGCCATTTTCGGATGTTCGCTTGGACGAACTTCCTGATGCTGTGCCCGATGAGTTGATGAGTCCGAGTCTTGGCAAATTTGGCAGTCAGATCGCCCAGAGGATGAAAGTCTGTCAACGCGAACTCGAGCTTTGCTACGAGCAGCTGTGGAGCCGCTCCGAGTCTTTTCTCTATGCCTTGCATATTCAATATCTGTCGAGCAAAGCTCGGCAGCAGCAAGGCAGTCGAGACTCTGAACGCACGTCACGGCAAGGGGCTCGCCAGCAAGAACGGACTCCTCCGCCGCGGCAGGAGGTGCCCGCAGCTGTGAACGATGCTCTGCGTTTTATGGAATTCAAAGGCTTACCAAATTTTGACGATCTTCGGCACAAATATCGAGTGATGGCTCACACCCTGCACCCCGATCGAGGAGGCAGCGAAGACCGCTTTAAACTTCTGACTCTTCACTACAAATGTATACTGCAGCATCTAGAAGGTATGTAAGAGGCCTGCCCCAAAAATACTTGACCAAAGTGCTCAAGAAAAACCATATTCTGCTTGCGAGTGGCAGATTCCTTGGCTAAATCAGGGATCTCGGCCCCAATTCCAGTATAGCCCTTGCGGCTGTGCGATAAAAAGGACGCATCATTTTGAGAGCAGAATTCCCCATATTCGCAGCTCATCCTGGCCTTGTCTATTTAGACAGTGCCGCCACGAGCCAGAAGCCGCAGATCGTGATCGATCGAACCAGCCAATTCTACAGCCAGGAAAATGCCAATGTGCATCGCGGCGTATACGAACTGTCTGAGTCCGCCACGCGAGCTTTTGAAGGAGCGCGCAGCCTCATTGCGGGATATTTGAAAGCCAGCCCTGAAGAAACCATCTTCACACGGGGAACGACGGAAGCAATCAATCTGGTCGCCTCATCCTTGGGTCGGCTTCTGCTGAAGCCGGGCGATGAAATCCTCCTCACGGTTGCCGAACATCATTCCAACATCGTTCCCTGGCAAATCATTGCCGAACAGACGGGTGCTGTCGTTCGATTTATCCCACTCAACTCAGAGCGCCGACTTGACATGATTGAGGCGGCTCGGCTGGTCTCAGCACGGACCAAAATCATGGCCTTCGCTCATGTGTCCAATGTGCTGGGAATTGAGCACCCGGTGAACGAGCTGATCGCTTTGGCGAAAAGTGTGGGTGCGGTCACTGTGGTCGACGGAGCTCAGGGCATTGCCCACTTTCGGGTGGATGTAAAGGCCATGGGCTGCGATTTCTATGCCTTCAGCGGTCACAAAGTATTTGGCCCCACCGGCATCGGTGTTCTCTATGGGCGCCAGCATTGGCTCGACCTGATGCCGCCTTACATGGGTGGGGGCGATATGATTGAACGCGTCACACTTCAAGGCTCAACTTGGAATGTCTTACCAAGCAAATTCGAGGCCGGAACGCCGAATATTGCCGGTGCCATTGGCTTGGGAGCGGCCTTTGAATTTATCGAAGGATTGGACTTCAGTGAGGTCCTGCAACACGATCGTCAGCTAGGCTCTATGCTGGTGGATGAAATGAAACGAGCTTTTCCCAAAGTGCGTTTGATGTGTCAGCCGGGTCCGGATTGGATCGGTTTGGTGACCTTCGCTCATGACTCGATTCACCCGCATGACTTGGCCGCGATCTGCGATGGTGATCAGGTCTGCATCAGGGCTGGTCATCACTGCGCTCAACCTTTGATGGATATTTTTGGTGTTTCGGCAACAGCTCGCGTAGCGCCGTTTCTCTACAACGACCCGAGCGATATCGCTCGTTTCGTCGCCGCTTTGCATAAAGCGGAAAAACTTTTTGCTTGAGTGTAGGGATGAAGAAATCGCAGGATCCGGTCTTCAAAGCGATCATCATCGATCACTACAAGCAGCCCAGATGTTTTGGTAAGCCACTCCAGATACGCTTCCAGGCGGAGGAAAACAATCGAACCTGTGGTGATCACGTTGAACTCTTTTTGACGGAAGGCTCTCAGGAAGGGCTACAGAGCTTTCGCTTTACTGGTGCGGGATGCTCGCTGTGCATTGCTAGTGCATCTTTGATGAGCTCCATGCTGCAGGACGTGAGCTTAAATCAAGCCAGCCAATATCTGCAGCAGTTTCAAAAAATTTCTGAGGATGCTGAGCCAAACGGTGAACAAGAGGTCTGGCAGATCTTTGTTGGCCTTCGCGACTATCCCGTTCGTTCGCGTTGTGTTCGCTTGCCTTGGCAAGCTTTGGAAAAAATTTTAAGGCAATGGTCGGAATCATCCGCAGAGAAGGACCGACCCCTATGAGTAAACATTGGGTGCCGGTCATAACTCTGCAATCCATGCCAGAGAATGAGATTATCCCCTTTTCCTGGCAAGGAAACGACTGGATCCTCATTCGGCAAGGCCATGAAGTGAGCGCGTTTGTCGATGTCTGCTCGCACCAGGATGTCAAGCTTTCCGAATTTGGTGAAATCCAAGAGGGACTTTTGATCTGTCATGCGCATGGTGCCGTTTTCAGTTGCCAAACGGGTCAGCCTCTTTGCTTTCCTGCCAGCTCTTCCCTGCACAATATTCCCGTGCGCGACAATCAGGGAATGATCGAAATCGAGATTGAGTCTAAGCCGTAAGCGGGCATCTATTGAAATGTGATTGATTGTGATAGCAAAAACGATCAAAGCAGGGCTTTACAGGCGGCTTAGGAGATGGGCTCCTCGTGCTTGTGGGTATATTGTAAAATACTGCATTTTATGGATAATATGAGCTTTTGGTGGCCGCCTTTAGACCTGATGGCTAGTGTTTTTAACCGAGTGGCAGGCCCCCGCATGGATCAGCCATTGCGGCGATTCTTGTGGCCTGTTAAGAATGGCGACAAACCCAGACTTTTGATTTTCTCGGAGTTTGGGTTGAACCCCTTTTGCGGTTAGGTCTCATGCAAATTTCCACGTTAAACACTACGATTGAACAGCCCCGATTGCCGCTCGATCGAAGCAGTGCAATCAAGATTGCGGATGATGGCATTTACTTGAAAGACGGACCGAACACGGTTTACTTCAAATGGCTTGAACTTCCCATGATCGTCAGTGAAGATCACCAAAGTTGTTTTATTGGTGTGAGTCGACGAGTGATCGTTCGCGAGTCCCTGAAAGGTTTTGAAGAATCCATAAGGCCTTATGGATTTATTCGTATCAATCGGAAGACAATTTTTAATCTGCGATATGTAAAGAAATTCACTTCTGGGGCCAACCCTCGAGTTTTTTCGACCATGGGGCAAAGCTTTCCGATCACCCGTCGTCGAAAAATGTTGGTGCGCAAAGAATATGAAGCATTTCTTGATCGAGAGCAAAATACGGCGGAAGAGCCACCATTGAAATTGGTTTCTTTTCGATCAAAAACTCCTTTGGGCGTGAATTATCCAGCAGGACAGCTGTGGATTAATCCGCAGTCCAAGGTGAAGCAGTATTTGGAAACCAAGCCTGATCTAAAACCGGAGGAACTTGATATCGTTCAAACGATAGCTCGAACCTCCAGTTCCACATGGCTCGGGGAGTGGAACGCCTCGGTCTATTGTGATGTCAAACGCATGCTGCAAAAGGCCGAGGGTTCGGGCAGCATCCCGGTGTTTACCGTCTATCGGCTCTTCCTAAGAGATGAGACCAAAACTCATGCGCCGCAGTTGGCGCAGATTTTTGCTTACAAACGCTGGGTTCAAGAGTTAGCTCTGGCCTTGGCGCATAATAAAGCCGTCATAATTCTGGAGCCCAATGCTCTTAGTATGCTCGACGAATCAATGCCTAGCGAATGGCAGGAATTTTACCTGGACGCCCTTCGCTTCGCGGTGGCGTGCCTCAGTCGATTGCCCAATGTTTTAGTTTATCTCGATGCAGGTCACGCGGCCTGGCGTAAACCAATGGAAATGGCCGTTTTGCTGGCTCGAACCGGCGTTGATTTTATCCAAGGTTTTGCGGTCAATGTTTCACATTTTATTGATAACGCCAGCAGTCATGCCTACGGTCGAGAAATTTCAGGTTTGCTAGGCGGAAAGCCCTTTGTTATCGATACCAGTCGCAATGGACTTGGAATTCGCGATCCACAAAATTGGTGTAATCCTGAAGGGGTCGGACTCGGATCTTTACCTCAATTCAATCCTAAACTTGCCGGAGTCGATGCCTTTCTTTGGATTAAACCGCCGGGGGAATCGGATGGCTCTTGTCTGGTAGAACAACCAAGCGATGGCGCATGGTGGTTGGATCGCGCTGTTCGATTGGGTCAGCACGCTCGCTTCAGTCACTGATCCAAACCCACTTCCCGTATATGTTGAGGAGCTGAGAATCTTTTTTCGCTCCTCTAAGTCCTGCCATTCATAGCCTAACTGCTCTGGGTCATCAGCCTTCGTGATTAAGTTTTTAATTATTCAATAATTACAATATATTACAATTCATATTTCTGGCGGTTCAAAAAGCAGAATCTATTAGCCAGCCTTATCAAGCGGAAACCATAGGACGAAATCAGCTTGATTCAGGGTGGGATAGTTCTGACCGAAAAGATTCCTGACCCCTTTTTGCCAATAGAGGATGAGGCAAACCATTCAATGTCTATGGGAGGAGGGGCCTGTGAAAGCTCTACAGATGTTAACCCGAGTTACTCTGGCTGCAAGTGTCCTGCTCTTCAGCTCTCCTTTGCTAGCGACATCCATCATTCAACTTGAGCCTGCAACCAAGGCTGTAACGGTTGATCTTGAAAGCGGACGCGCTAACCCCGAAGGCACCAAACTGTTCATCACGGGCTCACGCCAGAAGCTTAAGGCAACCTATATATGGTTCGACCTAAGTCGATTCACCAACTCTACTGAAATTGATTCTGCGACCATTGGCGTGAATATCAAAGCCAAATCGGGCGATGGAACGATTTATGTGGTGAAAGCAACCGCTCCTTGGAAATATCTCAACAAAAACTGGAATTGGGACGCTGATCGGACCAATTTGAACGATGCAAACTGGGAAGCCAGAGCCATCGCTGCTGTCTCTGTTGATGGAGACGGAACCAAGAAAATGATCGAAATTCCAGTCACTAGTTATGTAAAAGAAGCCATCGCTTCAGGTCGCAACAATGGTCTTATCTTTGTGACAAGTGATGATATCTCCGTGCAATTTAACGAGGAAAGCGATTTCGGACAGGCTCCCGGAACTTACCTTTCGCAAATGACCAAAGTTCCTCTGTTAAAAGTTAAACATGGCTTCCGATTAGGTAATCTGTCGGGCGGTTCGGTCGGACCGCAAGGACCGATTGGCCCCATGGGTCCACAAGGTCCAGTAGGTCCTATGGGTCCTCAAGGATTGCAGGGAAACATCGGTGCGACTGGTCTTCCAGGACTCAAAGGTGCAACTGGTGATAAAGGTGCCACCGGGCCAGCAGGAGCGATCGGGCCACAAGGTCTGAAAGGAGATAAGGGTCTCCAGGGCGATAAAGGTCCTCAAGGCGAGAAAGGCCTAGCAGGTCCGAAGGGTGATAAAGGTGACAAAGGCGAGACCGGCGCGCAAGGTTTAGTCGGTGCCAAAGGTGATATTGGTCCTCAGGGATTGAAGGGCGATAAAGGTGACATTGGTCCCCAAGGTTTAGCCGGAGCCAAAGGTGACATTGGTCCTCAAGGTTTAGCCGGAGCCAAAGGTGATACCGGCTCTCAAGGCTTGAAAGGTGATAAAGGCGACCAAGGCCTTAAGGGTGACAAAGGCGATATCGGTGCTCAAGGTATCGCTGGTGAAGCTGGCCCAGCCGGTGCTCAAGGCTTGAAAGGTGATAAGGGAGATAAAGGCGACCAAGGCCTTAAGGGTGACAAAGGCGATAATGGTGCTCAAGGTATCGCTGGTGAAGTCGGTCCCCAAGGTTTGAAAGGTGATAAGGGAGACAAGGGTGATACTGGTGCTCAAGGTATCGCTGGTGCAACTGGTCCAGCCGGCCCGCAAGGTGTGAAAGGTGAAGATCTGGTCGTGACTAAGACTGGACTTGACTGTACGAAACGTGCAAACGAGGGGAAATTCTTCTATGAGGCGGGTACTTTCGGAGGACTCGGCAAATTCAAAGGTTGTGTTTGCCCTGGGCCAGGTACTGCAGACATAGGGTGTACATCGAAAATAATTTCTCTCCAATAATTGTCCGGAGCTTTTATGAAGTCTTACTACTTGGTTTTATGCTCGTTGATAGCGGTTACGTGGTTGTCTGCTTGCAGCAAAAAAGAGAAAAGCAGCGAGGAGCTGACGACCAACTTTAACCAAGTGGTAAAGACTACAAGTGATCTTCCTGATTGCACAGCTGATCTAACATCCCACATCTTTTGGGTTGAAGCGGAAAATAAGTTTGTCATTTGCAATGGCACGGGCTTTGCTGAATTCAAAGGTCCACAAGGCGAAGCAGGAGAAAAAGGTGCTGAAGGGATTGCAGGTGATACTGGTCCAGCCGGTTCTGCAGCGAACTCGGGAGTCTGGCTATTCGATGGGAATGACAAAGTGATAGGCTTGGTGATGGACTCTGCTAAATCTCTGGTGCTGCTTGACAATGGCGGTCTCATGCGCATCAATCTAAAGACAGGGACATATTACTCTGCCATGGCTATCG
>JBGSTF010000055.1:0-23829 GCA_041736645.1 Oligoflexus sp. | reverse complement strand
GATTTCGCTCATGGCGCTCATCTTCAGTCAATCCAGGGTAAATGTCGCAAAAAATGCTAAGAATTTGGTCGTTAAAGGCTTGTATCGCGACATAAATCAAGCTTTGATCAATGATTTGTCCTCCTTTATCAAGTCACAAATCACCCCAACGGCACCATGTCTCGGTCTGACCAGTATACAGTCCAATATCAATAATTTTGCCGTGGTCAATAGAGCTTCAGCCTCCTACACCTATAGCAATCAAATCGTAGTAGACTCGACCGCCCCACCCCAGCATAAAGCTGCCAGTTTGCGTTGCCGCACTCCAAGACTGCCAAGCAGCGGAGTCCAGCCAGCTGACAATAAATTCTATTTTTGCATTAGATTCGGTCGAGACGTCGCGGCACCACTGGATTCAATTCTGAGTGCTGAGCTAGCCTTTGCTGAGCTTGCCGTTGAAATGGTCGATCTCCAAACACAAACGGCCATATCATGTACAGATTTTAGCAATCGCAGAGTGAACCCGAATGATGGCTCATCGGGTTTAGCCGTGACCACAATTTTTTATTGGCAGCAAAAACGTCAAAACGGCAGTAATTTTTCCCAAAAAGCCTTGAGCTATATCTTGACCGAGAAAGATTAAACAAGGCTTGAGGTGTCGCTCTGTCGATAACTTAGCGGAGAATATGCTCCTCGGAAAAATGCGATTTGGCGGTTTAATTTACCTATCCCCATTGCAACTCGCGAGCCAATCCGATATGGGGACTATCAAACGACCTTGCCTTTGAATGTCCCACGGCTTTGCGGAATCAGCAGTTTTGCACCGCTTATCCGATCTAAATATACGAAATCTCTATGGAACGAAGTACTACAAAACATCATCAGATGGAGCGAATTCTATTACGTCTGATGCGTCTAAGTATGGATTTACTTCTTTCGAACAGTCAGGATGCTTAGCGGACTGGAGTCTTCCATCCTCACTGACTTTGACGAATACCGGAATTAAAACCATAGTAAACGACGAGGGAATCTTGATCCCTCCTCCTCAGGGCGAAGAAAGTTTCATCTTAAACCTGTTCGTCAATCTTAAAAACTTCGCGTTTGCTGGACTTGGCACGCCACCTGTCGGAGTGGAGCGTTGCAGCAATCGCGGGGGTAATTTTGTGTGTTTACAGGCTCCTTCGCCGTTTCCCTACCCAGGCGAAACGACTCCGACCGTCGAGCCCTATCGAGTGAATTTTTCGTCAAGAACGAAGGCCGGCGGTACCCAAGGGGATTTATCCATGCTCGTAGATTCATCAGACAACGTGATTGGAGTCTACCTGCGTTCCTATTTTGATGGCGCACTAGAAGGTGGCATCGGGTGCGGATCATACCGGGTCAGCATAAATCGAGGAGCATCTGACGGACAAGCTCCTGCCAAAGGATCCCTATCGGCAGTATGAAGAGAAAAAAATCTGCGTCCAGGATCGGTAAGTTTTATTCAAAGATGTGGATCGCTCTTCAACTTAGACCTGCATTTTCATCTTCTGGTCTTGGACGGTGCCTCTATTTGCCGGGAAAAAAAGCGTCCTTTCTTTCATAAGATTAAAGGGCCAAGGAGCGAGGCCATAGGCGAACTGCCCCTATCCATCATCGAAGCTGTGGAACTTTGTATCGGCAAACGGGGGCTCCTGGAGGAGGATGCGTCGATGGGAATTGAAGATGAGTTACTCAGTGTCGAAGCGGCCAGCCGCGCCTCGGTCGTACAAACCATCGCCTTTGGTGAGCGTCGGGGTCAGCGGGTCAGACGCATCGGCATTCCAAGGCAAGGCGAGCTCATGAAGTTCAAAGGCCCGCAGTGTGTCGCTCGATCCGGGTTTAGTCTGCACGCCGCGCGTCAAATCCATTGTGAGGATCGGCAAGGCCTTAGTCAGTTGATAAATTATATGGCGAGGCCACCCATTGCCGAGCAGAGGCTCACAAAAAAAGCAGCGGGTGATATTGAGTATAGACTCAGGCAGCCTTGGGCTGATGGGACAACAGGGATAAAGCTGAGCCCTTCGGAGCTGATCGAAAAGTTGATCGCTCTGATCCCTCCCCGCAGCAGCCCACTGGTTCGCTATGGAGGAGTTTTTTCGCCGAATTTCAAGAGGCGCGATGAGATTATCCTTTACCCTGGCCAGCGCAAACGTAAAGTTTCCGTGGGCGCTACCCCTTGTGCCGGTGAGTCGAATAAAGTCAAGGTGGGTGACCTTAGCTGGGCCCGACTTTTGCGGCGGGTATTCGCGGTGGATGTTTCCAAGTGTCCCCGCTGCGGTGCCGATCTGGAGATTATAAGTGCTGTGCTGGATGGTGATCAGATTTCCCGCTATCTGAAATACCTTGGACGCCCGCAGCGCCTCCGGCCAGAGCCGGCATCAAGATGAAAGTTGTCTGTGATGATTGGTGCTAGGAGGCTGTGATAGTCTTGACTTGGCAACGCGGCCCATTGAGTCCGCGTAAAAAATTAACCCAATTGTAACACGGGCTATGTGGGCACTGCTCGGTGCTGCCCTGAGTATTTTCGAGATATAACTTGGACTTTAGCCATTGACTGAAATTCCCTGACCTATCCACATATCTCAAAGGCCAAATAGCCGAAAGCGGCAGTATGATATAGATTTCCTACAGCCGCCTTTGGCCTTGAAAGATCCTGCAGACTCCCAGTCCGTCGAGTCGATGGTTGCGCGCGAGGCAAGTATCTGATTCTCTGCTGTTGGTACTGCAATTTTACAACGGAAAGTCCAGATTCAACTAACACAGGACAATTCGGACGAAAAAAAATCTCTGAACATCAAGTCTGATCCGAATAATTGTCGTTGTTTTAAAAAGTCTAACTTCATAAAATCTTATCTTGCAGATAGTGTAGACTTTTTCAGAAAAATCTATTTACGGTGACATTGGGTTCAAAATTTCGCGTCTGAGATTTAGACTTCATGCGTAGCCGATGGCAGACTTATTCTAAATTCGATAGCGATCCTTGATGGCTGAACATGTTTTTGCTCTTCCGCTAGGACGATTTCGATGACCCCACCAACCTTTTCGATTGCATGCTTGACGCTATCGAGTCCTACGCCGCGTCCGGAAAGATCAGTGACGGTGGATTTGGTAGAAAAACCAGAAGCAAAAAGGAGCTGGCTTACACCAAGCGTGTGATAGACGAGCTAGAGCATCATAATCAATCAAATGTTTCTCTAGGGCTTTCCTTCCGATTTGATGCGTGTCAATTCCCAGGCCATCATCAGAGATTGAGATTACAACGACTTTGGCAAGATGCTGCTCTTTGATATGAATAGTCCCAGCTTCCGGCTTATGGCGAAGTCTCCTCTCTTCGGGATGCTCGATACCGTGGTCCATTGCATTGCGAAGAAGGTGTACAAAAGACTCTTTTAACGCTACATGATATTCAGACCCAATAAATTCTGAATCGCCGCTAAAGGTCACAAACGGCTCAAGCTTCCCTAAGGTGCGGGCGATTCCGGCGAGTGCGAATAAATCAGCCTCAATAATTTGCGGAAGTGTTTTGAGATACAAGCTTTGAATCTCTCTGACTAGTAGATTAAGATCGTGTAGTTGATTAGGCGCCATAATGCGTTCAGCCCAATTTTTGAGAGTCTCGGTCGGCAGGCTCAGTGTGCTATCGCCGGAAATACCTCGCTTGAATGTAGCTTCATTCACCTGTTTGATGGTCACAATTTCGCTACCAACAGTTTGCAAAATTACCATCCACTGGTGGTGGTCGGAAGAATGCCCTCGGAGCAAAGCCAGATCGGTCTCAGCGTTATGAATAATCGAAGAGAGGGATGCAAAACCATAGTTTCGTGCAAGGCCTTTCAATGTATGAAGGGGGCGCATTGCACTTGAAAGAGCTAGCTCGGATGCAATCTGTCCGTTTAAAACGATAGAAGCTTCCTTGAAATGAATATCAGCGTAATGAATAAAGTCCGAATATTGTCGATCAGATAGGGCCAGCGATTGAACGATAACGTTAATCAATGCTGATTTCTCCTTATGCCCCACTTCCAAAGCTTTCTTTTCTGTGACGTCGTCGATCACAAGCAAAACTTTCTTTACCATACTGTCGTCAGATAGAATCGGCTGCCATTCCAAATCCAAAGAGCGGTTTTCATCCCCTCGCACGAGTGTTGTCGACGTCGGAAGCAGATGGACGTTGACTGCAAACTGCATATGATCTTCGCCAAGAGATGTGACAATGGTCGTATCAATCAGAGATTGAGCTTCTAAACTCAAATTTGTGGCTCTGAGAAAATCATGAAATGGATCAAACGACTGCATGGCTTTTTCACCAAGAATCTGATTCAAGGAACGTGAATGGATCGGACTGATACCAAAATCCCCACCAGGCAGGCTCTCTATGGGCAAGAGTCCTTGCGAGACGCTATCCAAAATGGAGCGAATGTCTCTGGTTCTTTCACGAACGGTTGCGTGCAGACTCTCATTCATGAACTGAAGCTGATCCTTGAGAGTATTCACGGCGATGTTTTGCAGTTTCAAAGTGGTTTGAATTTTATCTGAGAGCGCCAGAGATAAAAGAGTCATCTCTCCGACCATTCCAATAGTTCCAGCGTAGATCTGGACCATCGGTCTATATATCTCAAGATCAATCGTCAAGACCCAGACAAAGCTACTGCACATCAAAGTAAAGATCGCAGGCATAGCAAAGCGAGCCTGCCTCGATTGTTTGAAAGCCATATAAATGATGAGACAGAGCGGAATAATTGTTGTCGCGGTCCCTAGCGTACGAGCCAATTGAACAAAAAATAAGCCTCTATCCAAGTTCCCTGGCATTAGAGTGATGGTCAAAATAAATGCAAAAAACGAGACAGCGGCAAATCCTTTGAGCGTGAGATACCACCGTGGACTCTTTTCTTTGAGGTCTAAAAAATCTATCAGAAAGAGTGAAAGACCAACAGGAATCAAATTAGCAAACACACAAGCAGCTATGTTTTGAAATAGTTCTCGCAATGATGCGTTCACTCCAAGAGCTCGCATGAGTGTATCAAACCAGCCATTCATTATTGAGTTAGTAAGAAGAAAAGACACAGCATAGAAAATATAGTACAAATGCGCACGAGACCTTAGTATAAAACCTGTCAGGGCAGCATAAACGATGAGTGCAATGATGGCCGCATAGGAACATGGACCGAGCAGCCACTGCTGCCAAGCAATATCAACTGCATGACCTTTAGATTGCAGGACATAAGTGACCATATTGAAGGTAGGAGATGCTCTAATCACCATTCTGGATTGACCAGATGGAATGCTAATTGGCACAAACAGAGATGAACCGATTAGATCTGTGCCGTTAGTGGTTGGATTCCATTGCGCTGATGATGTGATATTTTCGATTCCGTCCGCATTTTTTTGGAGGAATACTATGTTGATAGCACTAAAGAATGGCCGTCTGGCCTCGAGATAAAAATCTTTTTTTGAAGATTGATTATTGATGACAATGGATGCATCATAGACTCCTTTGTTGTGATAATAGATGCCGCCACCCACATTAACTGAGGCGTTTGGGCTATTGTCAAACGATGGGTCACGGATATCTTTTGCCAACGATTTATGTTGCTCATCCACATAACGAAAATCCCAGATATTGGAATCGAGCGGTTCGAAAGTACTTCCTTCTTTGAGAAAAATTTCTTTGCCACTCGAAAACCCAAAATGACTTTTGCAAAGAATTGCCAAGAGCAGAAAAAGACATCGAATCTTCATCGGTCATCCTCAGCGACTAAAGTAGCCCACGAGCTGTTGCATTTGCCAAGCAAATTGATATCATAAGTCCCATTTTTTGCAGATTGCCTACTTTCAGTATTTCAATTCATGACATGCATTTCGCAATGGACCCTATTGTCGTTGACAATTACAGATCCTTCCCAGGAGCAAATGTTTGATGGCTCTCTTGCAGCTACCAAGTGTCATGATATCACAGGGCCTTTTACGAAGGGAGATCGCCCATGCTTTTTTATGCCAAATGATGCAGCTTTGAACGAGATACTACTATGCACCTTTCAGGGCGCCCAGAGAATGGATCAAGAAAAGTCCCCAAAAAGTCGTTGCCCTATATAGGCAGAGGGCAAAACCTCTGCCGTTTAAGAGGGTCGCCTTGTCAACTCTGTCTTTTGGTAAGCTTCCCAGCTGGGATGTGTCGAGCAATCATCGGGATGGGTCCAAAAGCCTGACAGTACTCCTCTGCAAAGCGCAAGGCTGCCTAGTCTGTATCCAACCAGTCCAGAGATCTCTTAGGCAGCTGAATTTTTCTGCTTCGAGCTCGACTTTGAACTTCGGTGAAATTTATCGAATGGAAATTTATTCAGTATCAATTCAACCCAATCTGATTCGGTCCTGTCACCTGAAAGAAATTCGACGGGACTCATACCTTGACGCGATCCACGCTAAAATGCCGGCCATTCCAGCAAAATCTAAAAAGTTACCTGCAAAATCTGGGAATGTTTGGGAGATTGCCTTCCCATGAAACGAATATTCACCTAGCTGATTACCAAAAGTTCTAGCACAACACAGGGCGGTGTCCACCAAGCCTTCAATGAGTGTGAGCAAAAAAATCCTCGTGCTCCCAGCGGCGTAGAGTTGTGATCGATATGGCGAGCAAGGTAGCAGCTTGACCAATTAATAGATGCATCTCTCTTTCCTTTAGAGATTTACACAAAAGAATGGTTTTAGGTCACACATGTGAATAGATTCGTCAAGAATTATTTTCAGCTGCTGTTGCCCTGGCTTTAACTTCCGATAGACTATTCGGAATATATATATCGATAGAAAATGCCTGTAAATAGTCGCGACCAATGGCTGGAGAGAGACTGATAGATACCCGCCCACCGAGGCCTAGAATCGCTTCTCGAATAGCCGCCATTCCCATGCCACGCCCTGATATTTCTGAAACCTCGTCCTTGGTGGACAGACCATCCTCGAATATCAACATAGCTTTCTCCTGGTCGCTTAACTCTTGCAGACGACTTTCATTGACGATTCCTCGTTTGAGACTAAGCTCCGTTATTTGCTTGAGAGACAGTCCGCGGCCATCATCTTGAACTGAAATCTTATAGTGGCCATCAAGGACGCTTACAGAAATGGCAACATTTCCTCGCTCTGGCTTACCTTTTGTGGTTCGTTCCTCGGGAGACTCAATGCCATGATCAAAAGCATTGGCAAATAGGTGTGGCAAGATCCACGCAAGCTGCTGACCGGCGTCTGCCCGAAGCCAAAGATCGAAACCACTCACTTCCAGAATCGCTTCAAATTTACGAAGTCGCTTCAAAACTGGTAACGAGGTTTGGAATGCCTGCCGAAGTATACTTGAAAAACGCAGCGATTTTGGAGATATAAAACGCTCGAAAGTTTCAGACTCGGGGTGTTGATTTGCAACGAGATCCTGAAGATCGAACCAATTACGTTGATCCAGTATCGTGGACAGTGCTGCGATTTCGATCTCAAGACTGAGCTTTTGGTTCCAACCGAGACTGGCGAGCGAGGCCTTATAGTCCCGAAACACCTCCAAAAAATCCTTCATAAGAACCTCAAAGTGCCAGTCGCTCGCTTGAAAGTCTTGACTCGAAAGGCTCACGACCTTACTTTCAATCTCGTGAATCACTTCAGAAAGCCCGGTTAAACCGAGTGATCGGGCGTTGCCTTTGATGGTATGCAGCCCGATCAGAATTGTCGCATAGATCTGCCGGGGAGAAATCAAGACCGATTGCACTTTCAAGCTATCATGTATCTTAGCGAGCAGTTCATCGATGGCGCGAAACGACTGCTGCACCCGGTGCTGTCCGATATGGACGAGCTCGACGATCTTTATGTTTTGAACTTCGGCCTTTTTTGCACGAATCTCTTCTGCTCGTAGTGCCGTTACGTCGGTCATCGAGATGAGTATCTGACTCACGACAGCGATACTCTCCAGACATAAAGGCGTCCATTCGACCAAAAAAATCCGTTCGTGCCCATCTTTGAAGAATTCAATCTCCTGAGGAAGGTGAGATGAATTTAATTCAAAACTAACTAGATCTTCGCCAATTGAGGCCAACAGTACTGCTTGAATCTGGACCCTTTGATCAGCTGGCAGCTGGAAGAAGCGAAGAACTTCGCTTTCAAAACTTTGGTTTTCCGCAAGTGAACCGATGAGTTTCAGGCTAGCCTGAGATTTTTCGCCATGAATAATCAGTTCATGGTTCTGAATAGCGATCTGAAATAGGGCATGATGCGACGAATTGAAGACACTCTTTATCTTTTCTGCTTCGGCTCGAATAGTCTTTTCCTGTTGCACGCAAAAGAAGCTATATTTATAAATGATCCCAACTATAAAGTTTATGCAGCAGCCGAATATAATGCCGTTGCCCATGGCCTGGTAATTGGCCATTGCGTAGGCGGGAGCGACCCACCAGGTTGCAAAAGATATCACTGCCGCACAAACTATTATGAGTAAACAATTCAAAAATGTCCAAGGGGTCGCCACGAGTGGGGCATAACCGGCGATGGTAAGAGTAATCGCCGACGGAGCCAACTGCGAAATGACACCGTTGTTTACATAGACATTCATGTAGATGATAGAACCTATCACGAATCCAGATGCCAAAAGCAGGCTGGCCAAGTACTTTCGCGGGCGAATCCATGGAATTTTGATGAATCGAGGTATAACTAGGATCGCAAATAGCAAGGGTAGGATAGCGGTGAATTGCAGGATATCCCGAGAAACAAAAAATGATTGAATGCTGCTAGCAACGAGGCAAAAGCAGCTGAATCGTCGGACAAAAGGCGAAAACATCATCGACATGAAAAGTTCGCCGAAGTCAGCAATGAACTCCGATCGATGCGCTCTAATAAAATGGTCTAGTTTCGATCCAGATCGGGACGAGATTGCGCTTCTTAGTCTATCGAATGAGATCATAGGCATCAGATTCCTCCATCTCCCAATCACTCCCGGATGTTCCAAGGTAATTTCAAATTGGTCTGAGATTTCTGCTCTATTCCTGATTATGATAGCGGGGAAGCCCTTGTGGAGCAAGTTGATTACTAGCGAACAGCGCATTTATGCGACACACCGAAGGCACTTTTTCTCGAACAGTTGCCCAAATTGATATAGAAGCAAGCAATTCCATGGTTGAAATGCTATTCCATCGGCACAAACACCGATATCTTTTCACCATCCCGCTTACTAACTTTGACGTCTCGACCAAGGCTGTTGATTTTTACCTCATCGAAAGCAACGAATGCATCCCGCACTCAGCACTGAAAGGTGCAACACCCAAAGAAGTCTTCACTGGGAAATGGAATCATGAAAACATCGAAGAGATACAAAACAATAATACCGCTGAGAGGTCAAAGCGAATTGAATCCAGCCGAAGCAAGCGTTGCCTACCCTGCCTTGCATAAGTCCTCTGATCAAGAAGCTATGCGCAACCAAACTTCCGTAAATTTAAATGTTCTGGAAAGGTACTGAGACTATTTCGAGACCCATCGCCCTGGAAGCGAATATTCATGCTTATGCTGAACAAAGGCAGAGGAGTGTCGCAGGGCCCTGAAAAAGCTCAGGCGACTCTGGACGAGAGCTCTTTAGGCAAGCGCAGGGCACCGGGCACATGATGATAGGGAAGTTCTAGGACAAAGCAGGTGTTGGGATTGTCTTTATCCAAATACAGAAGACCGCCGTGCTGTTCAATAATGCCAAAACTCACACTCAAACCAAGCCCCGTTCCCTTGCCCACTTCCTTGGTGGTGAAGAAGGGTTCAAAAATCTTCGAGGCCACCGAATCTGGAATGCCTTGACCACAGTCGAGTATTTGAATGACAACCTTGTCTGATAAGGATCGTCCGACGATGCGAATCCATGCATCTTTTTTGTTCTGCTCAATGATGGCATCCACAGCATTGTTGATGATATTGATCAAAACTTGAGCTATTTGAACCTCGTTACATTCCACGCGCTGATCATCGTTCAAATCATTAATGTCCACTTGAAAACGAATACCGTGGTTTTCCGCCAGAGGCTGGGTGATCGAGACCACCTGGTCCACAAGCTGAGGCATGTCCACATACTCGAGTAGCTCCTGATCGCCTTTTTTCGAGAACATCAGAAGGCTGGTCACAATTCGCGCGATACGATTGGTGTTCTTGTCGATCACCAAAGCAGCTCGATGCAGGACCTCACGATCCATGATCCCTTGGCCCAACTGGTCCACGAGTATATCATTGTAGCCCTTGATGATGTGCAGAGGATTGTTGATTTCATGGGCAATGCCGCCCGCCATCTCGCCGAGTGTGGCTAACTTCACTACGTTGCTGGCGATGGCCTTTTGATCCCGGATCTCCTGCTCCTTGCGCAGAAACTGCTCCTGCATCTTTGAATTGAAGAAGTTCAAACGTTGCGTCAGGGTGTTGATCGAATCCACCAACGCATCCAGTTCATCAGATTTTTTCGGGGCGATGCGATTCAGTGCCAAAGTCGGACTGGGTTCTTCTGATTCAAAGTTATATTCAGCTAAAAAATATACGATGTGACGAACATGTTGCGTCACAAGAAAGCCAAAGATCCACATGATCGTCAGCGATACCAGAAGGGTTTTTAAACCCTGCGTAATGAAAAAGTAGATCGCCTTGTTCGATAGGCGAACCAGAACATTGCGCTGAGTGGCTTCAATCGAAAGTGTTCCGATTTGGTGGGATGGGTCTTTAGGATCGATCAGAGGAAAGATCTTAACCGAGACTTGATCATCAAACCAACGATCCAAGCCAAGATAGCTATGAATCTGCGCCTTGCTCTCCTCGGCCTTTACCTTGGCATAGACCTTGCCATCATCGCTGAAGACGATCACGTGAGCGATGTCGCTTTTACCCAAAATTCCCTGGATCTGGGCATTCACAGCGTCCATATTAAAATCGTAAAGCGAGTCGGCAATGCTGCCCGCACTGCTATGCTGAATATCCAAGAAAGTTGCCTCCAGGCTGTTCATCTCTATGCGGTAGTCCATATAGAAAGACACCGTGGTGAACAGCGTGGTGATCGTTGAGCTTGCGACCAGGATGGCAATCACCAGTCGCTTGCGCAAGGATCGGCTAATTTTCTTTTGACCTTCCATCCAAACCTCAGTGATCCTGGCTTCAGTGGGCCATGAAAATCTTTTTCATGATACCAAGACTCCAGACACGAAATCGGTCGATATAGGCGTAAGCTGCTGGAATTACAATCAAAGTAAGCAAGGTTGAAGACACCAAACCACCGATGATGGCGACCCCCATACTGGTCCTTTGGGCTGAAGCTTCATTCAAACCAATGGCAATCGGCAACATCCCAGCAATCAGGGCAAAAGTGGTCATAAGAATCGGCCGCAGTCGGGTTTTCCCGGCAAGGATCATAGCCTCATTGCGGCTCAAGCCTTCCTGCACCTTATGGTTGGCGAAATCCACCAGCAGGATGGAGTTTTTGATCGCCACCCCCAGGAGCAGAATGCAGCCAATCATCGAGTAGAGATCGAGGGACTTATGCCCCAAATAAAGACCCGCTACCGCACCGCAAATGGCCAAAGGCAGGACCAGCATAATCGTCAGAGGCGTAACAAAGGACTCATAAAGACTCGACAGCACGAGGTAGATAAAGAGCACGCCGAGGCCCATCGCGATGACCATGTTTTCCTTCATTTCCTGATAGCTTTCACCTTGGCCGACAAATTTATAGGTGACTCCTTCTGGAATTTTCATGTCTTCAGTGAGGATCCGAGCTGTCTCGCGCATGACAGCATCCAAGCCAGCTCCACCGGGGGTGATATCGCCGTTGATCTGGATGTAACGCATACGATTGCGACGATTGATGGTGGAAGGACCTTCGGCCTCTTCATAATTGGCAAAGTCAGAGAGCCGAATATTCGAATTGTTCATATTAGGCACATAGATTTGTGACCATTCCTTTTTCAGGTTCCTTTGACTGTCTTTCATCCGCAGGCGAATATCGTATTCCTCGCCGTTGAGACGATAGACCGCGGGTGTTACACCCTCGATCTGTCCGCGCAACTCGGCACCAACACTGTTGACCATGACACCCAATTTCTGAGCCCGCTTTTGATCGACATGGATTTGCACTTCAGGCTTGCCTGGTCGATAGTTGATATCCACATCCTGCAGAGCCGGATTGCTTTTGATACGGTTGAAAAGATCGCGAGAAATGCCTTCAATCTGGCTCAAATCCGCGCCTTCAATGTTGACGTTGAAAGGTCGCATACCGGCCGCCACGAGGTCGATATCCTTAACGATAGGATTGGCCTTGGCATACTTGACTAACTTCTTACGCAGCTCATCTTTGAACTCGGATGTATTGATATTCCGTTCTTTGCGCGGAACCAACTCGACAAAAAATTCCGAAAAGTTACTTTTTCCATTTTTGCCAACAGTCAAAGACACGCGCTTGACTTCCGAAAAGTTGCGGGTCACTCCATCAACTTCCAGGGCCAGCTTGGACATTTCATCTAGACTGGTTCCTGGCGGCGTGTCCAAGGTCATGAGAAACTCGCCAAAATCTTGCGGCGACAGGAAGGTTTTCGGCACAAAGCGGATCAAACTCATAAGGCCAAAGAAAACCCCTAAGGCGAGCAGAATAAACAGCCAGGGAAAGCGCACGACTTTGTTCAACAGTTTTTCATAGACAAGTTCCAAGAAGTCCTGAAACCGACTAAACCCGCGCAAAAGAACGCCCATTGTGTAGTAGTAGATACCTTTTTTGGTCGATGCATGACTCGCACCCGCTAGGTAGGCTGAAAGCATCGGAGCAATGGTCAAAGCATCAAACAGACTGATCGCCATAGCAAAGCAGATCGTCAAACCGAACTCTTTGAGAAACTGGCCTACAATTCCTTTCAAAAAAGCGATCGGCGCAAACACGGCAATCACCGCCAGAGTCGTGGCAACGACTGCCAGAGTCACTTCGTTGGTTCCCTTGAGGGCTGCATTGACAGGTGTTTCCCCCAATTCAATATGACGAAAAATGTTTTCGCGAACGACGATGGCATCATCCACCAAGAGCCCGACCGCCAGACTGAGAGCCAGGAGCGTCATGATATTGATGGTAAAGCCACAGATCGCCATGAGAATAAAAGCGCCGAGCAGTGAGTTCGGTAGAGCAAGACCCGTAATGATCGTCGAACGACCGTTGGCCAGGAAGAAGTACACCACGATGATGGTCAGGATGATCCCGATCAGGATCGATTCCTCCACATCATCAATATTGGCCCTGATCAGTTTGCTGCCATCGCGGACCAACTGGATCTTGGGTGCGCCGGCCATGCTGTCCATGGTTTTTTGCATGGTGAGCATCTTTTTGAGAACACTGTCGACCACTTGCACCGTATTGGAACCAGACTGGCGATAGACGTTGAGAAAAATCGCCTGCTTGCCGTTGTAGTAGGTTCGCGTGGTTTCGTCTTTCATGAAGTCGACCACCTCGGCCACGTCACGAACCTGCACCGGAACCTCATTGCCGAGGAAATTGACCACTGTTTTGCTGATTTCATCCAAAGATCGATATTCGCCCAAGGTTCGATAGACGATTTCTTTGCCCGACTCAATGACCTTACCGGCAGGAATATTCATACCTGAAGCGCCGAGCCTTTGCGCGATCATGTTGACCGAAAGCTCACGCGCCTTCATTTGCTGCCGGTCGAGCAGCACGTGAATTTCTCGTTTACGTCCCCCCAAGACTTCGACCAGACCGACCTGAGGAATCTGTTCCAAGATCGGCCTGACCGTCCGATCCGCGACATCGTACAATTGGGTAGCGGGCAAATCAGCTTCAACCGCGATGATGGCGACGGGTTGTTCCGAGGGATCTATACGCCGAACCAATGGATCTTCAGTGCCATCTGGTAGGTTGCGCCTGACCAGAGCAATCTTATCCTTCACCTGCTGCTCAGCATACTTCACATCTGTTTCCAGTGTGAACTCTGCAGAGACCACACTCAATCCTTCCTGATTGCTGGAACCGACGCTTTTCAAACCCGGAATGGTCGCAATCTGCTCTTCAAGCACCTTGGAAACCAATGTTTCGATTTCCTTGGGGCCTGCTCCCGGATAGACCGTCCAGACCGAAACGAAAGGAAAGGTCACGTTGGGAAACAAGTCGACGCCCAATTTGAGAAAGGACATCACGCCCGCTGCCAGCATTGCTAGCACAAGGCAAGTGATAAAAACCGGACGTTTGATGGAAATGGATGCTAGATTCATACGGCATCTCCGAAGGACTTCAGTTTGGCGATGATGCCGAGAATCTCAGCTTTGGCTTTAATCGCGCCGAGCTGTGCATTGGCATAGTCTTGCTCAAAAAGAAGGATTTGGTAGGTGGTCGTGCGGCCTCGTTCGAGACGGTTTTTTTCATAGTCCAGCTTTTGCTTCTGGGCGAGTTCTATATCAGTGGCCAGTTGCAGACGAATCCTGGCGTCGCTGAGCTGTCTTAACAGATCATCCCATTCCTGACGGGCACTGAATTCCTTTTGCTCGCGGTCAATGCGCGCGGCTTCACTGGCTTTAACCAGACCACTGCGCTCGCGATTGATCAGATCACGATCTAAAGGTGTGGAAAATTTCAGACCGACGACCATGGTTGGCTTGTCAGCTTTGAGGGCTTCCGAAGCTGCTTTGCCCAAGCTGTCTTCGCGTGCGTTCATCGCATAACTACCAAACACCGACAATTCTGGTTTAAACTTTTCCCGAACATCTTGAACCTCTGCCTCAGCTACTTTTTCCAAGGATCGCGCAACTTCAACATCCAAGCGCTTGACGGAACCTGCCGACATCGACATGTCGCTGAGCATACGGCTGCTGATGGGCATAACATCAGCATCGAGATTATCCCCTTGCACAGAGCGCAGGGTGTTGAAGTTTCTTTGCCAAGATATGCGATCACGCATCGACAGCTCCAGCTCCAAACGTCGCGCTTTGACGCCGGCCTCGGCTTGCAAGAGATCAGCCCGATCGGCAAGCGAGAGCTTGACCCGGTTCTGCACCCAATCGCGAATTTTCTGGAAGCGAGCCAGGGCGCCTTGCTGAGTTCGCACAGCATCGGAAGCCAAAGCCAACTGCCAGTAAACTAACTCGGCCTGGGCCAGAAGGGCTTTGACTTTATACTGCTCGCCTTGACGTTGCGCAGCGAGCTTGGCCTGAGTGGAATCGCGAGCTATATCATAGGAACGGCCCATCCAGTTTTTCCAAAGCGGCTGCTCCAGATCCACCTGAGTGCGTCCTTCACTAAATTTTTTTGAGCTTTCATCATTCAAGGCTACGGCGAGAGGATTGACAACGCCAGGCGCCAAAAGCAAGGGCAGATTGTCCCGGGAGATATCGACTTTATTGAGATTGTAGCTCACTTGGGATTGCAAGCCAAAGCTCCAGATCTTCTGCACCCCAAAGCTGTACACCATAGCTTCCGACTTATCGCCGGAGAGAAAGGAAGCGGGCGGCTTTTCGTCGACCTGCTTGGCAACCTGTCCAAAGGCCCTTGGCGTTGTGATGAGGTCACTGGAATTTTCTCGCTGGCGGCTGGCTTCAATGCTGGCGTTGGCTCCCTTGAGGCTTTGATTGCTTCCTCTCACTTGGCTCAGATAGTCCTCCAAAGTGATGGTCCGAGACTCCCCTACCGATCCAATCCCGAGCATGGAGAATACAGCCAACGCAGTCCAAGGAGCAGGTTTCCTACCCAGACTTCGCTTTACCCTACGCACAGCATTCATCCTAAACATCGCAGCCTCCACCGCACGCCCACTCTGGCTCCTTGCCTCGCTGTAAGTCCCTGGCCAAACAGAGCCTCAACTTTTAATGGGCAACTCGACACCAGGAGAGATCGGTTTTCTCCCGCTGACTTAACGGCTAGAAATCACGAGACTTGAGCCACCTTTCACGCCGTGAGTTAGGCTTGGCTGTTTTTTAATCAAGTTCTGCCACCCAGGATACGCGGATAGTCGCTTGGTCTTTTGACAAGTCAGGCCAGCTATGAGAGCATTTCTAGAGCTCTCACACCTCAGGCTGGAGGATTCCCTTTTGGACCATACGCCCGGTTTTTTAAAGTTGGTGGCAGAGGCTCAAGGTGAAGTTAAAGAAGTCTCGATCGAGGATGTTCAGGTTCAACTCAAGACGCCAAAGGATTTCATTCTCATCGATGTCCGTGAAGACCATGAATGGCAGCTGAGCCACCTGCCCCACGCGGTCCATCTATCGAAAGGCATCATTGAGCGTGACATTGAAACGCAATTTCCTGATCCTCAAACCCCTCTCGTTCTCTACTGTGGGGGTGGCTATCGTTCCATTCTCGCTGCGCAAAGTTTACGAAAAATGGGTTACACCCAAGTCCGCTCGATGGCGGGAGGCTTTCGAGCTTGGACTGAACGCCAACTGCCTACCATCACCGACTAAGCTACCGTTCGCCAGCGTCATGCAGGTGCCGCTGCAGCATTTTAACAATGCTCTCGCTGAGTCGCCTGCCAAGGCCTAAATCCTGTCTAAAATGGTCCAAAGTCTGCGCTATATCGCACAGCGATTCTGGCATCCAAGGCTGAATGTACCTGCAAAGGGACCAATTCCAGGAGCGAAAATTGTGGCTCGCTCTTTGCAACCATTTAGATAAGGTAAAGAATTAAGTTTATCTGAAATCTATGAACAAGGGGGTCGCATCATGAACAGTCCTATCTGGAATGCTCGACATAAACCTATCGTCGTAGGCCTTCAGTTATCGGATAAGGAGCAATCATTGATTGCTACTGCCGCTTCATTAGCCCAAAAGCTGCAAAGTCCTTTGGAGCTGGTTCATGCCACCCAACCGATTTTCTCTTATATGGGAGCCGGTGACGTGGTTGTCAACCCGTACTATGGTTACGACCGGGTGGTCACCGATATCGAAGAAGAAGAAGCTCGCAAAGCCATGGAAAAAGTGAAGGCTTCGATTCCCAGTGGTATCACGGTCAATACCCATGTCCTGCGCGACTACAATTCGGAAGCGGTCACCACCATCGCCAATGAAACTCACGCCGGGTTAATACTCTGTGGGATACAGCGCGACAGCAAAGACAGCCTCTTTGCCGGCATGACAACGGCCTTTTCCTTGGCCTCCCATGCCGAGGTCCCGGTGATGATCGTACCTTTAGATTCGAAACTCGACTTTACAACAAGGCCTAGGCTGCTCGTAGCCGATAACCTAGAAATTGAAGGTCGTCATGCCCTCGAAGCAGGAATTCATTTGGGAATTGAGTTGGATTGCAGCGAGCTTTGCCATGTTCATGTCAATCAACTGGCCCACCGGGATGTCGAACATCTCGTGAAGAAAGTGAAAGAAGCGATGAATCTAGGCCGAATTCCGGAGAACCCAGCGTTTTCCACCGAAGCCTATGAGAATCAGATCCGCAGTAAAATTGTCGACGATCTGAAGTATCGCTTCCACAATAGCCAGGGAGCTGCGCAACTGAAACCAAAGTATGACGCCTTGGTGAACTTCGGCAGTCCGGTCGACGAGCTGCATCGGACCGCCACGGATCGCAAGTCTCAGATCATGATCTTTGGTCGCCATCATTTGTTCCATCGACGCGGCTTGGCGCTTGGCAAGGTTCCTTACAGCGCTATGGTAGAAGAGGGATTGGCAACGCTGATTGTTCCGGATACCGAACCAGCACAACTGACTGAAGCGCGGAGCACCCCATGAAAACTCTGGTTTTAGGGCTTTTTCTGGCAGGTTTTGTGGCACCACAGCTCAGGGCTGCCGAGCTTCGATCGGATAAGCCGGTGATTCCCGAAAAAGCCGAGGTCCTCAAAAATAGAAGTGCCTTTGCCACCACAGAGAGGGCACCAGAAAAACCAGTTCGCATCGAACAGGATTGTCCAGCTCCGGACCCTTCGGATGCCTTTAGAGGTTCAACTTGGAATTCAATAGAGGTGGGGATCAGTTTTCCACTCGGTGTCGGTGCACCAGAGTTTAAACCCTATACGCGCTACACCTGTCCAGCGCCTCGTCCAGGTCAGTAATCTTAGATCAGTCTTGCAAGCTCAGCTGGCAGGTGCTCAGCTGAGTCTTTTGACTCGAATCATCCTGCTGCCCTGTCACGACCAGGACCTCTTGACTGACGGGCGTGAAGGTGTAGGTCTTGTATAAGCGCTTGCCGTCTTGCCCCCAACTCTCCTCCAGCACCAGGCGACCTCGATCACCGGTCCATTGCGCTGAAGTCGTGACACTCATTCCGGCTCGAGACACCTGCCTTGGACCTTCCAACAGAAAAGCGGTGTTGCCGTTGATATCAAACCGAGTGCAGGAGGCTTGGGCCAAGGTCATCTGTATCGCCGAAGCAGCACCGTCGGGAACTCCCTGGCAAAAACCCTGATAAATTCCGGCCACTGGGCCACAGCCAGGACGCGATCTCAGATTCGCCTCGCGCCTGCCAAAGATTGGATCGGGTACATCAAGACCGCAGGCACTTATGCCTAAAAATAAACTGAACGAGAGAGCCGCTGTTACCTTCATGGATCTATCCTCCACAAACTTGCCGGTTCTGTCAGTGTATCATGCCTGTGGCATCGCGAGCGGGCGCATAGATCCTCATTGACTGCAAACGTCATCCAACCCGCTGCTGGTATTCTTGCCGCGGGGACAGTTTTCTTCAGTTTTATCGATGGGGTTGCCATCTACGACTAGACTTTCGAGTTCGAGTAGGCCTTTCAAATTCTTGAGACTCGTGATCTTATTGTGCTGCAGATAAAGTTCACGAAGATTTTTGAGGTTGGCGATTCCGTCCAACCGCTCCAGCCGATTGTCGGACAGAGACAAAAACCAAAGCTCTTTGGCGTTTTTCAGGGGACCGATGTCCGCGATCTTATTTTCACAAAGGTCAAGCCATGTCAGCTTTTGCAATTTTTGCAGCCACTTAATTTCTTCGATGAGATTGTGGCTGAGGTCTAAGAACCTAAGTTCCGAAAGATCACTCAAATACGATAGATCTTGTATCTTATTTTCACTCACATTCAATTCGTTGAGATTAACGAGGCGGGCGAGAGCCGAGAGGTTGACGATTTGATTTGAGCCGAGATCCAGCACACGAAGTTGGGTGAGTCCTGCGAGCGGGCTCAGATCCACAATGCCCCTTCCCGCTAAATCGAGCTTGCTCAATCTCTGGATCTGACTCCCCGCTTCATTGCAATCGCGAATGTCAACGGCATCTCGCATCTGATCCACGGTATGCCGCTGATCCGGAGGCGTAGAGGGATTTAAGCACATGTCCACGAAACTGATTGTAGTTCGAGCTTGGAGTCTTTGAGGTGTTGGCAAGAGTCCAGGCTGGGATTCACCTTGGGGTCCGGGAGACGACTGACAACTGAAGGTGAGAGCCAGAAAGCCGAGCAAGCTGGAGATTCTTCGCATGGAGAGGCGCCCGCCGCAAAAGTGATACAAGATTCTCCATTATTGCAAAAGATGCGCTTCGATAGCAAGCGAGATACTGCACAGATTTAAGGCAGAAGCAGTCAAGCTTCCCCAGTCATCCACAGGCCCAGATTCACACTCTGTGCCATCCACTGCTGGGTTGCATCTGCCAAAAAATTTGCATCGGACGCTGAACACTGCTGCTGCAGCTCAAGCAGAGCCACGCCGAGCGGACGATGACACAGGGCCTCATAAAGCTGGGCCTGCAGCGGATGAAGCAGCCATTGACCCACCTGCTCTTGCCGACGAAAGATGAGCCAAGATTGGGTTTGCGCCAATGACTGAGGCTCAGCTTGAGGCTTCGCCATCAGGCGAGAGCGATAGTCCATCAGAGCCCAGTTTTCGGCGATGATACGAAAGGCAGGGGCTGCCTGCAACTGAAGTTCAGCCAGACCATCCACCTGATCAGCCTGCAAGGACCAGGGTTGATAGCCTTTAGCTAAAAAACTTTCCTGAAAGGCGCGATCGATGCGGGCTGCTTCGTTTATGAGCTGGGCTGGCAGCGAAATCTTCAAACTCTGGATGAGCCCTGCCCCATGCTGCTGCAGAAAAAACTCAAAATTTTCGGCAATGCTGCTGATATCCGCACCTTGAGGCGGATTCCCCCTGAGATGCTCCTGCACGAGCTGATTGAAGGACCATAACCCCATCAACTGACTGGTCAGTGGATATTCATCTTGCATGACAGACAGGAGCCGATACCAATACAGTCGATTGTAGGCAAGCAAACCCTGCTCAGCCGAGACGCCCAACGCCAGAGTTTGCGCAGGAGATCAGGCACGCACGGTCAACTGCCCCGCCTCGACTTCGAGGGGTCTTCGAATGACGCCACTGAACTGTTGCTGAAATTGTTCCAGCCACGAGGGTTGCTTCATGTCTGGTACCTGCGCGCTTTGCTCAGTTCTTCCAAGACCTCTGGCAGGGACGGAATGTGTGCATCCCACTCTAAAAGCGTGGGAAAGGGACCCGCCAGGGCCCAGGTCCTCTGATAGAGATCCCAAACGGCATCGGCCACCGGACGATCGTGAGTGTCGATGATCGAACCATCAGCCTGCCGCTCATGACCGGCTATGTGAACCTGCAGAACCCGATCGTAGTTGATACGACGAAGAAAGTCCCAAGGCTCGTCGCCATGATTCTGGCTCGACACATAAACATTGTTGATATCCAGCATAAAATGAGCATCGGCGGCCTGCACAACTTCGCTGTAGAATTGCCATTCACTCATCTCGCTCTGCTGGAAGCGGACATAGCTGGAAAGATTTTCCACACCAAAAGGACGACCCAATCTTTTTTGGACATAGGCTATGCGCTCGGCGGCATAGGCCACCAAATCCTTGGTATAAGGCGTGGGCAAGAGATCATGATGGGTGACACCATGTGCTCCGGTCCAGCAGAGATGATCGGTGACAAAGGCCGCCCCGACTCGATCGGCCAAGAGGCAGAGCTGATCCAAATAGGCTTCATTTAAAGGCTCATGACCCAGAAGGTTGAGGCCAACACCATGCATCACCAACGGATAGTGTTCGAGCACCCTCTGCAGATTCTGTGCGACCGGCCATGCCGGGCTCATAAAATTCTCGCTGATGATCTCGAAGTAATCGAGGGCTGGTTTCAGCTCAAAAAGTTCCGGGTAGTGCACCACCCGGAGACCAAGACCCAGTGCGTCACGAGCCAAGGCTTTGCCGTTGATTTGGGATCGATGCTCTGTCATGGCAGCTGGACTTCCTTATTGCGGGTCTTTCCACTCTTTAACAGTCACAGTCAAAGTTTTCAAGTGAGCTACAAGCCGGAGAATTTCGGCTCTTGAATACCTTGTGTAAAAGCCGGGCATATTCGCATAAGCACTGCCATCGGCATTGACTCCATGAAGGCCAAAGGCAACCGCTGTAACCAAGGCTGCATCACTCTTGGCGGCAAAGGCTGCCTTGGCGGCCTCGTCCGTTGTCCCTGGTTTGACCCGCAATTGAAACTCGGTCGCTTCCGTGCCATGGCAGAAGTTGCACTGCGCTGCTGAACTCTCCATATCGCCGCTTGGTCCGGCCAGAACCTGAGCTCCGGTCAACCCAGCATCTTTTGGCAGGTCGACACAACTGTATCCAGCACAGGTGTTGCTGGCTTTGCATGTATGCTCGATCAAGACACCCGAGTTAAAGGAAACACCGGCGCAGAAGTTGCTGCCGCCGCAGGAGGCGTGGGTTTGGACCAATCCACCGCGCGTTGTACACGTACTGGTAAAGGTGGCGAGGGTGATGCTTTTATCGGTAGTTTTCGATAGGACTATAGGCGCGGCTGGTGCCACCTCTACGATCTTTTCCTTGTCCTTGCCGCAGGAGACAAGGCTGGCTCCCATCAATCCGGCCAGGGCCGCACCCAAGAGCTGCTGAGACACACGTGATTCACCAAGAGATTCCAAACCACGAGAAGACATAGGAGTTCCTTTATAGAATATCATCATGCGCGCCTCTCCCAACGAGAGACGCGATTGCTTAGGACGCACGAGCGCCAGCCACAAACTTTGTAATTGCTAAGGGCGATGAAGAATTGCGGTCAAGATTTAGACCTTGGGATAAGGTGGTTCGGGGCTCTGGCGATACTCAGCAAAAAGACTACGATCAGCAAAACTCACGAGGTATTCCGACTGAATCACAAACTTCACATAATCCTGGATTTCGAAAGGATCCAGTCGAAAGGCCAAAAACTGCAGCAAAGAGCAGCCGCAAAGCCGATCCGCACTCAAGCTCGGCCCCGATGCGCCTTGTGTTTCTTGATGGCAGGAGCTCGAGGCGAGAGCCTGGGAGCTGAGCGTTGTGGTCTTTTGGAACAGAGAATAGAGCAGGTGACAACGGGGAACAGAAGCCGCCATCAGATTGAGAGCTAGAAAGGCTAAGCCCAGCCTTTGCAAATATCTCCACCATGTCGAAGCGATTATGGACACCCAAGGCCTCCGCTTAAGCCTCTTATTGTAGGGGACAAGCGGGCTTCGATCAAGCGCAAAAAAAAACTCCCGCAGCAAGGCAGCAGGAGTTTTGACTCTTCAGCCATATCTCGGAATCGGCCCGAGGGCCTGATCCCAGGTCGCGGGGCTTACTCGCAGGACCAGCCTTGGCCTTTCAGTTTTTCAACGAAACCTTGGGCGTGCTCCTGACAAAACTTAGCGTCGTTCCGTGCGTTCCACAGAACTTTCTCGTCGCCTGGCTGTTCGGTTTCTTTCAAATAAGAAACCTTGCAGTCCGATCCTGTCTTAATGTCAGCAAAGCCTAACTTCACTTTGCGGACATTTTTACCATTCTTACAGACCGTTTCTTTGGTTTCAAAACCCGCAGCCGAACTCGCTTCTGCAGGTGCTGCAGCTTCGGCGGCGGCAGGAGCGGCTGGGGTTTCTGCCGCTGGGGCTTGGCCTTCACCGGCAAACAAAGCACTGGAACACAAACCGAAACACAGAGCGAGAGTTGTTGCAGCTCTCTTCATACTTACCTCCAGAAATGAAAAGTCCTGATCAGGTCATTTGCCTGACACAAGGCCATCGGTCAGACTGGGTCCCATATCAAGACGAGGGCAACTTTAGCCCCTTACTCTATCATCAGAATGTGCAGGCGGTTGAGACTATAGACAAAAAAGCACAGCCTGCCCAGAGCTTCAGGCCAGATCAAAGACTAAAAACGACGAATCAGGGGCATTGGCTTTGAGCATGAGGCCATTTTCTCGCGTAACGGTCAGTCCATCACCCGGCAGCAGCGTCAATTCCTGACACTGAACCGATCCACTGATCAGTTGAATCCAGGCATGACGATCGGCCTGCAGCGGCAGTTCAAGGCTCTCATTTTGAGCCAATTGAGCGCGAAAAATGCGCACATTCTGATGGATATGCACGGGCGCCTCTTCACCGAAAGGCGCTACCAGCAGCCGCAGCTTTTCCCCGGCCTTGGTAGCCACGGGAGCCTGTTCGTAGCTGGGCGGAATACCCTGCTCAGAAGGTTCGATCCAGATTTGCAAGAGCTCTAGCTCTTCACTCGAAGAAGGATTGAACTCGCTGTGGCGAACTCCTGTTCCAGCACTCATCCGCTGGATTTCTCCGACTTTCACCAGCTCCTTATTGCCCATACTATCCTTATGTTCGATCGTCCCACGCAGCACCACTGTGATGATTTCCATATCACGATGGCCATGGGTGGGAAAACCCTGGCCCGGGGCCACGATGTCTTGATTGATTACGCGCAGCTGACGAAAACCCATATGCCTCGCATCATAGTAGTCAGCAAACGAGAAGCTATGCCAACTCTTAAGCCAACCATGGTCGGCGAAACCTCGCTCGGAACTTTTACGCAAGAGCAGCATGAATGATTCTCCTTCTGATG
>JBGSTF010000043.1:0-7205 GCA_041736645.1 Oligoflexus sp. | reverse complement strand
GGTCCAAAATCTCGCGCCCAAATCGAGTTATAGGAGATGTTGAGCGAATGGTAGCGGCTACTATCCAAGCCGGAAATGGACGAAGGCCCACCTAGGATATAGGCCTCGGCTCCTGCATCCACCACGGCTCGGGCGATGCTTTGAATAAACTGGGGATAGGCGGCGTAGGTCATGATTACGGCTGCAGTCGGTTCGTATTCAGCGGGCAAGCGCAGACCTGGCGCCGGTTTGAGACTATCGCGAAAACTGGGCAGTTCCCAATCGGCCGTCGTCGCAGCACGCAACTCTTCGGCGCTGGCATAGTTGGGCAGAGGTTTTGTCACCTCGGCCTGCAGCGGGAATGTGCCTAGGGAGATTGCGACAGAGACCGAAAGTTCAAAAAATTTCCTCATGCACACTATCCTTATGGTTTGGGATTTCAATCGCATCAGACTAAGTCAGGTTTCGGGGTGAAGTGATTGCTGACTTGGGCCATGAAATGCAACGCAGCTATCAGGAACTTTGTCTCGGCAAACGGGGGCTGCTGGAGGAGGATGCGTCGATTGAAATTGAAGATGACTTAGACGGTTGCGGATAAGAACCCGTTTCGAATTTATCGGTTTTGTCGCAAGAAAACTCTAGCATTTTGACTTGAGGTTAGACATCTTGCTTACTACGCGACAAAGTATTCGGGATAATGTTCCTCGCAGAAACAGTTGAATAGCTTCGAAGGCGGCATACTGAATTTGAGCCCTTGTCCATCGATAGCCGTTTCAAAAGCTGCAGCAACGGCAACATCCTCATCTGTGACGTCAAGCGGGCCGCCGGACCCCCATTTTTCTATGAATAGGGCTCCATCGAACCCATGATAATGAAAACCAGGGCCAAACAGACTTGATCGGCATGCTTTTTGTGAAAGATGGGTATGCAAATACTGATCGCGTATCCGATCAAGCTCCTTTTCAGCCGCTGCGGGTATATCAAAACCGAGTTTTCGAAACAGATTCGACTGGCTGAGTCCCTGCTGCAAGGGAATCTTGATGACGAGCCTATCACAGTCGTTAGCATGCCCTCCGACAGCCCGAAAAAAGCGGAAATACTTTAGCTTCTTCGTCCATTTGACTAATTTTTCTGGGGACAATCGTTCAAACATATAGGCTTTTTCTTGAGACTTAATCATATGCGATCTTTCCATTCACGCAGTGTGTATTTGCCTAGAGGAATGCGATCGACGACGGCTTCGACATGACCACCTGGAAGTCGTCCACCCGGAATCCAGTGAGAATTGGCGCCTATTTCATTTCCTGTTGGCATTCGCAGATTCAACGCTTTTGGATCGGAAATGTCAATACGAACAATAATAGAATCTGTCCAACTGCCAGGCGGTATGCCAAGTTCCTGCTCGATCAATGCCAGATCTCCAGAGGTTTTTTTCAGCAAACTGTCCATTTCGGTACTCGACATGACGAACTGTCCGTCAGGCCAACCCAGTAGTTTATCTCCGTAATCGGTGATCACGGATTTTTTAACCAAGTACGAGGCTCCTCCATCGAATTTTTTTAGGTGCTCCGTAATATAGCCGGGTGGCAAATACTTAATGGGTGAAACTCGATTACCTTTAGCGACTTTCAGCACATCGAGGTAACGGAGCATCTCCTCTTCAGCCTTAAGCCCAATGTCTTCAATGGCTCGGGTCAAAGCCAGCACTTGATTTGGGGTGAGATCTCGAATCTCCATCAAAGCGCGCGCTAGATTTCTGGATTTGAATCCAGGTTTGAGCCGATCAACGACTTTCGACCAAACTTCGTCGAAAAACTGGACAACGGGTCGGAGAGCGGCATCCACCTTCAATTTGTTAAGGAGAACGCCAGCCACCTTGGAGCCCACTTTGGCCCCTAGAACGTCAAACAGACCAAAGATTCGAATGAGGCCGTCCTCTTCTTTGGTTCCAACCCTTGTATCGCAGGACTTAAATCCGGTCGTGAAGACACAAAGTGAGACGATTGGAGAAATCGGCGAAGTGGAGACATAGGTGTCGATGCCAGCTTCGATAAGTTGCTTCACTTCAACCAGCATATCGCGAGTACGAAGAACCTCGAGCCGGATGAGCTCTTCCCAGGACAATCCTGCATAAGTAACCCCAGGTTTCGGCGGCGCACCCGGTGGAGGAACAAAGCCAGCTGCCTTAGCCTCGTTCAGTATGATAACCAGTTGCTGGAAGGCATGCACCCAGGCTGACAAACCGACGATCATACGAACCGTGTTGGCATCCGGAGCCCCCTGCGACTTGCCCATGGTTTTACGGTTCAAAGCATCCTTAACTGCTTGCAGGGCTTTATCCTTGGGATAGGCCGAGATGAGTTTCTCCAAAACATCTATTGTAATCGCATCGACGTGAGTATCCTTGAACCAACCGGATCGATCGAGAACGCCAGAACTCCCTGCTGCGGCGTCGCCGTAGATCAGATCTTCGACGCGTTTGGTTTCGGCTATAAATGCTTGCAGTTCAGCTGGGGACGACACAAATCGGGGTCGATAGTACTCCATGAGAGATTGATTCTTGCTACTCCAGTCCGCTGATACCCGCAAGAATTCAACTCGATTTTGCTTGGTCCAGGCATCCTGGAGAAGAGGAAGCGCTTTATCGGCTAGCAGTTTGAAAACATTGTCCCGTTCTTCGAGAGCTGAGGTGCCCGGGGCATCGGGTAACTTAATTTTCTTGATATCAAAATCCACAACATCTTTGTAGGTCTGCTCACTTTTTACATCGACACCCAACTGCAACAATTCACGGACCGCTGTTTCCTGAGTCGTCACCAAGCGGGTTTTTATTTCATCAAGTTTTTTTGCGATTGCAGCTAGAGATGAATTTGCGGAATCTTTGTAAGTGTGAAGTAAAGTGACAGCATCTGCAAAGTGAACGAGTTCTGGGTATGTAAGTTGATCCCAGGTTTTGTTACCAATGGCATCGATGGCTTTCAGGGCTTCTTCTATATCCGCTTTCGCCTCCTCAGTCAGCGCTTCACTTTCTTTACGAAGGTTCTCCGTTTCAACTAGCAACCGACGAATCTCGTCCATGGATTTTGGTACTAGGAAGTCGGTGGTGAAATTTCCGTTGCATTGGTCTGCGCTCGAGCTTTGACTGTTGCTGACCGAACAGTTGGCGCTGAAGCTGGTGCCAATACCTTTGAGGCGATAGTTGAATAGCCTCAGGAAACTTCCCCTATCGTTCTGGATCTCGGCGTAGTAGTTTCGATCCCATACAAAGTCTTTGAGACAGCCGCCAATGCCATTGGACGTACAGACACTAAAGGTGATCACGTTTGATCGATTCACAAAAAGCGAACGCTTGCTCAGACAGCCACTCCATAATCCATCATAGCGAGGCGCCCGGTCAGCGGCCGGCAGGGCGCAATAGTCTTTCGTGCTGAGGCCATAGAGGTTTTCCAGGCTATCTTCTTCAAAGTCGACGGGCTGACTATTGCTGAATATGAAGGAGCCACGCTGATTAAAGATGCAGACGCTGCTATAGTCCACATCGGAACGCGAAACCCTGATGTTAACAGGCAGCGAGCTATCGGGGCACCAGCCAGCCAGCAGATTCGTATTCAAGAAAAGAATCGGCAGCAGCAAGACGACAAGTCGAAAGAAACGCATCATGGTGCTGTCTCCATATCCAAAAGTGCATCGTAGAGAGCCATACCCTCTTCAAACTTCTTGGCCAAGATCAGCTCGCGCACCTTGCTAACAAGCGCCTCGGGAGCGGGAGAACCCTGTGATGCGAGCAAGCTCAGGTTTTGTATGACGTATTTTGGTAAGCTCGTATTCAAGAGAGTTATGGCCTGGGCCTCGAAGTTGGTGAAGCGAAGACAACCTGAGTCCATCCAAACTGGTCGAGCAACGGCCTTGCAGTAGACCCCATAGCTGAGGAAGCGGAGAACCCCTGCATATTGGTCGGCATAGCGCGGCAGCCGGGTTTTTACACTGACTGCGCCGGCACGAAATGCGGCGGTGCGTACTCCTTCGATCTCAGAATAGAATTGGTTCACTGAAGTGAGATAAGCGCCCTTTGCAATACTTTCCTGGGTTTCATTTTCAACTTCAATGCGTCGGAGGCGTTCGACCTTGATATCGATTTCGTCCCTGAGGCGTGTGACTTCTTCTTGAACGCGCTGGTTTCGGCGATCGATATAGATCAGTATACTTTGCAGTACGGGTTTCAAATCTCGAAAAGGATCCAACATGTCGGCGATCCCATTCCGCTGCATGAATCCAGCAGAGTCACCGATTTCCTCTTTTATCAGATAAGAAAGCGAATTTATGCGCGACTCACAATCGACAACAGTCTGACGCAATTGCTGGAGCTTAATGCTGTCATCGACCGCGATTTTGTCGAGATTGTTGAGGACTTCAAGCAGAACCCGCCGGTCGGTCGATTGGGTGCGCACGATCGCTGCTTGCAAAGCCTGGGTCAGCTCTTTTTCACCAACGTCTTTATATTGAAGCTTAAAGGTGCTCACCGTAGCTTGAAAAAATGTACGCGCTGCATCAACCTTGGGCTGGTATCGATCCATGACAGTCCGAACTTTAGTGGCTTGCAAGGCAGCTTTTCGATCTTCTTCGCTGAGCTGAGCAACCACGGGGTCGAATTTATTTTTAAGAGTATCAAGGACCTTGTTATTGGCTGCTGTTTTTGCTTCGTTAGCCTTCTTAACACACTGCTTAAGTTTCCAACTTCTATCTGCCAAACAACCATTTTGGCTTTGAACATCCTCAAACTGACAAAGCTGTTGGATCGTATCCGAGCTGCAAAGGTTGGCTGGAATACTGGTGCCATTGGCACTCGTGACTTTCAGGGCTGAATTCTGCTTGTGTTTGGGCGAGCAGTGGAAGAGGAGTAGAGAAATAAATGTCAATCCTATGGGGCCCCATCTGAATTCCATTGCTGTCACTCCAGGTCAAATTCATGGGCCAAGCCTTCTGACGAAGTCTTTGCAGAAAGCCCAAAATGCTTTTATCTTTGACACTTAGCTTATCACAGCTGCTATGCGTCTAGAATCCTTGTCCTTGAAACGCTGTTCATAATTGCTGCAATTAGCAGTAAATACATAGGCTTGCAATTTTCTGTCGAAATTTGAGCCAGACACCTGTGGAAGAAGCGATCGGCAACGGCAGAAAGATCGTCGGACAGCTCCTCACATTTTTAAAAAAAGCAATGAAACTTGTATTTTGAATGTCTGATCGCCGGGATAGTTATTCTTGGCACCGCCATTGCAAAGCTCTAGCAGACGCTGATGGGAATTGTTGTTGGAGAGGAATTGAATGAGAGCTGTTGTGATGACTCTGTCCTGTGTCTGGATCTTAAGTGCTTGTGGAAATCAAAATGAGAGCAAGGTCAAAAATACCAGTTCCGGTCGCAACTCGTGGCAATTTATCGAAGCCGCAACCGCAGCATATGCTTCGCGCGATAAGAGTCGAGACGAACTGCTGAGCGCGCGCAATACTATCTATCAATTGATGCAGGAATCCAAGGCAGAATTAGGAAAAACACCTTTTGAAATAGCCGAACTTTATATCCGCACGTTTCCGTTTGAAGCCAAGCATTATATATCCAACCTGGACGATTCAAATTTTACGGTGAATGGAATCCCCTATCGCCCTGGCGATTCGGGCGTCGCTGATTGGGTGAACGTTCTTCGTGAGGGTGAACAGGCTGCTGATCAGCTATTGGCACCCGATGTGCTGGGTTATGAGTTTGCACCTTACTACTACTACAAAGTTCAGGCAAAAATGGCGGCTGCCCTTGTTAGCAGCAGTGAAGTTGCAAGACAGCAGGGGGAAATAACCAGTTTGATTACGCTAGGTAGAGCTGCCCCGGCCGCCGACGACTTCGAGGGGGGTGGACTTCGCCGCCTGCAGTCCGAGTTAGTGAGCAACCGCGTATTTAATTCCCGATTCTCGCCCGATGAGGGCAATGTACTGATCACCAATGCGATCGCGGCAGAGGCTTATCCAGGTGGACTGCAAGGTGATCTTATCTGCGAAAATTTCAGTATGCGCGGCTATATTGAAGATCAGATTTGCTCGACACGAACCGATTGCAAGGCAAAAACTGACATCACGAGACTTTTCACCCAGCAGGAGGTTCTTTTTAACTTCCGCGCCTATCTGCAAGATGAACTGATACCCGAAAGTCATCGGGTTGAAACCCTGGATTGCGTGAAGTCCTTCCGCAATCACCAGCCAGCTGCCTACGAAATATTCAAGTGGAAAGTAAGCCAGGTTCCCGGCGTGCAAAAATACAAAAATTCAGTTGATAGCAATGTCAAATCCTGGGGACTGCTGACGCGTTTGATGCCAGCTTTTGAATCTTATGAGACCATCCTCGATGCGATTGCCCACGACGTTGAAACCAATGAAGGCATCAACGCGTCACTCGCCGTGTTGAAGGAATGTGCTGATGGCGGTAAACCTGAAGAATTCTGCACCACTCAGTTAGATAAGCTCATTATCGATCAAAATCTGACAGACCCGCTGCAACGGGAAAAACTCAATAAATTGCGCAATCTTCTCGATAGCAAGGATTTGAACGCCGCGATTCTAAATTGTCCTGCTGCCGATGCGAAATGTGCACCCGAGCTGCTCAAGCGTTATCTTTCTGCGGCTGACATAAAAACCCTGGAAGAGGCGCGGCAGACGATGGCAGCTATCAAGGATGCTCCTGCAAATTACCAGCAGTGGACGATGGTCAGTAAAAAGTGTGAGGAGGACCTCATCTTTTTGAATCAACCCAGCCTTCAAACTTTTGCCCAAGTGAAAGCCAAGGAATTATGTAATAAAGGGCAGCCTGAGCAGATGGTTGATGTCGGACTTTGAGATTGGGGCAGGATCTAGTTAGATTCTGCTGAAAAAGTCCCAATCGGAATCACAGGAAAAAAATCGGATTGCAGATTTGGTCCACAATCGATTTTTTTGAGGCTAGCAATGCAAAATCATCTGCCCGTTTAAGCGAAAGAATTCTTTTAGCGGCTCAGGCGTGTTTCGGTCGATGAACCAATTCATCGTACTTCTCAGCCTCCTTAACAGCAAAGAGCACAGCTTCGCGGACAGCGTCTTCTGGAATATTACCGTAGGCTTCTTTGATATCTTCGAAACTCATACCGTAGCCGATGCTTCTGGCGACGAGTAGCACCGATAAACGCGTGCCGCGAATACTTGGTTTTCCG
>JBGSTF010000036.1:0-18460 GCA_041736645.1 Oligoflexus sp. | reverse complement strand
AGTGGTGCTGAGCGCCACTCCCCTCGGGGGACTCTCGAAGGCGACATAGAGAGCTATTTTCAAGCTTGAATGTCAGCCATCGGTGAGGCTTCACGCATGGAACCTTGCAAAGATTTCTTTGCCGAAAAGGCTTGCCCAAACCGTTGGTCTGAATGGGCCCTCATTTGAGTCTGAGAAAAGGAGGGCAAGCCTAAGCCTCCCCTCCAAGATTTCAGATCTAGTCCTTCAAGGCATTTTCTCCTGCCTTGACTCGCATGGTTTTGCTGCGAGCGGCCAGGATCTGATAGTCAGGTTTGAGGATCGAGTCGACAAAGAGAAACTCAGCGGTGGATTCAGTCTGCGTGAAAGTCACTGTCATGTAACCTCGGTCACTGAGATTGGTGTACTTTAAATTGCCGATCAGTTGGGTCAGCTGTGCTTCAGTGGGCGCGACCGACTCAGGACTTAGGCCGAGGTAAAGTTCCAAACCAGGCGAAGTCACCGATGAGGTCGCGAATTCAACGCCGCAGGCGACTCCCTCGCGATTGACTAGATCATTGGCCCAAGCGTTGTGACTATCTCCGGCTAGGACAACAAGGTTGCATCCAGCGGCGTGAGCTGCATTGAGCACGCGTTCCCGCTCGGCTTCATAAGAATCCCAGGCATCAAGATTGTAAGGTAAAGAAGGGATCTGCAAGAGTTTCTGGTTAGTAGCCAGAAATTGCAGGTCGTCCGGCGATAGCGTTTGGCCTTGGCCAGCAAGGGTGGCGACGCGCACCAAGCGAGCGAAACCAGCCAGAGATATCTGTTGGGTGGCCAGAGCTCCAGGCAGGTACATGCGCCCCATCAGAACCTGTTGACCGAGAACTTGCCAGGTGGCTTGATTGTTTTCCAGCTGGTTCGTAAGCCAATTCAATTGCTCCACACCCAGAATGCTGCGCTCTGGATTGTTGAGATCGGTTTGGAATTGCTGCGCGTCAAAGCCATTGGCTCCGAAGTAGTCGCCAATTTCCAACTGTTTGTCGCGGCCTATGATGCGAGTATCGAGCATATGCAAGGCAACGATTTGACCGAAGGTGAAGCTACGGTAAATGCCTTCTTCGGTGGCCTTGGGTCTTATCGGCAACCATTCGCTATAGGCTTGGAGTGCTGCTAATTTTCGTAGATTGAAGTCACCTTCTTCGGGCTGGTGATTTTCGGCACCCTCTTTCCAACTGTCGTTGGCAATCTCATGATCATCCCAGACGGCGATGAAAGGGTGAGAGGCATGCACAGCTTGGAGATCGAGATCGGTTCGGTACTGGGCATATCTGGATCGATAGTCTTGCAAATTGAGCAATTCAGAGTCTGGCAGCACCTCACGACCCAGTTCTTTCGCCTGGTCGGAGGCGTAGCCGCCACGGGCGTATTCGTAGATGTAGTCGCCCAAGTGGATGACGGCATCAAGATCGTTGCGCTTAGCTATTTCACGATAAACGTGGAATCGACCGGTTGGGTAGTTGGAGCAGGACACGACTGCGAACTTGATCTGGCTCACATCCTGGCTTGGCAGAGTGCGTGTCTTACCAACTGGAGAAGTTTGCTTTTTGGCTTTGAAACGGAAGTAATAGCTCGTGCCGACGAGCAAGCCAGCGGCATCGATTTTAACCGTGAAATCGCGTTCGGCAGAAGTCTCGATGGTGCCTGAGTTGATGACCCCGAGGAACTTCTCATCGACGGCCATTTCCCAGCCAATTCTCACCCGAGACTTTCCGTCAGCTGGAACCGCCCGAGTCCAAAGAATAACTCTGTCGGTGAGAGGATCGCCACTGGCCACACCGTGAGTGAAGCTGACGTTATCGCTAAGCGCGTCATCGCAAGCGGATATTCCGGTGGCCAAAAACGCTGTACCGAAGCCAAAAGCCGATAGCTTGATAAAATCACGTCTGGAATTGGACATAAACACCTTGTTGTCTCCTGGTTATCAGTTGGGGTCATCGATAGTGGCACAAAATGATGTCCACGAGGTGGTATCCGTTTCGCGGGGAGGATGCAAGGATCTTAACTCTATATTTACCTGAAAAGAGCGACCGATGCGCTCTGGCCGCAAATTGTAGGATTAGTATAAAGATAGTTTAAAGAAAAAGTTTAGCCATCCGACTGAGGGGGATGGCTTGTCACAGCATCCCTGTGGTTTTTAGCGAGTGCTGCTCGTTTCGGGTTGGGATGCATGGGGCTGAATGGTACTGATCGGGGCCGAGCTCTTCGTTGACTCGAGCGACTTTAGGTCGATAGTAAAGGTTTCGAGTTCCTGCCCTTTGCCATTCAAAAGATTGAAGGAGAGCTTCCAAGGTTCTTCAGCAGCTTTTCGGTGAAGATCAATAATACCAAAGTTAGTCGTTGAGTGAGCCTGAGTTTGACCAAGTCGCAGAGAATTTGTCTCACGCACAATCTCGTCTTCCAGTTTTTCGGTGAGACCACTGGAAGTGAAGTCAAACAGGGGGTAAGGGACCGGGCTGTCGGATGTTGCAGAAATTTCACCAAGATGGCGATCGCCGCTGATCATGACTAAATTTTGGGCTCCTGTCTTTCGTATAAGCGAAAAAAGTTTTTGCTTTTCCAAGGGGAAATTGCCCCATTTTTCAAATCGATGTTGATCGGAAAGAACCTGAATACTGCTGGCCAAAATTCTCAGGTCGGCTGGTTCTGCTAGTCGCTGTTCCAGCCACTGCCATTGGGTATCGCCGAGGATTGTGGCTCCGGGATCGGAATTGGCAACGTAACGGTCTTGTCTTTTGATCAGAGGGCTACGAAAGGTCCTGGTATCAAGCAAAATGAGCTGAATGGTGAGACCAGCGGACTTTATCACTTCGGACGAGTATACGCCTTTTTGTAAGCGACGAGGTGAGTCGGTCGGGACCTTAAAGAAGTCAAGAAATGCTTTTTGCGACATGGCCTGCGCTGGATACTCTGCACCGGCATCATTGGCCCCATAATCGTGGTCGTCCCATGTAGCGAACACAGGTACCTGAGTTTGAAAGGTCATCCATTCAGGATTTGAGGCCAACTGCGCGTAGGCAGCTCTCATCTTCACTTCATCAGTAGTATCGGCATAAACGTTGTCGCCGATAAAAAGAAAAGCCGAAGGCTGTTTTGCTGCAATGAGCTTCCAAATGGCTTGCGATCGGTCTTGGTGAGCGCAGGAACCAAAAGCAATTTTTACTGAGTCCTGGGCTTGTCCAACATTTGCTGCGGATAAAGAAAGGAGCAGAGCTAAGGGGAACTTCGCTAAATGCACGGCTGAGTCTCCTGTGGACAGTGAAAGCTGACTTTGGCCGCTGAGTCTGCCTGTGCCATGCGAAGTAGAGATGAAGTTTGCTGGAAGAAATCATGTGTTTCCTATGAAATCTACCTATCCAGCAGATCGGTATACAGATTGTGCGCGCGGGCTATTTTCATGGAAGACGGGTGTACGACGGGAAATAGGGCAGCCTTTCTCCGGGAGCTTTGGGCTATCGAAGAAAGACCTGAATCGAGCGATTAGACTTCACTCACTCGGCATAAATATAGTCGTTGGCCGAGGCGAACACCGACCTGTCGGCGAGTTGCTTTTGCAAGAGATCTCCTTTCAGATAGGTGCTGTACTCCTCGCTCTTGGCAAGGAACACGAGGGCCCAGGCGGTGATGAAACGGCCTTGCGACTGATGATACTTGCCACCATTGATGATATCGAGATGACCTAAATTGTTGAGTTTGACAAAGGCTTTGGGTTCAGAAAAATTCAAACGATCAAAGACTTTCAGAATATTGCTCGGAGCAGCCACGGTGTCTGCGGTTCCGGTTAAAAACATAAAAGGTATCTTGCTGGTAACCGCTGCTGGTTGGTAAGCGCAGATGGGGATGGCGGCCTTTACTTTATTTGGCAATTGATTAGCAGCCAGGATACTGCCGGCTCCTCCGTAGGAATAGCCGATGACGCCGAGCCGCTGAGTATCGATTTTGCCTGCCAAGGGACTCGCCGCCCGCAGATTTTCGGCTTCGAGGGTGCTGATCGCGCCCTTATGCCCATCAGCCCAGGTTTGAGCATTGTTGGAGTAAGCATTGGTTGGTGTGAAAGCGATAACGACAAAGCCGTGACTGGCGAGCTGATTGGCGAGCCAGGACATCTGCTCTTTAGTATTGGTAAAGCCACCTGTCAGTGTTACTGCTGGTCGTAAGGTTTGATCCAGCTGCTTAGGATAGTAGATGAGGGCTGAACGGTAGCCAGGGTTGGTGGCGTTTGGTGAAAAGCTTGCAACTGCATAGGGGCCGGCTTGACCAGGATCATTCAAGCTCAAAGCTTGGCTTGAGTCCGGTTCAGTCGGCTCTTGTACGAGGCTTTGTGGGGCGGATATCGTTGTTTTGAATGAGCCTTCATGCTGAGCCCCACAGGCTAGGACGCACGTCGACAATAGAATACTCATGACATTCCGCATAGGAAGATCCCCCTTAAAAAAATAGTCATGTGTAAAGACTTTCTAGTTTCTTTTTACTCGGTAAAGAATAGCCGCAGATAGCAAAAATTTTGTGCAGTCAGCTGCTTGGGCTATGGCTTACAAGCATCCGCTGAAGTTGGAGGCTAGGTCTGGTCCAGGAAATTCCAGCGAACGTTCGGGACGCTTCAGCTCTGCAGACCAAATGGTAGGGCAGTCTTAAGCGAAAGAATGGTCAGTAATCTAGCGGTGAAATCCAAAGAAGGCACGAGCAGCGAAGCAATCAAGGCGATGAAGACTCGCCCAAGCAGCAGCGGCTCTTTACGAAAGCTAAACACCGAAAGTCTACGTTCCATGAACTTTCTGCGATTTCTTTGACAATATGAAGATGTCATGGCTAATTTTTTCTTGGGACTAATCATTCTTCCGGGACTATGACAAAGATCTATGCAAACTTTACCAGTCCTCCGCCCTATTCCTTAATAGGTCGCATAGGGAAAACGTAAACAGCGCCGGCATTGGGAAACGACGGGCTATCATAGAGATCGGCCCCGACCACAAAGTCTTTCAGACCATCAGCATTCATATCCACATATTCGAAAGAGACTCCAAAATTAGAGCTTGATGGATCCGGGCTGAACAGAGCCTGGAGCAAATCATCGCTGCTATCGTTCGTGGTGCTGAGACCGTAGCCTGAAAAGATTCTCACATTGCCGGTGGCCCCAAAGCGCCCACTGCCACCTGGGTAACTGATAGCAAGTTCTTTGACGCCATCGCCATTGATGTCATCGATGACGCGAGCGTAACCGCCGAGCTGTCCACTGGCTGAACCGGTTTCTGATTTGAGCACCGCAAAGGCATTTACACTTACATTGTAACTCATAACCAGATATTGCGACGTGACACTGCTCGTACCGGCCTTCATGTTCGAATTGCCGACAAAGAAATAGTAGGTATCGCTCGGTGGTGGTGACGAACCCAGATTGCCGTCAAGGTCAGGGAGAGCCAGCACAAAGGAACCAAAGCCACTCTGCGCATCACCGCCAATGGCCGCTGTAAAAATACTGTCATTGGCATCGACATATCCTAGGACATAAGGCGAAGCTGTGGTGAGGATGATCGAAGCTCCACCGGTGCAAGGGATCGATCCATCAAGGATGTATATTCTCCCCTTACTCGACCCTGCTGTAATTCCAGCCTCACCGATGAGAATTTCTTTTCTGCCATCAGGGGCTCCGGCGGGATAAATATCAGGTAAAAAGCTGGCCCAGTATCCGAACAGGCTATTTTCTGTATTGCCATAGATGGTGCAGAGAGGTGCGTTGGAAGAGCTATCCATGATGGAAATAGCCCCCACCTTCGCGACGTAAGGCGAATAATTGTCGCTGTTAGGTTTGCTGACAATATATCGACTTCCCCAGCTGTTGCTCTCACTGTCTGTAACAAAAGTTGGAGTGGACCAATCCAGAGAAAAAGTTCGGGAACTAAAATAGGAGGTTGTTGATCCAGGATAAAAGGAGTTAAGGTCTCTTAAACTAAGGAAATCAGATAAGAAAAGATAGAAGCCTTCCGATGCTCGCTTAGAGAACAAAAGTGTATTGCTCCCGCTAAAGCTAAAGAGTCCCGTGCCAAGGTAGTCCATATAGGAGGTCGCACAAAGATCCTTGGTTATCTTTTGATCGAGAACCGAAAACAAGGAAATCATCCCCCATGGCTTGCCATCGCAACGGCCTCCGGGCTGGGCGACGATCAAATCGGGAACGTTGTCGTTATCCACATCTCCCACAGGAGCTAAGTTGAATCCCATGCGTGCATTGGTCGACAAACCGATGTGCGAACTGGGCAGGCCAGGGGCCAGTTTCAATGAGGAATACTGCTGAAAGGAACCAACCGACCAATCGCCATCGATATTGCGTCCGGGCGATGACAGCATTAGAGAGCTTGCGCTTGAATGGGAATCGCCGAGTGTTGAATAGATGGGCAGCGCAGCAACGCCCAACTGAGCATTGGAAGATGGAATCCCTGTTACAGTTAAAAGAGGCGAAGAGGCAGCGTCGCCTAGGCCGTCGTCCAAGTCGCTCCAGCGATAGAGAAATGCAGCCCCAGCTCCCCATTGACCATTAACCTGCGAATCGGGTGCGGTGATAAGGATTTCACTTTGTCCGTCACCGGTAAAGTCACCGGCGGCGAGCACCTTATAACCGATGCGATTGAAATTTCCCGTGCTTACGCGCAAGCTCTTGAGCCTTGTTCCTGAAGTGCCGCCGTAGATGCGAACGATACCGCCAGACCAGCTTGAATTAGACACGGCGAGTTCTTCGTTTTGGCTGCCGTCTTTATCGATATTGCCGAGATTGCTCAGGAACTGGCCGTAATAGCTGTTGGTGGCATCGCCAGTTTCGGCTTCGATCTTATCGCAGTAGGTCCACGTTCCCCCTCCGGAAAGCTGATACAAATAAACAGCGCCCATTTCCATTCCTGACTGCAAAGCTCGAGGGACTCCCAGAGCCAGGGTCGGGTTGGCAGTCGAACAGCTACCAAATTTAAAGCGATTCAGGTATTGAACAGAACCGGCAAGCATGCGATCGACGTCACCTGCTGTTCCTGTAACTTCGTCTGTAGCAGTAAGATTGCCCGCAGCATAGGTGAAAGCCTGGGCGCGGCCGACAGCACCGTCAGTGCCGTTATGATATTTAGGTTCGCCAACCCACAGATGATCGGGTCCACTGGCACTGTGCTCACAACTTGCTGACCATCCGAAAAACCGACCATCGCCCCAAGGAAGATATTCGGTGGAATAGGGATAAGACTTCCATCCATAAGCAAGGCAGCTGGTGGAGTCTCCATTCCATACGCTGCAGCTATAGCTGTTCCAGCCAGTGGCAGGTGGGCTCGAAGGGGCCGTCAAGCCCACTTCTTTGCTGGCCATCAAAGCCAAGGTCTGGCCGTTATAGACATACACCGCTCCGGCATTGTAGTAGGAGACACCAGCGACCTGGACGGCTGTGCCAGGAGCCGTCACAACGATATCATCGCGTCCGTCACCATTCATATCGCAGGGCAGAATACGATGGCCGAAGAGACTGTGCTTATCTTTGACATCGGAAAATTCGGCAAGTACGGCTCGAGTCGATCCGTTGACGACCCGCACCAATCCACATTCCAAGCAGCTGCCGTTGTTGCCGTTGTAATTCGAGATCGGCACGGTATAGGCGTAGTCGGCGATTCCATCGTTGGTAATGTCACCTAGCGAGACCAGTTCTTTAGCAAAGTAGTGATCCTGCGAGGCGATCCCCTTAAATTCTTTGTTGGCATGGAAGGCTGTTGCTAGCACTTGCACCCGGAAATACTTGCCGTTGGCAATCGAAGACTCGGTCCAGCCCGAGCTGTTGCCCGACGCATCGATAGCCCTGACACGCCAGTGATAAAGTCCTGGGGAGCTGAGTGGTGGATCGATGTTGAGAATTGTTGCCGTCGTGGTCATGTCGCGGAGGATGGTTGAGAAGCTAGCGGAAGCGGAAACTTGCAACTGGTAGCTGATGCCTGGTTCGGTAAGCTCCGACGACCAAGCCAACGGCGTATTGAAGGCACCTGTGGGCGATTCTGGGGCCAAAAGATTAACTTTGCCATCGTCGGGAGCGGTTCTATCCAGCGTGAAATTAACGAAGATCTCGCCAGCTGAGCCAAGAATATTGCCGGCGTTGTCAGCGAAGGAAGCATAGATTTTTTTAGCCCCATCGCTGGTGTTTTGCAAGGGATAGATCGAACTGGTGGAGTAGTCGATCCAACTTGCATTGGTCAGATCGGAAGCCGTTTCACTGAAACGCATTTTGGTGGCGCCGAGCGCTGACAAGGCAATAGGGACATTGCTGGCATTGGTGAGAATTTTGTTCTGAGCAAGAGCGATAGTTCCTTCGGATGGGGGTTCGCGATCGATAGTCATGGTTGAAAGCGCCGAGAGTCCATCGCTATCCGCAGCTTCTAGGTAAATTTTGGCTTCCTTAACACCAGCACTCAGACTGACTTCTACTGTGAATTCATTTTTGCCAAATTCCACCGGTTTAAAAAGGGTATCGCTAAAGTCCGACAGTCGGCTCACCCGATATTTGGTGGCGCGCGCGAGCTTGATCTTCACCTTGGCTTGACCGGTGACGATATTGATGGATTCCGTTTCAAAGCTGATGACTTGGGGGCCGGTAGCGATCGGTAAGGCGACGGGCTCTAAGGCTGTCGTTTCATTTTTGCCAACGGCGACATCCGACCACTCTTGGGTCATATAACCATCGGCCTGGGTCCTCAGGTTGTAGGTACCTGCTGGCAAAAAGCCGATAAGAAATTTGCCGTCTTTGTCGGTTTTGGCGATATGAGTGGTCCCCGGAATATAAACATCGATTCCGGAAGCATCACCACCAGTTTCGAAGGTGACTTGGCCCACAATCGCACCGACTTTGCGAGCAGTTTGTTCGCCGGTTTCCAAAACCTGGTTGCCTTTGCTATCTTTGGTCACCCGATTAGGATCGAGCAAAAAGGATTGCTGCAGACCGACAGCTTTTTCTTTGTCCTTGGCATCCATAAGAAACAGCGAGCTGAGTTTTAGGAGCTTGGGAGTGACCACTTTATTAGACGGCATCGTATCGGCCAGTCCGAGGGTATTCGGATCGATTTGAATCTGAAAAACACCTTGCGCATCAGTCTTGCCTTCAGCGAGTTTGTTGCCGCTCTCGTCGACAACAGTGAGCGGTTTTTCCTGCACGGATGCGTTGGAATCTTTGGCTTCGGTGGAGGCATCTGTGGAAAGGACCAGCGAACCGGTAACGTTCACAGGCCCTGTCAGCGTTGCAGAGCCGCCTCCTCCTGGTGAGGTGTGATTGCTCGACGAATCGTTGGTGCAGCCAAGCAGGAACCCCAAAAGGCTTAGTGCTGTGAATACACCAGGGACGAAATTTTTCACATTCAACATGGCTATCGCTCATTATGCTGTTCAGAAGAAAAACTATCATTAAGGCTATCTGTTAGTTTTCGTTGGGTGATGAGAAGGTTCTCTAAGTCAGTACAAGGACAGACGTTTAGTTGAATCAATTAGAAAGACTATAAAAGCCTCTTGGCTCAAAGGGACTAATTTTCGGGGTAATTTTTGGCGAGGGCCAAGCCTCTGCAGCTGTCCAGCGCAGCCTCATTTTAGACTGCCATTTCATCTTTTAAAGCATAGATATCAATGAGATAGCTTGACGCTGGTCAAGTTCGATTGTACCCCGCCGATACCAAGCCAACTGGTCGTATTTACGGAATAAATCCAGTTTTTGGACCCAGGGAATGGAAGGGACCAGACCATGCTCCGATGTGTAATCTTGCTCCTGGCGTTGCAATCATCGTTTGCTAGCGCCGACAGCTTCATAAGTTTGGACCAGTTTCTGCAAAAGGTGTCCAACCAGAACAGCAGCCTGAAGGCGATTCGCAGCAAGGAATCAGCTGCGGAAACCGAATCAGGCCAGGCCCAGCTTCTGACCAGCACGGAAGCCTTTGCGGAAGCCACTCATGCTGTGGATAAGAGTCCGATCCTGACACCCACCTTCAACGGCACAGAGCGAGCTCAGGATGAATATAAACTCGGATTGAGACGACAATGGGGATTTGGTCTCAAGAGTGAAGCCTATCTGGTGCAGGATCGTCAGTCGATCGACGGCGCTCTTGGTATGATGGATCCATCCCTGGAAATCCAAAGGCAAGGCCTGCGCTTCGGTCTGGAAATGCCATTTCTAAAGAATGGTCTGGGTCGTGAAACTCAAATGCGACAAACGGCACTCAATGCAGCCTCCGCGGGCGATCGAGCCATGGCGAGCTTTGAAAGAACGATGCAGATGGTGGAGGCTCAAAAGCTTTATATCCGACTGGCACAAGCTCAGGAGAGTTTGAAGGTACAGGTTGAGCTGGTAGCACAGGGACGAAAATTAGTGGATTGGGTGCAGAGGCAGGTTCGAGATCGTCTGCTGGAACCCGTGCATCTGGCTTTAGCGCAAGTGGCCTTTGAAGCTCGGAAGCTGGGCCAGACCCAAAAGGAATTGGAAGTCCGTTCGCTCACCCAGCAACTGAACAGCTTCATGGAAAGTGATGAGTCTTTTGCCATCATCAGTACGCAGCGTTTGAATCAATTGGAATCGGTCATTGCCAGCCCCACTCGTCTTTCGGCGCGAGGGGATTTGCAGGCGCGTGAGCAGTATCTCCTCGCCGAAAAATCGCAGCTTTCGCTCAGCCGGGAAGCGATTCGTCCGGACCTCACTTTGAAGGCCCAGTATGCGCTCTACAGAAAGCTGGCAGACGATGATGATACGGTGCGGTGCCAGCCGCCAGCGGACTGTTCGACTTTAGCTGTATCCTTGCAGTTTTCGATGCCTTTGGGTGGGGACGGTAAGGGCCAGCTGGATCGCGGTCTTGGGGCAAGGGCTCAGGCTAAAGAAGCCGAAGTGCAGCGAAGTCGAATGGATTCAAAGCGTGACGCGGAAGTGATTCAATCGCAGATTCAGGGTCTAAGCGAGCAGGGTCGCATCCTACTCCGATTGATTGAAGCGCGGCAGCAGCGTTTGAATTTTGAACGCGAAAGGCAAGGTCGTGGTCGGGCTTCGACCTTTGACCTGATTCAAGCGGAACAGGAATTGTTCGAGGCTAAAGATCAGCTGATCCATGTCCAGGGTGGTCGTTTGGAGTTGATATCGCAATTGAAAATGTATGAGGCGAAACCATGAATATTCCCAAGCTCGCCGTCGCCCGTCCGACTTTTATAACGTGCCTTGTGCTGCTGATTTTCTTTGCCGGTCTTGTCAGCCAAAGAAAATTGCCGGTCAGCCTCTTCCCAGAAACGGATGTTCCCTTTATTTCGATTTCGACCATTTATCCGGGCGCGGGTCCAAAGGAAATTGAACTGTCGATTTCCAAATATTTGGAAGATGAACTTTCCACAGTCGAAGGTCTGAAAAAAGTCAGCGCCATCAGCCAGGATTCCTTGTCTTTGGTTTGGGTTGAATTTCGCACGGGTATGAATCTGGATGCTGTGGAGCAAAGGGTGCGCGATCGGGTTTCCCTAGCACGCAACCGTTTTCCGAGGGAAGCGGAAGCGCCGATCGTCGAACGTTTCAATCCATCCAATCAGCCTGTTATCACCGTGTTTTTGAGTTCAGCGGAGATGAATAGGATTCAGCTCACCAGCTGGGCTGAACAGGACTTAAAACCGGCCTTGGCGCGGATTCCTAAAGTGGGAAGGATCGATATCGTCGGCGGCCAGAAAAGACAAATTGATGTTGTCATCGATCCGAAAAAGATTGATGCCTATCGGCTGCCTCTCTTGCAAGTCGCTTCTGCTCTGCAAGGAACTGGGGCCAACGTGCCTGCGGGAAGCTTAAGTTTTGGTTCGCAGGAAATTGCTCTGCGCTCCTTCGGTCAGTTTAATACCCTGACTGATATCAACAATAAGGTTGTCGCCTTTGGCAGCGGTGAAACTCCCATACGGGTCAAAGACCTCGGACGAGCCGAGGATAGCTCCGTACGCGTGAAATCCAAGGCTTTTTATAAAGGGCAGCAGGGTGTGCTGCTGCAGGTTTATAGGCAAACAGGAGCCAATACGATCGCGGTTGCTGATGCTGTGAAACAGGAAATCCAACGCATCGACAGCAGCAACGCCAAAAACAAAGGACCCTCGCTGACCGTGGTTCGGGATGGCAGTAAGATGATTCGAGATAATATTGCCGATGTGTGGGAGTCGATCGTCATAGGTGTGATCCTGACCATCGTCGTGGTGTATTTTTTCCTGGGCTCTATGCGCTCGACCCTGATCACAGGTTTTGCCATTCCCAACTCGCTGCTTGGAGCTTTCATCCTCATGGGTATCGCCGGATTTTCGGTGAATATCCTGACTCTTCTGGCCCTTTCGCTCTGTGTGGGGCTTTTGGTCGATGACGCGATTGTGGTGCGCGAGAATATTTTCAAGCATATGGAACGGGGCGAGGCACCCAAGGTGGCTGCCGTCGAGGGCGCCAATGAAGTGGCTATGGCCGTGGTGGCGGTAACCGCGGCCATCCTCGCTATGTTTGGTCCCGTTGGCTTTTTATCAGGGGTAACGGGTCAGTTCTTTCGCGAGTTTGGTCTGGTGATTTGCTTCGCTGTGATGGTGAGTCTGTTCGATGCGATGGCGGTGGCTCCGATGCTATCGGCCTACTGGGGCGGGGGAGCGGCCCACCATGGATTTCAAAAATGGAATCCCTTTCACTATCTAGTCAAAGGCTTTGACCATTTCCAAACCCTATTGGAGAAAGGCTATGCAGGATTTTTACGAAGATCCATGCGGTGGCCCCTCTTGACGATGGCGACCGTCGCAGGTATTTCCGTTGGGCTCATGAGCACAGCCAGTCATCTGCCTTCAGGATTTTTGCCAGCTGACCAGTCTCGTGAATTCAATGTGAAGGTCAATCTTCCTGCTGGCTACAATTTGGAATCAAGTTATACCGTGGCCAAGAAGATCGATGAGTATTTGGCCAAACATCGCTATGTCGATTACACCGTCTTGACCGTCGGTAATGCCAATCAAGAGCTCCACAAAGCCGATGTGTATGTGAAACTTAAATCGCAAAAACAGCGAGACAACCTTAAAGCGAGCGATGTGCGGGACGTCATTCGCAAGGAACTGGCTGAACTCAAGGGTATTCCGAAGCAAGCTCAAATCTTTGTCATTCAAACTGATATCACCGGCGGCGGCTTTCGCCCCTTCACGATGGTGGTGCAAACCAAGCATATGGAGGAGCTGGCTGGAGTGGCTGCTCGCGTGTTTGAGTTGGCGAACAAACATCCGGATCTCATCAGTCCCGATATGGAGCTTCGGCCTGGTGGACAGGAGCTGCAGGTGAAGCTGATCCCAGGCCAGGCTGAGCGCTTTGGCGTCAATGCTCAAACCGTTGGCATGGAGATGCGAGCCCGCCTTGAGGGATTGGAAGTCGCCAAATTGCGCGAAGATGGTTACGAATACGATATCAAGTTGAAGACCAACGAAGCGCCCAATATTTGGCTGGAAAGACGCCATGAAATTTTGGTGCCAAACATTAATATGACGCCCGTCGATCTCAGGAAGGTGGCAAGCTTTGAGCGCTTGCAATCACCAGCAAAAATCGAAAGAGTGAATCGAGCCTATTCCGCCCGCATCACGGCAGATCTCCAGCAAGGGGCTAGCATCGCCCATATTATGGAAGATTTCGACCAGCTGGTGCTCACTCTGGAGAATGAAGTGCCCGGAGTGTCACGCATCTATGAAGGCGATGCAGAAAGCTTTACGGAAATGTCGGAAAGCATGTCCATGGCCTTTCTGTTTGGGGTGATCCTGTTATTTTTAGTCTTGGCAAGTCTCTATGAATCGTTCCTGATGAGTTTTTTGAATATCATCACGCTGCCGTTGGCAGTATCGGGCGCCTTCCTTTCTCTCTACTTGCTCAAAGAGGGATTGAACATCTATTCGGTGATCGGCATCCTTTTGCTGCTCGGCGTTGCCACCAAGAACTCGATTCTGTTGATCGATACCGCTATCGAACGTTTGAAATCCGACCACGACGATTTTTCGTTAGCCAAAGCATCGGATGATATCCTGCAATCATCGGTCCGTCGCCTGCGACCCATTCTCATGACAAGCTTGGCTCTCATCGCTGGTTGTGTGCCGATTGCCATCGGACTCAATGAAGCTTCGGCGCAAAGAACGGGCATGGGCGTGGCCATCGTCGGTGGAACCTTGACGTCCACACTGTTCACCTTGGTTCTGGTGCCGTCCATGATTTTGTTTGTGGAAAAGATGAAACATTTCATTCGCGGCGTGCGTAAGCCCCAACTCAAAGAGTAAGTGCTTTCTGCCAAAAAGCTAGGTAGATTGGGCGGATGCGTCGACGCTAGCCTCCTGGATAAGGAACAATCATGAAGTATTCGCTGGCTCTAAGCCTGCTCTGCGTGTCCCATATCGGTGAAGCGGCCCTCTTTCATTTGAGAGCACGCGAGCACTTCGAAACTGTCCAGGTCAAAAATCTGGGTGGACTCCGTGAGACCAAGTACGAAGGATTGACCAACACCATCAATTATTGGTACGAGCAGCCCTTCCACTTTTCCATAGGGCTCGCTGCCAGTCCACTCCTAGCAACGCTGCCCGTGCTCGGTCCGCACGCGGCTGGAACCGGTGAGCGCATCCGACTTTTGCATCTAGGGGCCGAGTCCAAATGGTTTCCTTGGCCAGAATGGGTATCGCTGTTTACCAGGGCAGGGATTTTTTCGTCCACGCTGGCGACGCGTGACGTACTCGGAACCTTTCGTGGCCAGAGTTTTCTTTTAGGTATTGGCTATGAGTGGAACTGGGATGGCATCGGCATTGCCCCGGAGTTTGACTGGCGCTCGGGTCAATTGGATTCAGGGGTGAATTTTCTGTCGCGCGGACCTGCCATCGGCCTGCATTTTTATAGCTCGCTTTAACTTCACATTTTGAACTTGCAAACGAAAGATCCAAGCGGGGGGCTTATTCCCGACTTGGATCATCGTATCTCGCGAATCAAATCAAAGATCAGCTCGATAAGCGGACGAGCGATTATTTCATATCGTTAGTTTCAACACCGCGTTCAAAGCTGGCTTCGTCCCAGCAGTTGCTGCCTTCACCACCGTGGTCACCGTCGCAAGCTGCATGAGCTTTACTTTCGGGATTCAGATCGACAGTTTCGTCAATGTCAGCACAGTCGGTTGCAATCCAACCTTCGGCTTTGCCCAGAGCGCTCTCGTCGGTGATGTAGTCAGGAACATCCGATTTGGCGATGTAGAGAGCGCCGCTTGGAGCTGCAAAGGCTTCGAAATCATCGGCATTGACGATATTGCCATCAGCGTCAAAGTACGAACGATTGGCAAAGTCGAAATTAAAGGTTTGACCATTGTAGGTCGAGCTGCCTTTGCTTTGGAACAGGGTATTGCCATGCTCGCCGTCAAATTTAGCTGCGCCGCGTTGGGAAAATTCCTGGCCATTCCAAGTTCCTTGCGAAGCCAAGGCTGCGACGCTGACGCCCGATTCTTTGAGAGTCAGGTTTACCGTCCTCATGAATGAGTTGCCGGTCGTTGAGTATTTGTCAGCACCAAGGATTTCGATGACACCAGCTGCCGTCATATCGAAAGTCGATTTTGAGATGAAGCTCTGCTCTTGGCCGTCGTAGGTATAGGTCCCGCTCTCATAGATCGAACCCGCGGGGCCGCTATCGGCGACCTTGGTCACTGTGATCAACTGTTTGCTTTTGCGTTCATCTGAATCCTGGCACATAGCAAAGGTGATTTTATCGTTATCTTTGCTGACCATCAGGCGACCGAACTCCTGTCCTTGGTTGGTGATCTTAATCTTTTTGCCGAAGGTTATTTTGTCTTTTTCAACTTCGATGTGGCAGGCGAAAGAGCCAACCTGCGAGAGGCGACTGGTCACCTGGCTGATGGTGTCGCCCATCTGACAAGCATCTGAGGACTTCTTGGCTGCAGCCAAGCGAAGTGAAGAACCGCCGCCGGTAAGGGCTGCTGGCAGTTCGATGGATAACGAGGAAAGCTTCAACGAACCAACATCGCTCACTTCGGAGAGAGAGCTATCACCTGCTGGGGTGGTCGTTGTTGCGGTTGTGTCGGCTGCATCGTCAGCAGCGGAGCAAGAGACCAAACCGGTGAGTAGACTGAGAAGAATAATGGGATGTTTCATATAGGCCTCGACATTGAGAACGCGAGTCAGCTTTAGTTCACAACGAGCCAAAGCTTCTTCATGAACCCACCCTCGGTGTCGAAGCTTTGAACTTAAGATAAACTTACAAAAGCCAAATAATCGCAAAAAAAACAGTATATTAGAACGATTGTAATCGCAATGGATGATGAGTGATGGATGGGAGGACGAGAGGCTTTTGTACTTTTAGGGCAAGAATTGTTCGTCGAGGCAGAATGGAGGGAGGGGAGAGTCTTACGCAGAATCCCGAGCTCGGAACCTGCGCAAGACTTTACCAAAAGACTGGGATTAAGGAGGATTCAAGCTATCGAGCCTATCCAGTCGTTTCAAAATATCTGTTAGATCCTGAGTCGGGCCAGACTCGCCGCGAGGACCACGAGCACCTTCGGGGCCGGCTGGACCGATATCACCTTTATCACCTTTAGCTCCGGGCAGACCAACCCCAGTCTCGCCGCGAGGACCTCGAGCCCCTTCAGGACCTGCAGGACCGATAGGACCGGCGGCACCATCAGCCCCAGCTGGACCCGACTCACCTTTCGGACCAGCGGGACCTGTCGCGCCGACGCCACCTGTTTCCCCTTTGGGTCCTTGAGCCCCCGTTGCTCCGACTAAACCTGTTTCACCTCGTGGTCCGCGCGCTCCATCAGCTCCGATGTCACCCTTCGGTCCTTGCGGACCAGTGACTCCAATCGGGCCCTGATCGCCTTTAGGGCCAAGAGGTCCCGCGGCTCCTGTATCACCTTTATCGCCTTTAAAGCCTTGAATTCCAGCTTCGCCTCGGGGACCTTGTGGACCGAGAGCACCGGTATCGCCTTTTTCACCTTTGGGACCATCGGCACCGGTCAATCCAATCGGGCCGGTATCGCCTTTTTCACCTTTCAATCCGGTAGGACCCGAAAGCCCTTGCGGTCCAATCTCTCCGCGATCGCCTTTGGCTCCTGTTAAACCTTGAGGACCCGTTGCACCCACATCGCCTTTATCACCTTTCACGCCCTGAGGTCCGGCCACTCCGATTTCGCCGCGAGGACCTTGAGGACCGAGTGGACCGATATCGCCGCGATCGCCTTTGACTCCGGGCAAACCGGTAGGACCGGTATCGCCTTTATCACCTTTCAAACCTTGTGGACCTGCTGGACCTGTCGCTCCGATAGCCCCTGTATCGCCCGTGGCACCTGTTAATCCCTGCGGACCTGTGTCGCCTCTCGGGCCTTTTTCACCGGCTGCTCCGGCTGGTCCTGTTAAGCCTACAGGTCCTTGCGAGCCTGTATCTCCCTTGTCGCCCTTTACGCCCGGCAATCCTGTAGGACCGCGTTCGCCGATATCGCCTTTTTCACCGCGCGCTCCGATGGGGCCCTCAGCGCCGGTATCACCTTTGACTCCGGGCAATCCGGTCGGACCTGTATCGCCCTTGACGCCTTGTGGTCCAATTTCTCCGATATCACCTTTTGGTCCGCGCGCTCCGATGTCGCCTTTATCACCTTTGGCTCCATCTGCACCTTTAATACCCTGTGGACCTGTTGGTCCTGCAATACCCGGAAGACCTGTAGGCCCGCGTTCCCCTTTGGGGCCCTCATCGCCGATCAAGCCCTTGGGACCTTGCGCGCCTTGAGGACCTCGAGCGCCTTCGGGACCTGGCAAGCCTTGTTTTCCTTCAGGACCACCTGGACCTATAGGACCTATTTCACCGCGAGCACCTTGGGCTCCGGCTTCACCGCGTGCTCCTACCAATCCTTGAGGACCTTGGGGACCGATATCACCGCGAGCACCTTGTGGTCCAGCAGCTCCTCTTGGACCTATCTCTCCCGCAGGCCCAGCAGGCCCTTGGGCTCCGGCTTCGGCCTTGCCACTCAGAGGTAAAAATTCCAAATTCTGTTCCACGCCTTTGAGGGTGACAGCCAGTGAAAGTGCCGCCGGATCGTATTTAGCAATGGAAGCATCAATCGGTAAAGTTTTGCCCAAGAGAACGAGCATCTTGCAGGATTCATCAAACAACACATCATGGCTTTCTGGGCCCCAGAGCGCGCGGCCTCCCGATCCTTCGCGAATAATGATGGATACTGTTTCGGGGCACTGGGCTGCCTTGCAACCGCAAACGGGTTCCCCGTAGACGACCATGCCGATGCCGGCAGCCAGAAGACCTTGAGCCTTCAGTTTCACTTGTGACGTGTAGAGGCGTTCGTTGGGGTCATGAACGCCGTTTTCATTCCAGTCGAAGGTCAGGGAAGAAATGGGAGCATAATCCCCCGATGCCACCACGGTTCCGGAGCATTTCCAGCCTCCA
>JBGSTF010000111.1:0-12602 GCA_041736645.1 Oligoflexus sp. | reverse complement strand
GGTAATTCTCACTGGCTATTTAGCTTCAGGACCATTTCTCCTTATCATCGTGATTCAACAAAGAGGTCTCACTCGACTGTTGGGAATCGCCCATCTCATCCCTTGGCTGCCACTCCTAGTGCCGACCCCCAGAGATTCTGTGGGCTAATTTGACCTCTTGAAATTCTTGACGAATCTGATTTCTTAGCGGGATGAGTTCAAGGAAGAAATCAGAGCCATGTCGACCTGGAAAGGTCGGGCTAAAGCTAAAAAAAGGGGAACGTCTCTATCTGAGGCGTCTATTGAGCAAAGGTCAGATTCCAGTTCGAGTCTTTAAGCGCGCCCGCACCCTGCAACTTTATGATGAGGGTAAATCCTCGCCAGAATGCGCAGAGGCTTTAGGCATAGGAGAAGAAACCGCGCGGCGTATAGCTAAGAGATATCTTGAAGGGGGCCTTGACCGAGCATTACACGACCTGCCCCGGCCTGGAGTAGACAGGCTTTTGGATGCGAGGCAGGAGGCGAGGGTGGTCGCTATGATCTGTTCAAAGCCACCGGAAGGGTTTGCCAGATGGACGATATCGGTGATAGTACGCGAGGTCATTTCGCGCGGACTCGCCGATACAGTAAGTGATGAAACAATCCGCAGACTTCTTCACCGCCATGAGCTAAAGCCGTGGCGGGAAAAAAATGTGGTGCGTCCCGGAATTAAATGATGAGTATATCGCTCGAATGGAAGACGTGCTGGAAGTATATGAAAATCCGCCTCTTCCTGGTGAACCCGTGATCTGTATGGACGAAAAGCCGATTCAGTTGCTAAAAAACATAACGGCAACGTCCAGGGTCCCGGAGCCAGGGAAAGTAATGGTCAAAGACTATGAATACAAAAGGAAGGGCACTGCAGTTGCCTTTTGTGCGATTGAACCCAAGCGCGGCAAACATATGATCAGCGTCTCCAAACATCGCAAAGGCAAGGACTTCGCGGAGTTTTTGCGGGCGATTGGCCGGGAATATCCGACAGCCAGAAAAATCCATCTCATTATGGACAACCTCAATACTCATTGCCTGAAGTCATTGACAACCCATCTCGGTCCTAAGCGGGGAAAGAACCTCTGGTCAAGATTCGAGGTGCATTATACTCCCAAGCATGCGAGCTGGCTAAATCAGGCAGAGACACAGATCAGCATGTATTCACGGGAATGCTTAGGCAGGGATCGAATTGCATGCATTGAGACGCTAAAGAAGCGAACTTCGAATTGGGTTCGCGATGCAAATAATAGGAAGCGGAAAATAAATTGGACCTTTACACGTGAAAAGGCGCGGAGGGTGTTCGAATACTGAAACCCTCAGAATCTCTGGGGGTCGGCACTAGCCTTGGCACACCAGTACAGACCCTGGTTAAAAGATCAGATGAACAGGAATTTGCCAGGCTTAATGCGAGAAATCTCATGTTTTGTGAGGATGCCGTTCGGCGGATCGCATCGGCTTTAAGGTCGGGACGCCCGAACTCGTCTTTTCTTGTCAAGGTGACCCATTTGGAGAGTTTGCATCCTTACGATGTATCCGCGAACCTTGCTCATGGCCGATTCGCAGGCGACGCCTGAAATCCATTCATAGACGCACTTGCCAATCTTCACAGCTTTTCACGAGGCCAGGATGTCTGATCTTCTCCGAGAAAACCTTCTTTCTCCCATGATACTGTGCTTCCTTCTCGGCATTCTGGCTCGAGTATTCAAATCAGATCTCAAGATCCCAGCCGATCTCTATACAGCTCTGACGATTTTCTTGCTCCTGGCCATCGGGCTCAAAGGCGGCAGCGAACTCTCTCAAAGTGATATGCTTTTACTTTGGAAACCTCTCACGATCAGTCTACTGATAGGAATTGTCACACCCATTCTTAGCTTCACACTCCTCATGGCCAGCAACAAGTTTTCCTCAACAGATGCAGCGTCGCTCGCGGCTCACTATGGCTCTGTATCGGCCGTTACCTTTATAGCAGCCCAGGACTTTGTTGTGAGGAGTGGACACCCTCCTGAAGGTTTTATGCCAGCTCTTCTTGCATTCTTGGAATGTCCGGGAATATTCGTATCACTGGCACTGGGACTGACTTTTAAGACCACACGATCCGCAAGCTTATCGACAGCTGACTGCTTGCGCGACTTACGACGCACGTCCTGGGAAGTGCTGACCAGCAAAAGTATGGTGCTCCTGATAGGAGGACTGGTCATTGGATTCATCGTCGGGCCGGAGAGCATGCAACAGGTGAAACCCTTTTTCATCGACAATTTTCGAGGTGTTCTTTGCCTATTTCTCTTGGAACTCGGATTGATCGTCGCGGGCCATTTGGATGACCTTAAAAAGGCACCCTGCATCCTCCTGGCTTTTGCGACCTGCGTCCCCCTTGGTTTTGGACTGCTTGGAGTCTGGCTCGGCCATCATTCAGGCCTTGGCATCGGTGGCGCAGCTGTCTTGGGAAGCATGGCCGCCAGCGCATCCTATATTGCAGCGCCCCCGGCGGTTCGCGCCGCGTTGCCGGAAGCCAACCTGCCCCTGGCTCTGACCGCTGCCCTGGTGATCACGTTTCCCTTTAACCTCGTGATCGGTATACCTCTTTATCTTAAGTTTTCTCTATGGATGGGCTTGTGAATGTCAATGACCGAGAGACGTCGATCCCGGTTTCTATGTCAGATCATTTTCTCGATCTCTTGCGTTGTCGATCAAGCTTATTACCCTATCTTATTGTATTTTTTAGCAAAAATGTCTCCTTCTAAAGAAAATTGTCGACAGGCCGAAGAGATGATATCATTTTATTGGGATATCCAATAAAGGTCTTTTTATGAAATTTCAAACAATATTAGCTGCATACGACACTCTCAGGCAGGATGAAAAACTAAGTCTTTTTGACGACTTGGCTTGGACCTTGGGATTTTCATCCCTTACGGCCTCCCAACCCAAAGAAGCCTATGACCTCGAGGCCTCCCTTTTGTTCATGGGAGTCTTAATATCCGAAAGGCCCCTGCGGCTCGGACGCTTTCTTCCCGTGCTTTTTCTATGGCTTTCAAACTATTCCAAGTTTATCAACGCGCAAAAGATCACAAAAATGATGACAGCCTATGATGAAATCCATCAGACAGAAAGCTGCTACGCGTTAGAGTTAATGAAGAGATATTTGCGTTTTCACGAGCCCAAGCGCTATAAGACGGCACTCAAAATAAGGCCGATAAAGGAAGCCTTTTATCTGGATCAACGGATGAAAGAACTTGTGGACATGGCTTTAGAGCTAGAGGGCTTTCCTGAATGGCTTGACGTGCATAGTGGGTATATGATGCCAAAGTCAACCTTTCATACGAAATCAATGGACGTGTTGTCGGAAAAAGTCCTTTTTGATCGGAACGAGCAATTCCGTCTCCGACTTCTCATGGGCGTCTGCTATCGGGCCGATGCACTTTGGATGTTAAAAAGGGAACCTGCATTGACTCCGACGCAACTCGCAGCCGAATGCTTTATGTCGTATGAACCTGCTCATCGCCTTCTGCATGAACTACGCACCTATCAGCTTTATGAAATCGGGGCGGTTTCATGACTGTCAAAATTTCACTGCATCTGATCGAGAAATTTGATGCCTTTCTGTTTGAAAGAAATTTGGTTTATGCAGCGTCCATTGTCGGTGGAACTGCTATACTCCTCATTGCAAACAGCAGTCGTCCAACAGGCGATATTGATTCGATCTCAAAAATTCCTCCTGACATTAAGAAATGCATAGCAAACTTTGCTGTCAGAGAGGGAATCAGCCCAACCTGGTTCAATGACAATGTGTCTCGCAACTTTTTTGAGTACGCAACTCATGGTGAAAACGTCTTCGACCAAGCTCTCTACTTTGGGCAGGCTCTAAAACTTTATGCCCCCTCCAAAACAGCGTTGCTTTTGTCGAAATTTCATCCACTGGTTGATCGGCCTGGAACAACGAAAGATCTTGATGATATTGATAGCCTGATAGATGCAGGCGTCATCAATAAGAATGACTTTCAAAAAGCCTTGGAAGATTTCAGAACTCGAATTCGCTTTGAAGAAGAAAGCGAATTCCGCAGAAGAGCATGGGCCGTGGAAAGAATGCTGTCATCCATGATGGAGTTAAAATTCTACCAATTGCGGAATCAATGAACTCACTGCCGTTTTTAAAAGGCGGAAGTAACTCACACTAAATCCACCTAAAAAAGACCAAGCCACCGAAATAATCAGCAGCTGGCAAAATGCTTTGCACGAAATAACAGTACACGCTCAAGAACCTGAGGATGTGGTCCGTAACCAATTTTTAACAAAAAATATCCAGAGCACAAGTCTTTTTGCAAATATTTGCATTTATATTTTTTCGAGCTGGGAAAATTTGCGAGCTGAGTTTTTGCATCAGCGGGAAAGTTTGTTTCGCTGTATAGCCATCGACATCGGAGAAAGAGGCTTGGGCTGAGAAGCCGAATTCGGCTCGACAAGATCCTGCCAGAACTGATGAGCTTGCTCTTGAGAGCTACCCACGAAAAAATCTAGTTTTTTCTCTCCTTTTGGCAATCTTTCGTCCGTCAACTCCATCGACGCAGAGCTTCGCATTAAGACGATCTCTGCATCTGCCCAAAGCCTCCGTTCAAGTTGCCTCACCCAGTCAGGGGTTTGCTCCTCGCTTTCATTCCATGCGAACATGATTCGTTGCGGTATGAGCTGAAGGCCTAAGGGACTTGCTGCCAGCATCTGCAGCATGGCTCTTGGCTCCGCTCGCGGCTCCAGATCGACCACGACTCTGCTTACATCAGGATTAGCTAGCAGCCGTGATAAGCGTCCGTAAAAAAGTAAATAGACATCACAGCATATGCAAGAGGCTGTTTCCATGGTTTCAATGAGATGATGGCTCGACGGCAAGACCTGGCCTTGCTCCAAGGGGCTAAGGCTTTGAATAACACCGACACGTTCCTCGGCAGGTGTTCCATCCAAGAGCGCACTTAAAAACGAAAGCCTGTCCTCAGTCGGATATCCTGTCAGCATATGCAAGGGAATGGGTTTGCGGATGACGAGATTGTTGAACTGAGCCATCTTTCGCTCCTGTGGGTATCGAATTTCCTTTATTGTAATGCAAAAATTTGCAATAAGGAAGACCGATCACAAACGCATTGCTTTGGCTTTTTGGTCTCATCAACTCAGCACTCGGCCTGAGATTCTTCTCGCTCAAGGAGCGACTGCAGGAGTGCGCGCCGCTTTCAACGGCCGCCCCCTATATGGTCCTCGATCGATCGAGGCTACGCTCTTGAATTTACTGGACTGCCCTGATAGCTTCGACGATTTTCAGGATTTCGGCATGCTTCGTTGCCTCAGCCACGTGGTGCGCTTTAAAAGTTTCATGCTCAGCCTTGAGCTTTTCATGCTGCGCCAGGAACGCAGGGTCGACTTTTCCCAAAGCCAACGCCTGATCATGCTTACTCATCTCTTTGGTATGCGCCTTGATTGCCTTGGCGTGCTCCTTTAGAGATTTGTCATGCGCTTTCAGGTACGCATCCAGCTTTTTGATGGCGGCTTTGGCATCGACGTGGTCTTTTTCCCAAGTCTGGTGTTGAGACTCTAGCTCTTTGTGCTCCTGCTCCCAAGAGCTATGTTCCGTCTGGAGACTTGCAGCGTCCGAACCAAAAGCTGGGGCGCTCAAAAATCCGAGAGTAAGCAGCTGAACCAAAATAATTTTCATAATGTGTCTCCATTTTTTGACTGAAATCCATGTCATGCAGGGCATAGCTACACCCCGTTACTGAACTTGTCCAGACCGAACTCTGTAGAGTAAGGCAGTCGGTGTAAACCCACTCGTTTCGTCCAAAAGACCTGGTGACTGATTCGATACAATCAAAGAGTAACTACTCAGTCAGACTTACTTACACCAGAAAAAAAAGGAAGTGACCCTTAAGCAAACCAGAGCTTTCACGAACTAACAAATATTCGTGTTCCGTGTTTGCATGAGAATCACTTCCTTAACAATACGTACGCAAAACAGAGCCTGAGTCGACAAGGAACAAGTTCCCACTCAAAAACACAAAGAATCTGTAAAACGCTTCAATTTCAGTTTGCGATCAGTGGCTTGAACCAGCAAGTGGGACAATAACCCACTGTAACCTTCAGCAATCGTGCAAGTGTAGTCAGCAGAAATTGCTTCTGCTTCGCGACTGTTCCGCTCCGAACCCAGGCTTTTGCCCGGTGTTTGGCGAGTGATTGCCACCCATCATCCTGCGACAGCAAAGGTTTTGATCCACTCCTGCTTCCCAAGCCTAGTCACACAAGGTCTTAGGCTCGGGGTCGACAGTTTGGCGCAAACTCGCGTTTTTCTCCTCTTGCGAATTCCAGAGCAGGCGACCACAAGCATAGGCCGCAAAATAGTCCGACTGCCCCTCGTTAGCAGCCCTTGCAGAAAGAAAGGGGTAACCACCAAGATTGTGCCCAAGCTCGTGGCGGGTCTTCGTTGGACTATCGTGCCGGTCGAAAGGCGTTCAGAATACCTTTCGGAATGGAGCAGATGTCGTTACAGGATCATCCATTCCCCTTTTTTGACTTCCTTTTGAGCCTTGAAGAGAAATTTTATCGGCGTTAACATTCCGGCCTCACTCTACCAGCTGCCTTCAACTCCCCAAAAATACTCCCGACCCATCAAAGGTCCCCAGGTGTGAAAATTATCAAAATGAGCATGATTCAGGTGATAGTGCCAGGTCGTGGGACTATCTCCATAGGCCGTTTGGGTGAAGTTAAATAGATTGTTAACCCGTAGGGAAACACTATAATTTTCATTGATCTTCCAGCGACCGCGGGCATTGCCAAACCAAAAAGCGGGCGCATTCTGATTCTTCTGCTCGCTCACTTCACCAAAGGTGGGACTGGCCACATCGAGATCATAGACTTTGTAATGCTGACCATAGCCATAACGTTTGAGATCACGTGCTCCAATCCAAACCAACTGCAGACCGAGATCCCAGCGTGCAGAGGTCCAGTCCAAATCCGTCAGCACACGCTGTTCAATCGCGGCTGAGGGAAGTTTTTCCGCGTAATCACCAGGGTAAAAGAACTGCTCATACCCAAACTGCAGGTTCAGCTGTTCCCAAAGCTTCCCTCCCGTGAAGACGTCCACGGTGGTGATGCTATAACGCTGATCACTGTTCTGAAAAATCAGCGGCGACCCTTTGGGAACCTTGTCGAAAGCAAAAGCCATATTCTCAAGCTGAGTGTGATGCACCGTTCCACTCAGAAACCAGTCGGGATAGTTGCCACTCAAGGAGTAAACCCAGGACTGGGCCCGTTCCACTTTATCAATACGGACCAGGAACCCATCATGGTTACTGCCATGCTCAGATTCAAAAAGCGTCAGCGGGGGGCGATATCCAATGCCATAGGACAGCTGCGAGCTGATGTGATCATCCCAGAGATACTTAATGTTGATACGTGGGGCCACTATGGTCTCTTCGATCTTAAAGTCCAGATCGGTCCAGTTGATATGGAGCTGATCGATGCGAAGTGCTGAATCAAAACTCCAGTGATCGTTGACCACCCATGAATCGCGCAGACTCAAGGCTTGGCTCTGGAAGCGAAGGGAATCTGGCGTCAAAGGCTCCAGACGTTCGATATAAAGCGCATCCGATTTGGATATCATGCGTTGCCAGCGGGATTCCACAGCTGCCGTTAGGATATGCTCACCCAGCGATGTCTGGTAGGAAAGCTCGGCAAAGCTGATTTGATCCTTGTTGCGATAATCGTAGCCGTGGGAATAATTGGCATTTTGCGTCTGCTGGACTTGCGAGAGTTTTAATTCCACCTCGCTTTCGGGACTTAGTTCACGCTGCAGTGAAAACGCTGTTTCCTTTCTCTGCAGTTCAATAACGTCTGTGATGCGGCCCAGATCACCGATATATTCCTTGGCGACATCGCGGCCCACGAAGTCGGTCGGCTGGGCTTGTATCCTGGTAAAGCTGCTTGGACGGAAACGCTCGGTATTGCCACCGATGATGAGCAGGTTTGCATCACTATGCCGCAAAGACAAAAGATTATCGCCCAACTTCTCATTCAGTTTGAGGCTGTATGTCTGCGTCTTGCGAAAGGGTGATTCACCGATACCATTGTTGTCAATATCCCAGGATTCAAGCTTCCCTTGCTGAGCTGTGAGCACGAGTTTTTCACTGGATGCCAACACACTCGTCTGCTGAGAACCATGGCTACCATACTCCGAGAAAATTCTAAGTTTTTTTTCCTTCGGATTGACGGTCAACAGATTCAAGACACCGCCAATGGCCTCAGGCGCCATCAAAGCCTGACCGGCGCCACGCATCACTTCCACCCCGCTCAGTCCGACCACAGGAATGGCATCAATCCCATAGAAAGCCGAGATGGTCGAATGCATCGGAAATCCGTCGATCAGTATCGTAGTATGTTCGCCCCGAAGTCCGTCGATGGTAATGCGCTTAGCACCGCAGTTGGCGCAGAAAGTTTGCGTATTCACACCGGACGCTTGCGAGATAGCGTCCGCCAGGGAATGAGCCCCATATTGCCTCAGAGTATCCCCACTGAGCGATTCGGTTTGGCTATTGCTGTCGCGCTGCCGCCCTTGATCCAGGCGTTTGCCTTCAACCTCCAAAACCTCAGTGCTATTTTCCTGCGCCATAGCAGCCAGTGGAAGGAAGCAGATCAGAGCGACAAACAGTTTGTTTTTCATGGCACTCCAAAAGCAACCCCATCAATTCAGGCATGGGGTTGCCGACCAGGGAGAATAGAGAAAAGGATTACAGAGCAACCTGGCTTTCGGCTTCTTCGGCTGCAGCATCATGAATGACGCTCAGACCTTCACAAAGGCCCGAATCGGTATGGCCTTCGTGGGTCCAACGAACGGCGTAACGAAGGGCATCAGCGAGAGTTGCGCCATCTGCTTTCAGGCGAATGCTGATCTGCGATCCGGCTTCCGAGACAGCTGTGAGAAAGCCTGGACGACTGGCGTCAAAGGACACGCGCAAGCGGCCTGGACCCTCGCCTTCGTGGCTAAAACTGGTTTCAACTTCAGCGAAATAGCTGCCGTTAACGTCCTGTCCTTGCTCCACAATGCCGATGTAACAAGCGTCACCAAAAGGCTGGGTGCCTTGCAGCGTGAGCTTGTACGCTTCGACGTCAAACTCACCGGCTTCTTCGCCTTCGTGGTCGTGGTCGTGGTCGTGGTCATGATCGTCGCCAGCCATAACAGGTGAAGCCAAGAGAAGACTGGTCGCGAGTATCAAAGAAAGTTTCATAGAACACCACTCCTTACGATCTGGGTTTACTAATGCAACAGTTTGCATTAAGCTAGTACCTCTTCTGGATTCCAGGAGTCAAGCAGGAAGGAACCCTTATGAAAAATCGTGCAGACCTTGCTTTCCTTTTAGTCTTCATAATCTTAGGCATTTCTTGCGGTAAAAAAGACAGTAGTAAAAATCCTGAACTTGAACCGATTGATGTCGCTGATCAAGAGGCGCCAATTCAACCCACAAATCCTCCCAGTCTGCCCGACGATAATGCAAAGCCTAGTGTTTTGAATCTGGCTCCATTGCCGGCAAGTGGCGTACCTCTGGGTTATAAAGACTGGGACGAACTCAATATGAAAGATCCAGAGACCCGAAGTCTGGCAAACTTTGAAGGTTCTGATCCGGCTCAGGAACTCCTGGGTGAGAATGCCTTATGCTCGATTTACATACTCGCGGCCTATCTCAATGAGAAATCCCAGGCAACTTACATTCTGAGGACCAGCTTCAAGCACAATGAACAAACCCATGGATGGATTCCCATCAGCATTGATGCGGATAGTACCCGCGCGATCGGCACAGGTGGCAACGGTCAGGATCAGATTTTTCTGCAGCTGGCAGAAGCTGGCAATTTGCTATCGGCCACTCGAATGAATTTGAAGTGGTTCCATATCAATCATTTCGATACAGGAGTTTGTGAAAACCTTCAATTGCGGACCACACCTTGAACGTTTTTCTGCTTCTATCCTTGTTGTCGGCTACTCCGGGCGATGGCCAAGAGTGGACAGTCTATTTTCAAGAGCACTGCTTGCCCTGTCGCAAACAACTTCGCGAATTGGACTGTTTCGTCGCTCAAGGTTGGGACATCAGGGTTGTTGGTGTCGGAAGCAGTCGCTTGCATTTGCGCCAGGAGCTGGAGCGCCAGACAAAAAGCTCCTTGGCATTTGAATTCAAAACATGGGAACAGGCTCGGGAGCTGGGTATCCAGGGTACGCCGTCACACGCCAAAACCGGACCCGATGGCAAGATCGAACGTTTTTCCGGACTTTTGACCTGCACGAATCGCTGATGCACTCTCCATTCAGATCCCATCCGTTATTGACCAGGGACGGCTTTTGAGCGCTATGAGAGGCGGTATACGGGCAAGAATACCGCTCTGAAGCAAATAGGGTCGCTCTTTTCTTTCAAAGAAACCATCGCGAGACGATGCGAATTGTCCAGAAAAATCTTTTAAAGCCTGAATACTCTCCCCTATATCTTCTTCGTTGACAGGAAGGTCACCAAACACCCAAGTGACTTTGCCTCGCCCCGAAAAAGCAGCGACGCAATGACGATCGCAGGCGCTGAGGCACTCAACGACCATCACTTTAACAGGGATCTGTCTGAGTTTCATGCTACTTGTCAGCGCCTCATACAGCAGAGCACCCCCGCGATGTCCATCAATTTCCTTTTCCTTTCTGGACACACGGCAACGGCTGCAGATAAACAAAGTATCGTCATTCATCCAAAGTCTCCAAGTTCAAAGCCTCGCAAATCCACCGAAAAAGACGCTCCTTCAATCCTAGTCGGCCCGGAAGGAGCGCCTCTGACACATAGTGCCCGTTAGCGCCTGGGCTTCAGTCCATATTAGCGAAAGCTATCCAGTCGGAACAGCCAGCGGAGATCGCCTCCAGTATCTGGCTCAGGTGAACGATGCACGAGTCCACGACCATGGTTTCCCGGATACACCTCGCCTTTAAGCAGAGCCACCTGGAATGTTTTCACCTGTTGAACGAGCGCACCTTCACGAACACTCTTACGATTACTGCCTTTGCCTAAATGGTTGCGATGGACATCGCTATTCGCAAGCCATTCGGTGCCGGGCCCAAGGAGAGTGACTATTAATCGAAGGCTGAGCTGATCCACATGAAAAATTGGACACATACGATCCGCAGGTCGCGCCAGGGTCACTTGGAAGTGCTTGCCAAAACCTGCTTCAACTACGGTATCGATACAAGGCTTGAGTTCCGAAAATAGAGTATTCAGCAATGGCCCATGATCACGAGCGAAAAACTCATGGATGCCCGTGAGTGAAAATCGCTCCCGCATCTCCGGCAGTGTGCCGGCTAATTTGGCTTCCGCCATGGCCAAGAGAAAGCGGGACGACGGCTCCCAAAAATAGACCAGGATATTTTTCGTCGGCTGTTCGATCTGAGACAAGTCAGAGGGGTGCCACGCTAAGGCCAACTGAGTTGGCAAGCCCTGAGGGACTTCACGAACACCATGTTCGACAGTAAACACTGACATGGATACACCTCTCTGTGATATTTTTTGCAATTAGATATCCTTGCATCCCATTCCAACTTGGTCTAAGCTGCTTTTTATTGCAAAAAGTTGCAATATTTAATTTCGAGGTTTTGAACTTCTTTGAGCGAAACAGCCGTCGAAATAAAGTCTGTGGAATTCTCGTATAAGCAGGATCGACCCTTGCTTAGGATCGACAGTTTTACCCTTAAAAAAGGCCAGCACTGCTTTGTCAAAGGAGCAAGCGGCAGCGGCAAGAGCACCTTCCTGGGACTGCTGGCGGGCATGCTGAAGCCACAAAAGGGTCAAATCTCGATAGGTGGGCACAATATCCTGCAGATGAAGGCCAGAGAACTTGACAGTTTTCGCGGTCGCTCCATTGGCTATCTGGCTCAAATGTTCAATTTGATTCCGTATCTATCGGCTTTTGAAAATATCTGCCTCCCACTGGCACTGCATCGGCATAAATTGGATGATCAGCGCCGCACGGCTTTGCACGAACTGATTCAATCTCTCGACATCGGTCCTTTTTTATATCAGAAAGCTCGCGAGCTCAGTGTCGGACAGCAGCAGCGTGTGGCGGCTGCTCGATCATTCGTCTGTGACCCGGAGTTGGTCATTGCTGATGAACCAACCAGCAGCCTCGACGAACGTCAAAAAGAAAAACTCATGCGATCGCTGATGGAGATGGCTACTCGTCGCTCATGCACTTTGATCGTAGCCAGTCATGATAGGGACGTAGCTGCTCTTTTTCCGCATAGTTTTGATCCAGGTGGCACTTCATGCTTGCAAAGATGATCCTACAATCGATGTGGTCAAGGCGAACCAGCCTGGGTATCGTCATCGTTACCAGTGCCCTCGGGATTGGCCTGATCGCTGGCGGTTGGGCCATGGAATCCGCACTGAAAAAGAGCTTTGCCCGCGCTCTCGCAGGCACCGACCTTATTGTTGGAGCGCGGGGCAGCCCCACCAACCTCCTGCTCTCATCCATATTCGGTTTTGGAAATCCATTGGGACTGGTGAGTTGGTCAGCCCATGCAAGGATTTCGGCGCTCCCCGAAGTCGCCT
>JBGSTF010000006.1:0-3713 GCA_041736645.1 Oligoflexus sp. | reverse complement strand
AGTTGAGTCCGATCATCTTAGGTCGAAGGCGTAAGACCTCAACCTTTAAGGCGGAATAGAGCAGTGAGTCCATCATAAAAAGTCAGCCTCGTTCAAGGGGCCGCCCTTCCGACTGGTGCTCTAATTTTCAGATGAACGCATCTCTGCATGAATTGAGATTGCGGCAACGCTTGTCCGAAGGGCGTGAAGTAGGAAGGCTTAGGCTAGGCCGTGCTTACGACGCTTAGCATCCAGAGTGCTTCGAGCTTGGTTCATTGTGATGCAAGCATCCTTAATAGAGCCTGCCTTGTCCGTACCGACAACGATTGCAGCCTTTTCTACCTGATTAATCAGTTTTTCAAGGTCACCCGGCTGCTTGGCAAACTCCATAAGCGCCTGCAGAGCTTCGCTCATCAGTGGATGAATTCCAGAGACATCAGCTAAGGATGTAGAAGCTGCTCCCGGACTCAACATAGTCCGATAAACGGGAAGACGATCAGCTCGGATGGGTTCATTGTCAAGGCTAGCATTGATAACCAGCACCTGCAGCACACCGAACAGCTGACGAATATTGCCCTGCCAATAGAATTCCCGGCACCGATCGATAAGCTTATCGTGTTCAACCTGAGTCAAAGTATATGGCTTTTCCAAACGGGCGAAATACCAGTCAACGAAGTCAGCGAGTTCCCCGCCCCGCTCACGCAATGGAGGAATTTTGATCTCCATTCCATAGAGTCGCATGCGAAGATCCATCAAAATCGTTCCATCCATAGCAGCTTGTTCCAGATCAAGTGATGTTGCTGCCACAAGCTGAAACCGAGAGTATGACGCTGTAGATTCGCCAAGCTTTTGATAGCTGCCGTCTTGCAGGACCCGGAGCAAGCGTTCTTGAGCCTGAATGCTCAGCCGGTGAAATTCATCGAGAAACAGGATGCCACCGTTCGCTTGGCCAATGGCTCCCTGGGTGTTTTCGACTGCACCCGTGAAAGCGCCCTTTTTATGACCAAAAAGGGTCGACATCAAAAGCTCACCTTGAAGATTCGCGCAGTTGATGGCCACAAATGGCAAGGCTTCCTGCTCAGACCGATAGCGATGAATGAGTTTTGCAATTTCTTCTTTACCTGTCCCGGTTTCACCGATGATCACGGTGCAGGTGTCTTCATTACCAACCGAGCCTCGAACAGCTCGACGAAGGTAATCGTTCATTACGATTCCCTCGGGATATTTCTTAAGAAGCACATTCATTGCGGGTGAACTTGCTGACTTAATCGTACTTTTTTGCAATGCAGCAACGTCCAGGGCACGCCTTACGTGGATCGCCAGCTCATCTGCGGAACTGATTGGTTTTCGAAGGAACATCCAAGCGCCAAACTGCTTGGCAGTTTCTGCAACCGCGAATTCGGGGTCAAAAGACATCGCCATCAGGGTAATATAGGGATGTTCTTCGCGGAGCGTTCGAATAAGTTCCAACCCCTCGCTTCTCGTATGATCCGAGGAAAGGTGAATATCGGTTAGCACTAAATCGTAGCGCTGGCTTTTAACCATTTTCAGGGCATCCTCCAGTGTAGAAACACCGGATGCTTGGTATCCCAAATCTTTAAAAAAAAGCAGATAGCGCGATAGCTCGCTCTTCATGTCTTCAACGACGAGAATGACCGGATTTTTTCTAGACATGCAAACCTTCCAGAAGAATAGAGCGACAAACAAGTCATTCTAACACGTACAGACCTCTCGTCAAATGACAATACATCGGAACCTTTTCATGCTCCGCGAATGAGTGACGAGCACCGAGGGAAACTTACTGAAATTCCTGGGAAAGACTCCTTGACCTCCCACCGATTAGGCGCAAAAATACTATGTGCAAGCTGCTATTTTTAGTGAATTGTCACGAACTACTTCGGAGTCAACCGTGAACATACTGCGCCTGCCTCTGCAGTGGACGCTTTTTCGCGCCCTAGCTTTTGCTTCGGCCTTTTGCAGTGTGATAGTTGGGCTCATTGGAATATTCGGCGGCAGACCCCTGCTCAGTTCCTACGTAAGAGATGTTGTGCGCGGACACCAGAGCACGATTGAATCATTCTTTAAAGATAGCATTAGCCAACAAATCTTAGTTGGCGATGGCCCTGAGGTATTGCGCAAATGCTATATGCTCCTCAAAGAAGACTACGTGCGAGCTGTCTTTATCAAAGACCTCAGCGGTGATGTCGTCTGTAATTTGAAGAAAAAATCCGATGAATATCCCTTTCGATGGTCCAAGTCGCCCATATTCTTTGACGAGGAGCACGAACACCTAGCCGTTGATATCTGGCTCGGATTTTCTACTAAAGCCGAGCAAAGGCTCATATGGGTTGTTATGCTCGCGGCATTCTTGGGCACGGGCCTACTTTTTTTGGCTCAATTATTGGCTACCGTGCCCCTAACCCGACGCATTTTGCAGCCTCTGGCTGACATTTCTCGATCGGTGACTGACAAAAATCCTGAACAGATACAGCTTCCCGAACTGGCCAATTACCGACCAGTGGTGCACGAAGTGCGCTCAATATTCTTAGCCCTTGGTGCCTTTCTCGAGCGATTTACCCAGTATAAGAACCAATTGATTGAATCAACCCGGTTCGAAGCCGTTGCTCGCACCGTCCAAATTATCGCTCATGATTTAAAGGCACCTATGGCTTCATTTGAGCGGCTAACACGTATTCCGGAGGCAGATTTTGGCCGAGAAAGGGGGCACTTACTGATCGCCCTTCGCCAGCTACACGCGATGACTGACGCCATAAAACGGGCAGAATTTGAAGAAATTGTGCGCAAGAGGACCTGCGACTTGAATTTGGCGACTGTGGAGCAATTCTGTCAGGCGCTAGCTGACAAACACAATAAAAGCTTGCGCTGTGAATGGCCGTCCGTGATTCAAAATGCCGATCTTGACGAGCCTATGCTTGCTCGAGCCCTATCAAATTTGATCATCAATGCCATTGAGAGCGCTCGCCATGATGTGGTTGTGACGCTAGATCAGAATTTAGACAGACTCTTGTTTAGAATCGCTGATGATGGGCCGGGGATTCCTCCTGAAATGGAAACCAAGCTTTTTTCACGGGGGGCGACTTCTGGAAAAAGTGAAGGAACTGGTCTAGGCCTGCACTATGTGAGGCGCGTAGCGGAAGGGCATGGTGGGGAGGTCACTTACAAAAGAGAAGGGAAAACAACTCTATTTGCTTTGGAAATTCCTTTAGAACGACAAGTGGATGGCACAAGCAATCTCATGCTCAACGCAAGCGCCCAATCTGCTGTTGAGCTTAGTTTGTCTGAAGCGCCGAAATCAACCCAAACTCTCCAGCTTCTGATTATTTGTTTAGAACAGAGTCGTCTGACGGAGCTTCGCCGCAACTTGCCTGATGCTGATGTCTACTTGCCATCTGAGGCAGAGCAATTTTCGCGCAACAACTACCAGTATATAATCTGCGAGGATTGGGAACTAGGAAGACACCTCAAAGCCAACCGTCAGAAGATTCTTTTTGAATCGAGCGAATCCACTGAAAAATTAGTTATTATGGCCAAGCGGTTCTTGGACCTAGGAACGCTAAGATGATAGAAGCTGTGCTTTACGGACCCAAGTAAGTCTCTGCGTTCATCTGAAAATTAGAGCACCAGTCGGAAGGGCGGCCCCTTGAACGAGGCTGACTTTTTATGATGGACTCACTGCTCTATTCCGCCTTAAAGGTTGAGGTCTTACGCCTTCG
>JBGSTF010000337.1:0-18414 GCA_041736645.1 Oligoflexus sp. | reverse complement strand
CCGCCTTGCACCTTCCTGAAACCGAATCTCTAGCGAAAAGCGATGAATTCAAAACGCTGGTATTCAAAACCAAGTGGTCCTTTCAGAGAAAAACGGCGTATGCACTTTTCTATTAAACTTTTCTTCAGCATTTGCTAATTGAGAACATCAAATTCCATTTTCTGCGGAGAACTCATGAACACCCGGTTCGTCATCCTTTGTGCAGCATCTGTTTGGGCGATTCAAGGTTCAGCTCAAAGCATCGAAATCAAAGGTCGGCAGTTCAAACTCCAACCCAAGCCAAAGGATGCCTATTGGCAAGAGCCAAGCGATACAGTTCGAAGTCTGCCTGGCGAAGGCCTGCCGACCGAGGTCGATCTGACCGAATGGCAAACCCCAATCAAGGATCAAGCGAACCGGGGTAGCTGCGCCTATTTCACGACTGTGGCCCTGTTTGAGCAAGCCATCAAAAAGTATGTTCCGGACCATCGCGATGTGAATCTATCGGAAGAGTATCTGATCTATGCAAATAAAGCTTTGGATCGAGTGAATACCACCGAAGATGCTTCGTATTTGGCAGGCAATATTCGCACCATGAGCAAGCGTGGCTTTGCCTTGGAAGAGGCGGTTCCCTACACTCACTCTTGGTTTGAAAAGGGTATGCCCTGCGCCGACTACAAAGACGATAGTTCGGCACCGGCCTTTTGTCGAAGCCACTATCAGCCGAGTGCCGAAGCCTTGCAGAGCGTGGTTGATGGCAAGCGCTTTGAATTCCAAATCGATCAGCTGAGAAACATCAATGATGTGATGCAACGTCTGGCCGAAGGCTATGCGGTGACTATTTCCGTGCCCGTGAATCAAAACGGATGGGGCAGCGAAGATGGACGAGTTGAACATAGCCAAGAACTTGAAGACCAGTGCAAGGACGAGCCGGATCTCTGCGGGGGTCATACAGTTCTCTTGACCGGCTACAATCAGCAGGACGAAGTTTTTTACTTCAAAAATTCCTGGGGTGCGGAATGGGGACGAAAAGGTTACGGCCAGATGCCTTATGAGTTCGTTAAGAACTGGTCCTATGGCAGTTTCTATAGCTCTCGGGTGAAAAGCCTAGCGCTGGATTTGCAAAATAAAGTGGAATCGACCGAGTTGAGTCCTGTGACGACCGAAGTCAAGGCCGCGGTCGACAGCCAGGGACGTTCCGGAATCCTGGTGTCCCTGCAGTTCACCTATAAAGCACCCTTGGGCAGCTTCTACTATGTGAGTCTCTTCCCCCAATTGAAATTTGAAGCGGGTTCTGCTGAGGAAAATCCAAGCCCTAGCTATAAACCTGTGTATGCAACGCTGGCTGACGGATCGCGTAAAATTGTTTCTGACTTCCGCTACATCCTAGCCAGAAATCCTAGTGATTTATCATACGGTGCCGATCAAGCCTTGAGCCTTTTTATTGCCAATGAGGATCTCGAAAAAGCGGACGTGAAAGATGCTGCAAACCTTGTGCTTAGACCTTCGATCTATAAAATGACGGATTCAGAATCCTACAAAATTTTGTATCGTGACTACTTGAGCCTGCCGCAGGCTGGTTCTTGATCGGTTCTTCTGCCAAGAGGGCGCCCGGAGCTGCGAGCGAAATCCCGCAGCTTCGTGCCAGCCCGCTCCTGTCCTGGCCCTCCTTCTGGCTCTTTTCGTTGACTATAGTACGGATATGATTCATTTTTTCCAATTATGCCAAGATGGCTTGATCCTTGCTCTGTCTAGCTTATCAAGGAAAAGGAAGTCGAAAAATTTCCCATCAAGCACAACTGTCACGGATTGAATCCGTGAATTGGAGGAAGGATGCGTCCCCACCCAAATGATCTTCCGATCGAGGATCAATTGCGCGACAGCGCCTGCACCCGATGTAACCGTCGGCGGCTCTGTGAGCATGTCGAGCAATCGATGAAGACATTAGAAACTAAGCCTCATGCTGTGGTTAACCTCAGGCTGTGTCGCACTCGCAAATTTCTTCGCAAAAGGCTTGATAGTTTAGGTTTTCGTTATCCGATCAGTCCAAAGCTTTGCCTTTTTTCTCAGATGGATGCCAATCATGCTAGGCGGATTCTCTTTAAGGCCAAGGATCTGTGTATGGAATGGGACGAAGTGTATGATCAGGAGGACGATTCCGATCTGGCCGATGCCCTCTAGCCGATTGGCACGATAGACATGGCGCCTAGCGAAGTCCGGCTGGCACTGTTGCCAAAATCTCGCCCTATGTCTGGGATGAAGCTTACGTGATACAGGCTCTTGGGGCCTTTCAGGCCCCGACAAGACATTTTCCCCAAGAACATCTCCAAAAGCTATCTTTCTAAGCCTGATGTAGCCAATGTGGCGTCAATGGCTCAGGCTCCTTTTTTGCAGGCTCGGCTGTGAAAGCGAGCCTTGGATCCAAGACTGATTGCGTATTATTTCCGCTCACAGTAAGGAATCCTCTGTATCAGGGATGGCAGCTGCTTGCTTTCACAACAGGCTTAGCAGCCTCAATGCGATCCCTCTTTTTGAAAGCAGGATGAGCCGTGCGGATTCTCAATGTAACAGTCGTTGGCTTTCTTGTTTGGCAGTCTTCGGTCTTTGGTCAGTCTGAAGTTCAAGGCTCGAATCTCCAAAAGTTATGCCCCACTCTTGTTCTGGACTACGAATACGATCTGACTTTCACCGACACCGAACGGCGCATGGTGTGCGGCAGTCCTGGTGTCAAATCCTGGGAAACTATTCCATTGCGCCAGGCCGAATACCATATGGCCAATTTTCTTTCAGCGCGTGGCTACCACAAACCTAAGTTTGAAATAGTCCAGGGCAAACTGTTTGTGAAACCTGGGATCGCCACGCTCATCACTTCACTCCGCCTTCAGCCTGATATCCCGGAATTGGGTATTGACCAGTTTTGGCTACCGCGGGGACGTCCTCTCACTCCCCAGGCCTTGAATACCATCGAGAGCTGGGCTTCAACAAAATTGGGACGCCTTGGCTATCCCTGTGCAGTGGTGGAAACTCTCGCCGATCCCGATACTGGAGCAGTCGATGTCAGAATCGATCTCAAGGAGCTCTGGACTTTTAATAAAATTGACGCCGAGCCTATTCCTGATGTGCGAGGGGGTATGTTGGATCGATACCGAGCCTTTGAATTGGGCGATCGCTACGATTCAACTCTCTTGGAAGTCTCGGCAGATCGCTTGAAGACTTCGCAAGTTGTCATCAACACCCAATATGCTCCGGAATGTCAGGGAGAATTGGGCTTGATCAAACAGCGCACTCTGCCCGGTAAACCCCGTTTGGTGAGCTTCGGTTTTGGATTTGATTCGGAAAATCTTTTTATCGTCAAAGCTTCCTGGCGTAACAGTCGGCTTACGGAAACAGCTTCCTTGCTCGATCTTTCCAGCTCGCTCTCCTACCGAACCCAAAAAATTCTAGGCACCTTTGATTGGTATTATTTGCCGGTTCCATCCCATCATTATCTCAAGAGCTACATTCGTCTGGAACGTGAGTATGAAAGAGCTTATGAAACCAATGCAGCGAAAGCTGTGTTTGCTCCTGCCTGGACGGGTGATGCTCTAGGAATTCGTGGCGATATCTATTTGGGACCTTCGCTGCAATTTGAATCGACCATTCGCGGGGAAGGTCCAAAGATCACCCGGTTGCTGACGATGGACTTTGGGATAGCCGGAGAAAGCCATCTTTTTGAGTATTTTCGCACAAGTCCGCAGTCAGGCTATCAGTTCAATTTGTTCGGATCGATGACCAACAAGGGAGCAGGCTCGGATGTTTCGGCATCGAGCTACTCGGTTCAGCTCACTCGACTTTGGAACTTGCTCAGCCTGGAACCTGAAATCTGGATCTTTGGGCTGCGAGGCAGCTTTGCCAGTACGGTGCCAGGTTCAGGAACTGATGAGGGCGACTTGCCACCCTCCTATAAATATTTTTTAGGTGGCTCGGATGATATGCGTGGCTTCGCTCGTAAATCCTTGCCGAGCGAAGGGGCAGGAGCCTTGACCAAAGCTTATGTGGGGACCGAACTTCGACTCAATAACAGTCTGCCCTATAAACTCCAGCCTTTGCTGTTTACCGATTGGGGCTGGTTGGGGGATCGACCTGTCCGCTTGATTCCGCGGATGTATTGGTCGCCTGGTCTTGGTTTGCGATGGGAATCTCCTATTGGTGTGCTCAGGGGCTCTGTCGGCCATGGCTTTGTTTCTGGAAAAGACCATGACAAATTCGAGGATCTTGCGACCTGGCAACTGTACTTAAGCATTGGGGAGCAATTTTGATGAAGGTGTTGCGTGTTCTTCTGAAGATTCTCCTGGGTTTTCTGGTCAGCGGCTTGACTTTGCTGCTCATCACGGCGGGTTTCATTTATTATGTCCTCAGCAAGCCTGAATTGAATATCCCGGAAAAAACCTTGCGTTGGGCCAGCGAGAATTTGCTCAAGCCTTTAGGTTATGAAGTGAGCTTTAAATCCATGCAGATGATGCTGTCACGGCAGGATCATTTCTATCTGCGGCATCTCGCTGTGAAAAGCGAAGACCTCAAAATTGGCAAACAAGGACTGCTGTCGGCCCATATCCCGGATCTGCGCTTGGAGTTAAGTCTGGATTTTCATCCCAAGCACTACGGGATCACGGAAGTCGGGCCAATTGATATTCAGGATTCGAAGCTTTTCATCAAGCTGCCGGCGGCTGATCCTAAGCAGCCTGACACTGGTTTTGAACTGGATCCCATATGGCTGGAACGCTTGCGAAAGACCCGTTTTAAACCTATTCATGTGGGGCTTAAGGGCTTGATCGTGGAGCAGCCTTTGGAACCGAAGATGATGGCTCAGATTGATTTGAATCTGCAAAAGCTTGACATGACGCATTGGACCTTGGCTCTGCTGGTTGATAAGGTCAAGGGCTTGCCGATCCATCGGGGGCTATTCAACCTGAGTCTTCAAATGTCAGAAGGGCCATCCCTTACGCCGTTAACGGCGACGTTGAAAGGCAACGCTGATCTGGTCAAACTTGGTAAAGCCGTGTTGAATGGCGAACTGCAATGGGACAGTCCGGAAAAGGCTCAATTCAAGCTGGACCTTCTGTCAAACATAGGAGATCAGAAGCAGTCACTGCAAGCTTCGGGCAAGCTGGATCATGAGCGGTTCGATATCAAACTCAGCGGCCAAGCGACTTATCCGGTACCGTCCCTGCAAAAAGTCGATCTAGAGAGTTGTCAGTTTGGAGGAACACTGCAAGAAAAAACTAAGCCATTCCTTGACTCCAAACTCAATTGCCATGTGACCCTAACCCGCGAGGCATCACCCAAAGAGAAAGCTTTTGAGGATATGCTGCCGAAAGTAGTGCAGCTGAATATTCGTGGTCCTCTGACGATTGCGAAGTGGAATCAGAATCCTTCCTTCGAAGCTCTCTTGACGATTGGGATTACTCCTTTGCAAAGTCAAATCTATACGCTGCGCAGTTCGAGTCTGATAAACTTAAATGGTCGATTTTTTGGTGGATTGAAAAGCCTGCACATGGTGATTGATACCAATACTCAGATCACCCTTGATAAGTTTCAAGCTGTGGTGAATCGCTTATCAAAAACAGATTTTTATGTGCCCGCACCGTTCAATACTCTTGATGGCCATATTCAATGTGACGTTCAGGGACGTATCCAACAGCTTGGCGCCTTGATACACCTGCCTGTCAGCTGCACGGTCGATCTCAAATCGGAAGCTCAAGCCCTATTTGTCACAGCCAGGGGTTTGGTGAAAAAAGAGTTGGATAAGAAAGCCCAGATCCAATTAGCCGTGATCCTCGATAGGGTGACCTTTGAGGTGCCAAAGCTGGCACTCAATGGCAAGGTACCGCAGATTTTTCCCGACAAGCGAATCAGTAAGGTGAAGGATCGGGCGACAGGGGAAGAAGAGCAGGGTTTGCCAGTCATACTTGATATTAAGATCACCACCCCTGCGAATAGGCCTTTGACCTTGGTCACTCAGCTGTCGAAAGTTCCGGTGCCGATTTCCTTCGATCTGCAAATAACAGGCGAGGACATGCGTCCGACCGGTTCGATTGCGATCCAAGACTACCAGGTGAGCTTTCTCAAGAAGCAAGCTTATGTCGATCATCTCCGTTTGATTCTGAGGCCGGATGAGGAGCCGCCTGGATTGGACGGTCTGGTGATCTTCAAAGATCCTGATGTCAGGATCAGTCTTAAACTCTCGGGGACTTTGGATCGACCCTTTTATGTTCTGGAGAGCCAGCCTCCACAGGCACCGACGCAGCTCCTGTCGATGATTCTGTTCGGAGGCAACGCGGGAGCTTTGGATGACAACAGTCTCCGTTCGGTCGAAGAAACCAGGGCTGCTATGGTGGACGGTGCTCTTGGCCTTTTGTCCATGTATTATCTAGCCTCCACACCGATCGATAGCGTGGGTTATAACCCCTATACGGGACTGTTTCGGGCGCGGGTCAAGGTTGCTCAAGGTCTGTCACTGATGGTTGGATCAGACCTGGAAGGCGTTAGGCAGTCCGTGACATTACGCAAGAGATTGACGGAAAACTGGTCGTTTGAAACCGGAGCCGAGACGGACGAAGAAACCAAGAAAAACCACGGCGTGGCTCTCTTTAAATGGGGGCGTCGCTACTGATAGTCGATTGTTTTCTGAAAGTGGCCAGGACAAGCAGCTTCAGCCAAACAGATGAGGCGCTCCTACTCTATCGAGAAGGGAGGCCTCTTTCAGGGGCATGCCGCTTGTTCAGATCCTACCATTTGGTTTCTTTCAGTCCAGTCTGTCGGAAGCTATCTTGAATTTTCTCGAGTGGACCTTCATTCTCCCTCCCCAACACACATTGAGTCTTTGAAGCGACAAGACTGCGTCTCACATTCAGGAGCCAGGCGATGATGTTCCGAAGTGGATTCATGTTCCTTTGCGTTTACCTTTGCGGATGGCTACCCCAGGCTCAAGGCCAAGGCCTTACGGGGACTCTTTTTCAAGAGCGACTCAAACAACTGGGTGCAGAAAACGCCATCATCGATATGAATGTTAAGGTAACTTTGGGGCCGGGTGACAATCCGCTTTCGCCGGAATCGACAACACTTTGGGGTTCACTTGTTCGCCCAAAAGAGGGATTGGATCAGCCTTTGCCTACCATTGTCGTCGCAACAGGATATCGGCGTGATGTCGTTGGACTGCTCTACTTGGGATTAGTCCCGCACGGCTATAACCTGCTGGCGATAGATAATCGAGGGACAGGACTCTCGCAAGGATCGTGGACCGGATTGGACCTGATTGAGCAATATGACGTTAAGTTCATCATCGATCATTGGATCCCTGCCCAGCCTTGGTCTGATGGTAAAGTGGGGATGATCGGCGCTTCCTACATGGGCATCGTGCAGCTGCTTTCCTCCGGACTGATTGATGTCGATGCTGAAGGGCAGCCTGTTCATTTGAAAGCTATCATGCCTCTCGTCAGCAGTGCCGACTCCTATCGTGAGGTGGTCTTTCAAGGTGGCAACTACAACCTTGAATTTGCCTCGATTTGGAGTGCATTGACCAACTTCTTTTCCATTCTTCCGCCGCTTGGATTGCTCTCGGGCGACAAGGCACCCAGCCGAGACGATATTGAGCTGATTCAGGCCACCTTGAAAGAGCATCTGGCCCAAGTTCCGAACAATATCAAAACAGCTCTCTTCGATGCGAGTTTTGTCAACGATGTGCCCGGCTACTACCGAAGATCGCCTATTGTTTACTGGCCTGAAAAGCCTGCTGATGGTTGGCCCTTTCCTTCCGGGAAAAGGCAAATTTCGCCGCGCATTCCGACTCTCATGACGGGTGGCTGGTATGATATTTTTACCCCAGGAAGTTTGAACGGCTTTCAATACGGATTGCAGCGCCATGAACGAGGGAGCAAGGCTCTCATCATCGGCGATTGGTATCATCTGAGCGGGGCTTTAGGTTTGGGGCTTCCGTCCATTGCTAATATGAAACTTGCGGCACGATGGTTTGATAGCAAAATCAAAGGTGTCGAGGATTGTTTTCTGGGTGAGTATCCGGTTCTCATGAAGGTCATGGGCATTGATCGCTGGCGCGCGGAAAAAGATTGGCCTTTGTCCGAGGAACGGACTGAAGCCAGGGCCTTTCATCTGAGTCGAGTGCCTGCTCGTCGAGGTTTTTTTAGTTCGTGGTTTCGAGATAACCAGCATTTTCAAATGGGCACGGAAGCTGATCGCAGTAAATTTAGGCCCGATCCAAGTCTGGAACACCGGGTTCGCTTGAACGATCTGCAAGGCTTGAGCAGCGCTCCCACGAGGCGATGGACCGCAGGGATTACCTCATTGCCTGCAGAAGTGCAAAAGTTTTTTCTTGGCAAAAAGGATGCTCTGTGGCGGGCTGATGCTGGACCGCGTGACCCGGAGGAAACTCTACTCTTCTCCACCGAGCCTCTAAGCGAAGATTTGGAAATTGTCGGGCCGCTCACTTTGAGTTTTTGGGCTCGCACTGATTTTCTGCCTTTTCCCAGCAAAGAGCTGGTCAAAAACACCCTCAATGCCCTGGGATCCCTGGTTGATGTGCAGTCGAATGCTGCCGTTGATTTGATGATGGCCCGGGATATTCAATGGATTGCCGGATTGGAAGATATTCGGCCCGACGGCAAAACGCTCAACGTGACCGAAGGCTGGTTGCGCGGCACCCAAAGGCAGAATGCACCTGCTCGCGCTGACGATCGAGCCGGCACGATGGATCCCAACTACCGACCCTTTGATCCTTTCTATCGAATGTTGCAAACACCCCAATTGAAGATAGAGGAAGATGTTGTCTACCCCTACGTGGTTGAGCTATGGCCGACCGCGCATGTCTTTAAAAAAGGCCATCGACTTCGCCTGACATTGGCCGGCTCGGACATTCCTCATCTATTGCCCTTTCTTCAGCCATCGCTGAATACCTTGGTTATCAATGCTGAACACCCTGCGCAGCTATCGTTTAAAACCACTCGCAACACAGTCGGTGAAGGCAGCACCTGGCATTGGGTCGATAACCCGGATCAGTATCTGCTCGAGCAGCACGACGAATGCCCCAAGGATAAAGAAACTCATTAAGGCCACTGATCCCTTGACCTCAGCTGTGATACAGTCGGGATTTTGGAGGGCCGGTCATGAGTCTCAAAACATGTATCACGGGAGCCAATCGTGGATTGGGTCTGGGATTAACGGAGCACTACCTACACGGCGGTGCTCAAGTTTTAGCCGTGGCGCGCCAAGCCACTTCTACTCCTGCGTTGAAAAGTCTGAGTCTAAAATACCCACAAAGGTTGATTCTGATCGATGCGGATATCGCCCAAGCGGAAACTCTCGGCGAACTGCAGAAGCATCTCGAGCAGGAGCCCTTGGATCTTCTGATTAACAATGCAGGAGTCATCCTGGATCGAAAATTCAATTTTCAAAATCTGCCTTTGGATGCTCTGCGGCAGTCTTTTGAGGTCAATGTGATCGGGACCATTGCCGTGACCCAACTGGCGCTTGCTGCTTTAAAGAAAGGCCAAAATCCAACCGTGGCGATGCTGTCGAGTTTGATGGGATCACTCGCCGACAATAGTTCAGGTGGGTACTATGCCTATCGGAGTTCGAAGGCAGCCCTGAATATGGTGACCAAGTCTTTGGCCTTGGATCATCCCTGGCTTCTGACGGTGGCCTTGCATCCAGGCTGGGTGCAGACGGATATGGGTGGTCCCCAGGCGAGTATCACGGTTCAGCAATCGGTCACCGGTTTGGCTCATGTGATTCAGGAGATGAAGAACAAAGACTCGGGGCGATTTTTTAACTACCAGGGGCAGAGCCTGCCTTGGTAAGCTTCATCGAGCAGGATTTGCGGCAAGGCCTCGAGGTTCAGCATGATGGCACCGGATCCTTGTTGGATCGATCGAAATCAATTGCCGTGGTGATCCACGCGCAAATTCAAGAAAGCCATCCCTCGTTGCAACCCTTTTGGCCATGATCGAGGGTCGAAAGCCAGCCGCAGCCTTGGGCCGTATTGAGATTCACTCGGGCAAGGGCGAGCTCATGAGCGGTGGTCTCTAGAAACTCATCGGCCCATGAACTTTCTGCGATGTCCTTGAAAATTTGAGGATTTCAGTGTCAATTTTTTTCCCGGACGAATATTTCTTCCGGGATTATGGCAAAGACCTACGCAGAATACAAAAGACATGAGCCCGAAGAGACCATACTCTATAAGATCTTGGAGGACCATTCCCATACGTTTTTTGATTTGCTTGGCGGCGATCCGGATAGAAAATCATTGCCAGATTTTGTAAGACGCGAGTTCGATAAATTTCTAAAATGCGGCGTCCTCTCGGAAGGATTTGTCAGACTCAAATGTGACGACTGCATTCACTCAATTATTTTGGCATTTAGCTGTAAATGCCGATTTTGTCCATCTTGTGCTGGTCGCCGGATGTCGGAGCGTTCCATTCATCTCGCGGACAATGTTATCCCATTTGTTCCAACGAGGCGCTGGGTTTTATCAGTGCCCTTTGAACTTCGCTATCGGATGGCCTCAGATGACAAGCTTTTAAAAGAGGTTAATAAGATCCTTTGCGATGAGATCAATAGCTATCTTCGAAAAGAGGCCAGAAAGCTTGGAATTAAAGGTGGCGAAGCCGGCATTGTATCTTACCTGCAGCGGGCCGGCTCTGCGCTCAACCTTAATCTTCATTTTCATCTTTTGGCCATTGATGGCATCTATACGGTGGACGGCGAGGGTGATCCTCTTTTTCATAGAATCCCTGGAATTCCTGGAATCCATGATCACGAGGCAGCATGTGTGGTGGATGGAGTATCTGGGCGAGTTATAAAATATTTACGAAAGTCAGGAAAGCTCCCCATCGAAGGTGAGGAAGCTGCATTGGAGGCATTGCCAAGCGGTGGTCTGGATGAGGAAGCTGAAAAGTCGTCCAGATATATTCCGTGGGCAGAGCCTTTGAAGAGGACATTTGGGTTCGACTTGACGGTTTGTCCTCACTGCGGAGGGCATGTGAGGATTATAGCTGCGATCATTCGCAAGGACGCTATCGAAGAGATCCTCGGGCATTTGAATCTTCCCACGGGGCCACCCATGCGGGCCAAGCCCTCCAGAACGGAATATGTCTATGAGAGCTTTGCCTAACTGGGTGGGCTCCTTGCTGCCAACACTCAATAACCTATTGTTTATATTACATTAAATGCAAATCAGCACCATCAAAGTGGCTGCATTATACGCCAAATAAACTTATAAAAGTGGCGTGTTGTGTTATAATGGCTACTGCGGCAAAAGTGGAAAATTGAAAATTACCAGTTCGAATTACTTATCCGCAAAGACTACATGATTGAACATGAGAAAAATGTAGGTATTGTTCACTACTTTTTGGAAAAGGTAGCATAAATGTTAACACCAGCTAAACTTGGTAGATATCATGCTACGTCCATTATACGACAAGCCGGCAAATTCATCACATATTCTTGTACTAACTTTGATGGAACTGACCATTTCATTATAAAAACTGTCTCGTCTGATGATTTTTCGTCTGACCAGGTTTCGTATTTACGGCGAGAGTTTGAAGTCGCTAAAAAATCTCAGGGACCAAATATAGTTGAAGTTTTAGATTTGGAAATCACTGATGCAGAAATCCCGCTACTTGTTTTTAAAAAGCCTTCTGGAGTCCCTTTTGAATTCAATTCGCCACACCTTAGCCCAACATCATATATTCCAATCTTCATTGAAATAATCAAGACTATAAGTAGACTACACGAAAAGAAAATAATTCACCGAGACTTAAATCCGAATAGCATCTATTGGGACGAAACGAATGGCTCAATCTCGATTGTTGATTTTCAACATGCGACTGACATTTTTACCCTAAATGCAAAAGATAATGATTTGGATCATCTCAATGAATCTCTAAAATATATCTCACCCGAGCAAACCGGCAGGATGAATAGAAGAGTTGACTATCGATCAGACTTTTATTCACTAGGTCTGGTTTTCTACCATTTTCTAACCGATTCAATGCCATTTCAAGCCATTGATGCCATTGGATGGATCTATTGCCATATTGCAGAAAAGCCCATGACGGCTCATGCAAAAAATTCAAACGTTCCCTTCGCTATCTCGCAAATAATCGATAAATTGATTTCAAAAAACGCAGAGGATAGATATCAAAGTAGCTATGGTATTATTACAGATCTGCAAACTGTCAATGACAACCTTTGCCTAAAACATGCAACGTTATTTACCCCCGGTCAGAATGATACAAACCAATGGTTAAGTATCCCTGAAAAACTCTACGGACGGGAAGAGGAACTCGACGAGTTTTTCGAGATATTTAAGCAATCACTCGATGGAAAAAAACTCATTTGTACTATCTTGGGTTCATCGGGAATGGGTAAATCTGTGCTCGTAAATGAAATCAATAAGCCTATAGCAAAGGCTCGCGGTCATTTTATTGTCGGCAAATGCGACCAGTACAAAAGAAATGTTCCATATGCGGCTATTAGAGAAGCTTTTAGCGATCTCATTCGTCAACATTTTACAAAACAAGTGTCCGAGGTCGAAATTATTAAGTCTGAAATACTTAACGAAATAGGAAATAACGCTAAGGCAATTACCGAAATAATTCCCGAATTTGAATTACTTACCGGACCTCAGAAACAACTTATTAGGCTAGGCGTCTCCGAATCACGGGCTCGCTTCCATGAAGCATTTGAAAAACTAATTAATATCATTACCGGAAACGGCCACCCCTTGGCCGTGTTTTTAGATGATCTTCAGTGGTCCGATCTGCCAAGTCTAAACCTTATAGAATACCTGATGACAAAGGCCGAATTGAAATATGTCATGTTTGTGGCTGTCTATCGTGATAATGAAGTAAGTCCGGGGCACCCGCTGTTAAATTCACTTGCTAACATCAGAGAAGTCATAACAATTAACGACATTATGATTCGTCCACTTTCCATCGATTCAACAACTCGTCTATTGTCTGATACTCTTCATGAGGACGTTCAAAATGTCCATGATCTGGCTCACATTATCTATCTAAAAACTGCAGGAAACCCCTTCCATATCAAAGAAATTATCAAGACTCTCTATGAAGCAGATGCCATTTACTTTCAATCAGATATAGGAAAATGGCGATGGTCTGTAGAGAAAGTCCTCAATGCTAATATCAATGAAAATGTCGTTGAACTCATGATATCAACGCTTCAAAGATGTTCGAACGAAGCGCAACGTATACTAAAAATGGCCGCCTGTCTCGGGGCTCAATTTGAACTTAATAGCCTTTCCATCATTTGCGACATAAACATTATAGATCTTCTAGAGATCGTATGGCCTACCATTGAAAAAGGGCTTTTAATACCGATAGGTGAATCCTATAAACTCATACAAACGGGACTACAAAGTGAGGGTAAAAGCTTCTATTGTAAGTTTCAGCACGATCGGGTTCACGAAGCAGCATACCTCTTGATTTCGGATTCAGAGCGACCAATCGTTCATCTAAATATTGGCAGACAATTATACGAAAACACAGATAAAAACAGCCTAGAAAATCATGTTATTGACATAGTAAGACACTATAATCTTGGTCATGACCTTATCAAAGATCCATCCGAGAAGGTTTTAGCCATCAATCTTAATTATCTGGCAGGTATAAAATCTAGGAACGCGGTTGCTTATGATGCTTTCCTTCACTACCTTCTACAATCGAGGATGTATTTAAGCCATAATAGCTGGACTGAAAATTATGATCTTTCCTTCAAAACATATATGGCCCTTTCTGAAGCGGCCTTTTTTATGGCGAACTATGGTCTAGTTGAAGACATTAATAAAACCTTGCTCGAACACGCACGTGACACGTTTGATGCGACTGAAGTAAAAAGCATGGTGGTTCAACAAAAGTTTCGACAAGGGTTATTAGAGGATGCTTTAAAAGTAGGTAGAAGCATTCTGCAGACTCTCGGAGTAAACATACCGTCATATCCAAGCGATCTCACACTACTGTTTCACATGATCCGTATAAAATATCTAATAAGTAGATCGAATCTAGACTCCATTTTGAACAACAAAGAACTCAGCGACAGACGCATTTTAATAATTCACAGGCAACTTTTTGCGCTTGGCCCCATATTATATTCAACTGGAGATTTAAACGCGTGCCTACTGTGCGGATTTGAAGGCACTCGGTATTCTCTTAAATATGGAAATTGCCCCGAATCAGCTTATGCTTTCATGGTGACAGCATCAATAATCGGAAATGTTATGCGGGATTACTCCACGTCGTACAAGGTAGCCCAATTTGCGCTAGGGGTAGAAGAAAAATATCCAAAAATTAAATTACGACCGAATGTCTATTATATATATGGAACATTCATTTCGCAATACCACACAAATTTGGATGAAGACCAAAAGCATGGGTCTCAAATAATTGAAGCTGGTTTGGCAGTAGGCGACCAATTTGTAATGCCAGCTACCGCTGCAACTTTTACCCGAAATTGCCCACATTTAAATTTAGAAGAGTCTATCTTAAAAACCGAAAATTACTACCTTCATCTTGTGGAAAAATCAAACAACCCCCATTGTTTACAACTTGCTCTTCTTCTTCAAAGAACTAAAATAGCCCTAGTTTATGGCCTCGATGAAGAACAACAGAAAGACAAGGAAAGGCTCGATCAATTCAGTGAACAAGTGTTCATAGAGACCAAATTCACTCCTGGAATTTTCTTTTTGTCTGTAGAAAAAGCTTTGCTAAATTTTATTTTTGGAAAAATTCAATTAGCTTATATTGATATAAACTTGGCACAGAAAAACTTCAACACAGGCATAGGTCTTCTGCACGAAATAGACTTTCACTTTATACAAGTTCTAATCCTTACCCGCGTTTACTTAAATGAATCTCGCAAAAATAAACGTTCAATTTTGAAGCGGATCGCATTTTCGTTTAAGCGAATGGCACCGCTCAGTCGACATCATCCCTATAATTATCAGCACATTATGCTCGCCATGAAGGCGGAATTGCAAAGGATGAAGAGAAATTGGCAAAATGCTGAGCAGCTCTACCGCCAGTCAATTGAAAGTGCGCCACCTGTCTTTCTGAGAAATGTAGCCATTATTCACGAATTAGCTGCCAATTTTTATTTAGAATTGGGCAATAAGAAGATCGCCAATTTTTTTATAAAGGACGCATTTCTCCACTACAAAAAATGGAAGGCATTCGGAAAACTAGACCTATTAACAGCCGAATGGCCGGTTCTGACATCAGATATTAACTATACAAAATCTACCATGAGTGCGCACAAGGACTCTGATATTAGTAGTGCAATAGACGAAAATCCAAATTCATCCTCTATTGATATCGAGGCTATCACAAGAGCCGCGCAAACAATCTCTGGTCAAGTTGAAATGAAAAGTCTTATCAGACATCTTATGCATATTATCATCGAAAATACTGGGGCTCAGTATGCGGCCTTAATGCTAAATGAGGATGAGTCGTCTAGGATTTTCGTCATGGCGACAGCTACAGGATCGAGCACTGATATAGTGCCAAAGGTAAATATAAGTGAATTTTCGGATATTTCAATATCTGTCATGCTTTATTCATCTCGGACAGGTGAGACGATAATAATCGATGAACTTGAAAAGGACGCCAAATTCAGATCAGATCCCTACCTTTTGCGCACCAAACCAAAATCCGTTATGGCAATGCCTATCAAGATCAGCGGACGAGTAATTGGATATTTTTATCTTGAAAATAGAATCACGAGTGGCAGCTTTACCCGCGAACGCGTTGAAGTGCTTAACATTCTTGGAGCCCAAGCAGCTATTTCACTTGAAAACGCCCAACTTTACGAAAGTTTAGAGCATAAAGTAGAAGAGCGTACCAATCAATTGGTAGAGAAGAATAGAGATATAAAATCAATGATGTCAAATATTAAACAAGGCATCTTGACAGTAAGCGCTGATTTAACAATAAATCACGAGTATTCAAAGCATCTGGAATCAATTCTTGAGAGATCCAATTTAGGATCTAAAAGTTTTATCACAACACTATTTGAGTCAGCAGAAATATCTAGGGACGCCTTGAATCAAATCGAAAGCGCTCTCTACTTGTCTATTAATGAAAATTCGATCGGATATTTATCAAACAGCGCGCTACTTGTAAGTGAAGTAACACGAACCACAAGCAACGGAGAAACACAGTATCTTGAAATAGATTGGGAGCCTATTCTGAGCGATTTTGATATCGTCGAAAAGATAATGGTTACAATTCGTGATGTGACTGAACTAAGAAGACTTCGTCAAAAGACGGCTTCGGTCCAACATGATCTGCTGATGTTAAGTCAACTTTTGAAATCTGGGGCTGAAAAATTTAAGCAATTCATCGCAGAGTCGACTCTATTTATCCATCAAATCGAAGCGCTCATTGAAACTTCTAAACATGACGTTAGAAAGCCTATAGATTCAGCTCTCCGCATTTTGCATACTCTGAAAGGCAACGCAAGGATATTGGGCTATACAGATATCGCAGAGGCCGTTCATGATTGCGAATCAAAGCTCGATGAGATCAGCAGTGGCGGCTACTTATTTTCGTTGGCACATTTTTCGGAAATAACCGGACTTATAGGTACGATAAAAGAACAGTTATCAGCCTATTCAGCGCTATTTCATGACAAATTAGTTGCTTTTTCAAATCAAGAAATTATTGATCAATATGATAAAGCTATATCCATATTTAAGCAACACCTTTCAACTATAAAAAAAGAGAGTCCAGCGAACGCTGCTATGCTTGATCAAATCCTAAGAAACTTGAGTAACATCTCGCTGCAAGAAATACTTGCGCCGATCATATCGAATACCAATAAGATAGCTTCTGATCTTGGTAAAGAAACCCCTATCATATTAGTTAACAAGGGAGGGATTCTTTTTGCAAAAGACGAGACCAGTCTTATTCGAGGTATCTTTATTCATCTCTTTTCAAATTCTATGACTCATGGAATTGAAACTCCATCAGAACGCATTTTTGCTAAAAAGGAATTACAAGGTACCATTACACTCAATATTGATGAAAGAGTCGATGGATTCTATTTTGAATTCTTTGATGATGGCGCGGGACTAGATCTTCATAAAATAAGAGAGAAAGGCATAACAAAAGGTCTTATTGATGAAAGTCAATCAATGAGTGATTTTGATATCGCAAATTTGATATTTGAGAGCGGATTATCCACAAAAGATGGTGTCACACATATAGCAGGACGAGGCGTTGGCATGGACGCAGTTAAGGAGATGGTCGAGACCAACGGCGGACAAATGATACTTAAAATCACTGAAAAGCACGGAGCAAAATGCCAATTCAAGCTTCATTTTGTTCTTCCACTGTCGAAATATTCTGTAACGTTATACTCAGAAGCATAAGATCATTTAGGAGCGAATCTATCAGCACTCTTGACTTGTCATTGCAGTGCGCTGAATCCGGACATTATAACAAAAAACCGCGAAAATTCGCCATCTCCTCAAATTTCTGAAAACCGGCTAGCATAAAGAAAGAGCCACATTCGGAAATCTCATGTCATCACGCTATCGCCTCTACGATCACAGAATAAAGAACATGATTGCCGAGACCGGCGATCCTAACTTATTTCCTGATCTTGCGATACAGGCTAAAAGACCTGTGCGTTTGTTGCCATCTAAAAAAATTGACCTTCTGCTATACGGTACAGAAGCAGGGCGGCCAACTTTTGAATAGGCTGGTTCATAGGATCCGAAGTCAAGGTAACGAGTAGCTGGTCGGATTTCATTTTGAAAGTTTGTCCATTAAATCTTGATTGCTATCCATGAAGGTATTCACATCATCATCCGTATAGGGGCGGCGATCGATTTTCAGTTCGGGCTTCTCCAACCAGACTTCCAGAGCTTTATTGATAATAAATGTAAGCGAAAGCCCTGGATTCTGCTCGATGATTTTGTCGAGTTTGGTGGCGATATCTGGCTTGATATTGAAACTTCTTTTAACGACCTTCTCCTGCGAGACAAGTGTTAAATGCAATTCCGGCTTATCTGCCGTTCCATAAGATCGTCAGAATGACTCGATGCTTGCGCCAGCGGAACCATTGAAGGCCATATAATCGCAGCTATTAAAGGATCTTGTATAGGTATCGTCCCGCTTTCGTTTCGACTTCACAGCTAAATAGCTCCTGCAATGAGTCAAAGTGCTAAGGCACTTTTTATGAATAAGACCTGCCATCGGGACGGAAGGTATGCATGGTTTCCATGAATTTCGCTGAAGCGAATGCCATCAAATCGCATCACATTTCTCAACTTGGTTAAAGTATTCAAACTAGGCAGACTTTCTTAATCTTGATCTCATGAGATGAGCCTAGTATTCATAGGCTGGCGTAGAAAACACTTCG
>JBGSTF010000301.1:0-3000 GCA_041736645.1 Oligoflexus sp. | reverse complement strand
TAGGGCTCACAAGACCATGCAGTGCCGATATATCTAACTTGAAGTCCTGCAGCATCAGCTTCGTTGTCGAGTACGGAAATTTGAATCTCTTTTTTTCCCAGTATGTAATTGTTTTGAATATCAGATACGCCAGGAACTTTTTTTAGTTCCTCCATGACTTTGTCCACGACAAGCATAATGTCTGAGTATTCAGTGCTTCGTATTCCTATATTAACGGGATTGCCAACGGGAGGACCGCCAGCGAGTTGTTCGAAGTTAATCCGGGTCACTCCATCAGGTTTGCCAATCCGTTTGCGTATGTCTTCAATCACCTCGCGCGCAGAAATGAGTCGCTCTGTGGTTGGACTTAAATAGACGAAGGCCTGACCATATTCCGATCCAACCTTTGACACGGGATCGTTGGGATTGGTTTGTTGGCTGCCAATCCGAAATGTAAGGTCATCGATGATGCCTTTGTTTTCCATTTTATACTTTTGCAGTTGCTGCTCAATGGGTTCAGATAGCTGGGTGGTGTAAGCGAGTGATGAGCCATTGGGAGCATCAAAGGTTATGACAAAGACTTCCACTCCACCTGGTGGAAATAGGACAAAATCCAAATGATCCTTGGCGAATTTCAAGAAGAATCCGAGAAATCCCAAGGCCAAAAGGAGCACTCTATGAACGTAGCGAAAAATATTATTGATTTTTGAATAGTCATGAGGGTTGGCCTCAAACTAAAGAAACGCCGTCTCAGCAGCTTCCAAAAGTTCCCTTGCTTCGATCTGAAATGACCTTTTCAATTCCAAAGAAAAGGTTTCTTCATTCATGAAATCCATGCAGATGCCCCATTTTTCTTAACGTCTGCTCGAAAAAGAGGATCACCACGATTCTCTAAACTTAAAGAACAAGGTTTCCAAAGAAACTTAGGAGTCGGCGAGAATACTTAGGTCTCGACTAATTACAGAAATAAAACCAACGACAGTAAAAGTCGCGTTGAGTAGATAATTCCAAGACACGCGGACACGTTCGAGCTTGCCGTCAGAGCTTCGGTATACGCTCACATAGGGAGTGGGTTTGGGCTTCTCTTTTATGAGAAACTGGAGATAGCTCTTGAGACTTGGCTTTTCCTCTTCATCGGCGAGCAAATCCCAAATGTACATTTTGCCGCAAATATCCGCTCGATTGTAACCTTGCAGACTTTCGCACATTGAATTGACAAAGAGAATAAGACCATTCGCATCTGAGATTTGTACCGCAACGGGAAGACTGTCCAAGGTGCATGTCTTTAAGCTGTCATGGCCATAGCAATAAGCGTCAGAGCTATGAGTCAGCCTGTCGCATCCACCAAACAATAGCTGAATTTCCACATCAAGAGACTGCGCGATCTTCTCAAGACTCGATAGTCGGATATCTGCCCGACCAGCCTCCAGCATTTGGATATGTCTTACCGACAATCCTGACTTCTGCGCCAATTGCCGCTGCGTTTGCCCTTTTTCTTTTCGAATTTCAGCTATTTTTGTGCCAATGCGTTGTCGCTTCATTAATGTACCAAATTGTTTTACGAATTTTTTATAGCAGCTGCATCACCTTGCGCTTTTTGCGTGAGCGAAAACGCAAGGAAATGCGCTTTTCAGACGCCCTACAACTTAGTATAATTAGCGCCTTATCCTGAAAATAAGCAAGGTCTAAGACTAATTACTTACAGAGAGTTGACTTAGATTTGTGGCCACATTGTATAATCTTCAAAAGACAGGGTTGCTGCTAGAGATTCACAAATTCAGTCTATGCAGATTGCCCTTATCCAGTAGATCGAAAGCGCAACTTTTGCACAATGTCTGGTACCGCAAAACTCTTTGTTTCATGATCTTATTCCTGTTAGCGGCTTTCTTCAGGAACTCTCGAGCCTTTCAAACTCAAAAAAGACGAGTCGATGCAATGACTCCTTATCTCATGATTTAGGAATTTCCATGGAAGATCTCGCGCAGTTCAGTTGTCTGCTATCAGCTTTTGGGATTGGAGTTTGGTATTGGGATAGCCTGGAAAACCAGATTCACTGGGACAAGGGCATGGTTACACTGTTCGGCGTCGAGGCCGAGTCTATCGTCCACTCGCATGACAGCTGGTTGCAGATTTTGCATCCCGACGATAGACATCGCTGTGGGGAGGAGTATTCGAATTTTCTGCAAGGAAACGCCGCCTGGGAAACCCGCTTTCGCCTCGTCAAGTCCGATGGCACCACTCGCTATATATGGGCCACCGGCCGGGTATTGAAATCTAAAGATGGACGTCCCCAAACCATCTGTGTGCTAAATTTCGATGTAACAAGAACCGCTGAACTCGAGGCCCAGAGTATCGCAACGTCTACCAAAGTCGCCCATCTCTTAGAAGCGATTGGCGTCGGCATATGGGAAAGCGATCTCGTTAGGCACCAACTCCACCTAGACGACACGATGTATAAACTCTACGGTCTAAAGCGCGAAGACTGTCCCGATGGTTTTGAGGCTAACAAAAAAGCTATTCATGCCGAAGATAGAGACCAAATACTTAACGGCACCATGCAACGTCTGATCGCCGGTGACAATCGATTCGATGGCGAATTCCGCGTGATCCATCCCGATGGACAGATTCGAAGCCTTGCCACCAAGATGCTCACGGAACGCAATGAATTGGGAACGCCCCTACGAATGTCTGGTGCGAACTACGATATCACCGAGTTAAGAACAGCCGAACATCAGCTACGTCAGATCATGGCAGCGATTCACAAAGCTGCCATCGTCGTCAAAACAGACAAGCACGGCCTTATTATCGAAGCCAATGATAAATTTTGCGAGTTAAGCGGATACGATCGCCATGAAGTCATTGGCAAGACGCACAGGCTCGTTAACTCAGGTCGACACCCTGCAAAGTTCTTCAAAGGTTTATGGTCACAGATCAGTGCAGGCAAAACCTGGACTGGAGAAATCTGCAATCGAAGCAAAAATGGATCTGAGTATTGGGTGCAAACCGTCATCACTCCCCTCA
>JBGSTF010000099.1:0-6958 GCA_041736645.1 Oligoflexus sp. | reverse complement strand
TTCGTCTCTCGGACCGCATCGGTCGCTTGGCTGTAACTAAGATTCGATGTTCCAGTGTTATAATCCATTCCTAATTTTTCAAGTTGGGCTACCAGTTTCATTTCAGTTGCTGACAGCTCTTTTGTGGCAGCCGCTCGTTTTAAAGCTGCCAAAGCTGTCGCCGATATTTGTTCGATGGTATCCTGATCGCCGGCAAGGGCGAGTGAGTCCAATTTCAGAACGACGCCGGCGAAAGCCTTCGCCAAACTCTGACATGATCCACCGGACTCTAACAACTGATCCAGCGATTCCAATAATTTTTCGACTGTATCTATAGTCGGTGTCACCCCAGAAAACGCTCGTTCAAATTCATCAGTCATATCCGAGATCGCAAATATTGTGCCCGCGTCCGATTTGAATTCAAGGAACTGGTCAAAATCTTGCGATAGCTTTTCTTGCGAAACGCTAACTTGGTTAAAATTACCACTACACGCTGACTCTGATCCTTTAAGCAATCTATCCTTCAGAGAAATCAGATCTTGCACTTTTGGCTTCTGGGCCTCAATGGCTTTCCTGCTTTCATCCAGTAGTGGCTGAAATTCAGCCGCTGATCTTTCAAAACCACCGGCGATTGAACTGGCAGCTGCATATGATTTGGCAAGATCTGACTTCACTTTCTCGAAGACTTCTTTGAAATAGCCGGAGTAGTAAGCTGCGAACTCTTCCTTGCTGAGCTTCGATTGCTTTGCGAATATCTTAACTGCGAAGCCAAATGCGCTGACTATGTTTGCCTGGACTTTGTCTGCCAGTGGTTGGATATTCTTGGTAAGCGATTTTCTGCCTCTGTAATTCAGCTTTTCATATTCGACCGGATTCTCCCAGTACGAATAGCTCGGCTCTTTTCCCGGATCAAAACAATGAACTTCGCGCGGATAAATTCCCGTCTCTTCAGAGTGAAAGACAGAAAGGGACTTGTAAAAGTCAAAATCAGCGTATTCCCTTTCCCAAAAGTTTGTGCTGTCTGGACCTGTTACAATCGGGTTCCACATCCCACCGAAACCTGGGATGAGACTCCCTTCGATAAGTTGCCCGGCATTGTAGCTCGAAGAGATCAGAACCTGAGTCGTTTGATTGGCGATAGTTATTTGGCCTTCAAGAACCGTAAGAGCAGAGTTTGTGAAAAGTTCCATTGCACTTGGCTGCAACCTTGCTTCGTATCCAACCTGGAAACTGGTTTCAAAGCGCCCAGAACTCTCATAATGGGGCAAAGGATATTTCTCTACCCCCTTCGGTCGATAGTATACGCAACTGAGCTTCATTGATTCGGTTGCTACTTGTGTTGGTCTCGTCGATAAAACCCCTTTGGCAAGGATAGTGATATCGTGATAGCGTCTTTCGTCGCTTTCCGAGCTGCATCCTCGCCAGCAGGTTTGAGGAGTCGTGGGTGCAGGGGAGTGGCCGGGAAGTGGATCGAGTCCTAATGCCTGCCTCACTGAAGTACGGAAAGTATTACGGAGCAGTTCAGTATAATAACCGCGCACGATAGAACCGTTGGAATTTGTTGTTGCCCATACAGAAGAGCCATTGGAATCTGCGTTCCCATCGCCAACCGAGTAACGAACAGCGCCGAGCGAAGCTATCGACGATCCCTCGATATCGGCTCCTGGTTCAAAGGTAATTTCCAAATTCTGGCCCGGAATTTTACCACCGCCCACGAGCAGATCGCCTGACAAGTATCCGCTGACCAGTCTTTCGCCGACCCTGATCCCTTTCAGGGATAACCCATACTTGTTCGAAGCCGAAGCGAAGTTGGAAAGAGCGATCCGTTCGATTTCATTGAAGACACCCTGCTCACAATTGCTAACTGACTTCGACATACAGCGCCATCCTCTATTGGAGTCAGAAAAGGATGCAGCTGGCCAAATCAATGCGGCTAAAATCAAAACTCTCGATATTCGCAACTTCATGACATCACCTCTAGTTGAGAGTCCACCACGACGACGACATTTGAAAGAAAGTCGGGCCTGCGATAAGCAGACCAAAAATATCACCTTCAACATTCAACCAAAATCGAACGTCGTTAAGTGCCAGCACGCCGGGAATATTGATATTTCCAAGATAGGCCTGGACAGTCGAACCTGTTGGGGAAGGCAGATAGCCCCCGAAATAAGAGGTTATGGTAATCGTTCCGCCGTTCTCGAACTGGATATACGGCTGGCTGTTTATACAGCTCACGTCTTGGAAACGCGTTTCATGGTTTCCTGAGCCAAATTTTATTTTTACCTTGCCCGCGTTTCCGTTCTCGAAGCCCACGGAAGCTTCTTCATAAAACGAGATGAGACGTGCATCACCACAGGCCGCTCGCAAAGCGAACGATTCAGAGCTGAAATAACTCTGGACGGAAGCCTCTGAATCCGATTCCTCCGCTTCCATTTCGTATTGATTTTCTTCACTGTTGTCGTTAGCGAACAATTCCCCCGAGAACGGCAAGATCAGGAGGACTGCAAGAAATTTCCGAGAAAACATTATTTATTCCCTTATGCTGTGTGTGTTTATTGCAGGAGGTCTATCCGACCCTTGCCCAGCAGAACATTAAATTGATAGCAGTAGTAGGATTTTGAGGGGTCAACCTTCTGAATCAGATCATAGATAACGAGTTTCACGTTCTTCAGCTCCTCGTTTTTGATCTCGGTATGCCCCGTGATTTTGCCGTTTACAACAGCATATTTCTTTTTGGAATCATAAGCCGATGCCGGCATTACCATACTCAAAGGGCCGATCAATGTTTTTCCGTTTGCCTGCAGCTCGTAGTTGAAGACGATCGAATTGGGTTCAGGCAGAAATTTTGGAGTTTCCATCATCACGGTAACAGGCAGGGCGAAATAGAGGTTTCGGTATCTCACACTTTCCGCCTCTTTTATCGTGATATTCGGAGCGGCAACAAAAACGCCGCTTGGATTCTGTTCGCACGATCGAGCTGAATCAATCCAGCCGCCCGACGCAAATTCCCATTCGACATCCGGGGCCAAATGACTTCCGAATATGTGATTTCCAGCTACAGCATAGGAATCTTGTCCCCATACCCATCCGAAACCATTCCCGCAGTATTTACTGACACCATTTTCGTAGCCGCAATCTTCCACCGCTTGGGCGTTAGCGTTCCCAGCCATAAGCATCGCCACCGCCGCAAATTTGAAAATCGTCTTCATTCCGATGAACTCCTCTCTCTGAAAACCAGTTTGACCCGCTTTCACAGCGATCATTCCGCTGCCCAAAATCGGGATCGAAAAACATAAACCGCTGCGGGTCAGTTCTTGATGCCGCTGGAGCCTATGTCTGACAAGGAAATTGGCGAGTGTCGGTTAAAGATTTTATTTTTTAATGAAAGGTATTTGCCTCAATCAGCATTCCTCGCCGCAGACAGGTAGGAATTCCAGGAGCTTGAGTTTATCAACATATAAAATGGCATAGTGCTAAACGCACCGGTGCTGATGCGTCGTTTTGTGTTTTGTAAAACCATTTTGGACTATCACTACTCCGCGGAATTTTTTAATTGAACATTATGCGCAAAAAGATGAAGAATGTTTGATGCATAGCCAAGGAGCGGCAGGTGCGTCAGAAAGAGTTTGAGAGTATTCGCCGTAAATTTAATGACTTTGTCGATGAGTTCTCACCGATCTTTAGCCGGCGCGATCGGCTTTCCCGATGCTCTCAGTATGTCGCAGGCCTCATGCTTGACGGAGAACGCAAGTCTATTGAGCCCATGGCCGAGCGGCTGGGAAATGTTAGTGCACGCAGCCTGCAGGACTTTATGGTTCAGGAAACCTGGGACGCAGATGCTTTGATGGATGCTCTAAGCCGGCGATCTCTCGGCAAGCATGAAGAACCTGGAGTTCTTATTCTTGATGACACTTCGCTGCCCAAGCAAGGCAACAACTCGGTCGGCGTTGCTCATCAATATTGCGGTGCGCTGGGAAAGGTGGCTAACTGTCAGTCGATCGTGAGTTGGCATTGGGCAGGGAAAAAAACACATTTTCCCATCATAGGCCGACTTTATTTGCCCCAGTCGTGGATCGATGACCAAAAGAAGTTGGATGAGTGCGGCGTTCCTAAGAGTCGAAGAATTTTTAAAACAAAATGGCGAATCGCACTTGATTTGTTGGCTCCGTTAGCTTCTGAAAGAAATTTTTCGTGCATTTGTTTTGATGCAGGTTATGGGGAAATTCCTCAATTTTACAACCAGCTGGATAAACTTGGGCATAAATTCGTCGGACAAATTCCTAAAAAGATGGGGTTCTGGCCAGAAAATCTTGTGGTCGATTTAAATCCGGAACCGGGAAAAACGGGACGACCTTATAAACATCCTAAAGTTGCAGACAAATCAATTAAGCCCAGAAAAGCGGAAGAGTTCACCAAGGAGCTTTCGCCTCAGCCGGATCGGTGGAAAAAAATACTTACACCTTCTGGAGAAGAAATCGTTGTGTCTGCATTGCGTGTTCGCCAGGCAATAACAGGCTCCTATCGTTGCCCAGGTCCAGAGCGGTGGCTGCTGATTGAGCGACTCAACGATGGAGACTGCAAGTACTACGTGTCGAACTTACCGGATGACACAACACTCGAAGAACTTGTCCGATTTGCGAAATCCCGATGGAAAATAGAGCAAGGTTACCAGCAGCTCAAAGAAGAACTGGGGCTGGACCACTATGAAGGCCGTAAATGGTCGGGCCTTCATCATCATATTGCCCTATGCTTCATGGCGTTTCATTTCTTGAATGAAATGCGTAACCAACCGACTGGGACTGGGATAGGAAAAAAAAAGATAAACGCCTCATTACTTTGCCAGCAATTAGGCGCTGGATAAACGAAGCACTTGAAATCGATCGCTGTCCCGGCTGTAGTATACGTCTACGAGGCCTTAGGAGGCTCCACGACACTTCCTAAAAATTCCGCGGAGTAGTGTTAGCTCCGGGAGGAATTGAGTTTGAGCTATCTCCCACTATCGGAGATTGATCCGAAAGATTTTTCTTGACCATAAATTAGTATGTATATAGTCTCGCAGCTCTTGTGATTTCCATGGATTGGAAAGACGTTGCGAACCCTAAGGACAGAGTTAAAGCACCTATCCCCGCTCGAATCACGAGTGCTGACGGACATGTGCATCTGTTCGAAAAACCTCTATAACGTGGCCCTCTTTGAAGTCAGGCGGAATTATCGGGAAACAGGGAAAACCCTTTCCTACCCGAAAATAGATAAATGGGCGCGTGAACATAAGCCCAAACACTATAAGAAACTCAGCTCGGTCAATGCGCAGGAAACCCTTGGAAAGCTTGGTGAGGACTACGCATCCTACTTTGCTCTGTTAAAAAAGTCTGATCTCCATTTCAAGCCCAGGCCTCCCCGCTATAAAAAGGATTCCGGTCTTTTTAATCTGATTTTCAATGCCCGCGCTTTTCAGATTCACGATGGAAAAATCAGGCTAAGTCTATCAAAATATCACAAAAGAAAGTTTCAGGTCAGGGATGGATACCTTTATGTTTCCGTCTCAAATTTTGTTACGGACAAATCCATCAAAACGGTTGAGATCGTGCCGCTCGGATATGGAAGATTTGACCTCCATATCAAATATGAAGAGGCGGCACCTGATACATCCCCGCCTCAATCGGCGGACAACGTTCTTGCGCTCGACCCTGGCATCAGCAACTTTTGCACGGCCATTAGCTCTTCGGGTGATGCCTTTATTCTTTCCGGTCTGGAAATGAAATCAGTCAACAGGCAGTGGAACAAAAACAGGGCTCGCCTTCAATCCGAAATGGATCTGACAGAGGATAGGTGGAGAAGGGAAAGACTCCGGGAGGAGCTGACAAATTCCACCCTGAAAAGAAACAGAAGAATCCAGGATATTTTGCATAAGATGAGCCATAATCTTGTCGAATATGCCAGGGAAAACGGCATCAGTTGCATTGTTGCGGGTTATAATGAGGGGTGGAAGCACGAGGTCAATATAGGCTCGGTCAACAATCAAAAATTTGTCTGCATCCCGCACAGGAGGTTTTTGGACTACGTAAAGTATAAGGCCGAAAGGTACGGAATTGAATTCAGGGTGCAGGAGGAAAGCTATACCTCCAGGTGCGACTCACTTGCTTTCGAAGCCATCGAAAAGCAAGAAAAATACATGGGTCGAAGAAAACACCGGGGACTTTATCAATCCAGCACAGGCAGGGCATTGAATGCCGATGTCAATGGCGCCCTCAATATTTTGCGCAAGCATCTTTTTTCAAGTGGGAAAAAGAATAAAGGTAAGGACGAGTCCGGGCTTATATCCCGGATAGTCTCTATGGGTCGAGTCTTCCGGCCAAGGAAAACTGCGTGGGGCTCAAACCCTTGCAGTCCGAAACCATCTTCCAAAGGATCGGGCATTCACATGCCAGCTCCTTTAGGGGCTGGTAGTTGACCCAATGCACCCACTTGTTTCGCTCGCAGCGGAAATGAATTGGCCGACATTCGATATCGAATTCGGTTGCTATTATTCGGACTATCAGGGTCGCCCAGTGCTTCCAACAAGGCTTCTGACTGGACTTCATTATTTGAAATATTCTCACAACCTGAGCGATGAGGCCAGCCTCGACCCAAAGAATCTGAGGCTTCGTTGCCGACTCTCAGCCCGCGTACTCATTGGCTTAAGCCAACTCCGTGCGCCGTCTTCGTTGGCGTCTTGCCTCACATCTTTTGGATCAAGACACGAGTTAACCTTCAAGTTCGATCAGCAGATCACCCTCTTCGACCAGCTCGCCCTTACTGACCAGGACCGTTTTGATTTTACCGCCCACTTTCGCGCTGATGGCGTATTCCATTTTCATCGATTCGGTGATCACGACCACCTGGGATTTATTCACATCCTGACCTGCCGTCGCACGCACTTCCAGAATTTTGCCAGGCATGGGGGCTCCGATCTGGAGCGGGTTCATCAAATCGGCCTTGG
>JBGSTF010000096.1:0-26318 GCA_041736645.1 Oligoflexus sp. | reverse complement strand
GTCATGATATGAAAGACCCCGAGACAACCGAACGAGAGGAGGTATTTGGCGATATTCGACACGCTCTTTGTGGTCTGAAGCTCACCTATGCTCGCATAGTCTGTCACCCGGTCGGCCACGCCAATCGCAGCGTTACATAATCACTTTTGCGATCATAAGAGGAATGATGAAAACAATGGTGGGAATCATGCTAACTGCCAGAAGCGATACCGAAAGGATCTTGGCCCGTGGCCTTATGCCTCTGGTTTTGACCCAATCCCTGAGCGATGGACCAAACCAGCGATGGTTCATCAGCCAATTGTAAAAACGCACCGAACTTCGTGCATAGCAAAATGCAGCCAGCAGGACGAAGGGGGTGGTCGGCAACACGGGAGTGAATACCCCGATAAATCCGATCAGCAAGAAAAAACTGGCGGCAACCATGAAGGCATAACGCATCGGTTTTGACGCGACGAGCTTGACCTCGTGGCTGTAGTCTATGGGATCCGGTTTGTTCATCGCAAGGATTCGCCTTCCTTCCACTGGTCTTAGCATAAATCCAGCCTATCGTACCTGAGTCGCAGGTCCTCTTCCTCTTTATTTTCAGCGGACAGGGTGGCTACCGAGCTCAGCTCAAGCTAGGTCGGGCTTGAGCGTTTCTACCAAGGGCACGGAGCTGTAGCGAACATTTGCAAGGCACGGACTCCATGTTACGATGAATTAAACAGAATTTTGAAGGTCAAGGCTTATGCAACATTCAGAAAAACCATTGTTGAGCTGTGTGAACTGTGGGCGCCTCTTCTATAGCCCCGAAGATTTTCTTGCTCACACCAGTCATTGGCGAATGTGCAGCGGTGATGAACTCTGGTTTCATTGTGCCTGCTCAGCCATGAATGTGATTCCTAAAGGAGCTTATCCCTGGTACGACCCCTTCGCGCGATTGAGTGATGAGGCGCGTTCTATATTCAACCAGATTCCTCAAATCAAATCCTTGCCTCGATTGCCTGCAACCGTCATGCAGCTTATTCATAAAGTAGATGATCCCAATACCAGCTCAGAAGATCTTGCTAGAATAGCTAAAAGTGATCCATTCCTGGCGGCTCGAATTTTAAGGGTTGCTGAGAGTCAGTTTTTTGCGCGGCATGATCCCATCAAATCCCTATCTCACGCGATATCTTTGGTGGGTCGCGGACATGTCAAAGAAATTGCTTTGGTCGCTGCTATTTCGACAATTGAAACCAAGACGCGTGTGTTCCGGACCGAAACGTTTTGGGATCACTCGATGACTATTGGTCGAATCGCAGAGCATTTGAGCAAGCGTTTGCAGACCCATTTTGCTGGGGATGAAGCTTACATCTGCGGATCTTTGTGTAACGTTGGAAAACTGGTGATGGCGCTTTGTCGTCCGGAATTGGTCGATCAGTTTCAGCAGGAAATTGATGATCCGCGGACAGCAGGGCCTTGGGTTGAGGCCGAAATTCGTCATGCAGGTTTTCAGCATACGGTGATTGGTGAGATCGGCGCTGCTTTGTGGGGGCTTTCAGAATCGGCGACCGAAGTGATTCGTCAGCATCATAGTGTCGAAACTTCGAGCGAGCCGAGCGAACCGCAGCTTTATGAATTGATAGGGTTGGCTAATCAGTTTGCCCATTGGATTTGGCTGCAACCTCAGGCCATTGATCGAGATCTGTTCAAAGCTCTCTTGGGCCGATTCCATATCAAAGTCAAAGATGCACTCGGATTGGCGGAAGAGCTCAAGCCACTGGCGACTCATGAAAGCGTGGCTTGACCGAGAGTCTCCATTATCAGGAGGGCTGCTCTAGGCCAGGAATCTCCCAACCAACCTTTAGGTACATCAGACGTATCGACTCCAGATCGGCAGCGAGAGATTCGCCTGGAACGAGCCGGCCCACCCAAAGGGTGCGCTTGTTTTTATTGTCAAGGTACCAGCAGACAATGGGAACCTTGGCTTCCTTCGCAATAAACCAAAATCCGGTTTTTATTTTCTTTACGCCCTTGCGAGTTCCTTCTGGGACGAGAGCCAATTGAAATTCTTCGCGCTGGGCAAATTCCTCTGCCATCTGTCCAACCAAACCAGTATTTTGACTGCGGTCGACTGGGATCGCTCCTATTTTTTTAAGGAGTCCTGCGTAGGGCCAGCGAAACTGCTCCTGTCGCACGAGAACATGACCTTTTCTATTGACAATAGCGAAGCCAGCGAAGGCCATAACGGTGTCCATGGCAGTCGTGTGCGGAAAACCAATAATCACCTGCTTTGGCAGCCAGTACTCGGGAAGTGGCGCGCAGTCCCAACCCCGCAGAACAAAAATCGTTCGCCCGATCAGGTTTAAAATATTTTGCATCATAAGAACTCGATGGTGTTCGGTGCCCCAAGAAAATAAAAGACCAGCAAGGCCGGCAAAGCTATCATAGCTCCCCATCAGTCTCGATGAAATAAACCTCTGATGGCAGATTTTTGACAAAAAGTGCCAAATGGACTGCAAATTGCCGCTCCTTTTGAGGTGACTCAGCGCGAGACAGAACTTTTACCGGCTTTTCATCGCTGATACACGGTAAGGGGGAGCAAAAAAGTGTGAGGAAAAGTTTTTGATTGGCAAACCCTTGCTGTAGCGAAGTGGCATACTGTAGGCCCTAGTCCAAAGGCCTCAAAGCCGAGAGAGCCTCACGGGAGGAGTGCCTTGAGCACGCGTCCGTGGGCTCTTCGTGGGAGGTTCCCTCTTCAGCAGCAAACCATCAATCACTGAGTCCATTGCTGTGTGGAATCAACAAAGACGAGAGTCGTTCGTAGTAACTTGGGATATCGATGGATTTATGGGCCACACCGGAGCGAATAGCAGCTTCCGCCACTGCACTTGCGACGACCGGCAAAGCCCTCGGGTCGTTGGGCTTAGGAATCAGATAGTCACGTCCGAAATTGAGCGCGCCGTCTTTTTGATAAACTTTCTGCACGGAAAGTGGAACCGGTAGCCGTGCAAGATCGGCAATTGCATGGGCAGCGGCGCGCTTCATGTCTTCGTTAATGGTGTGGGCTTGAACGTCCAAAGCACCTCGGAAAATATAGGGAAATCCGAGTACGTTGTTGACTTGGTTGGGATAGTCACTGCGGCCCGTGGCGATGATAACATCCGGCCTTACCAGTCGGGCTATTTCTGGATTGATCTCAGGATCCGGATTGGCCAAAGCGAAAACGATAGGATTGAGTGCCATGCTGCGCAGCATATCCGGTTTGAGCACGCCTGCGGCTGATACGCCGACGAAAACATCGGCACTTTCCAATGCCTCGCCTAAGGTACGCAATTCAGTTTTATGAGCAAACCGACGCTTATACTCATTGAGGTCGTCGCGTCCATCGTGAACGACACCTTTCGTGTCACACATGATCACATGTTCCAAGGGCACGCCCACACTCATAAACATATGGGCACAAGCGATGGCTGCTGCTCCGCCGCCAGAGAAAACGACGCGAATGGTGTCGACCTTTTTACCGGTCAAATCCAGAGCATTCAAGAGACCGGCGGTGGCGATGATGGCCGTTCCGTGTTGGTCATCATGAAACACAGGGATCTTCATACGACTGCGAAGTTGCTCTTCGATATAGAAGCATTCAGGAGCTTTGATATCTTCCAGATTGATACCACCAAAGGTTGGCTCCAGTGCCGCGACGATGCGAATGAAGGCATCGGGATCTTCTTCGGCGACTTCAATATCAAAGGAATCGATGCCAGCAAATTTTTGGAAGAGCATCGCTTTGCCTTCCATGACTGGCTTGGCTGCATATGGTCCGATGGAACCCAAACCGAGGACAGCCGTTCCATTGGAAATAACGCCGACGAGATTGCCGCGGCCGGTGTAGACAAAAGACTGACTGGGGTCTTCATGAATTTTGCGACAAGGTCCAGCCACGCCGGGTGAATAGGCGAGGGCCAGATGCTCCTGGGTATCGAGCGGCTTGCGAAGCGCGGTCCCAATTTTCCCTCGAGGATAGGCTTCGTGATAGGCGAGGGATGGCGTTTCGAAATCCGTTCCTCGACTTTTGTGCCCGTCCGTGGGCTCCGCTTGGTTCCGACGCGCGGTCTCTGGTCGCACGCCTACCGTGCCGATCGTTGGTTCCATTTGTCTTCTCCTCAATGGTTAAGAGCAGCAACACAACAAGCCCGCCCGAAGCGGGATTCGAAAGATTTGAACTCACAGATGTTCACCACCCAACGTTTGTGTCTACCTGAAAGATGAACACAGCGCCAAGCGAAAAGCAGTTCAGCGAAATTGTAAGATGAAAGTTTGCTCAAACTATGTAGACAGATTCGTAGGATTTTAGCTGGTGACGGCCATAAAATTCCACCAAATGGTCGGAAATGGACCGGACGGCTGGCGTCCTGCAAGGATTTGCGGCGAAGGCCTAAGGAATGGCTAAAAACAACCGGCTGTCGCGTTTTAATTTTAAAAGCCCGAGCTCCTGCAAATTTTTTTGCAAGTCTTCGGCCAGGACTAAAAGCCGTCCTTCGGGTTTGAGATAATCTTGCTGCTCAGTCGTATTGAATAATTGGTAAGGGAGAGACGAGGAGTCCAGGGACATTCCGGTCAGTTTGCCAATAAATGCCTGGGCTTCGGTAGGACGTTGAGCCATCTGCTGCAGCAAATCGCTCCATACCGATGCAAGACGGGATTGGAGCTCGGGATGCTGACGAAGGGTTGAGCTCTTGACACTTAAAGTCTCGATCATCTCTCCCGGCATGTCTCCAGAATGAAAGAGGACCATCATTTCTGGGTTCTTTAGGATTTCTAGCGATAGAGGCGCGGATGCTACCGCCAACTGAATTTCACTGCTTCTCAAACTTTCTAAGATCGTTTCCACAGGCTCAGCCAGAACCGTAAAGTCCTCGCGATCAAGCGAGCTTCGGGCCAGGGCACGACTGAGCAATGGTTCTCCTAGATTCGAAGCAGAGACTCCAATGCGAGCGCCCTTGAGATCGGTCAATTGATTGCCTACATCTTTGCGGGCGATCAGCACATCAGCACCACGGGACGCGGCAGGAATCAGAATCACTTTCATGTCCCAGGCCTCTAGCTTGTCGAAGAGCACGAGGTCAGCGAGGCTGCTGCATAAAAAGTCGCGAGGGTTACGCGCCAATGCCGTTTGAGCTTGAGCAAGCGTGGAAAATTCCTGGCTATCAAGCTTGAGACCATGTTTTTCGAAGAGCTGCCACTCCTCTGCAAGCATGAAGAGTCCACAACCAAAACCCTTCACGCGGCCTACTTTGACGAGCAATGGCGATTGACAGGTGCAAGCATGCGCGACGAGCTGCAGAAGGCAGACGATGGATATTGAGAGCAGACGAGAACGTAGGGAACGCAACATTCAACCTCTTCCGATCAGGTAGACACCGGACACTCTGCCATCGGACTTTCTGGTCGTTCATTGAACGCTGCTTGCGGGTCTGCTTTTAAGGTAAGAGTGGGAGTTTGTTAACTTTCCGAAAAGATTGCATAAAATAAAGTTTCGAAGAGTATTTGCAAGGGTTTAAAGTCAAGCCCTTTATGAGTTTTAATGGGGACTTCATCTCAGACTTGTCGACCTTGCATCAAGCGGCAAAGACAGCTAATGTGGGCCTCGAAGTCTAGACCTTGAGGAGAAGCCGATGCCACAGTCACGCTATGCGCGCCAGATGGTGCTTAAAGAAGTCGGAGTTGAAGGCCAGAAAAAGCTGGCGTCTGCGCGGGTTCTGATCGTTGGCATGGGTGGTTTGGGCGCTCCCGCCGCACTCTATTTAGCAGCAGCCGGAGTCGGTTCTATCGGTCTTATCGACGCCGACCAGATCGATATTTCCAATCTGCAAAGACAGGTCATCTACGACAGCGCTGACCAAGGCCGAAACAAGGTCACTCGAGCAGCTGCCCGTCTGCATGCCCTCAATCCAGACGTGCATGTCGCCGCTTATCCCAAGCGTTTAACCGCAGCGAATGCTATGGAAATCGCTTCTGTGTACGATATCATCGTCGATGGTAGCGACAATTTTTCGACCAAATATCTGCTCAATGATCTGGCCTATAAACTCGGCAAGCCCCTGGTCTACGGTTCGATTCTAAGATGGGAGGGACAGGCTTCGGTCTTTTGGGGAGCTCACGGACCTTGCTATCGCTGCCTCTTCCCTGAGGCACCCAAAGCCTACGTGCCCAATTGCGCGGAAGCAGGTGTCATCGGTGCCATGGCTGGAATCATCGGCAGTGTCCAGGCCCTTGAAACCATCAAGCTGATTGTTAATGGCCTGCAAAAACCAGCTTCGGATGATTTGGAAACTCTGATGGGGCGACTCTTTCATTTGCGGGCGCAGACCATGGAGACCAAACGCCTGACTTTGGCCAAGAATCCGCAATGCCCCTGTTGCTCGAAACCCGCTGCCGATATTGTGCTGAGTGATCTAGACGATCAATCCTGTGAAAGCACGAGTCCGAAAGAAATTCCCAATTTTGTGGCTGCGGAACTTTCGGCTGACGAACGATGGCAAGATTTTATTCCTCTCGATATACGGGAAAATCAAGAGTGGGTGGATGGACATTTGCCTCAGGCCCATCACTGGCCCCTGTCCAAACTGCAAGAGGGCATACTGCCTGAACTGCCGACGCGCAGCAAACCTGTGTTGGTTTATTGTCAGAGCGGTATCCGTTCCCGACGCGCGCTACAAATTCTCAGAGCTGCAGGCTGGCAGAACCTCGCGCACCTCAGCGATGGTTTCGGCGCTTGGCGTGGTCCTGTTGTTTACACCTAAGCCGTGTTAGGGGAGCAGCTCTTCTTCTCTATCTTGCAAGCTGACGAGGAGCTCTTCGTCCTCTCCATAGCTCTGCACCCGCGTATTTGCATCTTCCGGTTTCATCCAGGGGCTGCTGAGCCAGCCGAAAAAAATACCCAGAGCAAAACCGATGGCGTGGGTGCGATAACTCACCTGTGGTTCAAATTGAGTTGGAACCATCACCACCAGTGTGAAGGCAATCGCTCGCATCCAGCGATGCAGCCAACTCAAATAATCGGCATAACGCAGGAACAGCATCAACCAGAGAGCGGCCATAAAGTAGACCATTCCTGAAGCTCCAATTAGCCTCACATCCGCTGGGTAGCTGAGCAAAGCCAGAGCGCCGGTTGCCATTCCACCGAGCAATGACAGTCCGGGAAAAGCCCAGGATCCAAAATAGTTCCGCAGAAAGAGGCCAAAGATTAGAAACAGGCCGCTATTCGCCAGCAGATGAGCGATATCAGCATGCACGAGCAGAGTAGAAAAAAGACGCCAATACTGGCCCTGCTCAAACACCAGATTTTGGGTGGCGGCGAGATCCGAATCGTGTCCTACTTGCCATGACCAGAGCGATGCTAGGCAACACAAGGTGAAGAGTATGGCTGCCGCAAACAGACTCTGAGGCTTGGGCTTCTGGGCCAGAGGATGGTGCTGGAGCAGGGGTCTCTGAGGTTTTTCATCCTCATCTTCTTCCTGCAAAAAATCAGCGGTCAAGGGCCCCTCAGAGCGGGAACGTATGGATCGAAGGGATCGGGGTCTTGGCCATCTTGGTTCGAGTTCTGGAAGCGCCATTGTCAGGTCCTTTCCGGCAGAACAGGCTGTTTTCTCAATGTAAGACCCTTTGGAATTTTGTCAAATGCCTGCCAGACTTGGTATGATGAAGCAGTCACCAGGAAGGAACTCCCCATGTTCATGAGGCCAAAGGTTTCTGTGACTTATAACGTACGCCTCAAAAGGGCCCGCGTGCAATTTCAAGTCAGCGAGTGTTTGAAATCCCGTCGCCCACCCCAGGACGCGTTGGATAAGGCACGAGAAAAATTGGAGGAGGAGCTTGAGGACGGGCATATCGAATACTATGAAATTTTCGAAAAGAAATTTTCGGCCCTCTGGCAACATATCAGGTCGCATGCCGATGTCCTTCCGGCGAGTAAGACCATTCGTTTTACCTTGGCTCAGGGTGCTCGCGCCTACAGTGAAATCCTGCTGACTCGCAGTAAGAATCCGAATTCATTGGCTGAACTGAGCTGTCAACTGTCTCCGCGCAAGGCTAAGACCATTTTCTTCAATGCTTTCGTTTTTCATATCATGCGCCAGCTGCAAAATATGGGTCTGCAAAGCAGGCCCGATGGAGCCCAGCTGCGATTTTTGTACCTCTTGATGAAATCGGGTCAGACGATCCAAGCTTGGCCTTTAAAAGCCCAGCCGCGGGCCTTGGATCATCCCCAGGAAAATATTCTGGTCGATTTTGATGCCACCCATCGGTTCGCCACACTGCATATCTTTGATCCAGGACTGTTGGCTGATGAAAGCCAATGCCAGAAGATTGTCGAGGATGCTTTGGCTTTGCTGGCAGAAGCCAATTCAGCAAGACTCAATCTCACTCTATTGAAAGATCACACTCTGGAGAAGTTGCGTTCTTTAACGCACAAGGTGCAGGCCCTTGGCTTTGGCTTGCCCTATAGTCTTCTGATTGCCTTTGATGCCAGCTATCGTCTTGATACGGGCGTGATGCATAGCGAGAAGAAGCTGGCCGAAGAAGATTCAGCCAAAGAATTGCCGCGTTGGAAAATGCGCTTGGGGGCCTTAGGGACGAGGCAAAAGAGTGAATTCTTTGATTTACAGGTTGATCCCCTGCATATGAAAGCGACGATCAAGCGAGTTCATCCCAAAGCTATCGCTCCGATTCGAGCCAAAATTGATGCGGATTGGCTCTTGCACGAGTGTCACCGGCAAGGCGTGAGCTTTGGCTTTGAAGAATTTTTACAACCCATCGTCGAGGTTTTGCAAAAAGGCGATGATCCGAGCGGCATGACAATAGCCGAAGGTCAAGGGGCGAAAGCTGGTCACAAGGCCTATTTATTCGAAGCCTGGCACACGCTCGCGCCGAGTGCTGAAGGTTCTCTCTCGTCGCTGCGGGATCGACAAAACACCCGCTTAGCCCGCGTGGGGCAATTGATGGCTGAAGTGCGTTTTGATGATGGAATTCCAGGTCGCAATATCTACGGGGAAGAATTGCATGCCCTGGGCTCCGCTCAGGATGCACAGATTGCAGCTGGAGAAGGTGTGGTCCTGCGCGAAGGCGGGCGTTTTTATGCGAGTCGCGACGGATTGATTGAAATTCGTGGTCAGACTCTCGCGGTGCTCGATACCTATGTTCACGAGGGATCGGTCAACCTCAGCTCGGGTAATCTAGCTTTCGAAGGCTCGGTGTTGATTCGTGGTGACATCGAATCGGGGGCGAGCGTCGAGGTCAAAGGTAGCCTCGTCGTGGAAGGCTTGATTGGCAATTCCCAGGTCAAGGTAAAAGGCAACCTGGAAGTTAAAGGCGGCATTCTCACCAGTGCCCACGGGTTGGTGGCTGTCGCCGGCGATTGTAAGGCCCTGTTCATTGAAAATTCTCGAATTCACGTTAAAGGTCGCCTGGAAATAGCAACTTCGCTGCTCAATAGTGAAGTGGTATGCGGCAAGAATATCTGGATAAAGGACAAAGCCAAAGGTCTCATCAGTGGTGGACAGGTGAGCTGCTGGGATTCTATTGCCGTGCTCAATATGGGGCTTGGCCATGGTCAACGTACAATCTGTCGCCTCGGCACTCAATATGCGAGTGAGTTGCGCTGGAGCCGACTGGGGCAAAGAAGAGAGGCCGTGACGGCCAGTCGGGAAACCCTAGCTAGGACGATTCAAGAGGCTCCCACTCCCAGTGGTCGAAGAGCGGCGGAAGCCGAAGCGCAGTTGGCTGCTTTGCAAGCCCGCTTGCAAAAGACTGATCGACTGCTTGCGCATATTCAGCGGCGTTTGGACTTCTGCGAAAAGCAAATCGTGTGGAATGATCAAGCGAACCTTATGGTGCGCGGTATTCTTGATAAGAATATCGCCGTGCAAGTTGCGGGAAAGCCACTTAAAATCGCCCAAAATTTTAAGGCTGTTTTGATCACAGCCGCGCCGTACCGAGGCAACCAGATCAATGACCTGGAAATCTGGGAAGACTTTAAAAAAGCTCATCCCTCGGTTCAACTTGCCGATGCATCGTGATAATGTGCCTGATAGAACAGGGGCCTTCTGCGTAGGCGAAGTGACTGTGCGCCTGTCAAGACGGGGACCTATTCAGTGGCGATGGTTGGGGTGGGAATACATGGGTGAAAATGACCAAAGGTCTTCAGCTTTCTGGATGATCGCAAGATTCAGCCTCTTGCTGCTGATACTGCTGGGATCATTTGCGCGGGTCAAAGCTGCTCAACTCGAAAAACAGCTTCCAAGCATAAGAGTCGGACTCATTGAGTTTTCCCCACTCGTGAGTTTCGATCAGGATAAACCCTCTGGACCACTCTTTGACTATGCGATGGAAATTTTTCAAAACGCAGGATTCAAGTTCAGCTTTCAACAAGTCTCCATCAATCGTTCATTGGAAGAATTGAAAGCCAATAATTTGGATCTGGTTTTAACTCTTTTCAAGTCACCGGAGCGTGAAGCCTACGTTCAATTCAGTCAAAAGCCCCTCCTTATATCGGCCATGGGTGTTTGCAGTTTGGTTGATTTGGATAGCAAAATTTTGGATAAAACCACCCGAGTGGCTCATATTCGAGGGACAATTATTGCAAAAAGTCTGCAAGGTTTGCAGCTGTTTCCAGTCAATGGTGAGAAGAGCCAGCTTCGCATGCTGCAGATGCTTATTAAAAAAAGAGTAGACCTCATCTATTCTCCGAAACCCGAAGTGATACTTCTGACCGCTCTGGACGCCGGGATTTCTCAAACCTTGCATTGCTACAACTTAAAAGATGTCCGCCTGCCTATTCATATCGGTTTTTCCAAACAGTTGCTTCCTGAGCACAGGGCTCGACTTGATCAGAGTCTCAAGGCGATGATTGAGAAAGAAGATTTCGATGTCTACCTGCAAAAAAGATTGATGAAAATGGGTGTTTCTTCCCCTCTGCTCAAGGAATGGCAGGCGGTTTTGAAACCTGAGTGAATGTTTCATCCTGCCGATCCTTGAGGATTTTTGGGCTCCTATTGAATATTCATTAAATTCAAATATTTGAGTATTTTTAGTGGGTTCCGATAAGCAATCCATGAAATTTTATATTTTTCTCATGCTAGGACTCGCCTTTGACTCCTCCTCCCTCTGGGCTCAACCCAAGGTCGAGGGCGGCGAGATCGTATTGTCAGGATTGGTGGAAAGTGGGCGACCGATCACCAAACTGGAAGGAAACTGGCATTTTTATTGGAAGCAATTTTTGCAGGAAGAGCAACTGAAGGCTGGTGCCTTGGATAAGGGAGCGTTTGTTGCTGTCACGAGTAAAGGACCAGCGTGGCCAGACATTCCTGAGATCGGCCAGAAACATGGTTATGGAACCTATGTCCTTCGCCTGAAAGACTTGCACGCCGACGCAGGCCAATTCACGATTGTTGTCACGCAATTTTTTGGTACCCACACCCTTGCTGTTTGGCAGCCGTCGAAAGGAATCTACCGTAAGCTGGGAGAGAAAGGGCATCCCGGGCAAACAAGGGAAGAAGACCGTCCGGCTTACGGCAAGACCCTAGGAGTGATTGATTTTCCATTGGACGGCAGTGACGTCTTTATCATTTTGCACTGCTCGGCCTATTATTTAATAGGATCGTTGTCTGAACCCCCTGAGCTTGTGAACTCCAGTTATTTGGAGGAGGTCGAAAACATCCAATGGGCGAATTCCTTTTGGATTCTAGGTTTATTTTCCATGCTGCTCGTCAGCAATATTTCACTTTTTTTGCTCAGGCGGGATGATTTTCCCAGTCTCATGGTTGCTGTTTATACGTTTTTTTCAACCCTGCGCTTTCTGGCTACAGAAGGAGTCGTCGGCCATTTTATGGACCATCCTCCGCAGTGGGTTTTCTACCTGACGGTATACTCCATTGGGTGGACCTTCCCCTTAGCCTTGGCCAGCTATCTGAGCTTTTTCTATTATTCTTTTCCAGGGTTCATAAAACCTTGGCCCTATCGGCTCGGACTCCTGGCTCTCGTCAGCTTTATGGTTCTGACCGTTGCCTTAGACTTGGATCCCAATTCAGGCCTTTTTCTGGTAGGCATCATTCTCACGACGCTTTTTGGTTACATTGTCTTTCAGCAGATAAGGGCAGCTTTGCATGGCATGCGAGGGGCTGGACTGTCTCTCTTGGGTTTGTCGATACTCCTGGTGGGAGTGGGACATGATGCCTTATTGTTTATGGGCGTGATCGAATCGATCTATATCGGTCACTTCACTATGGTTGTGTTCATCTTCTTTCAGTCCTTGGTGGTCGCGAAAAACTTTAGCATGGCCTTTCAAACGGCTCGTCGACTGTCCAAGAGTCTGCAAGATGAGGTGCAGCTACAGACCGCTCAATTGCAGGACAAAAATCGGCTGCTGGAGGAGCAAAAAAAGGATATTGCCTCGGCACACGATATCCAGCGCAATTGGAATCGCTATCTCGAAGAGCAGGTGTTGCGCCGTTTTTTGCCGAGCGAGATAGCACAGGATATCGCTCAGGGGAAGATCACTCTGTTCGAAGCTCCCGTTGAGGTAAACGTGACGGTTATTTTCGCTGACCTTTGTGCGTTTACCTCGGCTACCGAAAAAATCGGTGCAGAAAAGATAGGTCAGATTTTAAATGACTATTTTGTGGCTATGACTGAGACGGTCTTTAGCGAAGGCGGTATGGTGGACAAGTTCATCGGTGATGGGGTTATGGCTGTGTTCGGCGTACCTGGCAGCTCGCAGCCCGAAGTTCAAGCTCGTCAAGCCTTGCGTTGCGCGATTGCCATGCAGCAGGCCTTGTGGAGGCTCAATGAGACCTGGAAAGTCTCTCATGGTCAATCGTTCAGCATGAGAGTGGGAATCCATCAGGGAGCAGCTGTATTTGGCAATTTTGGTGGCAAAAAACGTTCCGACTTTACCGTGATAGGACCTGCGGTGAACTTAGCCGCGCGCATTGAGGCGGTGGCAGAACCAGGATCTATATTCATCAGCCGTGCTCTCTACGAGCTGCTTAGCGATAGCAGTTTCGAGTTCGTCGGCTCGTTTCATCTCAAAGGTCTGCAGCTGGATCAGGATCTTTATCGCGTGAAGTTAAGCCTGCAGGGAAGCCATAAAGATCCCCTGCCTGCTATCGCTTCATAAGCTTTTTCTATCAACCGGTATTCCGCAGTCCACCGGCGATCGCATTGATGGTCAGCAGGAGAGCTTCAAGACTTCGCTCCTGCTCCGGGCTATTTTCGACAAGGGTTCGCCATTTTTTTAATTGCTCGATCTGCAGACGATGCAGCAGATGCAGACTTTGTTCACGCAATTGAATGGTCTTCACCACGTGTGGCCTGCGGACTTCGACGCTGGATCCAAAGACCTCAATTAAAAGACTTCGGGTGCGGTAGAACTCTTGGAGAATGGGCTCCATAAACGCCTGCCGTAGGCCAGGATCTTCCACCAATTCTGCGTAGGCCAGCATCAGCGACTCGCTGGCGGAAGCTACAGTCGTTTCAACGTTGAACAGAATATAGTTTAGCAAAGTGTATTCTGGCAACTTTTGCCGTAGACGCAGGAAATCCTGAGGACGTTGATCTCGGAGTTGGGCCAAAGCACTGCCGACCCCATACCAGCTCGGCAAATAAAAGCGCGCCTGATTCCAGGCAAAAACCCAGGGAATAGCGCGCAAGTCTTCCAAACTGGCCTTGCCTGTTCGTTTAGGTGGACGGCTGCCGATTCTTGAATGCTCAAGGGCATCGATCGGTGTCGCTTGGCGGAAGAAGCTGATAAAATCGGGATGGGTGATGAAATTGTGATAGGTTTCGCGGCTCTTACTCGAAAGTTCCTGCATGATCTCCATGAAAAATGGATCTTCTGGCGGGCGCTTTTTGCTCTGCAAACTTTCAGCTGTAAGACTGGCTTGCATGAGTTCCAAGTTGTAGACTGAGGTCGCTTGGTTTGCATACTTGCGAGCGATGGTTTCGCCTTGCTCGGTCATGCGCAAAATACCGTTGAGGGCGCCTTTCGGCAGCGCTTGCAAGAAACGATGGACGGGTCCAGCACCGCGGCTGACAGTTCCTCCGCGACCATGAAAGAACACAATGTCGACGCCATATCTTTCTGCGACTAGGTGCATTTCCTTCTGAGCGAGATAAAGGTGCCACTGACTGGCGAAGATTCCACCGTCTTTGCAGCTATCGCTATAGCCGATCATAACCTGCTGGCGAGGACGCGCCCAGGTTTGTCGTTCAGCCTGCTTTTTGAGACTGAACTGAGTAATAGGATGAGCCAGAAATTCATCAAGAATCCGCGCGCTATCTTTCAAATCGTCGATCGTTTCAAACAGGGGCACGACCGGGACCGGGCAGACCAACTGATTGTGCTCGACGCTGGCTAATCCAGATTCACGCATCAGCAGATAAACCGTGAAAAGATCGTCCGCTGAATGGGTCATGCTGACAATAAAAGAGCCGAGACAATCATAGCCATAGTTCTCGCAGTGAGCTCGCACGGTTTTGTAACAGCTCATGATGGCTTCAGTTGGCCCATGAAAGGTCTGCTGGCACAAAGAGAACGGACGCAGGACGGCGAGTTCTTTATGGATCAGCGCCTTCTTTTGCTCTGAGGGCCAGTTTGCATAGCTCTCGCCTTGTTCGACTCCTGCAGCGGCGAGAAGCTGGCTGAAGGCTTCATCGTGAAAACGGCTGTTCTGCCTAATGTCGAGTCTTGCGGTATGGAAGCCAAAGGTTTGCAGAGTGCGCACGGCATTCTTGACTTCATGCTGAGCCAAACGCTCGGCATGAATGCTCGATAATGCTTCTCTCAGGCTTTTGAAGTCATGAAGCACTTCAGCCGGATTTTTATAGCAAAAAGCTCGATCGTCCAATTGGGTCGCGTGGTCGCGTACGACTTGAATCGGCAGACGATCGATCATGATATTGACCAGGACACGCCAGGATTCGCCACGGCTGCGTTTGAGACCTTCTTTATAGCAGTCCGGATATTTTTCTGCATAGTAGGCTAGCCGATCGGTCAAGACTTCGGGAGGCGTTTGCACCTGATCGGAGAGACTGATTTTTTTGGCCAGATCGGTGAGCTTGTGCCTGAGTACGATCAGCGCATTCAAGCGCAAATCCTGCAAAGCCTTTTGGGTGATTTCCGCGGTAATCAAAGGATGGCCGTCGCGATCACCGCCAACCCATGTGCCCAGCTCGAAACTGGGATAATGCTGCTGCATGAAATCGAGTTTGGATTCAAATCCTGCTTGCTGCCAAGCTGTTTCGAATCGATGGTCGAGCCAGGGCAAAATTTCCGGGAAGACGTTGCGCAGGTAATGCATCATGTTGCGCATTTCCATTTTCACGTCCGGTCTTTGTAGATAAATTTCCCCGGTGCGCCAGAGGCGTTCGAGGATGGTTTTGACTTCATCCTTGAGCCACAGCTGCTCGACCGGCGTCCACATTTGGTTTTCCCGCTTGACCAACTGCAGATAGAGTTCGCGGTGATGCTCGAGGACAGTGGCTCTTTTCGATTCGGTAGGATGGGCTGTGAGGACGGGTTCCACGAGCATTTTTTGGATGGCAGCCAGGATCTCTGGCTCACTGAAGGCGGCTTCTTTGAGCTGTTCAAAAGCCCAAGGCCATAGTCCGCCTTCGCCTTCGAGCTTGCCGTCGGCTTGCTGTTCGCGTCGATTTTGGACGTTAACATTCTCTTCAATCATGCCCAAGAGCTGAAACGATATGGACAGCAGCTGGACCAGTCCAACGGGGGAACCTTCTGGAACTTTCTGGGAGTCGGACGGCTGCTGCAGCCAGGGAATATAGGGAATCAGTTCCTCATGTTTGAGTTCTTGCAAAACTTCTTTGAGGCATTCCATAACAAACTTGAGATCCTGCTCGAACTTTTCCGTTTTGATGGCGGCCACGTCAAACACCTTTTCTGGAGGAGCGATAGGGCGGAGTGTAGACAATCCTCACTCGACGCACAAGAGACAGGCTCTGAACCTCGTAGCGAGAGCTTACCGTCAGGTAAGCTCCGGACGCGCTGGAGGCAGCGGACGCTCCACAGTAGAGCGAATTGGGAGTGGCTGTCATGAGGATTATTATTCAATGAATACAGCTATATATGCCTTTACTGTGGATTCGGGACTGGACCTCTGGCGGGGAATTCATTATCTGGTCAAGAGCGCACTGTCGTCTGGAGTCAGGCTCAGGTGAGTCGTCTGGTCGACGCTTGTTGGGAAGTTTTTATGTTGCAAGTATTCCGTTGGCTCGGACGATGTGAAGGGATTTCTTTTCTTTTGCTCCTGGGGATTGCTATGCCTCTCAAGTATGTCTGGGGCTGGCCTGAAGCCGTTCGAGTAGTAGGAATGGCGCATGGCCTCTTGTTTATCGGCTACGTCGCTCTTGCGAATTATGTGGCGATGGAATTGAAATGGAGCGCTAAAGTCTGGGCTCTGAGTCTGGTCTCAGCGGTCTTGCCGCTAGGAACATTTATCTTTGAAAAAAATTATCTCGGTCCTGAACTGGCCAACAAATAGCCGCGTGCGAACAAGCCTGCAGCTCTTGCCAGGTTGATCAGACCTGGAAAGCTGTTGGGTCTTGCCTATCTTTACGGCAACTTTAACTTCATCACAGCTTAACGGTGAGAGTAGGACGGATAGGCTGGAGTGGAGTTTTGCCTTTGGTTCTGGTCGGCGTTTCGATGCACAATTTCTGATGGAATCGCTGCGAGCGCCGCCGCTCCCGCAACACTCGGATCAAACGAGACATTCTTTTTCGTCCCCTGAGGCGTGCAGACGCAGGCGGTCGCTCCTTGCTGCACCATGGGATTCTGGTCACCAATGCCTACGATCGCCGAAAATTCCATATCCCATGACTCACACATTTTTTTGCAAGCGACAGGACCCTCAGGAATAACCCATTTGGTTGCACAGCTGCTGGCGAGTAGAACGAACAAACAGATTCTGATCATAGGGTATCCTCGAAAGATTGCGGTCTGATGACTCTGACCTAGTGCACGATTTATTTCAAACAAGAAATTATCGGAGTCCGAACGAGCCTTGGTTTTTAAGGACTGCTGATCGGCACATTTCGGGGATTTTTTCGGAGTTTTCTTCGCGATCGCTCCTTGACGGGCTGGGTTATCAGGAGCATCTTTGGACTGCAAGTCGGATTTAAGGGAGCCCCCCAAAGGAGACAAGGATGCAATGTAAGCTGGCTGATTCGGTGGAAAGACTTAAGGCCTTTGCGCAGGTTCATGCCGTCTGGCCTCACGACCCGGATCCGGCGGTTCATTTGGAAAAACGCCTAGCATCCGTTCAGCATCAAAGAGCCACATGGTTCGTGGCCCGAGATGGAGGCGATGTCGTCAGCAGCCTGGGTGCTTATCCTTTTCGTCTGTACGGCCCGGATGGTGAGCGTCCTGCCTGTGCCCTTGGGGCGGTATTCACTCCCGAACATCATCGTGGCCTAGGCTATGCAGCCAAGCTAGTGCGCTTTGTGAAGGACTATTACGCCGAGCAGGGAGTTTTGGATTTCATTTTGTATTCGGATATTGCTCCGATCTATTACCAGCGGCTCGGCTTCCAGCGTTTGCCCTCGTTTATCTGGAGCTGGGATCTGCGCGGAACTCAGTCGACCCAGGGCGCGTCGTTTCAAGTGGAAGCGGCACGACCCATGGAACCGGGGCCGATGGATTGTCCCTACGGTCTGCAAAGAGGCATGGAAGACGCTGCCTGGGTGCTGGACAAGCAAAATGCTCCCTTGCGGCTTGCTTGGGAATTGGCTCAGACGGGAGAATTAACTGGAAAGTGGCTGCTTTCCCGCAAGGATCATGGTACCTACTCCCTTCTTGAGAGCAATGTGTCCCAGAAAGCTGCGGACTGGGAGAGCTTCCGAGCTTTAGTCACCCGTGATGCAGAGGAGGCTGGGTGCCGTGCCGTGAAGGGATGGTGGACAGCCTCGGAAGCTCTGCCGGATGCGAAGGCACAGCCTGAAATCAAGCCGCGTCGGGAAGAGATTCTGATGTGGTCGACGATGCGGGGTGCAAACGATCCATGGCTGCCCGACATAACCAAGCATGGCTTTCGAGCCTTTCTCAGTGAGCACGTGTAAGGAGTATATATGCAAGGATCGCGAGTGATTCATCTGTCGTTTTTGGGCGAGACCCGGCCCATCCATGTGGTGGATTCGTTCGACGATTTCTTGAACGGCTTTGCTGATGAAGTAGGCGGGCAGCTGACCGACGAGCGCTGTCCGTTTGGGGTTCTGCTCTGGCCGAGTGCTCGAACGGTGGCGCGCTGGTTGGTGGGGCATGAACCTTTTCCGCGGCAGCAGCCCTTGCGCATCATCGAGCTTGGTTGTGGCGTTGGTTTTTTGTCCTGTGCCCTGGCATTGCTTTATCCCCAGGCGCAGATTCTTGCCTGTGATTATGAGCTGAGACTTCGTGATTACGTTGAGGCGAATACGGCTTCTTGGGGCGTCCAGGATCGTGTCAGCTTTCAGCCTATCGATTGGCGAAAGCCGGTGCCCAAGGACCTCATCGGCACGGCCGACTGGGTCTTGGGAGCGGATGTGTTTTATGACGATAGCCATCTGAAGCATCTCCCTGCCTTCGCTCGCGACCTTCTCAAACCTCATGGCCTTCTTACCCTGGCCGATCCCAAACGCTTTCGCTTCGGAACAGCAATGGATATTCTAAAAAGTCTGTTTGTCTTGAAGCGTTGGGAAGAAGAAGAGTGCGCCCTCGATCAGGAAGGCATCGAAGACTTTATGGTCAATAGCGGACTCATGAAACAAAAGGTTTCGATTTTGGAGTTTGGGTTGCCGGAACTCGGGCGCTAGATTTTTCTAGCTTCGAATCGGTGCTTTGAGCTCGATAATCATGGGCACCGATATGCGACTGAAGAGAGGAAATCCTTCATCATCTTCGTCCGATGGGCCATTGCCCAGCTCACCGTTCAAATTGATTCCCCAGCAGAACGTTCGAGCGCTCTCGTCTATAGGACAAAAGGCTTTAAGGCCATTGAGACCAATTTCAGATAAATCGACTATGTTTTGTAGGGCCTGCCCCGAACCATTGACGACCAATGATGGAGTCGATACGAGTTGGTCGATACTATTTGCCCCAACAGATCCTGCCCGTCCGGGTATAGAAATTGAATTTCAAGATTGGTAATGACCGAGTGATCCCAGGGGGTGGAACCAGAAGCAGTGGCCTGAACGTATTCCAATTGATCGTTTAAGTCGCTCAGACTGCATTGAATTTTAAGAGCTTAGTCGCAGGAAGGCAAACGAAATGGCCCCTCCTGGAGAGGGGCCATAGTTATTTAAACTTGGACGAACGTTATGGCTTCTTCTGGCTTTCCAGGTATTTCACCACAGCATCGATCTGCACGTCTGTCAATTGACGGAAGCGACGTGGAGGCATGGTCAAGAGATGTTCGCCTTTTTCCATTTCAGGCGCTGCAGCTCCGCTTGCGAGTGTGATCTTGATACCTTCTGCTTTCAGGCGCTCAGGGCTGTAACCCAATTTGACCCGAGCAATGGCAACATCAAGTTCAGCATTGAGGTTCGTCATTTTTGCGAAGTCGATATTAAACTTCGAACGGCTGACGGTTTGATCGAGGTCAGCATGGTGACACTGGGTACAAGCGAGTTTTACAATGTCGGCTGGAGCCATCGCTGGATCGACAGCAAAACCAGCCTCGGCCATTTCCTTCTGACTCGCAACAAAGGCGTTCCGGTGATCTTCTAAGGTCTTCACAGTCACTGTACCTGCATTGAAATCCTGGTATTGCTTGGTAAATTTCGCCAACATAGCAGGATCGGTTACTCTCAAGTCATGGTATGGGGGTGGAATGACGTTCTTCTTGGCGACTGGAACTGAACCGGCGGTAACCGCCTGGGAAGCCAGGAGACAAGCGTTGGTGCGGTTCATAAAGTTATAAAGCAAGCCATCCCAAGTCTGACTCTTGCTAGGGGAAGCGACGCTGCCGTCGATTGGACAAGCCGCACCGCCCAAGAAGGCGACAGCAGCGGGTCGTTGAGCGGCAGCAACCTGGGTTCTGATACCAGCTGTATCGAACTGGTTTGGCTGAGAAGGATTGTTATTGGTCGTTTTGAGAGTTGGATCGACGAATCCATTCTGGCGAACAAATTGCTCTAATTTCGCAGGATCCGAGCCTGTGGCGGCAGTTCCAATCAGGTTACCAGGTATACCGCCATAGACTTCGGCGGTGCCGTGAGCGGCGGTATAGTCTGTCGCCAGACCTTGACCATCAGTATTATCCCGGAACCAGTGGGTCCATGGGTTCACGAGCTCTTGCATGCGCAAGATCTTTGGTGTTCCTGGGCCATCAGGCTGGTGACATTGACGACAATCGACGATTGAGTTTTTAAGATCTTCATCTTGATAGATGGTAAAGGCTGTCCAGTCTTTTTCGACCGCAGGTGTTAACAATTCACCTGGAGTACAACCCTCGGGAGCGGCGTTACACGCCTGTTTGAAGGCAACGATAAAAAAGTCAAAGGTGTTGTCAGTATTCTTGACAGCAATTTCGGAAAGCTGCTCACCGCGCACGAAACCAATGACGATGTCACGGGTACCTGTTGGATCGAATATAATGACTCGTGGGTTGATGGCTGAAACGAATTTACCAACCAGCGAGCTGGAATGGCCTTGAACAGCATAACCAGGGTTACCGCCAGCACCGTTATTGCCACGGCCAGCAGGCGCGTTCGCAGGGAACGCCAAGCCAAGGGCTGTTTGGAATTCGATCAAGCTTTTGGGCCTAACTTTATTCACACAGAAAGCGGTTAAGAATTTATTGGTTTTGCCTGCATTGCGATCGCAGACGATTTTGATTTGCTCTTCGCCTTCTTTTAAGCCATGCAAAGCTTCTTCATCAGTCAAAGCTAAGAAATTTTTGAGATCTTTTTGGGCTTCTGTTGGGGTTTTTGCTTCCATCGTCCCAGGTTCTTTTTCACCTGGTGCCACTGTTCCAGTGCCATCCGAGGTCTGTTGCACATCAGTGGGCGTCGTCGCGCCGGTTGGTGTGCCACCGCCAAGGTTTTTGCCCTTGTACTGATTACAGCTCACCATCAAGAAAACCGCTGATCCAAGAACGTACCTCGTTAGCCTTAGCATGTTTCCATACTCCCAAGTTTAAATGCCCAATGTGCCCTTTGAAGAGTCCGATCGCTCATACCAACTAGGAAGAGTGCAATGCCAGCAGCAACAGCTGATCGTCCGTGTAAATCCATTGGCTTCTATCAGCAATCATCGGTCCAATTTTAGCGAGCTATAGTTTGAGGGACTTACAAGATTCCTAAAGGAAGACTGCCAAGACTTTGTTCAGGTCTTGCTACAGAATTTGACATGACAATGGCAATGGCTCGGAAACATTAATTAATATGTATAGCTGGGGCGATATCTCATCGAGGCGTGACCCCGGATTGGCTCTGATTCAGTCCGAACATTGTAAGCTAAGTCACCGTAATTATGCAGGAGTGACGGAGACAAAAGAGAGCGACCTCGAATTAAAAAAAAGTCGCCGGTTAAAAGAAAGATGAACATTTTTTCAAAGCTTCAGAAATAAAACAAGTAGCCAGTCGAATTCCGAAAGCCAGGAATATAGAGTGTCCCGTTTCGAGGGGCGAAGGATGTGTTATGATTTTGGTAACATTCTTAACCTTACCTACAGAGTGGGAGAACTAGATGAGGAGTCGATGCCGTGTGCTCTTGCCGTTCTTGGGCCTTTTTACAATTTTAATGGGTTTTTCATGCGTAAAGAGCAACAATCAAGCGACTCCTGCCGCTGTGCAAGGTAAAACCGTACCAGCGACACTCAAGCGTCTTCACGTCAATATTGGTGATGTAACCCCTGAATTTGATTCGCAGGTTTTTGCATATTCGCTCTCGGGCGGTGAAACCTCTGCCATCCGCATGACGATCAATGCAGCGCCCACCGATTTTTCCAGAATCGTTAAGGTAAACGGTAAAAAAGTATCTTCTGACTATACCAGCGATAGTCTCAGCCTGCAGGCGGGGAGTAACGACTTCACAATAACTGTCCACGACGAATCTGATGTCCTTCTTAATACCTATACTTTGTCGATCAAAAGGACGGCAGAATTAGCGGAAGCAGACCTCGCGGGTATAGCTGTGTCTAATGGAGACATTGTTCCCAGCTTTGATCCGGAAATCTTGGACTATACCTTATCTGTGCCGGCTAATTATTCCCTCCTGACGATCTCTCCGCAGCTGTTCTATCCAGAAATTTCCAGCCTCAGCATCAATAACAAAAGCTATGACCCACAAATTGGTTCCTATGATTTTGATCTTGTAGCGGGATCCAATCCGTTTCAAATCAAGATCACTGGCCCAAGTGGCAAAACCAAAAGCTATACCCTGGTTGTTACCCGCGGATAGATAGCATAGGATTTGCTGGCAAAAAAAAGCCCTTCACATCAATGAAGGGCAGTCATGGGGAATATGCGAGAGAACCTTAATTATTGTCTCTTCGTCTGAAAATCACTTACCGTTACAACCAGCCCAAACGCCACCGATCCAATCATCGGCAGCTTCATTGAATTCATCACCGCAATTCGGGTCGCTAGCGCCGCCACTGGCACTATTGCGAAAGGAACAGGCGTCATGATCCAAGCAGTCTTTGGTCCAGGCCGAGGGCGCGCCCCAGCCGCAGTCACCACCGCATCGGCCCATGCAACCATAGTTATTGGGCCAGTTCGCACCAACCATGATGTCTTCAGCTACCAATGGGACGAGTTTCGTGCTCCATTGGGCTTTGACGGTTGTGCCTTTCTTGATGCAAGTGATGCCGTCATTCTTCAAGCTCAAGTTATTGAAATTACGGGAGGGGAGAGCATAGTTTTCTGGTGCTTGCGAAAGATAGTCGAAGACTTGAAAGACAGCCTTTTGTTCCAGTGGCGATGAATCGCTGATGCTATTTTGTTTTGAGTAGTCCAGAGCAGCCTGAGCCAGAGCATTTCGCTCTTCATGAGAAAGAACAGCCCCATGTCCATCAAAATTCTGCAAGCCTTTGGTCGAGCTCACACTCACATCGACAAGTTTATCATTGACACGAACCTGCAAATCAATGGAATCAGCCTGACTCGGATTCTTGTTCTCATAATCAATTGCGACCGTTTCTCCACCGACTTCGTAACTGAAGGCATTCTTCTGTTCTTTTTGGATCCCTTGCTTGGGCACACCGCAAGCGAAAAGGATCAGGCCTAAGGCCATGGGCGAGATATATCTCATATGCTTTAAACCTCAAAATGGGTGCGGAGCAAAACACCAAGTTCACATCATTTGATAGCTCTTCGGCGGCCCCAAACGCATTTGAATCCAGCTTTGAATCTGCATTTAACAATTTGTTATTATTGGAATAATTTCGATGAAGGGAGCCTGTTAAAGCTCAAGCCTGGGCTGGCCGAGTCCCAAGCCTCTGCCTGGAATCATTCGCCTGTCCTAGTTGATGATTTTTAAGCCTCTGAAAATATGGAATGAATCGAAGGGTGCCTGATCAATCCCAGCCTGCTGAGCCTGCTCGGCATTTTATTCCTAGCTCTTTATGTCAAGATATCAGTAACTTGCAAGTCCTTCTGAACTCTCTCATGACGGTGCCGACAGAGGGTTTAGATCAAGGCGTGTTGGAGACAATATCAAAGGGAGGGAACATGGGCATGGCTCTGGCCGTTACTGTTCTTGTTGGGCTCGTGGGCAGTAGCCTCACCTATGTATGGTTTCGCATGTCTAATGAAAGGCATGCCGACCCGGATATTGCTGAGCTGCTCAAGCAAAGACGGGCAAGCTTCGAGGAAAGCCTTCAGGCTCCGGAGCAACCCCTCTTGCGCAAGGTCGCTCGCGAAACAGCTGATGATTCTGCAGTGATCTAAGACGTGGATGCCCACCATCGGCCGAAAGCCAGCTAAGGTTTCGGCAAAATTTCCAATACACTTTGCAGTGACTCAGGCATCTGGCGATAGCGCAGGTGAGAAGCGAAGATGGTTTGATCCGGCAACTTCTTGTGCTGGTATCGAAACAGTTTATCGTCCGCTGCTGTTAGCATGTGATCTGGAAGAACGGCAATTCCCAAACCTTGCCGAACTAACTTCAGCACCGCTGTAATGGAATTCACTTGAATCAAACGACGAGGGTGTCTTTTGCCCAGTTGAAGCAGATGGTCGCCAGGACCGTAGATGATCCAGCGTTGATCGTTGAGCTGATCCATGTTGATGGCGAAGGCCGATACCAACACGAAGGTTTCGTGTAAACACGGCTGGGAAACGATCAGCTCGCTGTCGATTTCGTAGGGTGTAAAGACCAATTCAAAACGTCCGGCTTCAAGGCCTTCGCGCAGATGGGGAAGGTCGGCAATTGTGATATTAAAGTTATGGTCGTGAATTTTGTAATAGGGCACCAGCAAAGTCTGGAACCAACTTTCCAAGAGTCCATGCGGAATACCGATGCGAATCAAGCTCCGTTCACCATCGACCAAAAGCGTCTCAGCTTCACTTTGAAAATGCTTGACGGCATCATACAGCCGCTTGCCTTTGGCTGTCAGAGTGAGATGTTTGGTCGAGCGAATCAAGAGCTCATCGTTGACTGATTCTTCCAGCAGCTTCACCTGGCGACTGACCGCTGATTGAGCGATATTCAATTCCTCAGCGGCTTTGGAAAAACTTCCCTGTTCAGCCGCAGCTAAAAAGGCCTTCAAATAGCGAAAATCCATAGACCTCTCTTATTAGTTTCGGCTGCTCTCAGCTGGAATTAAGTCCAAGCAAACTCCAGATGTACCAGTATAGCTAAACTTTTCAATGGATTTTTGGCTCGGGTCGGTAAAAAAACTGATCTTGCAGGTCTCAGTGATCGAGTAAAACTCAGGTCGACGATAGAAGCCATACGAGCGGCTATAGGTATCGCTCGTCTCGTAGGTGAGGACCTTGTTGCCTTTTTCCATCACGTAAACTCCCCGCGGTGCTCCCCACTGCTCGACCAGTTGGTCTGGGTGTTTGCCGATCCAATTCTTCAAAGCTGTGTCGAGCCGATCCGCAGTATGAACACAAGCTGTCAGCGCTAATGACGTAAACAGTCCGGATAAAACCTTGGCATTCATGCGCATACGACTAACCTCCGCGCGATGTTGAACTCATTCTAGCCTCCTTTTTCGCCAAAGCAAAGCCCCGTCCTGCAGGGCAGGGCGAGGCTTCGAGGGGTTGCAGTCATTTTTTCAGGCAGGCTTAAAAGGTAAAGCTGGCACCTGACATGACAAAGAATTGCTCCTGTTCGCTCAAATCGTTCACCTTGCTATCGGTCTCGGCAACATAGTTGAGCGAAGCCGTGATGACTTTGTAACTGGCGCCCGCAGAGACAGTCAGGTGACTGATACCGTCGGTGCCTTCGGCGCGATCCAGGTAGCCCATCGTGGCTCCAAGAGTGGAAGCGAAGCCATCTTTGGCGAAGATTTCCTGCTTGCCGGCGAGTTCATAGTAGGTGCTATCCTCGATCCCACCGCCGACGCCGCGATAGGCAGCGAGACTGGGCGACAGCAGTGTGCTCAGGCTAACTTTGGCCATGATCTCCTGATCATCATCGAGCTCTGTGTCGGGATACATATATTGGGTATATCCTGCCGACAAGGTCACCATATCGAGGGGCAGATCGTAGCTGGTATACAGATCCATTTCTTTTTCCACTTCGCCTGGCTGGACATCGCTTGCAAGACTGCCCCAAGCTCCAGCGGTAAAACCACCCACCTGGACCTTGAGCGCCGGCTGCAGGGCGGGGCGTTTATTGACTGTGAATCCCCGAAAGATATAAGCAGAGGCCAAATCAGCGCCAGCTGTGGTGGAAATCGGGGTGGTGCTCGCCGTTTTCTCGACTTCCACAGCGAGAGCCGGCAGGGCTGTGCAGGCAAACAAACCAAGGGCGATCCGTAAAGGGTGCATAGCGTGTACCTTTCATGCTTCGAATAATTGAGGGCTGGGCTGAACCTAGACTCTGCTGCTTTTTCGATCAAGAGCTGGCCCAAGTTCGTGGAATCAATGCTTCCTACCGAAAGGTCGGCATACTCTGCGTTTTGGTTGGTTTTTCAGCCGTCCCTGGTCAAGCCTCGTCTTTCCTTCCTTTACGGTAAAGCGCCTTCAGTGAGTGTTTTCCTCGCCGATAATCCCCTGAGAAGAGATTTCCATGGGTTTTGCCGTTATCTTAAGGAGCAGGCACCTGGGACGACAAGGTTGCCAACTCATCATCATGTGCTTGCTGCTGCTGCGGCCCTTGACTTTGTGTGCTCAGGACATCACTGAAGACCAGA
>JBGSTF010000182.1:0-30552 GCA_041736645.1 Oligoflexus sp. | reverse complement strand
GCTGAAAAGGAGGTAATCCCAATTTCAAAGACAGTCCCATAAAAAACATCAGCCCTGCCAACACTGGACGTATCCGATCGATTTCGGCAGCAGGCAAAGGATAGAAAAGACTGTCCATCATCGGGTGGATCCCCGAAAGAGCGACAGCCGTGCCAACCAATATCCAGCTCAAGAGCCAACTCAAACTCAACTTGACCCAAGCTTCACGCAGCAGCTCCGAAGGCTTTTTCCAGAGCAGATCAAAGAGCATAACGAGGGCTACAAGTTCGAGGCCAATCCAGGCAGCGATGGGCTCGCTTTCAACCAAGCTCAAGATCCAGGGCAAAAGAAACAGCGTATCCAAGATGCTATTCCAAACAGAACGCCCCTTGGGTAGATCCGTTGCATGTTGGAACGCCGCTGGGTTGACTATGAGCCACACCAAAACAATGGGATAGAACCAAGCAGGAACACTCATCGCTGGCCTCCAGCCGACTGCATCCAATAGCCGAGCCCACCTAAGATGCAGAGAGCGATGAGAATCATTTTTGTTTGTTTGGAGCTATGACCCGTCATCTGCGTGCTGAGGACAGAGCCTAGAATTTGAAATGTCTGCAGAAATCCTTGCATATTAACCTTTCAAGCGACGCAATCGGTCCATAGTCATCTCGTCCCACTCGGGCCATTTGCGAGCCACGGCTGCCGAGAGCAGAATGAGCCAGGAGATGTTCAGCACCACAATCACCGTTCCAAGCCAGAAGGAGGGTGCTTGAGTCAGCCAGATTTCGTTCTGAACGATGATCAAAGGTAAAAAACACCAAGGGATATACTTCACTCGCCGGAGGCGAATCAGAAGCAAAAGACTGAGCACAAGAGCAAAGATCATGTTTTTCCCTAGCGCGTTCGTAAAGCGTTTTGGCCAGAATGATTTCAGTATAACATTCTCGCCTTGCCGTGAATCCTAATCACCGAGCAGGCGCATATTTCGCGACAAAATTGCCTGCCTTATGCACCTGAACTGGCTAAAAGGCAGCGCTTGCGTCAAATTCAGGGCTCCCCTATGATCAATGCTCAACGCGTCCATGCAAAGTCTTTTCGACTTAGCAAACATCTTTAGTTCCAATCGTTCTGGGGGCCCCTTGCTAGACACAAGCACCACAGCTTCAATTACCGTCCTGGGCTCTGGAAACTTCGGCACCTGTCTGGGCCAGCATTTGGCCTCCAAAGGCTTTCCGGTGACTCTTTGGGGCCGCTCCAAGGCTCTGGCTGACAGCATCAACCGTCAACACAGAAATCCTCGCTATCTGAGCCAGTTTGAGTTGTCACCACTGCTGACAGCAACTACGGATCTCAGCGATGAAAGACTCCTATCAACCGAATATTTGGTCCTGGCAATTCCCACCCAGTCTTTGCGTCAAGTGCTTATGCTGATCCAAGGCAAGCTTCGGCCTGATGTTATGATTGTGTGTGCTGTCAAAGGCATCGAGAATGATACCCTTTGTTTTCCTTACAACATCATTGAACAGGTTCTCGGTCGCGATTTCGCCGCCCGAACGGCCATCCTTTCGGGGCCTAGCTTCGCCATTGAGGTTGCCGAACAACGTCCCACGGCAGTTTCGGTCGGCTGTACCAACATGAAGGTTTGTTACAAAGTGCAGGAACTTTTTCATACTGCATTTTTTCGGGTCTATACCCTCGACGATCCTATGGGATTGGAAGTTGCCGGCGCCTTGAAAAACGTCATAGCCGTCGCCGCTGGAGCCGCTGTTGGGCTCGGCATGCAGCAGAATGCACGAGCAGCTCTCTTAACAAGAGGCTTAGCCGAAATCACTCGACTCGGTGCCATACTGGGTGCCCAACCCTTAACTTTTTTGGGGCTCGGAGGAGTGGGCGATCTCTTTTTGACCTGTACCTCGGAAAAAAGCCGAAATTTTACAGTGGGCTATCGGCTCGGTCGCGGCGAGCAACTAAAGACTGTATTGGATACTCTAGGGTCGGTGGCCGAAGGGGTTTGGACGGCGCGTGCCGCCTATGCTCTTAGCCAAAAATTGCAGGCCGATACGCCGATTATCAATGCTGTGTATGGAGTTCTTTTTCAAGGCAAGACGATCGCAGAAGCCCTCCACGGACTTCTGCATCGGGATATGAAAGCAGAAGTTCAACTGCCTAAAAAACCTGAGTCCGAAGGGAATGGCTAAGCCGCCTTCCCATAAGTGATCTTAACTCAGCCTTAGCCCTGGTCTCCAGCCTTTGGCTTTTCACTGAGCTTAGGTTTAGGCTCAAAATTATCCAACAGCTGCTTGCCTGCTACGAAGTAGCCTTCACCGTCCACCTTGAAAAAGACATGTTCAGGATTGCTGTCCATTTTCCAAACGGAAAATGCGACTTTCTTGCCGTCTTTAAAGGTTATGGCCACACTATGAAGGGGAGCACCCTTCATTTTGCTGACGGCATCTTCTTTGGTCACGACGAGCTCAGCTTTGGCAAACTCAAAGTCCACTAAGAGCAAGCGAATAAAATCAGCCTCCTCTTTGCTGTCTTTTTTAAGCCAGTGATCGCCATCTTTCACATAGATTTGGCCGTCCCGATCCACTTCGGTTGCTTCCGTGGAATTGTAGGTGAACATGCCGCGATCCTGGAAATCGGCGACGGTCTTTTTCAAGCCATCTTTAATCTTCTTGTCGAGAACCACTACTCCATCATAACCAGCCATCGTGGTGTAGACTTCGCCATTGTTTTCGACCAAGAGGTATTGGGTTAGTTTATCGTCTGGGCTCGTGAGGACCAAGGTCAAGACACGTTTGGTTCCACCCGATTCACCGCTCAAGGCTTTTTTCAAAGCATCAGAGGGCTCGTCCATGAATTTTTCGATCTTTTGTCGTTCCAGAAAACCAAGGAAAGATTTCACTTCATTCGCATCCGCCTTGAATTTCTGAGGACTTTCGATCAGCCAATCTTTGTCGATGCGCTTGAGCGTGATAATGGGATCGTTTTCGTGCTGGAAACCGATCGCCTTCACCTCCGCCATATTTGGGAAACGTAATCCCTTGTCACGGAAATCAAATAGTTCCTTGTTGCTTGCCGTGAAGGCATAGTGATTGACCAGATAGACGTTTAGACTATCGTCAATCTTAGCGTAACTACTGTAACCCACAGGACTTTTTGCCCCGATGCGAATGAGGGTATGTTTGCCTTCTTTGTCAGTCATACCCATCGAAATCTTGGGCTCATCCAGTCCGAATTCCTTCATCTTTTCAGCAGATGCCTCGAAACTTTTTTCAAATTTCAGATCTTCGAAAGTCTTTAGCAAACGGCTCACACCTTCCGAATCACCGGGAAAAGCGATCGGCTTCGTGACTTTCCATTTGCTACCTTCTTTCTGTAACTGGACATAAACGGTCTGACCCTTGTCGCCCAATTTGGTGTATTCGAGCTGCACCAAATTTTCGGGATTGAACGATAGCAGCTTATTCTTGCTCTCGTTGACCTTGGCATCTTTTTTGGTTTTCCACTCATCCCAGTAGGCAATTCCACTCAGTCCAAAAAGGACCAGAATAAAGATGAGGGGCTTTATAAAAGTCCTCATGCCCTTCTCCTACGCATCCAGTGGAAGAATCCCGCACCCAAAAACATCGTTGGGTAGACATAAGCCAGGAATAGAAGCAGGAACTGGCTCGAAGCTGTTGTCAGCTCCAGATTGCTCTTGGCGCCGTCTTTTGGCCGAATCGAAATGAAGTCTTCGTCCTGGGTCAGGTAGTTGATGGCATTGGTGAAGAGGTCGAGGTTTTCAGCCCGTTGTGCCCCGAGATTGCTGGCGAGTTGAGCCGACCCCCCAACAAAGACCCTGAGCTCTTTAGCAGTTTTACCAGCGCTGTCGGCCTTCATGTCACTTTGCTCGCCTTTGCTGGGTTCGCTGGTGGCGACTTTATCGCCTCCAACCTTGCCGCTAGCAGCACCAAAGACATCAAATGAACCCGTCGCTATGCGATCTTCGCCAAGATTACGCAAATCCGCTTCGCTCTTTACATTGGTGATCTTGACAATAATCTGTGAAGACTTGGCGAGACCTACCGGCTTCAATTGCATTTTGTTGTCTTCGACTAGCTGAATGGAGCGTGTGTTCGGCGTCATCAAAGCCACACCGCCTCTTTTTACAAAATCAGCCGTAACAGGCGAAATGCTGTCAAAATCGGTGACTATGGCATTGTTTTGGCCAAGCATTTTAGCCCGCGGATCATCTGGACGAATGATCAAAAGATCATTTTCAAAGCGAAAGCCTACGGTTTCGATCAGCTTGTTGATGTTGGGAACTTGGGTCAGAGCATCCACCAAAACCATCAGGGGACCTGCCCGACTAATGTACTCTTGCAAAAGCGTCAGCTCGGAATTTTGCAAGTCATACTTGGGACCAGCAAGAATCACCAGATCCGCGTCGGCAGGGACTGAGGTTGCTTCCAGAAGATTCAGTTGTTTGACCACGTAGCGTTCGGATTCCAGCTCAGCTTTCGCTGTTTTGTAACCCATGGCTTCCTGACTTTCCAAATCCGGCTCGCCGTGACCACGCACAAAATAGATCGTTTTCTCTTTTTCTTTCAACACTCGAACGAAGGCATTGCTCATCTTTTCTTCAGTAAAGGCCGAAAGCCGAGCTTCCTGCTTGCCGTATTTGAAGAGCACTGTATCCGCTTGGGTAATATTCTCTGCCATGGCTTTAGTTGGATCAGTTTGCGGATCGATGTACTCGACTTCGAAAAGCCCGCCTTTCATCTCATAAAGAGCCAGAACTTTTCTGAATTGAGCCTTCTTAGCTTCGTCCTGAAAGAAAGCCATAACCTTGATCGGTACTTTCTTTTCTTTCAGCTGCTCAACAAGTTTCACAGACTCCACAGAAAGGGTGTTTAGACCTTCCTTGGTCACATCGAAGCTCTTATTGAAACGATCTCGCTTGCTAAGGTAACCAGCACCAATAGCCAAAAGTAAGGCGAGCACAACACTCAAACCTTGGCTCATGCCATGCTTCGCCCCCTTACGCCCAAACATTTCACGTAACCGTTTGCCATCCAAGATAACCCAGGCAACCATAGCGATGGCGGCAAGAGCCCAAAGGACCAGACTTACCGCTGGAAATTCTTTATAAGCACGGCCCGTAGCCAAAGCCAGGACCGCGGTAAAAACGCCAAGAAAAGGCAGAAAAAGTAGTCCACTGCGCATTTCGATTACCTCCAACGCTGCGATTCAACGGCAACATTTGTAAAATACAAAAACAGACCGATAAAGGCGGCAAAATAGGTCAAATCTGCAACTGTGATGAGACCATTGAAGAAATTTTCCAAATGAGTCGTTGCCGCCAGATACTTCACAAATTCTTCCATCATGCCCGTGCTCGAAATGTTTGGCGCGATCCAGGTCAGGATCAAGAGCAGAAACAATCCGAATACCGTAAACATGAAAGCCAGGAATTGATGGGTTACCATCGACGACACCCAGAGACCAAATGCTACCTGCGATGAAAGAAGTAGAAAAAGGCCCACATATGAACTCAAAATCGGACCCAGTTCAGGGTTACCGTACTTAAAAAGGAAAAGCGGAAAAACGGCTGAAGCCAGTAGGACCATACCTAAGACGCCGGCGGCGGAAAGAAATTTCCCCAACACGATTTGTCCGGTCGAGACCGGCGCTGTCATCAAAAGGCGATGAACCTGGGTTTTCTTTTCTTCAGCAAACGAAGCCATCGTTACAGCTGGAACGATGAAGAGGAGTATGAAATGCAGATTTTGAAAAATTGCTGTCAGCAGTTGGCTGAGCTTGGGGGCTTCTCCTCCATACTGTGAAGCTTGGGATTGAAGTTCAAGAAAAGTTGAACAGAAGGATTGAAAGAACATGCCCATAAATATCAGTAAAAACCAAAAAGTCACCGATCCTTTGATCGATGAAAAATAGGCCTTCAGATCGCGTTGAGCAATCGTCAGTACAGCTCCCATGAAGTGCGCTCCTCTTAGGCTGAATCAGTGAGTGAGTTGGAAGAATACGTCTTCAAGTTTCTTGGACTTCAGGGCCAATTCTTGCAGACCATGGCCGCCGCTAATAACCTCTTGGGCGACTCGATCAAGAATTTGATCTTGATCGCCGGTATGAAAGCTAATGAAGGGTTCGGCATCACCCTCGAGCTTCAAGTCAGCTAACATATTGAAACCCTTGAGTTTATCAAGCAAGATCGACGCGCCTTGACGAACCCGCAACTGATACTGACGCCCGGACTCTAGCCGGGCCACAAGTTGCTTATGGGTACCCTGCTCGACGACACGTCCTCGGTCGACGATGATGATCTGATCACAGACCGATTCAACTTCGGAAAGAATGTGGGACGAAAATAGAATGGTGTGCTGCCCTTTGAGGGACTTGATGAGCTCGCGGATCTGAACGATCTGATTCGGATCGAGACCTTCCGTTGGTTCATCCAAAATCAAAACTTCTGGATCGTGGACCAGCGCGTGGGCCAAACCCACTCTTTGACGGTAGCCTTTCGACAACTGGCCGATCAAGCGACCGCGCATGTCGGAAATTTCCAGTTTTGCCATAATATCGTTAACACGCTGCTTGAGGATAGCACCAGACAAGCCATGCAGCTGGCCGACATAGAGGAGGAACTCGTCGACTTTCATTTCTTTGTGCAAAGGCGGTTCGTCTGGCAAATACCCAATGCGCTTTTTGACTTCTAGTGGATGCTCAGAGATTTCATAGCCGGCAATTTTTGCGGTTCCAGAATCGGCACCAATGCAGCCACAGAGAATATCCATGGTTGTGGTTTTGCCGGCTCCATTGGCCCCGAGGAATCCAACAATCTGACCTTTTTCCACTTTAAAAGTGATGTCGGTCAGAGCACGGACGTCTCCAAAGCTTTTACGTAAGCTGACGACTTCTATCATCCATACCCTCCTTGAGAATCCGATACCCGATCTTGGCTCCAAGATCGTGCTGTTAAGGCGAAGCGAGTCACGAAACTAGCAAAATAGACGAACAAATCAAAATCCCCTCCCTTTGGACAGGTGAAAAGGGCTTTTGGTCTGCGACTTTTCCTAGAAAAGCATTGTTAATCTGAGAACTCTTTAAGTCAACCAAGGGATCGATTAGAGTATAGCCATTTTGGCTATATTGTTGCGGTGGTGGAGTGGCTGCAACCGGTCCCTCTCGGAGCCCAGGACTTTGCCAAAAAAATTTTTGGTATCCGTTACTTCCCGAAAACTTCATAACTTGATAGACTCATCCATTGGAAGGCACTTTGGGAGCTGCGATCCCGTTTTGGCCTAACTCGGAGGTATCGTAATGGCTACTTTGACCAAGGATGTTCTGGTAGAAATGATTCGCGATAAGGTTGGCTTTCCCGTCAAAGAAGCCAAGGAGATTCTCGAGATCATTCTCGAGGAGGTCAAGCTCCGGCTTGAGGATGGCAAGGATGTCAAAATATCAGGTTTTGGCAAATGGACGGTGAAAGAGAAACGCTCTCGACCCGGACGTAATCCACACACGGGCGAGAAAATCGAGATTTCAGCGCGACGCGTCGTGACCTTTCACCCCTCGGATAAAATGCGTGATCAGGTCAACCGCGAGTTTGCTCATCTTACCGGGGACGAATAAATCGGCTTGACCGGTTTTTCTACGCCGAAACAGATAGATGAGCGCTGCAAAAGCCCTGGACAATTTCCCTCGGACTATGCGATCCCATTCGCAGTGCTGTCGCGAAGAGCGTACAGTGATACGATAGTCGCTTGGGAGGGCAGCTCGTGAGACTCACAAAAATATACACGAAGACGGGTGATCAAGGCATGACAGCCTTGGCCTCTGGAGAGAAAATCTCCAAGGCCGCCCTTCGCCTTGAAGCCTATGGGACAGTTGACGAACTCAACTCCTGGATTGGGCTTCTGCGTGACCAGGTGCAATTGCTCGTTGCCTTTCAAGGCCACTGGCTGGATAAGAGCCTCGAACGCATCCAAAACGAGCTTTTTGATCTGGGCGGTGAACTTGCGACTCCAACTCAATTTCTCAACCTTGAGCGACAGAAGGTCGTGTCAAAGGATGATGTGAGCGTTCTAGAGTCTGAGATCGATTCTATCAATGAACAACTGCAGCCACTGGCGAACTTCGTATTGCCCGGTGGTCATACCTGCAATTCCACGGCGCACATTGCCAGAACCGTGTGTCGTAGAGCCGAACGTGATCTGGTGCGACTCTGTCTTGACGAACCACAGATTCGCGGAGAAACTCAAATATACTTAAATCGCTTGAGCGATTGGCTCTTTGTTATCAGCCGGTTTATTAGCCATCAGCTGGGTTGTGCTGAAGTCCTTTGGCAGCAAAAGCGGCCAGCGGCAAATCGTCCGAAATCCTAGCCTTATAAGGTTTTGCAAGATGGGCGAGACGACCACTGCATATCCGGATCCCTTGCCTGCTCCAACCATTGAGCCTAGCCCCGTCTTGCCTAAAAAGCGCTTTCGCTGGTGGCTGGCCCCTCTGTGGGCTGCAGCTTTCTATGTAAGCACCCATCAGGCCGCTAAAGCCCTTATTGCTGGAGCTTTCTTTCTTAACCAACAGCTGGACATGTCGCAGACCTTAGCCTTGGAAGCGCAGCGATCCATCCAAAGACATTTTTTGTCCTTTGGAGTTTATATTCCCCTGGAAGATATCGTGATCCGCGGTAAAAACTTGGAAGTGCAAACGCTGGTTCCTCTCTTAGAACAGGCATGCGGGGAAGGTCAGGCCTTCGTTTGGGTCCCTCTTAGATTTCAACTGCCCGTCGTGGGTGAAAAGGTGCTGGAATGGTGTCTGGTCAAAGCCTAGAAGTTGCTATATCCCCGCTTGTTGCAGTCGATGGCAGCGTCGGAGGCGAGTGGCGCAGTCCGCTTGATCAATTGCGCGAAGACATCATCAACTGGGTTGTCGGCTTGCTGGGTGTCGAAGAGGTCGTGCGTGCCAAGGAAGAATTCTTTGCTCAAACGGGTATGATCTTTCATGATGATGAGAGCTATCATCGGCGCATGAGCTACTTCATCGACTTTTTCCTCTTCACTAGGGCACTCGCCCATCTCGATCCGGTGAATCCACCGACCCCTTTTGCTCTCTATCGAGATAAACATCCCGACTGTCCTATTCGCAGTTTTACTCATTCGCTTTTTAAAGTGAACAAGGTCACAGCCATTGGTTTAGTCCTAAAAGATCTCTGTTCCGATGACAAGATTCGAATCCAAAAGCAATCCGATGAACTTTTTGATGGAATCACCAAACATGATGTGTTCCAAGGCTATGTTTTTCACATGGATGATGCTCCCGTGCTCAGTCACGGCTTGATCTTTCATCCAGCCCGATCTCATCGCCTTTTGGTCAAAGCACTGAAAGAAGCGAAAAAGACCGGTACTTTTGAACGACAAACCTACCTAGCTCGTTGTGCCCGTCTACAGCTCAAGCATGCTAGGCTTCGCCATGTCGACCCACGCTTGGTCTACGCTGACACTCGCTCCTAATCCCTGACTCTGAATTCCTGACCACAGCCTGCCGCATTCCCTGTAGCCCTGAGTCAAGATTCAGGGCAGATAGCCGATATCCTTGTCGTATGACCTTTACATGACGACGGGAGCTTCATGCTACGGCAGTTCCATGACATAGCCGTCAATCAGCTCAGGGTAGATCCCAAAATTCTGCAAGAAGCGGAAACCCTGGCCCGCACCAAAAATATCCTTCTGGTGCATGCGCTCATTCGCCTTAAAGGAGCGGACGGCAATAAACTTCTTGCGGCCTGGGCTCACTGCCATAAACTACAAATCGCCGATCTGGATGCGATGGATATTCCGCCAGACATTATTCAATTGATACAGGATCAAGTCGCTAGGCAAGCTCGAGCCATACCAATCGATAGGGTCGGGAACAACATCATTGTCGCCGTTGAAAATCCTCACGACCTAAACACCATCAATCTCTTGCAACTTAAAACAGGCTATTCTCTCAAAACCGTTCTGGCCTCCGAGGACAAGATCAATAAAGCTCTGGCCCGCTACTATCCTCAACGCGGCCTGGAGATGGAAAAGTTCAATAAAACCAACAGCACCCAAGCTCGAGGCAAAGCGGCTGAGCAGAGGCTTGTTATCGATGACAACTCCAACGGAGATGATGGGCCAGTCAATGACTTGATCAACCGAATTATGATGGCCTGCCTCCAGCGTGGTGCATCTGATATTCACGTCGAACCCTATGAACACTATATGCGGGTGCGATTGCGTATCGATGGTGCTCTGCAGGAAATCGCCCGCCCACCGGCTCATATGAAAGCTGCAATGGCTTCACGATTTAAGGTTATGGCGGGCTTGAAGATTGAAGAAAAGCGTCTTCCTCAAGATGGACAAATCAGCGTTCAAATCGAGGGCAAGCCTATTGATTTTCGTATCAACTGCCTCCCCACTTGGCATGGTGAGAAAATCGTCCTTCGAATCCTGGACAAGTCCAGCCTACAGGTCGACATGACCAAACTCGGCTTTGAAGCAGACGATCTAAAGCGCTTTAAAGATTCGATCCACAAGCCATATGGAATGGTTTTGGTCACAGGACCAACCGGCTCAGGCAAAACAACAACACTCTATTCAGCCTTGGCCGAACTGAATCAAGTCGCTGACAACATTATGACCGCCGAAGATCCTGTCGAATTCACCTTGGATGGTATCAATCAGGTGCACATTCGCGCCGAATTTGGCTTAACCTTCGCTGACGCATTGAAAGCCTTCTTACGCCAGGATCCTGACATTATCATGGTGGGTGAGGTTCGCGACAAAGACACGGGCGAAATTGCCATTAAAGCTGCTTTAACTGGCCATATGGTTCTTTCCACTCTGCACACCAATAGCGCTGCGGATACCATAGTCCGCCTGCAGAATATGGGCCTAGAATCCTTCAATTTGATTTCAGCTCTGCAGTGCGTTGTCGCTCAACGCCTAGCGAGGCGAATCTGCTCCAATTGTAAGATGCTCGACTCGACGATTAAGCCAGACTACTTGGTCAGTTTGGGAGTTCCTCGCGATATGGCTGTCTCAGCCAAGGTGCATAAGGGCAAGGGCTGCGATCTCTGTGGAGGCACAGGCATGAAAGGTCGGGTAGCCATTCATGAAGTTATGGTCATCAACGACGAATTGCGAGCCGCCATCATGAAAACTGCTCCAGCGATGGAGCTCAAAGCCATCGGTATGCGAAATGGCATGCGCACACTTCGTCAGAATGGTTTGATGAAATTACTTCGAGGCGAAATGGATATTCTAGAAGTTGTCAGCAATACAGCTTCGGACGATGACACGATAGACTCGGGACATCACGCAGCATAGGAATGAATCATGAGTACTGAATATTCAATGCAGCAGCTGCTCCGCACCCTGGTCCAACAGGGCGCCAGCGACTTGCATATTTCAGCAGGATCGCCTCCCAGATTACGCATTGATGGACACATCGCTCCCTTGAATCTACCTCCTATGAACTCTCAGAAGACGATGGAGCTTTGCTATAGCGTTCTAACAGAAACACAAAAAAAGCAGTTCGAGTTACGCAAGGAACTCGACTTGTCCTTTTCCATCCCTAATATTGCTCGCTTTCGAGCGAATATCTACTACCAATCGGGACAGATCTCCGGCGCATTCCGAGTGATACCCCATAAAATCATCACCCTCGATGAACTGGGTAGCCCTCCGCTCTTGAAGGCTCTTTGCAGCTTGCCCCGTGGCCTCGTCCTAGTCACAGGCCCCACGGGTTCTGGTAAATCCACAACGCTGGCAGCCATGATCAACCATATCAATGAAACCCGCTTTGATCACATTGTGACGATTGAAGATCCCATCGAATTTGTGCATCAGCATAAGAACTGTGTCGTAGATCAAAGAGAATTGGGTGAAGATACGCAAAGTTTCAGCTTTGCGCTCAAGTCCGTATTACGCCAGGATCCGGATGTTATTCTCATCGGCGAGATGCGCGATCCCGAGACCATTTCGGCAGCACTTTCCATCGCAGAAACCGGTCACCTTGTTTTTGGAACCCTCCACACCAACGGTGCCATTTCAAGTATCAATCGCATGGTCGATTCCTTTCCTCCTCACCAGCAGTCGCAAATTCGGACTCAGTTGGCCATGAGTCTAGAAGCTGTTCTTTCCCAAATGCTTTTGCCAAAGGAAACAGGAGGGCGAACGATGGCCATGGAAATCATGAAAATAAACAGCGCCATCCGAGCTTTGGTTCAAGAAGGAAAAATTCAGCAGATCTATTCGGCGATGCAGACAGGCCAAGCTGGAAGCGGCATGCAAACGATGAACCAAGCTCTCTACCATCTTGTAACCAAACGCCTTGTGACCAAAGAGTTAGCAATTCAAAAGAGCCCGCATCCTGATGAGTTGCAGGACATGCTCAGTGACAACAAACAAAAAAGTGTAAGACGCTGAAAAGGTGAATTGTGCCGAAATACGCTTACAAAGCTAAGGGCAAGAGCGGACAAATTAAGTCTGGTGAGATCAATGCGTCGACGAAGCAGGCCGCAAAGGTTCAATTGTCTAACAAGGGCCTGCGCATCCTGAAGTTAACAGCGTTGGCTGCCGATTCTGGTGGATCCAAGAGTCGTAGCGGATTCGGCCGCATTATCTATCGAGATAAGAATGGTAGCATTCAACTTCGCTTAGGCGCACAACTGCCGACAACCCGTGAGCTTGGCCTTTTCACCAAACAGTTTTCGCTGATGATCGAAAACGGTATTCCTATGCTCCAAGCTTTGCAAATGCTGAGGGATCAGCAGCGCAAGGTCGATTTTCAAGAAACCATTGATAAAATAATTACCGCCATTGAGCAAGGTTCTAGTCTAACTGATGCTCTCGAGCCTTTTCCTGATATCTTTGATTCTCTGTATGTGGCCATGACCCGGGCCGGTGAGGCATCGGGCCGGTTAGATGTGATTCTCAAACAGCTGGTGAGCTATATTGAAAAAGCCGCAAAACTCAAAGCTCAAGTCAAATCAGCCATGGCTTATCCTCTCATTATCGTCTTTGTGGCCATTGCTGTGGTGACACTTCTCTTGGTCTTCGTGGTCCCGAGCTTCGCCAAACAATTCGCCGAGAGTGGCCAGGAAATTCCCGGCCTGACTCAGGTGGTGATCGACATGTCCAACCTACTTGTCGATCGTTGGATGGAAATTTCCGGTAGTTTGGTTGCAGCGTACTTCAGTCTTCGCTACTACCTCAAGACGGATAATGGAAAAAAGGTTTTTGACAAAGCTATCCTCAGAGCGCCCATTTTTGGCGAAGTCATGATCAAGATATCCGTGGGTCGATTCTGTTCAACAATGTCCACCATGCTAAGTTCTGGCGTTTCCATTCTAGAAGCTCTGTCGATTTGTGCGACCTCATCGGGCAATAAATCAGTCGAGCACTTTGTGCTCAATGTCCGTGAAGAAATTTCTAAAGGCAGCACCTTTGCTGATCCCTTGAGTCAGGATGGTTTCTTTCCAAAAATGGTGGTGTCCATGGTCGCCGTCGGCGAGTCGACAGGTACCCTAGATGAGACTCTCAAAAAGGTCACAGATATCTATGAAGAAGAGGTCGATAATGCCATCGCGGCTATGATGTCCATGATCGAACCCCTCATGATCGTTGTGATCGGTGGTATCGTGGGTTTCATAGTCATCGCCATGTATCTGCCCATCTTCGGAATGGCCGGCACTGTTTGAGGCCTGCGCTCAGGAGGCCTTCTTAGCAATCCACTTGTTATGGCATTCCGTACAGAAATAGTGAAACTGTCCTTGTGCATCAAACTGCGTGGCATCCGGCCCCGGGTGTTGGCAGCGAGGACATTTTTCATGTCGATGGTTGAATGAACACAAAGAATTGCGGCAGCGACCTTCTTCTTCACCGGCAACGGGCTCTTTGGTTGGACCTTGGCAGATCGGACAGCGGGAGCGGGTTCGACGTTCAGAAACGCTCATGAGCTCATGACTCCTTCAAAGCTTTGCGGTTTTTCCACCATTGTACCAGTTTTTTGGTCAAAATAGGCAATACGCCGATAGCCGCAAAGGCAAGGAGAAGGCGGGTGGAAGCAATATCACGCAAAGTTTGGATCTGGCTGAGTTGCGTTCCAGCATAGACATAAACAAAAGTTCCCGGCAGCATCCCGAGTTGACTCATAAAAAAATAGGTTCGAACCGGAATCGTGGTCAAGCCCATCAGCAAATTGACAAGAAAAAATGGAAAAGCTGGAATCAAACGCAAGGACAGAAGATAGAATGCTCCTTCTTCGCGAATGCCTCGATTGATGGTTTCGAGCTTATCCCCAAATTTTTCTTGAATCGTCTGACCGATCAGGTAGCGAGAGCTTAGAAACGAGGCCGTCGCTCCCACAGTTGAGCCAATGGATACCAAGAGCGTTCCCAGCCAAGGCCCAAAGACAGCACCGCCAGCCAAGGTCAGAATCACCGCTCCTGGCAATGACAAGGCCGCCATCAAAATATAAGCCAGCACATAGCCGACAATCATCGACCAGAAGTGTTCCTGGTAGGACTCCTGCAGCTGCAGTCGACTGGCTTGGAGTTGTTCTAAAGTCAAGTAACGGCGAAGATCGAAGTAAAAGAAGAGCGTAACTAAACCAGCAAAGATTAAAAGTAGGATCAGCTTCTGCCAGCTTAGGCGCATCCGGACCTCCGAAGTGTTAAAAAAAGACCGAATCCTGAGCAGTCGCTGTGCGCATCTGCTTCCAAAGGGGAAGCATCTGACGCAGCAGAATATCCGCCTGAGAAGGAGATAGCTGCGTTGCCGCATCGCTTTTGGCTTTTACAGGCTCTGGATGCACTTCCAAAAAGAAACCATCCAAGTACCCCGTGGCCGTGGCGGCTCGAGCTAATACGGGCGCAAAACCCCGCAATCCACCCGATATCTCTCCACTTTGGCCACCCGCTGCCGGCAATTGCAAGCTGTGGGTGATATCAAAGATAACAGGCGCGCCTAAATCTGCCATCACTTTCAATCCCCGCATATCAACCACAAGGTTTCCGTAACCAAAGGTCGTCCCGCGTTCAGTCAGAGCATAATCAGCAACAAAGTTGTCTTCAGCCGCTGCAGCCAAAACTTTGCTGATAATATGCTGAGCATTTTCGGGCGCAAGGAATTGCCCCTTCTTAATATTTACCGAGCGACCCGTCTTCACCGCCGCAACCAGCAGATCAGTTTGACGACAAAGAAAAGCCGGGATCTGCAGAACATCGATCACTTCTGCAGCGGGGGCGACCTGCTGGGTTTCATGAACATCTGTTAAAACCTGGAGCCCTGGGAATTTGTCTTTGAGTTGAGCAAACCATAGGCAGGCGAGCTCCAGACCAGGTCCTCGGTAACTATGGATGGACGTTCTATTCGCCTTATCGAAACTGGCCTTGAATACGAGGGTGAAATCGAGTTCACGCGCTAAGCTATGAAGCTGGGTACAAACCGCTTCCATGATTTCATAAGATTCAGCCATACAAGGACCGGCTATCACAACTGGCTTACTGGCATGGCGTTGAAAGAGCGAAGTTCGCATAGAAGCCTTTCAAGTACGTCAGGAAAAAGGTCACCCTATATAATGACCTGTTGGGTCGACACAGACTCTGTTACTCTAGTCACGGAGCAGAGGCAACTCAAGCTTATGACTACGATTTGGCTTTTTCAGAAGAAAGTCTTGACTGAAAATCAGGACTGCTTTAATTACTAATCTCCCTTTTGGGAAGTGGCTTCTTAGCTCAGTCGGTAGAGCAGTGGATTGAAAATCCACGTGTGGGGGGTTCGATTCCCTCCCTGGGCACCATCTTCTTTTTACTCCACCACAATTAGGGAATCGAACGCGCAGACGGTGAGCTACGCGACCGACAGGGAGCGTGGCGAAGAATTGGCCGACCGATCAGGGAGGGCAATTCAGTCGGAGGTGAGCCTACGCAGCGAAGGGCCCGCCGCAGCGGGACCGTAGCGTAGTAGGTCGATTCCCTCCCTGGGCACCATCTAATCTTAAGATTAAACTTAACCTTAAATTTAATATAAGCAGGGCCCTAGCTCCGGATTTCGTTTGCGGCTTGAAGCGGCCGGCCTATCATTCTGCGCATGCTTCCCTTGCTGGAAAGACGGCCCAACGTCGCTATATGTATCCCGCTCGGCGACCAACCCGGTGGGGTTAAGACTTGGGCGTGGCAGCTATTCGGCAGACTACCCGGTGGTGATCCGATTTTATTTCTCCACCCCGGCCTTTCAGCGTGGACCGCACATCTCGGACGGGTTTGGCAGTTTGCCCGGCGGTACCGTACCGCCCTGCCCGCTACCTTCGTGCCCAGTTGGACTCACGGTACCTATGCGGCCTGTGCATTACTCAGCCGTAAGCGGGCTAATGAGATGCGGGTAATTGGGGTGGCCCATTCGGATGACGAGCACTTTTTCCGTCACCTCGCCCATTACGAGCCGATGATTCATCGTTTTGTAGCGGTGAGTGACGAGGTGGGCGAGCGGCTCCGCCACGCCATTCCTCACCGGGCGGAGCACATTCAGGTGCGCCGTAACGCCGTCCCCGTTCCCGGTACATTGGCCCGCGGCTATACGGCCGGTCCACTGCGAATGGTATATGCCGGGCGCTTTGAGCAGAATCAAAAGAGAGTTTTGGATCTACTCGCTCTGGCGGATTTGCTTTGCGAGCGCGGAGTCAACTTTCGTCTCGATCTCTACGGCGAAGGGCCATCCGAATCGCAGTTGCGCAAAGCGTGGACGGAAATGCCGGCCGCGATTCGCCGCCACGTGCAGCTGCACGCTTCGGTCCCTTGGGAAAAGATGGGAGAAGTTTGGGCGAAAGCGGACGTGTGCCTTCTCACCTCGGCCTTCGAGGGCACGTCCATGAGCATGCTGGAAGCCATGGCCCACGGCTGTGTGCCGGTGGTGACCCGGGTGAGCGGCGTGCGGGCGGTGATTTCACCGGGCGTGAACGGCTACTACTATGAAGTGGGCGAGCTTTACGATCTGGCGGGCTACGTGCAAACGCTGGCCGAAGACCGTAGCGCCCTCGAGCGCATGGGCTGGGCCGCCCGGGCCACTATCGCGTCGCACTTTGGAATCGATGAGTACGCGGCTTGGTTTTCCGGTTTGGTCGCGCAGGCGTGGCGAGATGCCCCGCGTGCTTTCCCCCGCGAACGGAAGCTCATTCCACAAGGCGCTCCTACGATGGGCAATCTGTGGCGGTATTATACCAAGCGCTGGCTGCTCAAAAAATACGTCGCCATGATGGACGGGCTAGGACTTAAAACGCCTCGTCGAAACTCACCGTTGCTGAAGTCGTAGTGAAGCCCTTTTGGTACTCGGTAACCCGCTTCTCGAAGAAGTTGGTCAACGGCTGCACGTCCTGCAGCACCATGAACGGGAACGGGTTCCGCGTGCGGTACCGCTTTTCGTAACCGAGCTGCACAAAGCGCTGGTCGGCCACGAACTGCAGGTACTCTTTCATCATCTTTGGCGACATGCCGCTAATGCCCAAGGAGAGTACGTCCGCGCAAAAGTGCATCTCTACGTCCAACGCCTCTTCGATCATCGCTTCCACTTTTTTCTCGAGCGAGGCATCAAAAAGGTGCGGGTACTCCGTGCGCATTACGGCCAAGGCTTGCATGGCGGCGTCGATGTGCATGGTTTCGTCGCGGAACACCCAGTTGGTTGCCGTGGCCAAGCCAGGCAGTAAACCTTTGTTGCGCAAGAAATAGACGTAAGCAAACGAGCCGAAGAAGAAGAGCCCTTCCACGCAGGCCGCGAAGCAGGTCAGGTTCTCAATAAACTGCCGGCGCTTGTCATCGCTATCGAGCTTATCGAGCTTGTCGATCGAGTCCATGTACTTGAAGCAGAAATCGGCTTTCAACTTCACCGAAGGAATCGTCCGGTAAGCATCGAAAGCTTCCGCGCGCTCAGCCTGGTCTGGCAGGTAGCTGTCTACGAGCAACAGATACGTTTCCACGTGCAGCATCTCGTCGAATAGCTGCTTGCCCAAGAACATGCGGAACTCGGGGCTATTGATGTGCTTGTAGAAGTTCAGCACCAAGTTGTGCGCCACGAGATTGTCGGCGGTCGCGAAGAACGCCACCAAACGTTTGATCAGATGGGCTTCACGCGGATCTAGCTTGTCGCGCAGGTGCTCATAGTCCACCGAAAAATCCAGCTCATCCGTCGTCCAGATGTTCTTGAGCGAGTCTTTGTAGAGCTGAAAGAATTGCGGATACTGCATCGGCCGCAAGGTCAGGTTGAGTTCAGGGCTAAGGATCATTGGCAGGCCTCACAGGATTCAGGGTTTTCCAGCGAGCAGGCAATTACCGCTTCTTCATCCACCGCGTTCGCCGCCGCGGCCGTAACCGCTGCCGCCGCCACTACCGCCGCTGCCGCCTTGGATTCATTGGAGGTCACGGTGGTTTTGCCGATCGACGTTTTGGCGCGCGAGCGCAAGTAGTACGTAGTCTTTACGCCTTGTTTCCAGGCGTACATGTACATGGAAGATAGTTTACCAAGCGTTGGGCTTTCCTGGAACAGGTTGAGTGACTGCGATTGGCAAATGAACGTTTGGCGCTGGGCGGCCATGTCGATCATCGCCTTTTGCGGAATCTCCCAAACGGTCTTATACAGGGCCTTCAGATCGGCCGGCAGCTCCGCGATATTCTGTACGGAGCCTTCCGCTTCAATGATCCGGGCGCGCATGGCGGAGTTCCATATGCCGCGCGATTTCAGATCGTTGATCAAGTAGCGGTTAATCTGCAGGAATTCCCCCGACAGCGTTTCCCGTTTGAAATAGTTGGATAGCTGCGCCTCGATGCTCTCGAAGCAGCCGCTGATGCTGGCAATCGTCGCCGTGGGGGCAATCGCGATGAGCAAGCTGTTACGCAGCCCACGTGACTTGACCTGCGCAGCCACATCGTCCCAATCGTAGTGCAGCTCGGGCATGGTAACCCCGCTCAGCTTGGCGAGCTGAACCTGTAGCTGATTTGCCTGGTAACGCGACTCTTCGAAAGCCGGGAACGAGCCCTCTTTCTCGGCCAGCTTCATGCTGGACTGCAGAGCCTGATGGTAAACCTCTTCCGCAATGCGCGACGACAGGGCCAAAGCCTTTTCGGAATCGAACGGCAGGCGCATCTTGAAGAAAGCATCCTGCAAGCCCATGACGCCAAGTCCAACCGGACGCCATTTCTTGTTCGAATTCTTCGCTTCACGAATCGGGTAGTAGTTGATGTCGATGACGCGATCGAGGAACGTGACGGCCTTATCGACCACCGCGCGCATCTTTTCGAAGTTGAAGTCACCACCGCCCTCGACGAAGTTGCCGAGGTTCAGGCTACCCAAGTTACAGACCGCGACCTCTTCGGAGTTGGTCACTTCCAAGATTTCGGTGCACAAGTTGGAGCTGTGGATCACGTTACCCGGCTTCGCCGTCTGGGCGGAGCGGTTGTTCGCGTGGTCCTTGAAACAGATCCAGCCGTTGCCGGTCTCGGCCAGCGTCTGCATCATGCGGGCGTATAACGCGCGCGCACTAACCTTCTTGCGTCCTTTACCCGCCTCTTCCGCTTTGCGGTAATTCTCTTCGAACTCCGTGCCGAACGAATTCATCAGCTCGGGACAGTCCTTCGGCGAGAAAAGGGTCCACTGGGCATCGGCCTCGACCATCTTCATGAAAAGGTCGGGGATCCACAGCGCCAGGTTCAAATTATGCGTACGGCGCTCTTCCGCGCCCGTGTTGTTACGCAGCTCGAGAAAGGTCTCGATGTCCGAGTGCCACGGCTCCAGGTAAACGGCCGCGGCGCCTTTGCGCTTACCGCCCTGATTCACCGCGTGAACGGACGAGTCGTAAACTTTGAGAAACGGCACGATTCCGTTGGATAGGCCATTGGTACCGCGAATGAGCGTGCCCGACGAACGAACCGGGGTCCACGAGATGCCCAAGCCGCCCGACCACTTCGAAAGCTGGGCCGAGTCGGTGATCGATTTATAGATGCCTTCGAGGCTGTCGTCGGCCACGGTCAATAAGTAGCAGCTGCTCATCTGAGGATGACGCGTGCCCGAGTTGAACAGGGTCGGCGTGGCCGGCATGTACAGGAACTGGCTGATATTGTCGTAGAATTCGATGGCCTCCATGATGTTCTTGGAGAGGCCCAACGCCACGCGCATGAACATCCACTGCGGACGTTCGATCAGCTTGCGGGTATCTGGATGGCGCAGCAAATAGCGGTCGACCACGGTTTTCAGGCCGAAGTACTCGAACATGTCATCGCGCTCGTGGCGAATGGCAAATTCGATGGATTGGATGTCGCTTTGCGCGAGCGCAGATAGCTCGTCACTGATCACGCCAAGCTCGGAGGCTTTGCGAATGTAATCCCGGAAAGCCGCGTCGCGTCCAACTTCCTTGCGAACATTCTCGGAAAGCATACGGGCAGCCACTTTCGAGTAGTTCGGCTCGTCCACCATGAGCATTACGGCGGTGGCGATGGACAGGTTATCCAGCTCTTCGGTCGTGCTTCCGTCATGCAGGCCGGCGATGGTGCGCTTGGCGATCTCCAAGCCTTCGACATCATTGATTCCACGGCACGCGCGATTCACGGCGTGCAGAATCTTCTCAATCTTTACTTCTTCCCTGGTCCCATCACGCTTTACGACGTGCATCGTTGCTCTCCCACATTCAAAAACTGCTGAGAAAAGAGTCCCTTCTTGCTAAGCCGCGCCGCGGCTGCAAGTGGAGTCCCCTTTCATGTTTGGAAACTTCTACGTTGCGAGTGGAAAACGTACCGAATTCACAATACAGCGCGCAGTGCGCCTCGCCCCAACCCTGCAAAACAAAATCTTAAAATAGAAGGTATCGCCCCACGCAAAATGTCGTCAATACGGTTTGGAATTTTTAGTTTTTGGTGAAGAAAAAAATCGCGCTATTGGCAATAAAAAAAGTTCCGGCTGTGCGTCGTATCGTCGACAAAAAGTATTCTGTCGACAGTGCCAAAACTAGCCAACCATCGAGCCGCCCATTTGTTGAGCGCCCAGCAAATGAAGGTGCAAATGAAACATGGTTTGGCACGCGTGATCGCCGCTATTGAAGACCGTGCGGAACCCCGATCCGGCGATGCCGGTTTGTGCGGCGATGAGCTGGGCGGCTTGAAAAAGATCCGAAAAAATACTGAGCTCGCTGGTGGGCACGTCGAGCACGTCGACCACGTGTTTTTTGGGGACGATTAAAATGTGGACCGGTGCTTGCGGACTGATGTCGTGGAAAGCGAACACGCGATCGTTTTCAAAAACTTTTTTGGAGGGCAAGGTGCCCTGGACAATCTTACAAAAAATGCATTCTTTGCCCTTGAGCCGCGCTTCGTTCGCCATAACTTTCTCCGTGAAAACCTCAACTTAAACTTTTTTGCTTTCGATTGCCAAGCCTTGATAACGTAGCCCCTATGCCTTGGGAAACGGAACTTTCCGAAACTCTCAAAAAGGTGATGAGCCCTGACCGCTGGTTCCTGCGTCCCAGCGATCGTACCGGGCTTTCCGCGGTGCTGGTTCCTATGGCCTTCAATGCGGAAAAACATCGCCACGAGATTCTCCTCACTAAGCGCAGCCAGCTCGTGGAGACGCACAAGGGGCAGGTGAGTTTTCCCGGTGGCTTTCTCGAAGATCACGACCAAAGCCTGGTTCACGCCGCCACCCGTGAGGCCCACGAGGAGATTGGCTTGCGGCCCGACGCCGTCACTATTTTAGGGGCCTTGAACCCCGTCCAAACCCGCTTCTCGGTCACGATTTACCCCTGGGTTGGCCGGTTCGAGCTGCCGTACGACTTTCGGCCCAGCGAGACCGAGGTGGAGAAAATTCTCGCCCTGTCCGTTGCCGACCTGCTTGAACAGGGGCTGAAGGAAACCATCGTGGACATCGGCGGTTTTAAAGTCGCCTCGCCCGGTATTCACGTGGACGGTGAGCTAGTGTGGGGGGCCACCGCGAAGATTCTCGAAGAGCTTCGTGCGTTTTTGCTGCCGCTCAACTTTGACCCTGAAAAAAGCTAAGGTAGCTCTTGGGCTCGCTTGTCTTTCCCAATGAGAAAGATTTCACGGCTGTGTTTTCGGGTCGACTCCGGCCGAATGTTTCGCACCTGGGCGAACACTTTTTTCATCGCCCGGTTGTACTCTTCGAACGACGAGCCCATGAACAGCTTCACCACGAAGCTCCCGCCGGGTCGCAGGTGAACCCGCGCGACCTGTAACGCCATCTCGGCAAGGTCGGTGGAGCGAGCCACATCTTGATCGTGAATTCCCGAAGTCTTAGGGGCCATGTCCGACAAAACGACATCCGCCTGGTGGCCGCCCATGGCTTCCGTGAAGTTGAACTCGTTGATGTCGGCCTGCACGAAGGTCAGACGTTTGTCCTGCACGCGTAGGGGAGAGAGGTCGATCGCGAGAATCTGACAGCCGGGAAGCTTCTTCAGACAGTACTGCGACCAGGATCCGGGCGAAGCCCCTAGGTCGATGATGCGCTGGGCCCCCTTTAGAATCGGTTCGCGGCGATCGATCTCTTCGAGCTTGTAGATGGAACGGGCCTCGTAGCCTTCGTTCTGGGCTTTCTTGGTAAAGGGATCATCATTCCAGCGTTTCATGGGTTAAAAGCCCTCGTTTCAATTTCCAATAATCTTTGATGGCAAACCGGCTCATCGAAAGATGGCAGAGCGAAAAATCGAACTTCACCGGGTCGTCGGGTGAAATCGTACGTAAAAACTCGGTGGCGGCCACCGCGACCTTCCAGTTAGCCACGTTAGACTTCGTCCACTTCAGATCCTGTAACACTTTCAGCAGGTGGGTATCCACCGGCAACAACAAGGGGCCGGGCCCCAGCCGCTTCCATAGCCCCAAATCCACACCATCCGATGGCCGCGCCATCCAGCGCAGGTAAAGGTTGAGGCGTTTGCACGCGCTGCCGCGTTCGGGATGGGGGAACAGGTATTTCAGACTTCGTACGCGGCGCTTTTCCACGTCGTTAATGGCCTGAGGGACGGGTAGTGCGAAGAAGCGATCCACGAAGCTCGATAGCATCTCCTCCATGCCCCGGCCCGGTGCCCCGACGAGAAAAAAGTCTTCGAGCGTGCGGTGGCTGGCGTACACGGCCTTCAGCCGCGCGAAGATCACCCAAAGGTCCTCCCCCGTGGTGAATCGGTGGCGAAACGTCGGAAGCGGGTTGGTGGGGAATCCGGCGGTGACGGCGCGGTGGGGATTCTCTCCCAGCACGGCGAGCGCCCGGCCCACACTTCCCAAAATAGTGGTGACGTTGCCGTACGCCAGAATCGCCGAGACGAGCCCCACGACCTCTTGGTCATCGGGACGTGTAAATCGGTGGACATACGAAATAGGGTCCCGTTCCAAATGGAACTGCGAATGAAACTCGTCGAAGGCAATTTGGAGTAGCTTCGACAGCTCGCTAGAGGCTTTGGAAGGGGCTTTCACGCACCGGGTGGTTAACACGAATGCCGACGAAGATCATCTCAAAGGGAAAGGGGGAAGGTCCCCAACCGGGCCCTTCCCCCTCGCTTTAACAGCCAGATGGCTTCGATGAAACTATTCGTCGATAGAGACCGAGCCGCCCGCGGGGGTAGCCACGGCTTCGCCGTTACCGCCGTAGGTGTGCGCGTCGTGCTTGCCCTGGATCTTCAGAACGAAACGATACTTGTAACGAGCCAATCGGTTCGTCGAGTGGTCGAACAGCTGAATGGTGCGAACGACCGTACCGGGCTTTGGTACGACGATACCCAGCGGGAACGAGCGCAACGTGCTGGCTTCATAAATCGTGCTGCCACCGCGGTTCTTGCTTACGCCGGTGACGTAAAACACCGTCGTTTGTTCGCTCGGGCACGGGGTAGTAATGCAACGGACGCCAGTGTCTTCGACCAGCTTGAAGCTGGTGAACTGCTTCGCGCCGCTCTGCTTGTTAATCATAAGGTTGGTCGGGCGCGGATAGCGGCCATCACCGTCGATCTGTTCCAGGGGAACGTTATAGACCGGACGTTCCCAGCCCGGGCGATGCACGCCAAACGCCGACAGCGAGACCATCGCCACCGCAACCAAACCAAATTTCATTCCGACTTTCATATCGTCTCCTAGAAGTTTTTTTGCCTTTCGGCTTGCCCACCCCTTGAGCAACTCCCATGCCAGCCGGGTTGAGCCTGCCGGATGCCGAAAAAGCTGTTTTCGGGGATTCCAGTTTGGAACTGGTGGCACTACAGTACGCGCATGCATCGCTACATATTGGCTATCGACCAGGGCACGACGGGCACCACGGCGTTACTCTTCGACCGGGATTTGAATATCCACGGTAAGGCGAACGTAGAGTTCCCCCAGCATTTTCCGGAACCGAACTGGGTCGAGCACGATCTCGACGAGATCTGGAAGTCGGTCGGTCAGGCCATTTTTCTGGCGATGTCCCAAAAAGGGGTTAAGGCGGGCGACATTGCCGGTATCGGCATTACCAACCAGCGGGAAACCACCTGCCTGTGGTCGCGCGGCCGCGACGCCACGCCGGTAGGCCGGGCCATCGTGTGGCAGGATCGACGTACGGCGGATGCCTGCGCCAAGCTGCGGGCGCGGGGACTCGAAAAGGCGGTCAATAAAAAGACCGGTCTATTGCTCGACCCATATTTCAGTGCCACGAAGCTCGAGTGGATGCTGAAGAACATCCCGGGAGCGATGGCGAAAGCCAAGATTGGTGAAATTGCCTTTGGCACCATCGATAGCTACCTGCTGTATCGAATGACCGGCGTGCACGCGACGGATGTTTCGAACGCCAGCCGCACCTTGCTGATGGATTTGAAAACCTGCCGCTGGGACGAGGACATGTTGAAGCTGTTCAAGATCCCCAAGGCGATCTTGCCGACCATTCTTCCGAGCTCGGTCGAGTACGGAAAAACAAAAGGTTTTTTCAACTTACCGGATGGCATTCCCGTGTGCGGTATCTCGGGCGACCAGCAGTCGGCGCTCTTCGGCCAGGCCTGCTTCACCAAAGGCTCCGTGAAATGCACTTACGGCACGGGCGCCTTTATTCTGGCGAATGTTGGAAAGACTCCGGTCTACTCGAAGCACCGCCTGCTCAGCACGGTGGCTTGGAAGTTTGGCAACGAAACCACGTATGGCCTCGAGGGCAGTGCGTTCATTGCCGGGGCAGCGGTACAGTGGCTGCGCGACGGTTTGAAAATTTTGGCGAAGTCGGAAGACGTTGAAAAGTACGCCAGCGAAGTCACGAGCTCGGACGGTGTCTTGTTCGTGCCGGCGCTTTCGGGCTTTGGTGCCCCCCACTGGCTGGCGAACGCCACGGGCTTAATCACTGGCCTCACCCGCCGCACGACTCGCGGCCATCTCTGCCGGGCCACGCTCGAGGGGGTGGGCTACCAGGTGGCGGAGCTACTCACCGCAATGAGCGAAGACCTGAAGAAGAAGCTTGGACCGGTCCGCGTCGATGGCGGTGCCTCGGCGGATGATCTGCTGATGCAGTTCCAAGCCGATCTGCTTAACACGGAGGTGATCCGCGCGGAAATCCTCGAAACCACGGCCCTCGGCGCCGGCCTGCAGGCGGGACTCACTCTCGGCATCTGGAAGAACATGGACGACATCAACAAAACTTGGAGATCCGCGGCGTCGTTCAAGCCGGAAATATCCCCCAAGATCCGGGCGCAGCTTATGGGAAGCTGGTCGAACGCCGTAGAGGCCGTACGTCTATTGTCCGGTGAAAAGAAGAAACGCTAACGGGTCACCTCTTTTTGGTGACGTACTCGATACCGTCGATTCCTAGGTGATAGCCCGACGAGCGAGAGTTCTTTTCCAGTACGGTAAACCGGATCTGGTTCACTCCGTTGGTCATCGCCACGTCCGATAGCGTGATCTTGGTCGGCTGCACGGCCGACTCGTATAGGTCCACCGTCACTTCGGACCGCGAAGGCAGTACCTCAATCTTCACCTTGCCGAAGTCCGGGGCCGACGTGAGCCACAGCGTGAGATCCACGTTGCGCGACTCTTTGCTGTTCAGGAAAAACTCGATGCTGGCCCCCGGCTTTTCGCCGCTGAAGAAAAGCTGGTCGTTGCCGTGCCACTTACCCAGGAAGGTTTTCATCTCCTGCATCTGAAATGAGCCGGTGCTGAAGTACACAATGTCGGGCAGCGAAAGATCAAAGTAACCGCTCGGGGCAATCAGGTTCTGCGTTTTGACCCACGATAGGTCTTCCACCGCAATCTTACGTTCGCTTTTGGATTCTGACTGGGTAACCAGCCGGTAGACCCAACGGTCGGCACGCAACGGGAACTTCACGAAGTCGAGGTCCGGCACTTTCTTCTGCGCCTGCACCACGAGCGTGGAAATGGGGTGTTTCGTACTGATCGTGAAGAAGGGCTTATCGAGGTAGTAGGCCTTGGTGATGATATCGGCCACCGTCTCCGAACCTAGCCCCCAGTTCGCGATGCCCCAAGAGTTAACGAGCAGCACCGAAACGTCAGGCCGAATTTTGTAGTGTTTCTGAAAGTAGTCCGCCAGCGGATAGTACGTCCGCGAGTCGTCGTCCAGGAACGTCGCCCCTTGGGGCAACTTCTCAAAGAGAGCCTTCGCGAAATCGTCCACTTCCGTATACCGGCTTTTGTCGGGGTTTACGATGAACTCCGACTGGAAGTAGACGTTGTCCGAGTAGAAGTTGTTGTAGCGTTGATGAAAGGCACTTTTGGAATCTAGTGCCCAAGTAGCAATGTTCTCGTAGAGGTAGGGTGGCACCACAAGCGAAACGGCAACGTAGGCGTAAGTTAGTCCACCGAGATTGCGCTCGGCGAGGTACTCGCGCGTCGCGTGCAAGGCCCGGCTCGCAAAGAAATGCAAGATAACGAACGACTGCAGCAGAAAGGCGAATTTGTCCCACGTGGGATAGAAGGTGAAGTTCACCGTGTTGATCACGAATGGCACCATCATCCCGATGAGTGCGGGGCTTTTGCGATCCTGACGAAACGCCAGCACGATGCCCACAATGCCGAATCCAACCATGTACAGCGTGGGCGACTGAAACCAAAGCGTGTAAGCCGTATCGTTTAGCGAAGACCAGAAGCCGCCGCCGAAAAAAGTATCTTTGAAGCTGCCCACGAAGGCGCCCTTGATGGCCGTGGACAGGGAGTTCAAGCGCATGGCATCGCGGACGAGTAGGGAAAGCCACGGAAGTAGCCCGAGCAGTGCTCCCCCCGCACAGCCCAAGAGCGTGTTCTTGAAGTCATCGTCGCGCTTGGCGATCAGCAGGCCGGTCACCAGCACGCCTAAGCAAACGAAACCCATCTGCACGTGATTGAACACGCCGAGCCCGGCAAAGCCACAAAGCCAGTACAGCCACTTACGGTCGTCCGTTTGTTCGAGCCGGCTCCAACAGAGAAGACAGAGGGCGGTCAAAAACGAAGTGGCCGCGTAGTTTTCGATCACGGTGCTGTGCCACCACATCGAATGACAGATCATCAGCAGAGAAGCGCCCATCACCGCGCTCGTGATGGAGCCCAGATAAGTGAGCAGCAGGTAGTAGAAGATCATCAACGTGAGGCTGCCGTAAAAGACCGAAACCAGATTCGCGCGTACGGCCAGCTCGCTCGCCGGAATCAGGGCGTTGAAGATCACTCCCGTAGCCACCGTAAGTGGATGGTTGTTTACGTGGGACTCGAGCCCGCCGCGCTGAATGTCGTTTACGAGTAAGGCCGTGTCGCCGAAGCCAATTTTCTTGCCCATCGTCGCCAGAAAAAATAGCGGAGGAATGAGGAGAAAAGCGTAGCGGCGCAGGTGCTCGCGGGTCGTAGAGGTCATGAGTTTTCCGATCTGCGCCGAAGCCAGGGTGAAGTCGCCGGGCGCTATATCTTATCGGAAAGTTCCTGAATATTTTCGATGGGAAGAAGCTCTAACGGAGACGATTCGAGTTCCTTGGTAATGCGAAGCGGCAAGATGCACCGCTCGAATCCGATGCGCGCCGCTTCCTTGAGCCGATCGGCGGCGCGAGGAATGCTGCGGATCTCGCCGCCCAGGCCAATCTCGCCCAGGAACAAGGTCTTCTGGTCCACGGGCTGTCCGCGAAAGCTCGAGATGAGGGCGGCCGCCACGGCCAGATCGCAGGCGGTTTCGGTGGCCCGGATGCCCCCGGCTACGTTTACGAAGATATCCTGGTCGAAAAGCCTAAAGCCCCCGCGCTTTTCCAAGATGGCGATGAGCAGCGCCACCCGATTAGGATCCAAGCCGATCGTGGTGCGTCGCGGCATGGGCAGGGCCGACTGCGACACCAAGGCCTGAATCTCGATGAGGATGGACCGCGACCCTTCCAGCGTCGCCACGATGGCGGAACCCGGCGCGCGTTCGGGGCGTTCGGAAAGAAACAGGGCCGACGGGTTGGTCACTTCGCTCATGCCCCGGCCAGTCATCTCGAACAGACCAATCTCGTGCGTGGAGCCGAAGCGGTTCTTAATCGAACGGAGTAACCGCAACGATTGCGAAGGCGTGTTCTCGAAATAAAGAACGGCGTCCACCATATGCTCGAGCAACTTGGGGCCGGCGATGGTGCCTTCTTTCGTAACGTGGCCGACGAGAAACGCCGCCATGTTGGAACCCTTGCACCAGTTCACTACGCGAAACGTACACTCGCGCAGCTGACCCACACTGCCCGGCTGAGAATCAATCGCCGACGAGAAGGTGGTTTGAATCGAGTCGAGAATAAGCACTCGCGGTTTTAGTTCTTCGACGTGCGTATGAATCGTTTCGAGATCCGTCGCGGACAGCACGAGAAGCTTGTCCGACTCCACCCCCACGCGCACCGAACGCATTGCCACTTGCGATGCGGATTCCTCTCCCGTGACGTACAAAACTGTCTCACCTTTGCGCGCGTACTGCTCGGAAAGTTGCAGCAGCAAAGTAGACTTTCCAATGCCGGGCTCGCCGCCCAAAAGGATGACCGAGCCGGGCACGAGCCCGCCGCCCAAAACGTTATCGAGCTCTTTCAACTCCGACGTAATACGCGGAAAATCTTCCGCCGAAATCTCCGTGATGGGACGCGGCGAGTCAGCTTCTTTGTGTAAGCGTTCCGGCGCTTTTCCCTTCTGTGGCTTGGCGATCTTTTCTTCGACCAACGTGTTCCAATTTCCGCAATCCGTGCAGCGTCCCTGCCACTTAGGAAAGTCTTGGCCGCAGCTCTGACAGAAAAATCTGGTCGTGCTTTTCATCGTGAAATCACGTCAACGGCTTTGCGTTTTTCTGTCAAGGTACGCAGGCGCGCACGGGCCGGACCGTCAAAAAACGCGCATTGTTTTTTTCGTTAGGATCGATACACTAAAAGTAAGGGATCACGTTCCAGTGACTCCCCCATCCCACGCGTCCTACTACCCCAAACAATCTAGGCAACTACACACCTCTATGCAGACGATTAAATCGGAGCTTCTCGAGCTTCTGCGTCGCAACGACCTCCTCAAGGCCGCCCTCTTGGTCGGCAAGGTCCACGACACTAATTTCTCCATCGACTACCATTTCGAACGCATCATGGAGATCGCCGCCCAAGTATGGCATCGCTGTGCGCGCACGGAAGATGTCGTGCTCAAAGCCAAAGAGATAAGCCGTGCGTTGTTCCACGACTTCAATCTCATTGGTAAGAGCGAAAAAGAGAAAAACACGATCGACGATCCGAATCGTTATTACATGCATTCGGTTCTCGATAAGAAGACGGGTAGCCCGCTTGCCGTCACTATCCTCTATTCGATCTTGGCGGACCAAGTCGGCCTCAAGCACGAGTGCTTGGCGATGCCGACGTATTATCTGATCAAAATCACCGACGTGACGGGCGATATCTTCATCGACCCGTACGACAACGGCCGATTCTTGAACGCGGAAGAGTTCCAAAAGAAAATGCGTTCGGCGATCCACCGCAGCAAGATGACGCACTCGAGTTTGTTTGAACGCGTGAATGCGTACCAGCTCATCGCCCGCTTAGTGCAACAGCTGAAGCACATCTACATTCTCAAGAGCAAAGCGCCCGAGGCGCTACGCGCCGTCGAGCTACTGACCGGACTATTCCCGCAGTCCCCCGAGCTCACTCGCGATCGCGGTATCCTCTACTGCGAGATCGAGTACTTCTCCAAAGCAGCCGAAGACCTAAAGTTCTATCTCACGCAACGGCCCAACGCGAGCGACGTCAACGAGATCAAAAAGCTCACGAACATGCTAAAGGGCTGCCGCGAGATCATGAACTGACTTCCAACGCGCTACGCGCGGGAAGTCACTTAACCGTTTCGCGAACTTTCTTTACGATCGCTTTCGCCGACAAGCCGTACTTTTCGTACAGCTCAGCCGGATCGCCCGACTCGCCGTAGGTGTCCTGCACGCCGATGCGCACCAGCTTGCAGCTCATGCCTTCTTCCGCGAGCACTTCCGCCACGGCCGTTCCCAATCCACCGACCACGTTGTGATCTTCGACGGTGAAGAGGTACTTGCACTGCTTACCGATGCTACGGATTAACGCGCGATCGATAGGCTTAATCGTGTGCATGTCGAT
>JBGSTF010000080.1:0-8367 GCA_041736645.1 Oligoflexus sp. | reverse complement strand
TTCCTCAAAAAGCGTAGATCATTGACTTTGCCTCGATGCCCGGTAAGAAATAGAGGTCTTTGGCCATCAGGCGGGCCATCGGTGAAGTCCCAGATCGAGATATCCCGGCCTCCGCCTGCCGCAAAAAACTGCTTTTTGTAGCTTGACGTCTGCGGGCTCCAGTCCATTTCACTCACTTTGCGCTCATAACCGCGCATGATGAGTGGTTCCTCATCCTGCCGATCCCAGATAGCGACACTGGCCTCCAGGAGTCCGGCATTCACATAACGAAGCGTCGGACTGCACAAGGCTTTCAATACGACGCCGTGAAAGACCATAAACTCGTCAGACGTCCGACCGTCGAATGATAGAAACCAGACTCCACCATTGCAGGCCGCAAGAAGTTTTTTTTCTCCTGCCATCGATGACATGGAGTTTATAGAGTTGCCGCAATCCTTACTGCTCAGAATTTGTCTTTCCTGAAGGTCAATAAAAACCACCCATGAACCGCAACTTGCTGCAAGGATCTGGGAGTCGTCCGACCAGACAAGAAAGTCGATCCAGCGGCTCAGCGATTGTTTGTCCATGCCTATGTCAAACGACTGAGTGGCCTCATTGGGATCAAGCGGAACGATCTCTAGTATTCCGGTTTCGCCTCCTACGGCCAGCCAACGTCCGTTCGGTGCAAAGGCGCTGGCATGAATAGCGCCTGTTTCGCCTTTAATTTCACGCAAACATGTTCCGTCCATGCTGTTGTGCAAACTCAAGTAACCCGAAAGCCTGCCCATTGCCAGCAGAGTGCCATCACAGCTGAAAGCGGATGCACTCACATGCTCTTCGAAGGATTTCTGATAGATGTTTTCGAGGGGTTTTATTGTAGGCATCCTTTGACTCCATCCTCCAACTGTCGACGGTCCAGATTCCGGCCGATGAAGATAATACGGGTGGTCCTTGGTTTCTTACCCCAAGGTTCGCCCATGGCCGTTTCCAAAAGCATGTGCACGCCATGAAAAATTCCCTGTTGTTCCAGACCAGCCACGGACAAAATGCCTTTCATACGAAATATATCCTGACCCTTCTCGCGTAGGAGACGGCTCATCCACTGGTTGATCTTGTCTCCATCCAGAAGGCCTGGCACTTCAACGCCAACAGAGGTGATACTGTCATCATGCTCGTGATCGGTGTCCACCAAAAATTTGGGGTCAATTTGTAGGGCCCGTTCCAGATCAAAAGCCTTGATATCCAGGACTTCCTTGAGATCCAGATCAGCACGGATGGTTTTCTGGACGACTGCCGTGGCATTCATGCCACGAATGCGTTGCTCCAGTTGCAGCAATTCATCGGCTGAGACGAGGTCAGTCTTATTCAGAATAATGACGTCAGCAAAAGCTATTTGCTCCTGAACTTCGTGACTATCGTCCCAGTGCAGCATCACATGTTTGGCGTCGACAACGGTCACAACCCCATCCAGCTTGGTAGCGGCCTTGATATCCTCATCAACAAAGAATGTTTGCACGACAGGTGCGGGGTCGGCCAGTCCTGTGGTTTCAATGATGATGGAATCGAAACGGTCGCGACGTTTCATCAAATTATTGATAATGCGGATCAAATCACCCCGCACCGTGCAGCAGATGCAACCATTGTTCATCTCAAAAATTTCTTCATCGGCATTCTGCACCAGATCGGAATCGATCCCGATCTCGCCAAACTCATTTTCAATCACAGCGATCCGTTTACCGTGCTGCTCGGTGAGGATACGGTTCAAAAGTGTGGTCTTTCCCGCACCCAAATAACCTGTGATCACAGTAACGGGAATGGGTTTGGTGATAGCTGTTTCCATGTGGGTTCCTTTGTATATTCAGGTTCAAATCCGCAGGTTTCCAAAAGCCTTTGGTTCGACAGAAAACTTTTGAGCTTGAGTTGATCGGCCGTTTTTCCCTGATCGACGACCAGGACTTCATCAGCCCATAATTTTATAAAACCGAGGTCGTGGGTCGCTATGACCACAGCCGTCTCTGGGTTGAGGCAGGTGCGGAGGAGTTTCAGAAGTTCGCGAGTACCTCTGCCGTCGAGTCCAGCCGTGGGTTCATCGAGGAGCAGTAGCCTGGGCTCACAAATCAGAAGTCCAGCGAGAGCGACTTTCTTTTTCTGACCCAAAGACAAAGTGTGAGGTGCGCGGAGTTCCAAGCCTCCCAGACCTAAGCCCTGGAGAAGCAAGATCGCTCGCTCTTCGTATTCTTCCGGGTTTTTGCCAGCCGCCAAGGGTCCGAGCATAATATCCTGGATGACGCTTGGGGCGATGAGTTGATGATCAGGGTCCTGCATCAAAAGAGCTGTTTTTATGTGCTTTCTAAGGTCTTTCGCTTTCCGCGCTATGACCGGACAATCGTTAACATATAACTTACCCATGGTGGCAGGAATCAAGCCAGCGATGGCCAGCAGAAGAGTGCTTTTACCTGCTCCGTTGGCTCCCACCAGCCCGAGGCGTGCTCCCTTTTTGATCTGGATGCTAGCACCCAGCAAGGCAGTTTCGTTGGGTCCGTAGCTGAATTGAATATCGTGAGCCACGAAAAGTCGCTCGATCATGAGAACCCCTGCAGCAGGAAAGTCGCGCATCCATAGACAAAGAGTGCAGGTGCCAGATGAAAGGCCAGCATCGACCCCTTGAAATTAAAGCGATAACCCGGCCTGGCAGGCAGTATAGGTTCGAGGCACCGAGCGGCCCAGCCAAGATCCGTGGCAACAATTCTTTGCTCATGCAGGTGGTAGACACGACTCAAGCGCCATCCTATGAGCCTTGTGGAATTGCGACTCCCACTCAGTTGCGCCCGCATAATCCAGCCTTTGTCCATAGAGGCCCAAAGAGCTTGTGAAATCTGTATCCATCGGGATGCCGTCAGCACAATGGTCAGCAGAACCTTATCAACCTTCCAACGCCAACCCCATTCGAGCCATTGATGACCCTGGAAAGCTTGACTCAAAACCAGAAGGAGAAAGCTGGCAATTAGACCTTTATTGAAGATGTCGAAAACTTTGTCGTGTGATCCTAGGAGCAACGCCAGAGAGCTGAGAGTCAGAAATCCCAGGGGGGCGATCAATCGCTTTAGAATAAGCTTCCAACAAATGATTCCTCGCCAGTGAAGTTGCAATATAAAAATGGCAAAAGCCAGGTTGCGCGAGACCAGATCTGGAAGTGCAGGCAAAATGATGATCATGGCAAAAAGAGCCAGCATAAGTTCCTGGTCTTCAGCGATCGCTGTTCGCGGCTTCATAAACGTGGACTCCTACGGCCAACGCCAAGGCGATACATGCAGTAGAAAAACAGGCAAAGACCCAACAGGGTTTGCGCTAGAAAAAGCATTTTTTCAGTGGCAGCCTCGGGGGTAAAAAGGCTTTCGACCCAGGGATGGTAGGCTGGGAAATCCTCCTGAATGAGCTGACGCGCTTGGTCATCAGTTCCTTGGGCCATGCTCAAACTCCAGATTGGATTTGCCAAGTGCTTTCAAGCAAAAAACGGTCAACAAGCCTTCTGCTAAAGATAGTGGGACTTGGGTCGGGGCAAAAATTAGGATAAACCGCAGCCACGACGCGCCGGTGCCTTCGCTTGGATCGTGAAAAGCCAGAGCCAATTGGAATGCGGTGAAAACATAGATGGCGAGGCTCCCCACTGAACTTGCTATAAACACTCGCCAGCTCATGGGGACATTTAAGCGTTGCATGGAAAAAAATAAGAGATAGACACACCAGGGTCCGAAAATCGCCAATGAAAAAGTATTGGCACCCAGAGTAGTGAGTCCACCATGAGCCAGGAGCATCGCTTGAAACATGAGTGTGATGACACCAACTATGGGCATGATGTACGGACCGAGCAGCAAAGTTCCGAGGCCTATACCGGTCGGGTGCGAACTACTGCCTGTGATAGAAGGGACTTTCAATGAAGAAAGGAGAAAGCAGAATCCAACAGCAGCCCCCAATTTTAGGAGTGTTTGACGATCCACTTCGATCCGCATCGGGACGTCTTTTAAAGCTGAAAGCGTAACCACGGCTGCAATAATCGTCCAAACTGCAGCGTGCTTTAATGGCAGATAACCTTCCATAATATGCATCGATCATCCTTTCAAGGGGCTGCGGGGAGAGTAACGATCCCGCTTTACTAATGCAATTATTTACTGCAAGTAGTTGCATTAAACAATTGAGGTCTATCTTTCCCTTGCGAACCTGTCAAAAAATACCAGATCAACGACAAATGATGAGCGATAGGGCTGTCCAAGGACGCCTTATCCCTTTTTACTTCGGCAAATTATACCAACACCGCCTGCGCCCGACCCCTCAGGAGTACGACGATATTCGTAATGTATGTCTCGATATCCTGCATGATTTCCCGCCGGAATTATCGACATTTATTGCAATTGGGAGGAGTCCAACGGCCCTCGCCGCTTTTTTTTCGCAGTGCCCTCAGGTGCGGCTATTGAGCATACCTGGTTCGCTTGGTCTGCGGAAAGATCGTATGGATGCGGCGCTTCGGCAGCGGCTCGCCAAAGTCCTGCAGCAAATCGAAGGGGATCGAAAAAATGTCGTGTTGTTGGATTACTGCTTGAGTGGTGCGACGCTGACAACATTTGTTGGCCATGCTCAGGAGCTGCTCAAAGACCTGGGTTTGCCTTTCAAAATCAAGTCCGTGGCCCTCGCGCATGACCCGCTGCAGGCCAATTGTCTGCAGCCACTCGTCGAGGCTGGTCTTGTCAGGATTTACCCTCTGGAAACTTATCCTACGCTGCGCAAATTTCTTTTTCGGGAGGCTTACGATCGCCTTGCGGAATATCAGCCAAGCAAGGATCACGGTTTCGAACGCAATAGCCTTATTTATGAAGCCTACTGTCGAAACATGGCCGAGTGCATGGCCTTCGATTCTGCCATGGCTTTGCTGTCGGTTGCCAAAGTCGACTTCATTGGAATGTCAAAGTCCTCTCCATACGACTCACTTCTATCTCATGAATAAGTTCCGCCTCTCCGGCACACAGGAGCATTGTAGATCTGGACGATGCCAATTGGCTTGTGAGCAGCCAGTCTGCTGTCGCTCGAACTTTTTGTCATGCGGATTCCTGTATAGTCCTGCCAGATTTGACAAAAACGACCTGATGAATTGAGCTACAAAAAAGTCCTCAAGAAAATCGTTAATTCTGCCGAACTATATTGAAAATCATAATTACTTTCATTATTGCTAGACCCTGCTCGATAGCCTGGGATCAACGCGTGAGTTATGCGCATGGCCATTAATTGGATGTATAATATGATAAATAGACGATGCCAGCACGCTTTTGGAAAACAGATCGATCGGGTGTGAGGCCCTCCCGGGAGGTCCAACCGGCATCAAAGCGAGACTGGTATCGAGGTCGGCACATCATTTTCTTACTGGTCTGTCTGGGCCATGCGGCTGCTGTGTCAGCGACATTAATATCCCCGAGTGCATCGGAACGGCCGGTTCAGGGCCTTCTCAGAGCCAGAATTGTGGCTGGGACCTCAAAATCAGCTGAAACATCCAAGGCAGCCGAGCAGCCACCCAAACCATTACCGACCGGGCGCAGGTCGAAAACCACAACAAACAAATCGACCCTTGCCCATGCACCAAAGTCGGTGTCGTCAGAGACAGCGGAGAGCAGCGTTCAAGCCGTTTCTGAAAATGCGCCTTCAGACGACGTAGGAGAAACCATTGAGCCTCGGTATGGGGCTGACTATTTGGACAATCCTGCACCTGGCTATCCGCCACTCTCCAGACGCCTGCGCGAAGAAGGTCAGGTCATCCTGAAAGTTTTTGTTGAGAAAAATGGCTCTCCCTCTGAAGTCAATGTTCATAGTAGCAGCGGCTCTGAACGCCTGGATCAGGCAGCTCTTGAAGCAGTTCGGCGCTGGAAATTTGTACCCGCCCGTCGCGGGGAAGAAGCGGTCGCGGCCTGGGTTCTCGTACCGATATCCTTTCAGTTAAGAGGTTAATAATGAAGGCAGAGTTGGGTTTTACCCATTTCATCCAGCAGGCTGATGCAGTCGCCATTAGTGTTCTAATTATCATGCTTCTGATGTCGATCAGCACCTGGTACTGGATAGTCGTAAAATGTGTGGAAATTTATCGTGCCCACCGCAATAAAAAGCGTTTTCTGGAAAGCTTCTGGTCAGCGGCACATCTGTCCGTGATTTACGGGGATCTCAATAAAGATGGCAGCTACGACGCGTTCTCCCGCTTGACTCACCAGGGACTGCGCTCCCTTGAAACTCATCGCACGGGAAAATCCCGCGGCCTCATCGATGCGGGTACCCCAGAGGAATTTGTTACAAGATCCCTCAAACAAGGACTTGAACAGGAGCGTCTGAGCCATGAATCGGGCATGACCTGGCTGGCAACTGTGGCCTCGTCCGCACCCTTTATTGGTCTCTTCGGAACGGTGTGGGGGATTTATCATGCACTGCTCGCCATCGGTATCAGCGGCCAGGGTACTCTCGATAAGGTCGCTGGTCCTGTGGGTGAAGCCTTGATTATGACAGCCATAGGACTTTCGGTAGCGATCCCAGCCGCGGTTGCGTATAACGCCATGACACGCGCCAATCGCCGGTCCATGGCCGCACTGGACGACTTTGCCCACGAGCTCCTGACTATCATGACAACAGGCATGAAAGATCGCAGTGGCGCGAAAATACAAGCCCCCATCATTGAATCAGAACGGTCCGAATCCGGCGCTCTGGCCTCATCCCTGGGAGGGTCCTAAGTATGGCCTTCGGCTCCATGGATTCCAATAGTCGTGATCAGCCCCTAACGGAAATCAATATGATTCCCATGATTGACATCATGCTCGTGCTGCTCATCATCTTTATCGTGACAGCACCGCTTCTCACACATGCGGTGAAAATAGATCTGCCTCAGGTTAATAGTGCGCCGAATGTTGAAAAGGCTGATGCCGTGCAGGTGGCCATCGATGACGCCCAGACTGTCTTTTGGAATGGTACGGTGGTGACCGAGGACAATCTTGAAAGTCTGATGAAAGCTGCAGGCAAGCAGCCGACGCCTCCAGAGATTCATTTAAGCATTGCGAAACGGGCTCCTTACGAAAGCGTTGCAAAAGTAATGTCCATGGCGGCCCAGGCTGGGCTCGGCAAAATAGCGTTCATAACGGAACCGATTGCAACCCCGTAAAAGTTTCTCAAAAGAAGTCGAACCATGGGGCAATCCGACCGCTCCGGCGTAATCTTTATGGCTGGAGTGTTTTGAAGTATCGAGTTTCGAAGGGAGCAGGCCGACAGACATGAACAAGCTAAAACATTGGCTTCGGAAATTTCACTTTTATCTGGCTTGTGCCTCCGCGCTTCCTTTGCTCGTCGTCTGTATCACTGGATCCATTCTCGTGTATCAGGATCCGCTTGATGTTTCACTGAATCCAGGTCTTTTAAAGAGCACATCAGCTCAGTCCAAGCGTATGGATCTGGATGATTTTCACAAACTTGCACTGGGGCAATTCCCTGATGTTCGATTCCAGGCTCTCAATATTCCTGGAGGCGAAGATCGCTCGCTCGAACTTTGGTCAGGGCATGGGGATGACTTCACAATTTATCATTTCGACCCCTCGACAGCTCGATTCCTGGGAATGCGACGCTCAGGGGAGTGGACTTTTGCAAACGTTGTGCCTCTTATTCTGGACGTTCACTATTCTCTGAAAGCCGGGGAAACTGGACGCTACATTGTCGGAGCGTCGGCCTTGGTCCTCACGTTCTCAGCCCTAACGGGACTTTTGCTTTGGATGCCTCGCCATACAAAAAACCTTCTGAATAAATTTGCGCTGAAAAAGGCGAAACGATGGAAGCAGACCGCCTATACTTGGCATTCCAACCTGGGCTTTTATTTCAGTCCCATACTTTTGGTTTTGGGCATTACAGGCGTTTCGTTCACATTCCACGAGATCTCGCAGGCGCTTCTCGGATGGATGACTCAATCTCCACCTTCAGTGGAAGTGCCTAAACTTTTTCATGACAAGGAAAAACCTCAACTTAGCATTGAGGAACTCTTCTCGCGTTCGGAAACTCATTTGAAAAACAAATACGGGTATGCGCCCGGACGGATGCAGATTAATTTTGCCACCGAGGACAACGGGGCCGTAAGGACCCGCTTTCAAGGCCTTACTTATCTTTTTAATACTGATCGCTTCAACGTATGGCTCAACCCTCACACAGGCGAGATCCTGCAGGATATAAGCCCACCGACGCTGAACACGGCGGATAGTATCATGTCGTGGACAGGACCCCTTCACTTTGGAACGTGGGGGGACATCGTTGGCCCCAAATTCGGGAGTTTTTCTCGTTTGGTCTGGGCGATTGGAGCCCTCATGCCTCTGTTTTTCGTGATCA
>JBGSTF010000003.1:0-19071 GCA_041736645.1 Oligoflexus sp. | reverse complement strand
ATTGTCGAATGACTCGTGACCAAGTAGTCGGGGGTGCTATCAACTCGCCCGTTTTCTTACCGAGCCAGCTAAGGGCCGTAATACTGCTGTGCGAAAATTTATGGCTTGTGAATAACTCTCGGATCTTGCTGATCTCACTTTGCAGGAGCTGCGTCCATGACGTCCTTGGGCAGCTTGACTGATCCTCCAGCAGACTTTCCTAGGCATCCAATCCTCCTTGGGCCTCATGCAAGCGAAATCAGAAATAAAAATGGAAATCGTAGTATTTTCCGAATATTCGTGAAATTAACCGTGAAAAGCCATGGGATGGCGCACGGCGCTATCCCATGTGCCGGCAATTTGAAAAACATCAAGATGGAGTCAGTAGCGAGGCCGTCTTTTAGGGCGTGTATTCGTCGTGGTTATTTCCAAGTGTCCCTTCAAGCGGAACCCATCCCTATTTTTTGGGAGTGATGCAGCATAACTTCCAGACTTACGTCCTGCACAGGATAGGGGACGCAAAAACACGCGGAAAGGTTCCAAAATGAAACTAGCTCGATTTTCAGGTGTTGTTCTCAACGCTTCTCTTTTTTTCCTCGCATGCGGCAAACCTATGGAGACCAGCGGAATAAAAATTCAAAATGGAGTCCTGGTTCCCGAAACCGAACTTTCTTCCGTGAGACTCATTGCAATCCAAAACTCGAATGGAACTAGGCCCTGCACCGGAACATTTGTTAATGATTCTCAATTGATAACAGCTGCTCATTGCGTCGATAGTCCCTCTGATGCCTGGAGTGTGCCTATTTACGTTAATCTTGGCACGAATCCCGATGCTCAAAGCAGATGGGTTAAAGCAATTAGATTTGACGCACATCCCAAGTATAATAGGCGCGAAAACCCTGTCGGACCTTTTGATTTCGGGATTTTGACTCTACCCCCAAATTCCGCGCCGACGGTTAGCCCTCTTCAAACGCTCCGATTGCTACCTGGTCAACTAGTAACAATCGCTGGCTATGGCCAATCCAGTCCATCGAATGCTTCGATTGGAAAACTTCGGAAAGGAACGAATAAAATAGCACAACTTCGGGGAGGAGTTATCGATACGAGCGGCACTCGAGAGCCAATTTTGGGGCCGGAAGATGGTACGTCCGTATCTGTCAACGGTGAAGCTGACCAGGGGGCTCCGCTCTTCCTTGAAGGGCGTCTCGCAGGCGTCGATTCCGGCGGTTTCTACCAATCAACCGCTGATGGAACCTTAACTTTCGTCTCTCGGTACGTCAATCTTATTACCTGCGATGCTCGGGATTTTCTTGCCTCAAAATTAAAGGATGCGACAGCAAAAATTTGTACTCTACGGGAAAGAGAATCTGAAAAGTTTTATCCCCATTAATCATTTACCAGAAAATCAGGACCTAGTCCGGCGAGGGGCGCTGCAAGCGGCTACTCTGGTGCCACATGAAGGCCAGCAGTCAGATAATTCAAGCAGTAAAAAACCAGATCAAGCGGGCCTTAATCATGGAACCATTTTTTGCTTCGCCATTCAGTAAATCTTTCTGATTTCCGTCTAGCTGAGGTGCCAGGCTTAGCTGACCTCGAAACCAAGCGGCTGTGGTAACGCCACGCAATCTAAAAATAAATCTATGAGGTTTCTAAAATGAATCGGACAGTTTCCCTTGTGCTTTTGGCCATGTTCGTGATGAGTGCATCCTGCGGGTCTCATGATAAAAAATCTGTATCGACACCACCGACGCCTGCTCCCCTGCCATCAAACCCCTTGTCGGAATTAGGCAAGGACAAGAAAAAGGATCCTCCTGCCAAGGAAGAGCCGAAGTCATTCACAATTCTAGATGCGGTCGGACAAATTTACCAAGTTGCCATTGAGGGTGAAGAGGCTGTCATTACCGGCAATCCTGCCATCCTGCCAACACAAATCAAAGTGCTCGCCCAATCGGCGAATATGAATTTTCTAGACGGGGCTACCCTACCCGAAAAGTGCCTTCACTGGAAGAAAGACAAGCTGGGACTCTATATCAGCAATCCCAACCTGTTCAAATCTCTCTACTCGAATGTATTGCCACTGGAGGCTGGGATCTTTGCCCTCGAATTTTTCTTTCCGGAGGAAGTCGCCAGGCAGGCCAGAGAAAAAACCGGCAAAGTTATGATCAGAATTCAAATTCCTGAGATCAAAAAAGTGGAATTCAACGAAGGTAATGTCTCCGAAGTGACTGCTCTTTACCAACAGGTGGCGATGGTTGATCTGGAGCAAAGTTATTTAAATTTCATTCTCATGAAACATGCGACCATGAGCATAGCCAACGTCTGTGATACCGTGAATGGAGTCATTAGTCTGCGCCTGCGAGATGGAACATCCATGCGCTTGACATACCGTGCCGACTGAATCTTTGCCGTGCGACCTTTCACTGCCCTTGTTCAGTATAAGAGTGAATATTCGCTTCTGAGACCTTGCGTCCTGAACGAAGCAGAAGAAAGTTAGTTTTTATTTCCGGCTTGATGTTAGTCGCTATGAAGGCATCAATCCAAGTTTCCAAGAACTTATCGATAGAGAAGGTTTAGGGGCTGTTGACGTTTCATAGGGGTAGCCACATTATCGCGCAGCTAAGTGCAATCATTCCTTCGCAATTTCTTTTCAACTTTTCAACAAGTGGAGCGACAGAGCGAAAGTGCTTGAGAGGGAATATCTAATTTGAGGTCAATAAGCTAACAAGGCTCTACAAGTAAGCCGTTCAAGAAGGCGAACAGCCTTCTCCAGCTCGGGCATGAACTAGGTGACCCAACGGTAGATCGCGGTATAGTCACCTTCAAGCCCTCGTCCCGCGGCCAGCTCCTCCAAGTCGCAATAGCTCAGCTTATAGCGTTCACAGCATAAGGATAATTTGTCTAATTATATAGACGCGAGAATTTTCTTTACCCGGTGCTCAACAGCAAGGGGTGGAATTCTGAGGCAGGTAAAACCGAAGGATTGGTAGATTTTTTGGTGAAGATCACCGAACTCACGAGCTGCTCCAAGGGAAATTTGTCGGGCCGCGGTAGCCTCAATGAACCCCAAGCTTTCGATGAAAAAGACTGGAGACTGAAAGACCTCATTCTTGATCGAACTTTGAATTGAAGCCAGCAGTTCAGTCGGTAGGGGATGCCCAAGATAGGTTGCCAAGACATAGGTGTCTATGAGCGATCGATCATGGAATTGCAAAGTGAATTTGCTAAGAGATTGCTGGTCGATTCTAGTTTGCTGCAGTTGAAAGATATCTCGAATGAATTCTGGTTCGATCCAGGGTTGTTCGATGCCTTTTGCCTGCTGCATAGCGATAATATCGGTGGCTGCCTCTGCAACGACTTCATATCCCGCTTGCTTGATGGACTCGAGTATTGTCGTTTTCCCCGCTCCTGGGGCTCCGGTAAGGATGAATCTTTTCATTCAGCAGGACTCCTTCGCGTATTGATTATCCCTGTGTCAAGACAGGGACGGCTCCAGGCTTATGCAGGGACAGGCGGCCTCACCGTCGATCCCTCTAGGCTTTCCGGAGAGTATCTATTCGTCAGAGCGATGACTAGAAGTTCTGGAACGACGCAGGGGAATCATTCAGTGCAACTCGCTTGAAGTTCCAAGGATAGCACGCCCTTAATGATGTCTTTTAACACACCGTACTTCCATCTCGGCTAAAAATCTAGCCCTGCGAGGCTTCACTGCCTTTTTCAGTACAAGCGTGCATATTCGCTTCTGAGATGATGAGAGTTACCATAGTCTCAGTACTTTGCCAGAACATTTAAATTTGTGGAGCCTTGGTTAGAACGTCAAAGTTAGTCTGCGGGATGGTGAAAAGATATCGGTGTTTAAGGCGATGGAATAGCATTTCAACCATGGAATTGCCTGCTTCTATATCAAATTAGGCCTAGATCATAGCACCTGTATACTTTCCTCGGCATCCAATCCTCCTTGAGCCTCATGCAATAGATATCGGACAGAAAAATGGAAATTTTAGTATTTTCCGAATATTCGTGAAATTAACCGTGAAAAGCCAAGGATGGCGCAGTCCCTCAAAAAGAAACCATCAGAGAGCTATAATATGTACGCCCTTGGACCGGAACTATAACCTGGAGAACTCACCTATTCACTGGATTCAGCTTGAAGTTGATGCAGCTCGAATAAGTGCGCGGCTCGTCCGATTGGCCATAAATCTGCAGAACACAGCGGTCTTCTTCAGCTTCACAACCGGGAAAGTCCAGAGGAAACGTGACATTAAAAGCTTTATCTTTAATGCCTTCAAGACAGGGGGCAGGCCGTTTGATAGGAATGACTGTTTCCATATTGTCTTTGAAGACATTCGCTTCACATATAGTAGTGTTACTGTTCCATCGAATGGGAACCATGATTGTCTCTCCTCGAGTAAACGTCAACATTGGAACTTTGCCGCTTTGTCGACAAGGAAGTGGGCTCAAAGAACTTTCATCAGACGTTTGGTGAGGCGTCACCTTGCAAGAAGAAAGACAAAAAAGGCCTGTAGCGGCGCTGACCAAAAGTCCTTTGAGCAAGAAACCAGTCACATCGACTCTCCTTAGGCTATTGAACATTTGCTTTGTGCCGAATCCGGACATTATAACAAAAAACCCACGAACATTCGCCTTCGCCTCAAAATTCCGAATGCCCGCTAGCATAAAGAAGAAGCCACATTCGGAAACTTCAGTCATCACGCTGTCGCCTCTACGATCACAGAATAGAAAACATGATTGCCGAGACCCGCGATCCTAACTTAATTCCTAATCTACCGATACCGCTCAGGGCGACCAGAGAATAGATCAAAAAAGATCCTCAAAAAGTTTCCTTCAGATAGTTTCCATTGTGCTGATCGATTTTTACTGGAATTCCCATTAATAGCCGAAAGCGGTGATGAGCTTTGAATTTCCTACTGCCTTGGCCTATGCTGGCTGTATCTGATAGGTGCAATCGTTTATAAAGCAACTTCGAATTCTTCCAATCAGTTTCCTGGCAATAGCAACGATTGCGCGTTTTGAGCCCCTTCGAAGTTTGATTCGCTCATATGCTTCCTTGAGCGAAGCGTCGAACCTTATACAAACCCAAGCCGCTTCCGTTAAAATCCATCTAAGCCTTGCGGGACCACATCTGGAAATCCCTTCTTTACGGACCGTGTCACCTGAGGAATATTCACTCGGGGTCAGCCCAGTATAGCTAAAGAGCTCGCGTTCATTTTTAAATCTAAGCTTCAAATCGCCATGAAGCATGGGGAAAAAATTATTTGGATCCTCTGGGTGAAATTACGAGTGCCGGTCGTTTTCATATGTATCGCTTGCGAGCCGAAGGCAGCTGGAGCGATGGGTAGAACTTAGTCACAGGCATCGGCAACAACTATCCTAGAATCAATAGAACCGTCGGTGATCTGTTTGGTGGTGGGGGTATTGTTCTTCCATAAAGACGTTTCGGTTTGCTGCTGCCAGCCTAAATTCTGTCACTAGTCCATTCCTGGCGTTTTTTTTTGAATGCGTTTCCCAATAATGCTAATCCACATGATATTATGATGTTAAGGCTCATTTCCTGCGCACCCTTTTCCCGGCTGCCAGGATCGGATAAACCACTGAAGAGTTTGCTTATGAAAAGTCGCGATTGCATCTCTGATCAAAAGCCAACTTCCAGCGGAAAGCTTGATTTTAAGGAATACGAAGAGACCATAGCTCTCAATCAGCTCCTTTTGGAATTCACCAGCAAGGGCTTGAGCCTCTTGGATTCTGAGCTGGATTGTGAACTAACTAGCATTTTGGGTCGAATTTCTGCTATTTGCAGTCATATCGATCGCAGCTACGTATTCCTTTATGATGCAGATCCGACGGCCAATGCGATGAGCAATACCCATGAGTGGTGCGCTGAAGGAGTCAGTCCAGCCATCGATCAATTGCAAGGTCTTCCCTGTGACATGGCCCCTTGGTGGATGGACAAACTCTCGCGTCATGAGCTGATTGTTCTGAGCTCGCTTGAGGATCTGCCGCCGGAAGCTTTCAATGAAAGGGCTTTGATTGAGTCTCAAGGCATTCAGTCATTGATTATCGTGCCCATATTTTTTCGCGATGTTCTGCGAGGTTTTGTCGGTTTTGATTCAGTCCGATCCATTCGCATTTGGTCGAATCATGAGCAATCGGTACTGACAGCCTTTGCAGCGGCTCTTGCTCTGTTATTGGAACGTCGTGAAACAACGCAGAGACTCAGATCCAGTGAATCAAGTCTCCGATTCGTAGTTGAAAATCTAAGTGGAGCGGTATTTTCAGCTGATCCCGAAGGACATTTGACCCTGGTGAAAGGTCGTCTGGCTTCTCTTTTTGAAAGCAAGGAAAAGAATCAGCCTACAATCGATGAAATGTTCACAGCGGTTCCGGTCGCGCGCGAGGCCTTTCGGACAGCTTTAAGCGGCCTAAGCGCTTCGGTTGCTTTTCCCTTTGAATCTCATTTTCTTGAATTGAACATGGCCCCCATTATGGAAGCGGAGCAATTCAAGGGAATTGTCGGCATGTTGTCGGATATAACGGAATACGAGCACACAAGAAGTCAGCTGGCCTTATCTGCTCGCTGGGCCTCGATAGGTGTTTTGGCCAGCGGTATTGCCCATGAAATCAATAATCCCTTGGCGATAGTCATGGGCTTCAGTTACGTGCTGGAGCAAAATCTCAAAGAGTTGAAGGATGCAGACAAGTTTTTGCCCATCATAGACAAACAGAATAGTGCTATTCAAAGAGTTGTTCGGATCATCGAAAGTCTGCGGGTATTCGCTGATGGTTTTGAAGCGCCTATGGCAGTTGAGGATCTGAATGCTATCGTAATCGACAGTTTACCGCTTTGCGAGGCTATGTTTGATAGGGCGGGGATTCGTCTCGAGCTGGATTGTTCGCCAGGCGTCATTCTTGTGACAAGCAATCGAGCTCAGTTTCAACATATCATACTGACTCTTCTGTCGAATGCCAGGGATGCAGTCTCAAAAATTGACGAAGCCCATATTTTGATTCGAACCAAGATTGAGTCAGCTCATGCCTGGCTTATTGTAGAAGATAACGGGCATGGCATTGACCCGGAATCTATTGAGAATATTTTCGACCCATTTTTTACAGCCAAGGAAATTGGTCAGGGAACAGGACTGGGTCTTTCGGTTGCAAAGTCCTTGCTGCTGTCGATGCAGGGTGAAATAACTGTCAAAAGCAAAGTTGGAGTCGGCAGTAGCTTTGTCGTCAAGCTTCCATGCTTGGCTGCCGGTGATCTGAAGTGAATGCTTGGCCAGGAAATTTTGTTGGCAGCGCGCTGGCACTCTTTCTGCCTTGCGGACAGGGAGCTGTGACAGCCTTCGAGAAGCATTGGCCGAGCTCCCGAAGCCGTCTTGTACGGCTTCAGCGCGTATGAAATCAGAGTGTCGGCGCTTAGCCCACTTCCCTGCTTGGTCAAAATGAATGATTACCTAACGCGCAATGATTTGGCATCACCCATCTTCGACCTTCAGGTTCTTTTCTTACTGAAAAAGCGTGTCGTATCTGGATTGTCTTGAGAGACTGCCTTAGCCAACCGATTCCTCAGGTCATTCTCAAAATCGGCGCCTCTGCCCATCCGGTCGCCGATGCCTTCCAGCTGCTCGGTGAGAGCAGCGGATTCCTTTAATCCTTCACAAAGCCTCAAACTTTGTCCGAGTCGATCTAAATATGTCTCTGCCGCCGGCAAGGGCCTGACTGCATGCTTCCCACCCTATGCACGCAGATTCTTTTCCGGCCCCCTACGAGGCCAGCTGCTAGACTAACCGAAATTTTCCGCTTGCCATGGGGTATTTTTCGGATCAAGAACAGCCATCTTTTTCAACGGACTTTCGTTGCCAAACACCGACTCTAGATCCTTCCTTTATCGAATGGTTTTGCTAATAGAAAGCAAGAACGCGATTTTTTGAATCTTTGGTAAAGTTCAGGTTAATTGGCAATCCTTGCTTGACGACGTTCAACGCTCACCATAATCTCCCAACAAATTCCTAGGGAGATGACCATGATTGAAAGAAATCGTCGTGAATTCCTCGGTTCAATATCCAAGTTCGCAGGTACAGCAACGCTTGCGACAATGTTCCCTCCTGTCATACAAAAAGCTCTCGCCATTCCTGCCAACGGTCGAACGGGAACGCTGCAAGACGTCGAACACATCGTTATTCTCATGCAGGAAAATCGCTCGTTCGATCATTACTTCGGAACCTTGCCCGGAGTTCGGGGTTTTGCTGATCCCTTTCCCATTCCGCGCCCAGATCTGCAGACACTGCCTGGAAAAACCATCTGGCTTCAAGCTCCCGCGCCTTTGACGAGCAATCAAGCAGCACTGGCCCCGTTTCATCTGAACACGGAGCAGCATTTCGAATATATGCGAGTGGAAGGTACACCTCATTCATGGGACAATGCCCAGCTTGCCTGGAACAATGGCCAGCTGAATGAATGGCCCAAGTTCAAACAAAATCATTCTTTGGGTTACTTTACGAACGATGACATTCCGTTTCAGTTTTCACTCGCCAATGCCTTTACCATCTGTGATGCTTATCATTGTTCGTTTCAAGGCGGGACCAATACTAACCGCTTATTCCTTTGGACAGGCACCAACGACCCTTTGGCCTTGGGCAATGGACCTGCCACCTACAATGATTATGATTCGTTTGATGCTGATCCGGGTTCTAATGGTGGTTATTCCTGGATAACCTACACAGAACGCCTAGAGCAAGCAGGTGTCAGCTGGCAAGTTTATCAGAATATGGACGATAACTTTACGGACAATCCATTGGCAGGATTTCAAAGCTTTCGTGATGCGTGGTATGAGCGACCTGGATATTCCGAGTCCTTACGCAGTCGAGGTGTGACGACCCGTGATCTCGATAAACTCGCGGAAGATGTGCGGAACAATAAACTGCCGCAGGTATCCTGGATCGTTGCAACTGCCGAAGGTTCGGAACATCCTGGTCCATCTAGCCCCGCTCAGGGCGCAGATTATACGGCGCGAGTTTTGGAAGCTTTGTTGGAGAATCCAGAAGTTTTCAGTAAAACCGTTCTGCTGATCAACTTTGATGAAAATGATGGATTTTTCGACCACGTGCCGCCACCCGCACCCCCTTCTTATACCAAATGGAACGCCGACTCCCGTCAGGCAACATTCGCAGGCGCTTCTACAGTGGATACCAAAGGCGAATATCACGAGTTTCTAACAAGCTATCAAAACTCGGTTAGCGAACAGAACCTTTTGCATCGTCCCTACGGTCTCGGGCCGCGCGTTCCACTCTATGTTATTTCCCCGTGGAGCAAGGGCGGTTGGGTAAATTCAGAAGTATTCGATCATACATCGGTGATCAAGTTTATCGAAAAGCGCTTTGGTGTGCTGGAACCAAATATTTCCGCCTGGCGACGTGAGGTCTGCGGCGATCTGATGTCTGCCTTTAATTTTTCCAGACCGGATGATCGGACATTTATCTTGCCGGATACACTCGAGCGAGCCGAACGAGCTAGAGCGCTTGCACAGCGGACAACACCTCCGATGCCCTCGCAACTGACGCTGCCTTCGCAGCAAGGCGGCATACGCCCGTCACGGGCTTTACCTTATGAACTGCATGTGCACAGTACTCTTGTGAGTTCCAAGCAGCTGTCTTTAGAGTTTTCGAATAGTGGTCGAGCAACAGCTGTCTATCATGTATACGATCGCTTTGAGCTCACTGCAATGCCTCGTCGGTTCACAGTCGAGCCGCAGAAATCTTTGCGTGATGTATGGTCTGCACGTGCATCGGGCGAGTATGATCTGTGGGTGCTGGGGCCAAATGGCTTTCATCGACATTTCACAGGCAATTGCCAACTGCGCGGACAGGATATCGAGCTTCGCTATGATATTGGGAGCGAGACTCTCCGAATCCTGCTCAAAAATAGTAGTGAACAGGATAGTACGTTCTCTTTAGCTGCGAATAAATACGAGCCATCGGAGCCAGCTATTTACGTGATCAAGGGAAAGCATAGCAGTGAAATCGTCAAACCGCTGACCAATGGACCCTGGTACGATTTGACTGTTCGTCTCTTGGATCATTCCACCTGGAGTCGGCGCTTTGCCGGTCGCATGGAAACAGGAAAGGATTCCTTCAGCGATCCGGCACTCGAAGGTGTCGCGATCGTAGATCAATACTTTATCTGAATTTTTATTTTTGGCAATTAAGAGAGGCCTTGCATCATTTGATAATAATCCTAGGTCTCGCCTTTGTACCGCAAGCCGAGTTGTGTGACCCACTGCCTTCGAGGATTCCCAAAGGCTATAGAAACCCGCCCTCAGTTTTGGCATCTATTATGAACTCCATACCTCCAAGACAGTTCAGAACATGATGTACTTCCTCCTCCCTGAAGCATCTGCTGAAAGTGATAAATTTTTTTTGGAAAGGGCTTGTTATGAAAATTATGACGAGTTGGATGTATGGCGTTTTCTACTCTGGACTCTTTTTGACTCGAGCGGCATTGGCTCCATTATGCGGTTGTGTCGATTGATGCTCTCTGAGCATGATCGAGACACCATAATGGCTAGCACAAGCGTATCGGATGCAAGAAATTCTTCTGGCATAAATAATGCAAAAAGCTGTGCGCGACGTGGACTCTTATTAGGAGAGACCTATGACCGACCTTATTTCAGTTTTGGGATTACATGGTGTTCCCGAATTATTCATGCTTGCTGAAGACGATATCGATCGTTTTCAAGGCGACAAAGCTGTGATTGCTATCATGGCAGCCGATCGTAACCATCCCGAGTTTAAAAACGCCCGGCAATATTTCTCGGAATTAGAGGAAAAGGATGAGCTCGTCATCGTTGCCGAGGATCATCCTGCTGGGCCCCTTCATGAGAAATTTCATTGCGCACCGCAGGAATTTTGCTTTGCATTGCTTGACAAGTCTGGGAACACCGTCATGCGTCGTGACCACATACCAACTCTAGCGGCTGTCCGAGAAAGTTTAGTGCCCAGGTGATAGTCGTTGCTCCTCTCGAACGGCTTGTAATATAGAAATCCCACTGTTATGCAGGTTTACACTGGTGTGTAGGTCTGACTAACCCGCGGTCGGCTTTTTCGTGGCAGCAATCGAAATCCAAAGCTCTTTTCTATTTCCAGAAAATTAAGCGGTGCAAGCACGAATTCATAGGTAAGGTTGTGCATGCGGGCGTAAACTTCAAAAAGAGCCAGAGGCCCTTTTAAATCGGCCATTGGCGGCAAGGAGGCACAGGATTGTCGACCATTCTACGGGGCTTCTTGCCGGGCAATAAGGTGACCACATTGCAGAGTGGTGAAGCCTTCTTCCCAGCTATCGAAGCAGCATTCGACCGAGCCAAGCATGAAATTCACCTTGCAACATATATTTACAAGAACGACACGACAGGTGAAATGGTCGCCAACGCGCTGGCGCGTGCGACACAACGCGGTGTGAAGGTCTTTTTGCTGCTCGACGGTTACGGATCCAAAGAGCTACCGAGTTCCATGCTGCATCGGCTCCGGGCCGACGGCATAAATGTACTAATCTTCAGACCCCACATATCTCCTTGGTCTCTTCGCCGGGAGCGCCTGCGCCGAATGCATCGTAAGGTCATTGTAGTAGACCGGGAGATTGCCTTTGTTGGAGGGATCAACATTATAGACGACTGTAAAGGGCAAGACGATACGCCGTGTCGCTATGACTTTTGTGTCACGGTCGAAGGGCCTCTTGTCGATGTGATCCGCTTGTCCGCGCAGCGCTTGTGGGCGGCGGTATCCTGGCGTTCCCTTCACAAGAGGGCACTTCCGACCGAATGTCTGCCTGTTGCGAAATCAGTCGCAGGATCTATGAATACGGCATTCTTGATGAGGGACAATTTTCACCATCGCCGGGACATTGAAGCAGCGTATATGCACGCCATAAATAAAGCCGAACGAGAAATTATTCTTGCTCATGCCTACTTTCTACCGGGAATTGAATTTCGGCATGCCCTTATTAGCGCGGCCAAACGAGGTGTGAAGGTTATATTGCTCCTCCAAGGGCAGCTAGAATATTTTGTAGAATTCCATGCAGCTCGAGCGCTTTACGGCAATCTGCTTGAAGCGGGAATTGAAATTCACGAATATCGTAAGGGCGCTTTGCACGCAAAGGTAGCAGCAATTGATGGGCATTGGACAACGGTTGGGTCGTCAAACATCGACCCATTTAGTTTGCTACTTGCACGTGAAGCCAATGTGGTGATCGATGACAAGGATTTTGGTGCAACCCTCGCAGAAAGCCTCAAAAAAACCTTAAAAATGGACTGCCGTCAAATCTTGACCCACACCTGGAAACAGCAGTTCATTGGTTGGCGAGTTGTGGGTTGGTTTTGTTATGGATTGCTGCGATTGATGATGGGGATCAGTGGCTATGATTGCGTAGCCTCCCCCGTTAGTAAGCGGAGATTTAAGACCGGCGGAGCCATTTAACAAGCCAGACCGTAATTCTCCAGCCATAGCCCGCCCGAGCCAACGAGGAAATAGACTGGTTTGGCTGGAGATATAAGGGCCGCCGCTATCTCCCTGTTCGGAGATTATCCCTTTCAAGCTTGTGCATAAAATCCTCCCACCTGCCCAGCATGCTGAAGTTGAAATTCAAATTAGGATTGACCAGAACTTTTCTCTTATCCGCAGATAAAAAAAAGACTTGAGGACCAATTGTCACTCTGACCTTCAGCAGGATGATCTTGATATCAATGACAGTGAAAAGCTTCAATGTTTGACAGCGGATAAAGTTAGGATTGGCTACGTCTCGCACTTTCAATCGCTTTAATTAACTGGTTGCGATCCAAGCTCTGATAGTTTTCGATGCCGAGAGATTTCGCCTGATCATATAAGTCTCCAGTACTGGAACCTTTTTCTCGCCCATCAAATCCCCTTGTATCTGGATGAAAATCTCCAGTATTTTTTACAAAAGTCTGCCCATTGTCTTTCTCAGTTGAATTCGTGTCCATTCGAACCTCCTTTCATAATTACATCAGATAACGCTGATACATTTCGAGGATTATTGATTGTCCGATCGGCTCCGCCGCTAGGCGCGACAGCTGGAGTTGACCCAGCCAACGACGCGACGCTGGCATGAAACACTCAATAAATACTCAAAAACGAGTGCAGGTCTCAGTAATCAATGTCTAATCGTCAAGGATAATCTGATGCAGATCAACGATTCTCCGAGGCATGATGCGAAACAATGCCGCTATGGAGATTCACTTAAACGAATCTCGCCCCGACAAAGATTTATGCGTGCAATTCTCGATCCAGAGTGGAGATAGTCGGTAGCTTTTTGCTAGATGCGATTCGCAGCAAAGGAATTGCCAAGAAACCCTTTGAAGTAAAAAGATTGAAAAAGTAATATTCGTAGCAATTCCGAGACATGACATTAAAATGTTCTGTAACCATTCTGAATAGCTTCTGCAACTTTGTCGGACCACCTATGTTATCAGCGGTACCGTCGCTCGCAGGGTTTAGGCAATTGCACGCGATCGTTATTAGAACTTTTCGTACACTCGTGCCTTCTTAATATTACGAAACAAGAGCATTATTTTCCGAGCGAGGCTATCTTGGCTTTGGCTGAAAGATGATGCCGTTTTTAGCCAAAGTCCGCGGTCCGAAGTCGCGTTTGCTATGAGATCTCATCACAACCAAAGCGCGGCGAGCGCCCAAAACACCCCAATGAGGATTATCATCCACACGAAATCGCCGCCTAATCCCCAAGACTGGTGATCGATCGCTGTGGAACTGCCCAGGGTGGCTGCCTGTTGCCCTCGACGTCTCTGGATATACCTCGGATAGGGCAGTCCCCATTTGCGGTATCCCCAGCCATAGCCAAGCAAAGGGACCAAAAACACAAACATGAAAGCCACCCAGAACCACCACCATGCAAACATCATAGGCATCTCCCTTTTTTGCCAAACGAATGGTAATTTTGCAAGTAACGCGCCACGTCGTTCGCATCGCGATTCCTTTGCGAATTCATTCATCCAACTTTTCTAAAGGAAACCTTTTTGTTTAGGGGCTGGACGATTACGGTATTGCTTTGAGTACATGGGTGAAGTCGTTTGAAGACACCCAGATACCTCCAGTGGCATCGATCTGTTAGAGAATGAATGCGAAAACTCGAAACACGTCTTTTTTGTTGGATAGGAAGTGGCTTGCGACAATAAGCTGCTTCTGAATCAATTCAATGGTTTCAACTTTGTTGAAATATGAAAAACATTGAATCCGCGCAGTTACTTTTCATCCAGAAGACCATCTTGCCCCACGAATTGGCTGGCTCCGGGCTGGAGTGCTCGGAGCCAATGACGGGGTCGTATCGCCCGCAGAATGAGCCTTAGGGAGCCTTCCGTCAAATATTTTTCAGATGTATTTGTGTCTTTCATCTTCATTGCGTCACGGAACGATTGAAGTGGCTATTGTTGCCTTAGATTGCCGCCGGGTCTGCAATCTTCCGACATCTGAGCCCGTTAAGGAGCCCCAGGATGCATGCTGTTAAATTCTTGTTCTTGCCTCTCGTTGTATTCGACGACGGCTCGCATGGCATCCTGATACGATGAGGTAAAATCCCAACTCAAAACAACTGGCCGCTCAGGCCGCTGAGGAGAAGTCCCCAGTCCTTGCTCCAAACCAGCGCATTTTTTCGATGAGATGCAATGTAGGCGGGTACTAAAATCGCAGCAGCAGCTGTTGCCGCGACACCGATGCGAATGACGCCATTTTTAGTCTCTCCCACATAGAGCTGACCGAGTCCTGGAATCACGGAACGCGCAGAGGCCACGTCTTTAGATTTCCAATCGACAGATTTTGCTGCTTCCGCTAAGGGGGCGAGTGGGGACTCAGGAAATTCCTTCATCAAACTGTCGAAAGCATCATTGGCGGAAGCTCTTGGTAAGCCTGCAATGCCGATGTTGCGGTAAGCCCACCCGAGACGATAGAGAGTCAGCGGACGTAACTGAGTTTTGGTATGCATGATCAGCAAAGTTTCCCAAAGCTGCACAGCACTATCCGCCGAGCGAAGTCTTAAATCACCGACATCGAGCGAGCCGGCTAAGGCCTGAAAGGCTGGGAAATCGGTGATGGCAGCTGCAGCTTCGGCGAAATAGGACGTCGTACTTCTGATCGGCGGTTCGAATCGATACCTATAGTGACTTTCTGCCTGAAGAAACTGCATTTTTTCCAAGATGGGTGCTGGATTTTTCTCGAGTTCGCGGAAAGTCGTCTCAAGTTTCAATTGAGCTTCGGCGAAAACCTTGTCATCTGGGTGAATGAGGACAGAGGGTGTTGTGCAACCATAACTGAGGACGAGAAGCATAAAAATGTGGATGCCATTCTTTGGCATAGATAGACTTCCTCCGCGTATGAAGAGCCGATAATAGGCTCCACGGAAATTTGATCAAGAGCTTTTTTAGAATCGAGCGAGCTGCAGCGTTCCATCAGAGGACTGCTGACCCAAGTCCTAATCCTCCTGTGATTCTCTGTCCCTCACACATCTTTAAGCACGATTCATTGAGCCTCTGATCGGTTCTCGGCATTGACAGGGAATACTTCGATCTTGCTTCCATGGCCGAGACCCAAGGGCCTAGCGAAATCTAGCACCTGGATCTTACCATCCTGCGGCTCGAGGATGGCACCAGGGGCTTTGGCGAGTAGGCACATTTTTTGCTGGAAATGGAGTTGTCATCGATTGGTATGAATCCGTAAATTGAAGACTCTCTGGAGGACACGAGAATGGGTTACGCACGTTATGCAGCAATGATAGCCACTTCAGCATTGCTTATGCTTGGAGCGATGTATCTGAACACCTATCAAGCGTCCCATGTCTGGTTTAGCGAAACCCGCTTCTATATGACATTTGTTATGGCAGCTATCATGGCTGTTGTAATGCTGCTTTTTATGCAGAAAATGTATCAGAACCGTCGCATCAATTTGAGTATTATCGCCGGCAGTATTCTGATGTTTTTCGTGAGCCTATGGCTAGTGAGAAGTCAGGCGACGGTTGACGATATTTCATATATGAAAGCCATGATACCCCACCACTCCATTGCTATTATGACAAGTGAGCGAGCTCATATTCGGGATGTCAGAGTCCGAGAGCTGGCTGACAAAATCATAGAAGCTCAGGTGCGGGAAATCGCTGAAATGGAAAGTCTGATTGCAGATTTGAAAAGGAGCCCTGTACCTGCCAGTGCTCCGGATCTTTTGTCGTATAGCAAGCGTGGTGAAAGCCCACCGGGAAAGCTTTAACTGCTCACAGCCTAAAATCGTCCTCAATAATTTGCTATGAAAAGACCGACGGCCTGAACTATAGAAAGAACAATCTGTCGGTTGAATGACCTACTGCCTTATGCCGCTAACATTGCAACACACAGGGCCACATATCCAGAGGATAGCAAGAGGACTTATTTTCATCATTGTTTCGCGCTCCTTGAATTTTGGCACAGCTAACCTCCCTCCGACCGATACAAGATGAAATCGAAAACTTTGGACCTCAACTTGCATGTTCTCCACGGTATAGCATTTCACCCTTTATCTCTAGACGGAGTAACGTATGAAGATTAGTAGCAGAATTGTAGTAGGATTAACAGGTTTTACCTTATCCATGATTACCCTGATGCCATCTGCTTGGTCCGAATCATCGCCGAAGGATCGCGACGATAAAACTGAAGCGAGTACCAGTCCAGTCGTCGTTCCTGTTGAGGTTTTCAACGTAGAAACGATTGTTTTTCAGGTTATTGAGAAAAGCTCGGAGGTAGTGACTTTTCCCGCAGGAAAAGCGACTCTATCGACCGAAGAGGCTGGTAAGCTGACGGCCTTTGTCGCCAATATGAAAGCACTGGCTCCTGTTGAGAGATTTACTGTAGCCACATGGTCGGACAAAGAGTATCCCGCCAAAGGTAAATCATTGGGGAAAGCCGATATTAAACTCGCCAAGTACCGCAACGAAGCAATCAAGGTTAGTCTCGATGCCGCTGGAGCTAAAGACGTCGAATATTTCACAATGACAGCTCGGCCAAACTGGTTTCAACGCTACCTTTCAACGGAAACTGCTGAACTCAAAGGTAGCGCCAAGACGAAGTTTCTGACCAATGAAGCCATGGAGCGGATGGGAGAGAAATTGCGCGCGAGGGGCGGTCCGTCCAAATCAGTTATCGTAGCAGTGTTCGAAAAGAACCACGTCTCTCATTAACTTATGATACATAGTTAAAAATACGTGTCGTCGCAAACATTGACACTGCTGTGATGTTGATTCAGTCCTGATACAATCCGGCGCTCTTTCACAATCTATTGTGCCTTCGATTCCGCTCATTCATGCTCTTGCTGATTCAATCTTGAGCATCGGAAATTGTGTCAACTCGTCCATGTTTTGCCGGGGCGCCTCCTTCGTTAGTCCAACGATCCAACACAGCAGGTTTTGGTTGCTTTGCTGCATCGGATTCACGCTTATCAGAATCCTTTACCGGGTCACTGGATTGTTGATTTATGGATGGCTTCGAAGGCGTTCTATAATCAGGGGAACGTAGTTTTGAGCTTCGCATCGTGACTCCTTACTGCCTGATTTTCAAGCCTAAGTATCAACCAATCACTTCATTCAAACGATCAACTTGTTGACCTTACCAAGAAGCCCATCTTGAAGGAACCCAATTCAACATTCACTTCAATAACAGTAAACCATCGTGCTAGAGGTTACGACCCGATCAGATGGGTGGAGTTTCCCGGGTTTCGTAGGGCCAACTGATAAGATGAAACTACGATAATAGGGAGTCCAACATTGAAGCCAGAAAACCGAGCAAAATCCGAGGTACCTTATGAAAAAAATAATCTTGATCGCCTTAGTTTCCACTGTAGCCGCCGCATTGCGCGGACCATTTGCTCAAGCAAATCCGGTTGAGAAGAAGAAACCGGGCGATCTGACGGCTGAAATCGGGAAAGACGAGAAGCCTTCTCGTCCAGCCGAGCGGCTTTACGGTACTTGGATCGCCAAGAATGTAGACGCAAAAACAGGCGAGGTCCAAATCCGGCTCACCTTCCGCCAAGAAAAAAAAGTAAGTTTCATGGCGTGGTCCGATATTCCGTTTGTCGGTCAAGTTCGAGATCTCAAAGGGTCATTTTCCCTGCAAGGTGATACGATTAGCTCGGAGGCGATTCGTGATGGAAAAGAGGCGAAATTTTCCTTTGAACGCGACCAGTTGGTGCTTCGCTTTAAGAGCGGAAAAGTTGTGCACTTCGACCGGGAAAAGTAGTCGGCTCGACGGTACACCGTCAATTCTGAAGCGCCAGGAATCGGGCGAGCAAGTTCAGGATATTTGACGGAACCTTGGCGTCAGCCAGCAAGCTTTCTACAAGTGGAAGGCTAAATATGGAGGCATGGAGGTCTCTGCAACATCTTCTCCGGTCCGCCCAGGTTATGGTCGTTGCCACAAGCAATAAATTGCTTCCGTGGAGCGAACGGCTTTTGATTTTTGCAGTCCTAACGTTCCTGAATGATGCTATAGCTTTTTTCTCGAGCAGCGGCTTCGTCCGAGAAGCATTCGCGGAGTTCCGAGCGCTCCTCGTTCAGCATCGCTTCATAACCTGGACTATCCTATCCATTTGCGAAGAGGGTCGCTGGATTATGGGATCACGGCCTGGATGTTGTCGATAACCCATATCAAGCCGATCGTCGAACCATTTGAATTGAATTGGGGTCAAGCTCCAGCGCCGGCGGAGTCTTCACATCAGTCGCCAGGCCTACACTGCGCAGGAATTTGATGAGCAGCCACGTGACATCCAACTCCCACCACTGACGGCCTGCCGGAGCAACGTTGCTATGGGCATGATGATTGTTATGCCATCCTTCGCCAAATGTCAGCAGGCTCACCCACCAGCAATTCGTAGCCCGATCCCCGTTCTGATAATTCCGATAGCCGTTCCAACCAACTTAGCCAAATCTATCCATGACTGGATTTTCTTGGCTACCGAAACCCGAACAGCTGGGTTTCTGGTCCCTCTTCACCCTGAAGCACAACGCAGTGCTTCGGGTATTCGAGCTTTCCTGGTCTCAATA
>JBGSTF010000081.1:0-15741 GCA_041736645.1 Oligoflexus sp. | reverse complement strand
AGCACCACTCCCAACGCCCCCCCGTCATCTTCTGAAAGGTCCCAGCTCTAAATTTTTTTCTATATGAGAGTCAATTTACTCAAGCTGTGTAAATTTACAAATGAGTTCCCATGAATGCTCTGTAGACTTTCAAACAAATGTTTGCGCAATCAACTTCCGACTTTTCAACTTTCTCATAAGATAATGCTTTTCTACTAATCGAAGCGGTCAGCAACTGCTGGAGCTGCTGATATTTCGAGCATAGCAACCGGTAGCTGATAGGAAAATTAATCGGCACTCATAACTCCTATGATAAGCATGTCCGGCTGGAGCGATCACACAGCATCAGCGTCGAGGTGTCGGCTCAGGAGACCCAAGCTTGTGGCGAGGCGTACCCGACTGCGGAACAGAAAGATTAAGCCAGGCTCCAAAGACTGTTTCGCTCGGCTGAAACCAGCAACGAGGCCTAGCACCGCGAGGAAAAAAGTCGCTTCGACAAGTGGCGGCCATGGATTGTTCGAGCGCCTGCGGCCCTCCAGGTAGTTCGAGATCAAATCCAGGTATCCGTGTCTCATCATACCAAACAGCATCCTGACTCGATTCATGATAAGTCCTTGAGCTACCACTCAGTCGGGTCGGACATAATGCGGCCGCAACAAAAGTATCATAGCGACATTGAGCCATCGGATGCAGGCCCCAGGTCGCATCCACTTCCGTTTGCTCAGGAGTTTCGACACTCGGCGGGCGTGCCACTTCCTCGGCAGAACCAAGTGACAAAACAAACGACTGAGCGGCATAGATTATTTTGTAGCATAGCTGCTGTTCATTCCTTCGAAGATAGCTTCGCTCACAAAGGTTTGCAGCTGGCGCCTCAATTGCCGCGCGGTATTCGACTCCTTGTCGATTCCTGCTATTATCCACTCCCGACCAGAGGCGTTTCAGGCAAACCTGAGCAGCAAAGTAATCGGCTTGCCCTTCGACGGACAGTGGCAGTAACAGTCCCGTGAATCCTTCACGAACAAAAGGAAAGCCCCCAAAGAGGTGGCCAATTTCGTGACACACAACCAAGGTGAGCCCCTCTTCTGTCATATCCTTAAGTAAGAGCAGTCCTCCTCCGACTCCGATGAACCAAGCTGGGTCATGAAGAGCTCGACCTGCATCAGCGTTGGGAAGATCCAAGAGGTAGGATTTATGAAGAATTTCTGATTCCGACAGGCCCCTTCCTTCTTCTCCCTCCAGGTCGGCCTGAACTGGCAAGCGAAATTTAATTTCAGAGCCATGAATGGCGGCTAAAGATCGATAGCTTTGCACCGGAGCCTCAACAATCTGGCGAAATAAATCTTCGGTTTGATTGTCAATACGATTCAAGGACTCAACTCTATTTTCCATCGGAAATTCATCAACACTCTTCGTTTCACGAGCATCTTTCCCTTCAGCTTTAACCAAGGAAAAGCCCCACACAGCCAGGATCAGAACAATAACCTTCCACCTGGAATGACTCATAATTGCAAATCCTTTGCTTCTTAAGAGACCTGATTTCGCACTCTAAATTTTCCTCCTTACAGAATGTCTCGCTCAGTTGCATGAGAAATAAAGATCGCAAACAATTTTAAAAAATCCAAAATTCAAAACCAAGCTTTCGCCATCATGGAAAACTATCTTGAGTTCTTTACAAGGTGTTCGTCACATATTTTTTATTATCGGGGATCATCGTTGGAGTTTCAGACAACGCGAAGCTTGAGTCTCGTAAACATTCAATAGGGAGTTGAAAGTATGACGATCAGGAAGATAGCTTGCATCAATAGAGGAATATCGTTAGTCCTGTTCACCGGACTCAGTATCAGCTGCGGATCGCCCTCTTCACTGAACACAGAAGGCACTTCGCAACCACTTGTCACCGATGTAGCCCACACCGTTGCCAAGCGGCAATCCATCGGTAACTGCTGGCTTTATGCAGCTGCCACTTGGCTTGAATCCTTAGAGCTCAGCTACACCAAGCAAAACTTGAACGTTTCCGAATCGTACTGGACCTGGTGGCATTTCTACAATCAAATCGTCGGCAGTCGGTCTCTCACCAGCCTCGAAACCGGCGGATCCTGGTCGGTCGCTCGAGACATCATACTGAGACACGGTTTTGTCCGGGAGGAGGACTTCATTCCATCGGAGTCAAAGAAGGAGATCTCCTTGCGCCAAAAGCAGGCGCAACAAACTATTGATCGCGAATTGAGCGAAGGAGCTCTACAAGATCCTAGCAAAAGAACGCCCGAGCTGGTTCGTAAGGTATTGGATCAAGCCTTTGGTACTGATATGGCCGCAGCGGAAGCAATAGCGGAACGTGCCGATCGTACCGAACTGGTGACTGACGAAGCAGGCAATCCTGTTACTCTCAGACAATTGCTCGATCGACGTTCTGAGTTTGCCTGGAAGGAACTGGCTTTCCCTCGTGTATTTGGCGAAAGCTCGGTGGTCGATAGAGGAACAGAATTGCAAAGACGATCCCTATGGTCTCGCGTTTTTCGTGCTCTTAATGATAAACAACCGGTGGTCGTCAGTCTTAAGATTGATTTCAATGGACTCGACGAAAGGGACGGGACATTTCGAGGCAATTTGCTCAAAGAAGAGGGTGTAGGTTCGCAAGGCGGTCACCTCGTTGTGGTTGAAGACTATACGGTCACCAATGTCCCGGGTATTGGGCGCATTGGTCGCGGTGATGTGAGCCCCGAACTCAAGGAAAAGGCCCTGCAAGGTCAGCTCGAGACCCTGGTCGTGAAAAATTCCTGGGGAGTGAATCGACCCGATCGAGGCATACGAGACGGAATTACCGCCTTCGATCGCAGCTATTTGGAAGGTCAATTTCCATGGAAGCTCGATGATGAGGCACCTGAAAAGGGAGTGGCTTGGTACACAACGCTCTCTAGTTTTATCCTACCCCCTGGATACTGAGGATTGCCAAATCTCAGTCATTCAGACGTTGATTAAGTTTCGTAGCGACTTTTAGATTTGTGCAAATTCTCACCAAGTCAAGCCCCTTACTTGTTGATTCAAGCGAGGGGTTTTTTAGCGTCAGCGCTTATCATCCGCATCGACTGTCTAACACATCTCTTTTGATTTTGAACTTATAGCCTCAATGTCGAATTCACATTCAAATCTTGGAGTTCTGCCACCTGGCGGATTTGTAGGATTGGGTTCGATGAAGTCACATTGTTTATTTGCCAGAACTCTTTTCTCAAGAGCGGTCTCTTTAGAAGTTTGGATGGTGTGCAGAGATGAGATGAGCGAAAGAAGTCCCCCCCTTGCCTCACAGCAGGGAGGGCCCTCAGCAGCCCAGGGAAGTCAGAGTTTGACAGGCATTTCAAGGCAGGAATCCCGACCCATCAAGTTTAAAGAAGACATAGGCAGAGGCAATCCTCCTGCGCTATGGCTTGGGCTTGCAATTAAGGCCGGCAAATGCTGGCTTTGGTGGCTTCGTCGAGTTTGGAGCTAAACATCACCTTATTATCCGAAGCTCGGATGTAGCTGACATTCACAGACTTGCTTTCCGTATCGATGTCCAGTCGGGCCCAGGTAGGAGTATTGGCAGGAAATACCCATTTAGCACTTACTTGGGTGCCGTCGTTGGCTTTGTAATTTTTGGTTTCAGGAGAACGGGTTTCTTGGACTGCACCAGATACAATCAACGGAATCTCATCGGCGCAATAGAATGCTGCAATGTGATCGTGACCAAGCAACACCCCAGCAATTTTATCACTATAGCGATGCATCAAGCTGCGAGCAGCGGTTTGAAACTGGGACTTTTCTTCCCAGTTATGAAAGCTGGTGAGGGTATAGCTTGGGTGATGCCAGACCAAAAAAGTGATCGAAGCTTCCTTCTGCAACTCGCCTTCCAACCACTTCATTTGACTTGATACATTTCTTGTATTGTCACTGTTCAGCACCAGAAAGCGAAGGCCACCTTCAAATTCTTTGCTATAAAATTCCCCTGGCATGTTGAAGAAATCGATTTCGTTCTGATAGCCGTCGTTGTGATTACCGATAGCCACGACACTGAAATCCAGGTCGGACCAAGTTTTCCAGACATTTTCATAGGTATTGCTGTAGAGATTGTCACCCGGCAGGATCAGCTTTTGAACTTTTGCCCGTCTTATGGAAGACTGCACACTTTGAGCGTTACTGGTAATCTTTCCTGCATCACCAATGACTGCGAACGACTGGGTGACAGCATTGGCCTGAAAAGAAAAAAGCAGAACTGAAGAGAACGAAATTGCCCGAACTGTCGCCGATAGGCCCATGTCTATTAACATCATAAGCACTCCGAATTTGATAGTGGAAGAATTCTAAGCGGGATCTTCGGCGCTAGAGAGCCTTTCGTCAAAGAAAGCTTTCGTGAAATCCTTGTAAAGGCAAGCTTGATCGAGATTGGTCGGTCCCACATCTTTCAGGTTCTTCAATTCTATCAACGACGCAAGCAGAGACCTACGAAAGCCCTTGAAAGATCCAAGGCCCATTGTTAAACTGGAGCTGCCTTGTGCCTTTGGAATGAAAAGAGGTCTCTTTTTTATGTGGAAGTCCTTGCCTCTCTCCGTATCGCTCGCACTGACTTCCTGTGTTTTCCAAAACAAGGATGACGTGCTGCCTATCCCTGTCGTCTCAACTCCATTTGTCCAGCAGGGTTCTGTCGGCATCATCAACGAGGTGGCAAGGATCGTAAAAAGAGTTGAGATTTTTGTCGAAATTATTGAGCGTAGGGAATGTCTATCAAGCTATTCCCACAATCAGCTGCGGTTTGAATTGGTGAAACCGGGAGAGACCCAGTCCACACTGATTAAAGTCATAGAACCCGTGAAGCGCAATTTGCAGTTTATCGAGCGCCTCGAAGATAGCCAACAGTATACGGCACGGCTGATTTTCGTACCCAACGAAAAGGTGCTAAGCTCTCAGAAGTTTCATGCTACGCAAGACGACAAGCGCATCCAACTGGAAGTCCCATGCCGCGATCATGCGGCATCGTAAACTATGAGGCGAGAGGCAGGCATTGCCGACCTGAATTGGGCAGTGGAATTGGAAGTCTTCAGGACTTAGGCGGAACCCGGACTCCATGTACCCACCATTCCACTTTGCCATCGGTATAGATCACGGCTGGGCCACCCTCTCGGTGCCGGACGCCATTGAAGAACCAAGCTTCAGCGAAGCCGTCTTCGATCGATGCTGGGCCATCCTCACGGTGCAGAATTTTATCATCATCCAACTCGTCGGACACGGTTCCGTCTTGGTAGTAGTAAAGATCCTTTGTCAAAATTTAATTCCTCATAGAGGTCTGTGGGTTCAATAAAGAATAAACTGCGTTTGTGCTATATATCGAGCCGCGACATTTGTCTATTCGGACCTCATATTCGCCTCTTTACCCACTCGCTCCATTGGCGGGCTGACTTCCGAGGAATAAGTCACTTCTGCCTAGCTTAGATCTGAATCCTGCTTGCTCCTAGCAGAATCTTAAGGATAGGATAATCTTCATTGAATCTTGATGGACCCAGCACCCTCTGCAGGAGGTAGATACCTTGTACCGTTGTACGCTCACATTCATGATGCTGTCTTTGCTCTTCAGTTTTTCGGGCCTAAACGCCCAAACTCCGGGAAAGAAAGCACCAAAGGCCGCTCCCGCGGCTCCCCCTCCGCCGCCACCACCAGCTTCTGCTGCAGCACCAACTGAAACAAGTTTTCCGACGGCTCGCCATAGCAGCAATGATTCGCTCGATTTCAGCGAAGGTCGCTATGGCTTTTCCTATGGCTTTCCAGATGGTGGCAGTCCATTTGGAGCTGGTTTTGTGGGAGCTCGCTACTTCGTTGCTCCTGATCGATCTATTGGCGCTTACCTTCTGCTCGGTGATGATTCTTCCGCTAAAACCAATTCCTTTGGCTTGGCCGGAAAATATACCAGCTATTTTGCTAAAAAAGATCGGGTTCACCTCTTTTACTTCGCCCAACTCAGCCTTGGAAAAAATGGAGGAGCGGCTAATAAAGGCAAAGACGATACATTATTCGGATTCGGCGGTGGAGCTGGATTGGAATATGCTTTGCTTAAAGATTTTTCCGTCTCAGCCGAAGGCGGTTTTGGCTATAATACTCTGCCTGACAGCAAAAGTGCCTATGCAACGGGCACAGGCAAACTTGCTGTAAACTTTTATTACTGAGGTGATCCTTGCTGAAACGCTTCGGCTTCCTCGGGCTGGCTCTCTGGACCGCAAGCTTTGGCTGCGGTCGCTCTCAGGACAGTTCCAAGAGTTCAACCCTGTCAAAGATCGAACTCCGAGAAAAAAGTCTACGTTTTGCTGCGGAAACCAATCTCATCGGCGCCACGGGCGCAGAAACGGGTCTCAGTCGAGGAGCTTTTAGTCCTTCACTTTTCACTCCACTAGGGTATTCACCCGCCTCTCAACTGGTGTTGCCAGCGCGAGGCGCTGTCTTCTTGCAAGAAGCCTACGGCACGCCCTCAGGTTTTACCTTCCAAACCTTTGACTTCGTGTCCAGTTCTTGCAGTGATCAAAACGCATTCGGTCGCTATTTTGCGTCGATTGAACTGCTCCGAGGCCAAAGATTGAGCCAGGCAGAAAGAGACCTTTTACGGCAAAACTTTAGAACGATTTTCACCAGTGACTCCGCGACTTCTTCAGGCGATATCTGTATCTTCTACGATTTGATTACCTGTATTGCTGAGTTCACCGTACAAAATGTTGATCAATTTCGACAGGTGCTGCAAACAGGCGACTATTCGGTGATCTTCACAGGTGCCTTATCTTGTGTGGGGGAAGTCCTTGGTTCGACGGTCGACACGACCGAGACTCGTTAGAATTGAAGGGAGGCGCCCTCACCGCCTCTCTGAACTTACATTCAGGAAGACTTCGCCCAAGACTTTTTGCGATCCCAGCGGAGACGATAAAAAATCTGCGCTTGGGATAGCCCTCGAACAGACACTTCCCCTTCCCTAGCATCGGCAAGGCCCTGCTAAAATTGATCGTAATCCCAGCCAAACTAACCAATTTTAATCAATGGTATCATGCACTTAAATAAGATTAGAGCGAATGCAAAAGAAACGCATTCTGTGGTCTTGCGAAGGGGCGACGCCCGGTTCCAAGGGCTGCCAGGACGATTTCCTAAAGAAATAGGTTTCTTGGATTTTTTTTTGCATCCAAGCTGTATTCTTGCTGATTCCTCATGAACTAAGGACTTTAATACGAGGCTGCTGCTGATTCGCTAAGGACAGAGCCCAAAAACAGGGCACGGGTCGCGCAGCCGGACAGTTTCCCAATGGCCGCGAGTCCCTCACTCGTCAGGAGCAAGGATGTATTCACGTCATTTTGACCAAACATTGCCCGGCTGCGCGACCCATCCCGCTTTTCTCTGGATACCTGCAATAGATTTTCACGGCCCTCGTCCTTCACTTTATTACGGATGTGCTGTCTGGCTGTGGACCCATCCTAAAAACTGTCCTATATCATTCGAAACAAACCTATTGCCTGAGGTAAGGGATGGAAAAGCTGCAGAATTTTAAGCCAAATCGACTCACAAGACGCCGCTTGGTCTGGGCAGGGACCGGCCTGTGTGTCCTTCTGGGCGGAGGTTTCACAGCTTTCAAGTTACGACCGCAAAGCGATAGCAAGCAAAAGCTATTCAAAGTCGAGCGCAAGAGCATCGTTCAGTCTTTGCAGCTTTCAGGAAAAATTTTTCCAGAAAAAACCATGGTCGTCACCGCTCAGCAATCCGGGCGTATTGTGTCTCTGGCTGTCAAAGAAGGAGCCAAGGTTGAAAGCAACGACCTACTCTTCGCTATGAAGCTGGAAGCGGATGGTCAAACCGAACTCATGGATATGCGATCGCGAGTCAAGTCGCTTGAACATGAGGTTGCAGCCGCTTCGCGTCAAATCAAGGATAAAAGTGTTGTACGCGAACTCATCGGCGTGGCCCAGGTCGTGAAAGAAGAGAGTGAACTGGACAAGCTGCGGATTGATCTCACCGCAGCTCGTGACCGGTTGGCTGTGGTTGAAGCCAATCTTGGTTTGACGCGCGGATCCACCCAAACCCAAGACAAGGTCGATTCCAAAACCGGCATTGTCTATGTGCGTTCGCCCATTCAGGGGATCGTGACCTTGGTCGACAAAAGGCCAGGCGATTTTGTGCTCGGCGGATCAGGAGCTGGAGCTGGTGCCTCAGAAATAGGCGGCAGCAATGATCGCATGGTGATGGTGGTCGCCGACATGACCAACCTTCAGGTCCGGACCCGCGTGATGGAAGCCGATCTTCGCTATGTAAAACAAGGGCTGCCGGTCAAGGTTCGCTTGGATGCCTATCCCGATGTCACCTACGATGGTAAGGTCGAGCAGATCGGTGGCCAAGGGCGAGCCGAAACCAAAGCCGGTTATACCTACTTCGATGTGTATATTGGCATCAATCAAAAAGATGCTCGGCTGCTGCCCGAAATGAATGCCACCGTCGACCTGATTTTTGCCCAGCAGGACAATGCTCTCACCCTGCCGGTTGCTGGCGTGCTGATGCTGCCCACCAAATCCATGGTGCGGATTCGCGATAGCAGCAAGCAAGGCTATCGCTATCAAACAGTCCAAACCGGAGCTGTCAGCCCCACTGATGTTGAGATTCGATCCGGACTCAACGAAGGCGATGAGGTCGAGGAAATCGATTTCTCGTCGCCCCAAATTTTTGAAGTCACCGAGGGTCCCAAAGCACTAGCCAAAGATAAATCAGGGCAGGTGAAACTGTGAAAGAACAAGCCCCCCTGATTGCTATCGATAGTCTATCCTATCGCTATGGCAAGGATGATGCCACGTTTTGGGCGCTCAAAAATCTGAGTCTTGAGATCAAACAAGGGGAGTTTGTCGCGATAACCGGCGCCTCCGGCTCTGGCAAAAGCACTCTGATGAACCTGCTCGGTACATTGGCCACAGCCCGCGACGGAGAATTCACCATTCACGGCGAAAACACGGCTTCCCTGACCGCTGACGCTCTGGCTTCCCTGCGCAATCGAACGATTGGTTTTGTATTCCAGCAATTCCATCTGCTGCCACGTCTAACCGTTTTAGAAAACGTGCTCCTGCCAGTCAACTATATGCAACCGCGTCCAACTCCTGAAGATCGGCATCGCCTGACGGAACGCGCCTTGACCGTACTCGATCAGCTGGGCATTCGCGATCAAGAAGCAAAATTGCCAGCCTCGCTCAGTGGCGGTCAAAAACAACGAGTAGCCATCGCTCGGGCTTTGCTGCTGGATCCTTCGGTGATTCTAGCAGATGAGCCCACCGGAGCTTTGGATTCGCGCAGCTCTGCCGAAGTTATGCGCATCTTTGCCGAATTGAACCAAGAAGGTCGGACAGTGATTTTGATCACTCACGATCCCGAAGTCACCAAGGTCGCTCGCCGCAGAATTGAGCTAAAAGACGGTATTATTGTTGCCGACGAGGCCCAACGAGGCCTCCAGTTGTCCGATACTGAACCCAGTTCTTTACAAAAGCGTCCGCCTGTTTTGGAGAAGGCTCGCCCTTCGCTGCGCTGGCAAGCACTGGCGCCCGTGAAGCAAGCCTGGCAAGCCCTGATTTCCTCGAAACTTCGCACGGCACTGACCTCACTGGGACTGACCATCGGTGTGACGTCTATCACCACCATGCTCACGCTGGGATCTGCGGCTCAGGGCGTGATTCTGAAAATCTTCGATCGGGCCGGAGCCGACCGGATCTATGTCGGGCTTGACTACCAGGCCGCGCGAACCAATACCAATGGCTACTGGCAAGGTTTGCACATCGACCGGGATTTGCCGACGATGCAGGCGACTTTTGCCGACTACGGTCGCATCTCGATCCTTTGGGGCGACTTTAACCAAAACGCAGTGGTTGGCGGCAAATCCGTCGAGGTTAAAGTCGATACGATTGCCAGTCTCATCGACTTCGCCGATCAAGGAGTCAAGATCACCAAAGGTCGTATGATCGCTCCCCACGAATTTGCCGAATCCGGACTGGTCGCCTTGGTCGGCTCTGACTTTGCCAATTCCATGTTTCCCGATCACTACGAGGGGCGTTTCAATAACCCAAACTTTCCGGTTGGTGAGCGGGTGGCTTTACGTGGACGTCTGCAAACTACGGTCACCATCATCGGCGTCACCGGCAAGCGCGATACGACTTTTGCGGAAAAGGATATCAACGCTCGATTGTTTGTGCCGCTGTCGACGCTCATTCACTACACCAGCGAAAAGCGCAGCACTTGGATCTCGGTGGTCCCCAAAGCAGGTGTTGCCCAACGCTGGTTAGCTGACTCGGTGGTGAATTACCTTCGGCTTAAAACAGCCTTAAAATACCCATTCCGCGCTGAAGTTCCAGACGAAACAATCTCCAAAATTATGCTGTTCATTACCATCTTTCAGGCCTTGACGGCGCTCATTGGTGGGCTGTGCATCTTGGTGGGAGGCATTGGCATTATGAATATCATGCTGGTGACGATTGCCGAACGCATTAAAGAAATCGGGCTCCGCAAGGCTTTAGGTGCCACGGGGCGGGATATCGTGCGGCAGTTTTTGATCGAATGCATGCTGCTCTGCATGATATCCGGAGTGGCAGGAACCTTCATCGGTGCTGTCTTCTGCAACCTAGTCGCCTGGATCGGCCATACAGCTTTGCCGGATACGATTCCCGGTCAGCTTCTGCTCAATCCAACCGGACTCCTTTTTGGACTTGGCACAGCCCTGGTCTGTGGTATGAGCTTTGGCATGATGCCGGCTCTTCGAGCCTCCAACCTCGACCCGAGCGAGGCCCTTCGCAGTGAATAAGGAAAATTTTGTGCATCGACTCTTGCAAAAAACATGGAAAATCTCTTTCTCTCAGATGTCCTTGGTTATGGCTTTTGGTTTTATCGCGCCAGGTCTCAAGGCCGATTCTTCTCGCTTGAAAAAAATCGCAGGTCTCTTAGGCCTGGAAGAAAATCCAAGCAGCAAAGATAAGCAGGATATCGGTGGACTTATCGATCGCATGGTCGAAAAAGCTTTAGCGACTCATCCGGATATCAAGGTGGAGGAAGCTCGCGTGGCCGCCAGTCGAGCGAATGTGGATAGCGCTCGAGGCCGTTACCAGCCGAACATAGGCTTGAGCGCCTCCATCAGTCAGGACCGGTCGAACAATCTCAACGATGAGATCGAAACGAAGAGCAGCGGATCCAGCCTTCGCTTGCAGCTGCGCGAAAACCTCTGGCGTGGTGGACAGGATGCAGGCCTGATCAAGATCAGCAGCCAAGACCAGAAGATTGCCGAACTGCAGCAAGTCGAAAGTACAGAAGCTCTCGCCTTTGCCGTTCGTCTTGCGGCTCTCAATCTGAATCACAGTGCTATGCGCGAGGCGATCGAAGTGGCCTCGATCGAAGATGCCAGCGAACTGCGTAGCCTCTCTGAACGAAAATTTAAAGCGGGCCAGGTCGGCAAGATAGATGTTTACACCACAGGTATGCGCGAAACATCGGCCAGGGCCGCTGCCGTGCAGGCAGCTGGGCGAACTCGCGAGGACCGACAAAAACTGCTGGCCTACCTCAGCAGCTCGGCTCAAAATAATGACTTTGACCAGGACATCAGCCTCCTCACCAGTCGCTCCTTGCCTTATCCAAGTCAGTCCCCTGATCTCGCCGCAATCGCCCAAAGCACCACCCAGGAGCAAACAGCTCTGGCTCGCCAGAGTCGTGCGGAACTGAGTTTGAGTCAGTCGTACAAGCAAAGGTTTATGCCGAGCTTGGATCTGGTGGGAACAGCGGCACGCACGAGCTCCGAATCGCAATTCGACGGAGGAGCCACCGACAAAAGCAAGTTCCGATCCATGGACTATTCGCTTGCCTTGCAGATGAGTTGGGCCCTTTGGGATCGCATCCAGGATCATCAAATCACTGCCGCTGCCGCCGAAAAAACCGCAGCATCCGCCCATGCTGATAGCGTGCGTTTGGCTTCGCGTTCAGAACGAGAGCGCCTCCAGATCGTCATCACCGATCTCTATAAACTGCTCGAACCCTACCGCGAAGCCTATCGTCAGGCCGACCAGCTTTATGATGCCCAAAGGCAGCTGTATGAGGCCGGGGTGGTTGGTCTTTTGCCGCTCATCACGGCTGAGACCGATAAACTTCAGACCCTCAGCAACTGGCAAGAGAGCGTCTATCAGCTGCAGTTGAATCTTCTGCGTTGGCAATCCTTGCAGCGTGGTTACCTTATTCGCTGAGTTTCCATCTTTCCAGCAGTCTCATGCTTCTGTTCATGTTTGCCTTGCTCCAGGCCGCTCCGGCAAAAGGCCGGGCGCTGCTGTGGAAAGATCTGAACATGTATATTTATCAAGAGCAATTTTGCATCTAACCCAACGGCTCAATCTCGCAATTCTGACCAGTCCGTGATAGACTTTCGAAACCCATTCAATCTTTAGGAGACCAAGCATGCGATGCCAAAATCTATCGAGCGTAATGCTAGTCGTGACTCTGATGGCCTGCAACAAGAAAAACCAGGACTCGCAGGCTGTCGACCTCCCTAACGATCGTGTGACTATCGAGGCCAATGGCAAAGAAGTCGAAGGTGCTGGGACGAGCGATGCCACCGAGCTCGGGTCATTTGCTTTGAGCGCATCGTGCACAAACAAGCAATTCACGCTCCGCATCACCCACAGCGGCGATGTTAAAGCCCTTCAATTGGATAAGGTAGAAGAATGTGAAGCGTTGGTCAAAGTGCTCAATAATATCGATCTGCCTACGGGAAAAACCGAGGAAGCGCTGAATGGGGGACCGAGCATTTCTGCAAATTGTGTCGAAGGGAAATTCGACCTCAAGATCAGCCAAGCCAAGAATACCACGAGCACTGCCACACTCATTGGCCTTAATAGCCAGCTTTGCCAAGAGTTGAGCAATATCGTCAACGCTGCGCAGCTATAATTCACGAGCCTATACATCGCGAGAGTTTCGAACCATGGATGGTGTCCAGCTTTTGGAGCGCAGCAAACAGCGCAGGACACCGCTACCCAGACCAAAAAGTATACCGCTGATTTTTTGCGCCTAGATCTCGCCTTTATCGCCGATCCAGCACTTTTGGTTTTGGCTTCCGATCACGATATCGCTATCAATCGACCTAAAATCCAGGAGCCCTCATCAAAGAAACTGAAAATAGAGCACCTTGGCTTCCCCATCGTCCCTGACCATCGCCTGCTGCGCCTCGAGGTTCAAACTTTGAAATTGGGCTTTAGAACCATCAGTGAGGTGGGTAAAGACCTTTTCTTGAATGATGATAACGCTGCGGCCTTCATGTCCGATGAAAAGCGATTTTCGCATTGCCTCGTAGCGGGTAGCATGGACGATCGCACGACCGAATAGATCGTATTCCTTGGTACCAGAGGGCGGGTAGAACCCTGAGACATGCCCGTAGGCAATTCCGATACCACAGGCGATGGGATATCCAGGAAGAAATCGTGCCCCTTCGTCTATCAAGACCTCAACGCAGGCATAGGCAAGTTCGATAGCATCTTCCGCAGCACAATCCGAAAGCGAACGAAACGGATAGCCCACCGAACACAAAAAGCCATCACCGACCTCTTTGATACGGTAAGCTCTAGCTTTCAGTTCGATGCCATCATAACCTTCGGCCATTAGACCATGGCACCGTAAAAACACCCGACGAATGAGCTCTTTAGCTGTGTGGTTGTCAATTTTCGAACTGCCAATGATATCAAACGATAGCACATAGGCTTGGGCATCTTTGGTCGGCATGGTTGTTTCGAGGCTATGTCCAGCTTCGATACTGGTGAGCTGGTGCTTATATACGATTTTACTCATTTCGTTAAAAGCATGGCGAATCTTCTTCTGGTAGCGAACTTCATCCTGCTTAATCTGCATCTGAACAGCCAGAGTAAAGCTGACGATTTCTACCACCACAGCAATAGGCGAGGCCCAACCAACCTCGATCGAAAGGTTCCAAGTCACCTGAATAGCCAGGATGATAAAGGAGACGATCAGGCACGACCAACCAAACATAATATAATAAGCTGGCTTATAGCCTTGATATGCAGAATGAAGGGCTAGAAGAAAACAATAGATCAAATAGATCGGAGCCAATAGTGTGAAGTTGCTCACAATACTTTCTACTCCGAGCATCAGGGCAAGTGGAACGATAACGGCAAGGCTGACCAGAACCAGTCCCAGCTTGTAAACGATTGGCATTCTATCTTTAACTCGAAAGAATTTTATCGAAAATATGACCAGGGAGATCATCCACAGCCCGCCAGACCCAAAAGTTAAGATCATGTTGAGGTCGCTAAAGCGCAATATACCGTTTAACGCGGCATTTATAAACATGGCTGAGACACAGTAGGCACAGTGCCACGCTGAGTAAGCTTTGCGGAAGACCGAGAACAGCCAGAGATTGATAAATGCGATAATGCCGACGATACCCAAGAAAGCGCCAATAAAAAATTGGTTGTTTTCTTGGGTTTTATGGAAGGCGTCCTGTTCCTTTAATGTTATGGTCAGCAAAAGGGCTATGGGGAATGAGCCTTGCTTGTTGCTTAGATAGAGCGTTCGCCCATAGTTGGCACGCGCGATCATATAGCTTGAAAAGCGTGACGTCAGGGACGGAATTTCTTGTAGCTTGCCGTCAACTTCTATAAAAGCACGACTGCCAATCTGATCGGCTGCCTCAGGATGCATGTAATTCCATTCCAACACCACAGATTCGGTGGGACTGTAGTCCGGAACCTTAAAGCGCAAAAAATACACATGACGAGATTGGAATAGGATCCCATCGTGAAAGCGAACCGGGCGCCAAGATAAGTGATTGGCATTCACGGTGAGAGCCTCAAGGGTGTCGGTACCGGGTGGTCCTTCAGCTAATTCTATCAGCCCATGAACCGGAAGATCTAAGCTAGAAGCCGAGCTGGCTGAAGTAAAGCTTAGACTCAGCAAGAGTAGCAAAGCTTGCCAAAACATGACCCTGTATCGATCAAACTTTTTCTTCAATGCGTGAACCAAAAGCATCTGATCGCCTCAAGATAACTTCTTCAGTCAGTAATCCAGCTTGTTTATCGGCTGCTTTCTCGAATTCTTTTGCACAAGGATTGGGTCCTAAAATTTACGAAAAGGTAAGAATATTGCTACAAGATTCTGTTGGCTTTCTGACCCTGATACCGATACATCCAGGAACTCGTTCAAAGTTGACTTGAAACCAACCTTCTTATGAGCAGAGCATGGCGCGAGCCCTTCCGAAATTTTTGCGCTATCTGACCTTTCCTCTTATTCTTTTCGGGGGAAGTGCTGCAGCCTTTTGGGCCATCGATCAGGAATATTCCAATGCGAGCGTTTTTCTGGGGTGCGCGGTTCCTGCGGCACTGTATTTTGCGACTATGGAAGCGTTTTTTCCTCGGCAGACCGAATGGGCCGCCAATCGACAGGATCTACTAGAAGACTACGGGATCGCTGCCATGCAATCAGTTCTAGGTTTGCTATTGCAGCCTTTGAAGATGTTTTGTGCTATTGCTTTGGCGAGCTTTATTTTTTCACGTCTCCCTGAGTCGATCGATCTTTGGCCACGAGAATGGTCTGTCTTCTCGCAGCTCGGGCTCAGCATCCTCATCTTTACTTTCATACGTTACTGGTATCATCGGGCCATGCACCAGCCCGGACGTCTCTGGGAGTTTCACATGCTGCATCACAGCGCGACCAAGATGAGTTGGCTCAAGTCGCTACGGGGCCACCCCCTCGATGCGC
>JBGSTF010000329.1:0-4598 GCA_041736645.1 Oligoflexus sp. | reverse complement strand
TGAAGGAAGCAATCGAGGAATGGATCGACTGCTTCTACAATGGCCAACGTCGCCATTCATCATCTGGAAATATGAATCCTATAGACTACGAACACTCGACAAACCAGAGAGCGACAGCTTAAGAAAAGACTCTACAAAATCGCGGAAACTCCACTGCGCTAAGGGAGTGGATCTTTTAATATCGATTTGGCCTTTTTTAATCATGATCATCATCTCTATTCCAGAGATGATCTCTACCGCAGACATAAAGCCCCTAAAGCCGAGCATGGGCCCTATTCTTCGCCTCACACGCCTGTGATCCTTCTCTACAATGATGTTGAGATATTTCACCTAGTTGATGAATTCTTCGAAGCCCTTGATGCCGATGATTTTTCTTTGGCAGAACAATTGATGCGAGCCGCTCGGGTGGATTTCAAAGCCATCGCCATTGTTCTTCGGAAAATACGGCTGGCGGACTCTGAGCATTGAATGCCAAGTTTCAATGAGGGGCCGACTGTAACAAAAACCGAGAATCAACTCCCACTTCTCTTGATCAGGTTAAAGTGTCGACAAAGCAACCATGGTGCTTGTTTGAAATAAAAATTCCGAATTTTGCTCGGAGTCAAGTACGCAACAGTAGCCTCGACACCAAAAACCGTTTCCCCTGTGAATATTATGTTCGGATCCAAGCGCTCGTAAAAACGTTTGAGTCCTTGTTTGCTTTCGGGATAACCAAAGACTATATATTTGCGTTTTTGAGCAATTGTATCGCGCAGGACCTCGCGCCAAAATCGAAAGGATTCCTTAGTTGTTGTCACTTTCGGATCGATCCAGACGCCATTCAATTCGACAATATTAGATAAACCAGCCTTTTCCATGAATGTCTGGACCTGAGGACTATGCGCGGGAATCAATTCCAAAGCACGAAAGGGTTTCACCAAGCGTAAGGTCCACCCGCCAATCAACTGTTGATGCTCATCAAAAGCGCCCACAACACGGCTGTCTTGTAGGTAATTTTCAGGTAAATTTACGCCACCAAGAGTTTTGAATTTGTGCTGAAAGTCACAAATCTCGCGGACTGTCAAAATTCTATATTTCATACACTTCCCTCTGCTTGGCTAATCTATCGGCAGAGCGATGTTGAACTCGAACCTATCCTGCAAACTGTCAGATTTATATGACAAAGCTAATTCTTTAGGTGGGAAAGGATGCCGGCTTCATGCTTTGCTCTGAGAGAATCTTTTCCAGAGATCACGATCAACATTGGACCATTTCAAGAGGTGTATTTTCAGTTCAGTCTCGAGCAGAGGCATTATGGTCTCCATTTTCTCAAGACACATTTCGGCGCTCTCCGCTGTGCAGGAAACTTCGCCAAAGTAGTCCAGGTTTGTGCTGCACTTTGGCAAAACACCCTGCCGATTCACTATGACTTCAGCACCATTTGGAAAAGTCTTTCGGGTCCATGGAATTATGATTTGACAGGGTTCGTGGGCGCCGAGAAGCCGATTCATCATGAAGCACTTCGCCTCTTTTCGGAATGAACTCAGGGGTTGATTCGAATGAGAATCAATCAAAGCTTGAATCAGATCGATGCCGTAGGCTTGTTCCATCATCCTGGGAATACCCACTCCCGGTAGCCTTGGATTAAAGTCCAGGAGTCGAATCCCTTTATCGCCAAACATGATCTCAATATGACAAATGCCGCATCGAAAATTGATGGTTCGACAAAGCGCGGCAGCAAAATCTTCAATATGTCGCTGATCCGATTCGCTCAAACAAGAAGGAATCAAAGAACCGAGCTCGACAGCTTCATTAAAGTCGGCCCTTTGCCTCTGGGAGATGGCTAGGACACAAAATTCCGTCTCGGTTGCAATACATTCCGCAGACAGCAATATACCTTCGAGATATTCTTCGAGCATATAGGACGGATTCTTTCCAAGAGCCGTATCAGCTAGAATTTGTGTCCTATTGAATTCTGCAAGAACGTTTTCAAGCTCCCGACTGCTATTTAGTTTTCCAATATGAATACTGGCCACACCACCACATGGTTTTAAGATGAGTGGGAAGCAGTGCTTCTCAATGCGACTAAGATCCGCGACATCATAGACTTTATTATACGGCAAACCTGAATCGCGTAAGTGGATCTGCATGGCAAGTTTGTCTTCACAAAGTCGAGCGGCATCGGGGTCAATATATCGAATATCCAGCTCCCGACAGAGAATGGCGAGCTGTGTAATAACGAAATGATCCAGACTTATCACAGCATCGATAGGCTGATTTTGGTCTAAGCTACGCAACATGCGTCTCATTGAGATTTTATCGGTTGGCTCATCCAAACGAAGGTACTCAAAACTCTTGGAATTCAATTCCAAATCTGAAAACTTAAAGGGTGAGAAAGGACGATCATAGTCGACAAAGGAAAGCTTATCTCCCCCCTCAAGGATCCGGTTTAAAAGAGCAATTAATACAGCCTTATTAAATCCTAAACCAACAACTAGAATGTGCTTTTTCATTGACCGTCCCAATGCTCAGATACCCTGCAAGTTCGGACACCGTTGACAAAAACGTTAAATGATTGTGCGATCCTTTCCGATTCGTATATCCTTACATTCAGCCAATCTGTACATAAAGGAAAGTCGGAGTGCAAACTCTGTTTACAGGAATATTTATCGATTCGCTATTATCTGTCTTTTGCCAGGATTTCCTTGGGATTTCGGCCAAAAACCGCTCTCGACATTCAAATGTGGTGTTATCTGCACATGGTCCGTGCCTGGAATCAGCCCTGTCTCGTTTTCTCAACATTCAATGGCTTCATGCTTTCCAATGCTCACTCGAAAAGAGGTTTGAATCGCCTTGCTTCTCGAATTAGCTTTCTAGCTTATATACTGTTTTTGCTCTGGCCGTTCGTGATTCCCTTTTACGCATTTCGTATTCAGTGGAAAGAATGGATAACCACTTGGTTGGTCGGTGTAAATCGACCCGACCTCATTCTCACGGTCGGACGCGGTCCCTATAGTATTGCTGACATCGACAATCTTGCTTCTTCGTTTCTGCACTTCATTCCAGGCAATTACAGTTACTGCCTCGCCGAATATCCCGATTTTTTGGTCGATGATAAATCCAAGTTTCCCGCACTGTGTGCCAGTCATAATCTGCCTTGCATCGGTAACCTTGCCCTACAAGAGCTGGTTGATGACATCGAATATATTGTCAAACCCAAAGACGAAGGGCAAGGGCGCGGAATTGTCAAAATGCGTGGCAAAGATATTGAGGGCTATATAAAAGCAGACAAACACATAATCCAAACAATTATGAAGAATCATCCCGCCATTGAAGCCATTGTTGGAGAAAGCTCTGGACTTTCCACTGTACGTGCTTTGACTATCCAAACTCGTGAAGGATATTTTCAGCTTTTTGGTGCTATCCTTCGTATGGGACGTTCGCATGGTCTGGTGGATAATCTTTCCCAAGGAGGCATTGCTGTACCTTTGAATGGGGACGGGATCATGCTTAAAGGCGTGACCTACCTTGATATGAAAAAATGCTGGCAAACTGCTTTTCATATAGAAGCGCACCCCGACACTGGGTTGAAGTTCACTGGAAAAAAACTTCCTTATTTTGAAGCCATGCGGGATACCGTGCTTCGGGCCCACCAAACTCTATGTCCCAACATGACGCTGTGTGCGTGGGATATCGCACTTGCACCATCTGGACCTGTGCTGGTAGAGGCTGCGAGTTACTTGGGTGGTGCACTGGAATTTGTAAAGGACGGTGATTTTTCCGCCTATCTGGATGCTATGCGCTTGGCTATCAGCAAAGTGGAAGCGCTCAAAGCGCGATCGAACTTTTGGAGGACAGTGGATGGAATCCGATAAAATGTCTCAGGTCATTGCTCAGCGGAATATGGGGCCCGAAAGTTCTCAATGCGCTGCTGCGGTGGGTCGTGCCGTGCTGGATAGAAAATAAATTTTTTGGGCATTCCTTTGGGCACCTGTCTTTCACCATGCGTCCTGACTCAAGAGAAATTCAATGCAGCGCTGTCAAGGGCGAACAGCATTCTCAGGGATATGCAACTCCTCTCCGAATGGATTTGGAGCCATCGTTATTTTTTTCAGATTCTAGGGATCCCACCCTTGATTCAAAGCATGATTCATGCCGCCGACGAGTCACCATCCGAGTCATTTGCACGTTTTGATGGCCTATTCGACGAAAATGGTGAGGTTTCATTTATCGAATACAATCCCATGCCTGCTGGCGTCATTTTCTCCAATCTCCTCGCCGAAATCATGACGAATTTACCTGTCATTCGCGAATATGTGCAATCCGGTCAGCTTGTACCTCAAACCGGTCAATCGAGAATCTTGCCAACTCTGAAGACTATATTTCGACGTAAGGTGGGACGTGACACCGGAAGGATAGGTATCCTTATAGATCCTTCCGTTACGCATATCTTCCCAGGTACCTTGAGACTGATCAGCTGACTCGGATGCTGGGCTCGGGGGTCTACCATTTTTTGAAAATTTTCCAAAAATTCTATGATAGGAGTCACGTCGTCTGGTGAATCAAAGACAGCTTCGTCTTTGGACAACTGGAGTAGCGATACTTCAGCCGCTCCTGGA
>JBGSTF010000270.1:0-3704 GCA_041736645.1 Oligoflexus sp. | reverse complement strand
ACGGATGCCACCTGACCTGAATGAAATTTTCTGAGGCATATGTACTCATCTCTCAGTGGTACCTTTGGTATCACTGAGAATCTTGCAATAGAATGAGAGTACGTGAGAAATTATCGCTAAATTAGTGTGCTAAACCACAGGGCCAATACCGTCCCATCTCGCTTTGCGGAACCTATTTGCAATAGTCTAGTGCCCGAGCTCAAGACGGGTGATGGTCATAGCAATCTTTGAGAGGACATCGAATGATATCACTGATAAAAATAATGCTCGTGATGGTTTCCGTCTCCTCTTTATTCAGCCGTAATGCCTTCGGAGATCGCCAGCAGGCGATAGATAAGATGCGGCAGGTGAATCAGATCTACCAGGTGTATCTCGGTCGCAGCGCATTTCCGAGAGAGTTGCGCGCTTCCCTCGTCCGCTCGCCTCGGGAAGTGGCCGACGAGTTGATCCAGCAGAAGGAATTTCAAGATCTGTTTGCCTGCCGAGTTTATAGTTTCGTCCATGGCGGGCAGTTGGTAGAGAACAAAAACTGTCCAACGCTGGCTAACGCCGATTCCGCCCTCGAGAAGGTGTTGGAGCCATTGACACGCAAAGATCATAGCACTTGCCGAAATGAGCCTGCCTCGGTTTGCTTCGGTTTGTGGTTAGTCGAGCGAGTGGCTCCGCTGCAGAAGGATGGCTTCATCAATAAAATTAGGAGCCGCCTGCCCGCAGCCAGCTATGCCGAACTTCTGAGTTTTATTATCAATGGTTGATGCGATTTGTCCAAACACCTTGTTTTGAAACGGGAGTAGAGTCGAATGAGCTTCCTTCAGTATGCCTTGGGTATCCTGCCGCTGGCCCTGCTCATCGGAAGCGGATGCAAGACCCGCTCTGGGCATTCGCAGCTTCAAGAGCTTGGAGGACCAGTCAAAATTCGCAATGCCTGGCTCCAGTCGCCGGAATCGATCGAGGGAACGATTACCAAAACTTGGGGCATCCCCATGTCCCCGGCTGAACGTTGGCGCTATATTCGTAGCACCTATGCCTTCCTAGGTGGGACCGATGTCGCATCCTTTAAAAGCGGCATCGATCATCCCAATACGCTTTTTATTCTTGCCATCAGTAGCTTGTCGGATTTTGTCGGCAAGCAGATGGTGGAGCGTCAGGCCCTGCTTGAAGCCAAGACCGAACCGTATGTGTTCGATGGGCTTGGCCTTTCGGGCCCCGACGAGGTCTGCTTCAAAGATGATAAGCTCGCTTGGTGCGATGCACAGGATCAAATTCGTTTGAATAGCCTATCATCCGCATCCTTGAAAGCCAGCGATTTGAACCTGGAATGGCGCAAACGTCTGATGCACAATATTCAGGATCTTGGCGAGTTTATGCTGATCGATACCGACAATACCCTTATGGTTCCGGACGGCACGGATCGTCACGCCGCTCAATATTTGCTCGAAGATGTTTTTATCCCCCGGCTGGGAGAAGGCCTCATCACGCCAGAGCTTGAAAAACAAGCGTGGCGCGATGTCCTTTTTACTATACTGGTGGGTGGTGGCTATTTTGTGGGAATTACTCCCGACGATGCTCAGCCGCCTTCCGTCGCAGCCTTTAGTCACGGGGATGCGCCCGTGCCAATTCCCGACTTCAGCAACAATTCGCCAGGCATACTCAAGCTGGAATTGAAACCGCAAAAGACCGGCATCGGCATCATCAAGAAAATACAGATGCGGGTCTACATTACCCATCCTATTCGGGGTCAGCTGAAGATCGACCTCACTCGCGGCAGCAAGACGGTGAACATCTATCAGGGTGCTAGCGATCCCAAGCGCAATTACGAGGATCTTGAACTGATCCTTGATAGTGACAGTCAAAGCAGTCTGAAGGCCTTCATCAACCAGCCCGCCGGTCCTTGGGTGGCAACGATCTATGACAACAAGCCCTTGGAAAGAGGCACGGTTGATAACTTTGTTCTTACTGTAGAGTATGGCGATTAATTCGGAACGCGTATCCATTGCCTGGAGTGATTTCAATGTCTGAATTACCGACGAACTACGATAGACGCAAGTTTCTGGCCAAGACCGCAGGCGGGATCAGTCTGGCTTCGGCATTTCCCTGGTTTGATCAATTGGCAAGAGCTCAACAGCCTGACGAGGATGAGCACTTTTTCATATTCGTTGAGATGTCAGGGGGCGCTCATTTCATGCTGGCCACCGATGCCAGAGACCCGTCGCTGCTGCCGTTGGAAGACAAGAGTCGCTGTCTTCCCTTCGCCATCTCGGATCAGCTGCCCACATCGGTCGACTATGATCAGTGGCAAAAGGATTCCAATGGCAGCATTACGAGTGAAGAGGGTTCCTTCATCATTCAGCCTTACATTGGTGACATGGCGAGTTCCTACAAAGTCGGCAAGACGGCCTACACCGTTAATGGAGTTGGATATAATGGGCGCTATGCCCTGGGGCCTTCCGGTTTGGTTCTGGAGCCGGTTGTAAATGATATGGCGGTTATTCGCGGTGTGCGTATGCGAGGAACCTTTCATCCCAAGCTCGAGATTTTTGCCGGAGTCCAGTCGGGAGCAGGTCGTCATATCGCAGGTAGTCTGGCAAAAATACTTCAGGAAGACAGCCGCTACGGTGGTCCTAAGCTCCTGGATAACATTGTTTTCGAAGCGGCAACCACCGGAGTGGACAACGCACAGCTGACTCTCAAGACGAATCGCGTGGATGGCCAAAGTCTGGCTTCATTGATTGGCTTTTTAGGCGAGGACGCCAGCAGCAAGCGCCTTTTCAACCGTGCTCAAAAAATAACAGAAGCCCTGTCGCGCGGCGCAATCTCAGGGGAACACAGGACCATTCTGGCCGAATATATTACGGCCGTTGGTGATGCGCCTTCGTTGGCTGAACAATTGAAGCAGCTCACCTTCCAGAACGAGGATTACTCGCTCAGCCTGGAAAAACAATTTCAAGCGGCTTTGACTTTGATTCAATCCGGACTTTCGCGGGTGGTGACCTTGTGCCTGGGAGCACCTAATGGGAAGAATCGAGTCGATGGATTTGGGCTCTTTGATGCTCATTCTGGAATGTTTCACTTGATACCGGGCAACAGCAGTTCGGAAAACACCCAGAGGCATCATTTGCAGTTGGGTAAGGCTATGAGCCATATTACCGATTTTATCAAACTCCTAAAATCGACGAAGTTCAAGCAGACGAATAAATCTCTGTTTGACGTGACGACGGTGGTTGTCAGCAGTGATTTCGCCCGTCCGTCCAATCTTTCAGGAAATGAAGGTTTTCCTGATAGTGCTGGCTTTGCTTTTGGCAACGGCCACAATTGGCGGAACAACAACTATATTCTGTTCGGTAAAGGCGTTCAAGGCGGAGCCTGGATAGGTGAGAACGATCCGATCAGTCAGTGGGCCAACTTCGTCGACTTCTCGACCATCAACACGCCCGACGTGTCTCGAGTCCAGATGCCAACAGCGATCGGTGCTGACGGTCGCTATACAGGGGAGCAGCAGGATACCGGCTTGACTCGTACGTTTATGGTCAAAGATATTATGAAGACGCTGTTTGCTGTTGCAGGGCATGAAAAAAAGTTTGAACAATACCACAGCAGCACAACAGCAGCAAGCACAGGCCGGCAGCAGCAGCAGGTCCCGCTCCTTCTGGGACCTCAGGGCAGTTGAGTGACTGCCAGGCAGCAAGAACACATCAAGTCGTTTC
>JBGSTF010000175.1:0-37914 GCA_041736645.1 Oligoflexus sp. | reverse complement strand
GCACTTTCCCTGGCGAAGGGGCACCCTTCGCTACACAAGTCCTATATTGAGACCGGGAAAGCACGAATACCCGAAGCACTGTGTTGTGCTTCAGGGTGAGGAGGGACCAGAAACCCAGCTGTTCGGGTTTCGGTAGCCAAGAAAATCCAGTCATGGATAGATTTGGCTAAGTTGGTTGGAACGGCTCGATCAGCCCCTTCAAGATGAGAAAGATTAAAGGCCTGTTTCCAGAACCTCTGCCTTGCTGATTGTGACGGGCTCTAAGGGTCGATCCTGGGGTCCGGTTTTGACTTCCCCGATCTTTTTGACCACCTCAAGGCTCTCCTTATCCAGCGTACGGCCAAACACAGTATATTGACCGTCCAAATACGGCACGCGCTCCAAACAGATGAAAAATTGCGAACCCGCAGAGTTGGGATCATTGGTGCGAGCCATGGACAGCACGCCTGGTTCATGTGGCTTGTTGTTAAACTCTGCATTGATTGTATAACCCGGTCCGCCGATTCCCGAACCCTTGGGACAGCCACCCTGGATCATGAAACCTTTGATGATGCGGTGGAAGGTCAATCCATCATAATACCCTGATTTCGCTAGGGAAATTATATTTTTACAGTGACCAGGTGCAACGTCAGGAAACAGTTCAATACGGATCTGACCCTGGCTTGTGTTCAAATTGACTTGGTATCGATTTTTGCTAAAGTCTATCGTCTTCTCGATATCTTTGACTTGCTGCTTCACATCTGTCATAAGCCATTCCTTTATGCTACGAGTGCCCTCTGCAAAGAGGTTTTCAGAAATACCCGAATCTAAGGCGGGAGTAAATACACCGTCGCTCTCAAAGAGCCAACCCTTCGTTTTTTAACCGGACATGGTCCCCGTCCAACAGAAAGGACAGAACCTTGAGCTCAACTTATATAGCTATCTGTTCGCAGGATATCATCGACGCCACTGTACAGGAACTCGAAAGCTACGGCGCGACTAACATCGAAAAAGGCTATAAAGCCGTCTATTTCGAAGCCGACCAAGAGCTTGCTTATCGCCTGCACCTTATGCTTCAGACCCCAAGCCGCATTTTGCTGGTCGTCCGCAAGGGTGGAGCCGGGAGTCTGGCAGTTATCACCAACCAAGCCCGCAAGGTCAAGTGGCAGGAGTATTTCCGCCCTGATAGCACCTACCTTGTCGAAGGAGTTGCGGGTGATCGCGGTCCCGACGCGCCGACGGCTACCCTGATTAGCAAGGCAGTCCGGCTTGGTATTGAGGATTCCTTTAAGAAATTGGAATTGCCTTTGCCAAAAGTCGATCTGAAGGAACCGAAGATTAAAGTCATCGCCTTTCTGATTGGCGGCGTATTGACGATCAGTATAGATTCCTCGGGAAAATCTCTCCATAAGAGAGGATATCGCGGGGAAGGTCACCCAGCTCCTATCAAGGAAAACTTGGCCGCCGGTCTACTGAGGCTCGCTGGCTATGACGGGACCCAGAATCTCTACGATCCCATGTGTGGCAGTGGTACGATTGCTATTGAAGCGGCTTTCATGTCTTTGGAAAAAGCGCCGCTGATTCACCGTAAAAAGGGCCAGTTTGGCTTCGAAAATTTTGCCAACTATGATTCTCAGCTGTGGCGCAAGGTTCAGGATGCCTGTCGCGCCGATAAGCTGGAAGAGCCAAAAGCCGGTCTCTTCGCCAGCGATATCAGTCGCAATTATATCGATGCCGCTCGGGACAATGCCCTGAGAGCTCGGGTCGAGAAGTATATCGAATTCCGCAGTGGTTCTTTCTTTGATTTGAAAGCACCAGCTGACAGCGGTCTTCTGATCAGTAACTTCCCATACGGCGAGCGTATCGGCAGTAAGGGTCAAGAAGAACTGGTCCAGTTCTATAAGAAGGTCGGCGATACACTGAAGCAAAAATATGCGGGATGGACAGCTGCTTTGCTGGTCGGTGAAGACACCCCCTATAAGTTCATTGGCCTGCGCCCTCGCCGCAAGATCCCTATCGATAATGGTGGAATTCCTTGCCGTCTGCTGATCTTCAACCTGTATTCAGGGAAGAAGTACAGCGGCGCAGCGGAGAGTGAAGCTGAGACGGAAGATTGATCATTTAAGAACGATCCCGACGGTCCCTTTGCTTGATGCAACTTGAACAAAAAAACCCTCTTACCAAACGGCTGAAGAGGGTTTTTTTGCGTCTTTGAGGTCTGAATTAAAAAGTACGACCGTCGATATAAGCAGGGAATTCTACGGTGACTTCATTATTTTTAACGGAGTAGTTGAAATTTTCCAGATCGATTTTTTGGCCAACCACGCCATCATTAAAGATGTAGCGATGGCTGGAAACTTCAACGAATTCAGACTGTTCTGCAGGAGTGAAAACGGTGCTGAGGGTGCTTTCGAAGACCTTACCGCCTTCGATTTTCACTAGGTATTCCATGAAGGTGTTTTGCTCGTTGTTACCTTCGCTCTGATAGCGAGTATACCAGCCGGTTATCAAGTATTCGCCCGCCTTCAATGCGACTTTGTATTTGCCTGGAAGGACTGTTTTGAAGATGTATTCACCTTTGGTGACTTTCAAAGCTTTCATGATCGATTCCTGAGTCGCGAAGAGATCAGGGTTTTTTGTTGTCAAGATGAAGAAATTCACAGCGTCTGTACGGGCAGCGATGGCTTTTTTGTGCTCACCAACAAGAGTCACATCAGAGCTGATCGGCATAAGATAGGAAAGGACAGTCGAGCCCTTTTTGCTATGACAAGCGAAAGCTAATGCCATAAAACCGAGAGCGAGAAAGGCTGATTTGATAGACATAGTTTGTTGTCTCGAATCAAAGGGGTACTTGGGTTTCAGCGGGAACGCCTCCTGCTGAGAAGCTTGTAGCAGAGGGGGTGTTGGTAATCAAGCCAATTTGGCATTATAATTTTTGCTCAAATTAAAGACCTAACAATTAGAAGTTGGGACTGAACCAAAAATTTACAATTGCCGAGGTTTTGCTCAAGTTATTCAGAAATATTGCCGTTACCCATAAATCGAGGAGCGGCACATGCAAAAAAACCTCCCCATTTTCATCATATATTCCATTATTTCAATATCTTGCAATCCCAATGCAAGACCTCAAAGCCAGCCACCTAAGGCTCAGGGCAAAGCTGTGCAAGCGGACTCCTTGGCTCAACCAGCCACTCAACCCGATCCGGTAAAAACCCCTATTCCGGTCGCCACAGATACCTCAAAGCCCGACAAAGTCCCTGCAGCGGCTCCCAAGCTCCTAAAATTCGGCCCTAAAACCTGTGAACTCAATGCCGGCACAGGCACCTGCTATGTAGTTGACGCCACCCTAAACGAGCTCTCAGGCATCGCAGCCAGCCCTAAGTACCCAAACGTCTACTGGGTTCAAAACGACGAAGGTCCCGCAGCGATCATTTATGCCATTAACCCAAGAGGCGAGATCCTAAGCACCCAAACTCTCACTGGCGTGACTGTTACAGATACGGAAGACATCACCATCGGACCCGGCCCCAAAGCAGGGACCGACTATATTTACTTCGGCGATATTGGGGATAAGGGCAAAACTGCTGGATCACTGACAGTACACCGTTTTCCTGAACCGACCATCGATCCTGCCCAGAAGGCTATTAAAGCGAATGTGACTGACATGCTCGCCATTACCCTGAGCTATCCAGGTAACCAACTTCTAGATTTCGAAACGATGTTTATCGATCCCGCCGAGGGCGACCTTTACTTGGTCCAAAAAGGTGGATTCAACGTCTTTAAGGCGACGAAGTCTCTCTTGAACGTGGCTCAGGTCGGAACTGCTGTACCGATGACTGCTGTTCGCACAACCGGCGCGTGGTCGATGACCCCGTCGGGCGGCAACATGAGTCCTTCAGGTGATGAAATTGTGCTTCGAGATGAAACCACCGCTTGGGTTTTCAAGAGGAATGTAGGTCAGTCGGTGGCCGACGCTCTAGGTACTATCGGTCTGACGATCACCTTGGGAGTTGAATTTAACGGCGAAGCGATTTCATTCGATGCCAAAGGATTGGATTTAGTGACTGTGAGCGAGAACCTCGCGAACAGCTCGAACACCCCTTCACCGCCTCAACCGGTGTCCTTCTATCGGCGACTGCCCTAGTCTTGTATGAGCCATAATTTACTAGCTCTTCTGCATCTCGCTCGCCATTTACCAGAAAAGCTACAAAGCAATCCGCCCAACGAGGTGCTTGAAAATATTCAACACGAACGTCCCCGCGAAATTTAAACTTTCAATCTCTGCCGTAGAGCTTCATACAAAATCACCGCACCGGCCACGGACACATTCAAAGAATCCGCAATGCCGCGCATAGGAATTTTCACAGGAACGTTCTCCAGCCTAGTCCATGCGTTTGATAAACCCCAAGCCTCCGACCCCAACACTATCGCTAAAGGCCCGCAGAGATCCGCTTGAAAATGAAACTTTTCGGCAAAGGGCGATGCGGTCAAAATCTTGATCTTCCTTTGCTCACAGAAACTGACAAATTCTTCATGACCGCAGACCACGAGAGGCCGACTGAAGAGCGCGCCGACACTCGCGCGCAAAGCGTTTGGATTGTAGATATCCGCCTTGGGATCGAGAATGATGACAGCATCGACGCCAGCGCCATCGGCACTGCGCGCCAAGGCCCCAAAATTCCCTGGTTTTTCAATATCTTCCAGAACCAAAAGGAAAGGATCGGCACCCAAGGAAAGGTCGGCCAGGGACCAGGATTTCTGATCGAACACTCCCACCAACCCATCACTGCCTTCCCGCATCGCAGCTTTGGCAAAGACTTCCGCGGTGATGTTGAGCTTCAATCGATCATCCAAACCAACGAGCAAATCCTTGGCTTCAACACTCAGAAGTTCATGACACACATACATGGTCTTAAGTATAAAACCACTCGCCAGCGCTCGTCCCAATTCCCGCGCTCCTTCGAGCACAAACAAACCCGTCAGCCGACGATGCTTGCTCTCGCGCAGCTTGACAAGGTCTTTAATCTTTTGATTTTGGGGGCTGGTGATGGTGAACATATTAATCTCGAATAAACCAGGTGTTAGCGCCACTCGGCAAAGCTCGTCCGGAATCCTGCTCGCATACCAGCATCTCTTCTTCAATAAAGCGGCCGCTGTGGCCCTTGACCAAAGGCAAGAGCAGATTGCGCATGGCTACTGGCGTATAACCCGCCGAATGAGAGCTGAGCAAAATGAATTTAAAGTCAGGTGCTAGCAGTTCTTTCAGGCCATCCAAAAGGGGAATCAGGTGCTCTTCGATCTTCCACACTTCATTCTTGGTGCCACGACCGAAACTCGGCGGATCCAAAATAATACCGTGATAGCGACGCTCTCGACGAATTTCTCGAGTCACGTATTTCTGAACGTCTTCCACCAGCCAGCGAATTTCATGCTCGGCGAGTTTGTTCAGTTCCGCGTTTTGCCTAGCCCAAGCCACAGAAGTCTTCGAAGCATCCACATGAGCAACCTTGGCTCCGCCTTGTGCAGCAGCCAGAGTCGATCCACCCGTATAAGCAAAGAGATTGAGCACATTGAATTCGCGACCGTCACGCGAGCCATCAAAGCTCAACTTACGAATGCGCTGCCAGTTGGTGACCTGTTCTGCAAACAATCCCAAATGACCAAAATCGGTCAAGTCCATCTGCAGGGAAAGTCCACCGTACTCGATCGTGAATTGGTCCTTCATCTTCTTATTGAAGAAAGTCCATTTGCCATCCCCACCACTGAATCTCGCAAATCGGGCGTCTACTCTATTCCAGACATCTTCACTCAAGCGCGGTTGCCAAACAGCTTGGGGCGAAGGCCGCACCAGACGATAGGGACCCACTTGCTCCAGCTTTTGGAAATTTCCGGAATCGATCAGTGTGTAACTCAAAGACATAGCAAAACCCTATGCGGGGAAGCAGCCCCTTGGAATAGCAAACCCCGGCCACTCGAAAGCAACCGGGGAGAATCTTTTGATAACAAACTTAGAAGCTGATCTTCTCGAAGGACAAACCCAAAGCGTCAGCGACAGCAGCGTAGGTCGCTTTACCTTGATAGGTATTCAGACCTAATTGCAACGCTGGCGATTCTTTGAGTGCCTTTTCCAGGCCTTTATTCGCCAATTCCATCGCGTACTTTAAAGTTACGTTGGTCAGGGCGTAGGTCGAAGTCTTCGGCACGTCGCCAGGAATATTGGTCACACCGTAGTGCAAGACGTGCTCGTCGACGAAAACAGGATCATCATGCGTTGTAGCCTTAATGGTCTCGATACAACCACCTTGATCGATCGCCACGTCGACGATCACCGAACCAGGTTCCATCGTGCGAACCATCTCGCGGGTCACGAGCCGAGGAGCCTTGGCGCCAGCGATCAAAACAGCGCCGACCACTAGATCAGATTCCTGCACGGCGGCAGCAATGTTTTCTGGGTTCGACATCATGGTGTCGATGTCATGACCAAAAATATCGTCCAAGTAGGCAAGACGCGCTGCGTTCACATCAAGAATCGTGACCCGTGCGCCGAGGCCAATCGCCATCTTTGCTGCGTGAACACCGACGACACCGCCACCGACAATCGCAACGCGACCGCGACGAACACCGGGAACGCCACCGAGGAGCAAGCCTTTGCCACCCGAATGCTTCTGCAAACACTGAGCACCAACCTGCACTGACATACGGCCTGCAACTTCACTCATGGGCGTGAGCAGTGGCAACGAACCGTTAGCCAACTGGATGGTCTCATAGGCGATGGAATTTACGCCGCGCTTAACCAACTCATGACCCAGCTCGTGAGCTGCAGCTAAGTGAAGGTAGGTATAAAGAATTTGACCTTTGCGCATCAGGGGGAATTCCTGAGCGATCGGCTCTTTGACTTTGATAATCATGTCGGCACTGCCCCAGATTTCGGCAGCCGATCCGACCATGGTTGCGCCCGCCGTCTGGTATTTTTCATCGGGGATGCCTGCACCCAATCCAGCGCTTTTTTCGACCAGCACCTTGTGGCCTGCGTCCACCAACATCTTCACGCCACCTGGAACGATGGCCACTCGATTCTCGCGGTTCTTTATTTCCTTGGGAACACCGATGATCATACGTGCTGACCTTTGTCTTGAAATGTCTCAGAAAATGCCGTGATTCGCCCCTCGCGAACACCGCACGTTCTTACGATACGGTCGCCCCCAGGTCAATCGTCATTCCATCGAAAGCAAACTCGACGCCAGAAGGCAGGTCTCTGCTGTGTTTGGCATAGTCCACATCATGGGCCAGATGAGAAATGATGCCTCTCTTGACGCCCAATTCTCGAAAGAGATCGATCGTTTCGGGGATGACGTTATGGGTCTTATGGGTGCCAAAATGAATGCCACTGGCCACCAGAGTATGAATGCGGCCTTTCCAACGGCTGATGACATCCGGTGGAAATCCTTTGAAATCAGTGGCATAGGCGAATTCTCCGAAGCGAAACCCACAGGTCCGGACATGACCATGGGGCAAGCTCACGGGCTCGATGTCAAAGGCACCAAGTTGAAACTGGGATTCAGGCATGGACCTTAAATTGACCTGCGGCGTGGCGCCCAGATAACCCGTATCCTCAAAGGCATAGCGAAACCGCTCCCGAAACTCCTCGTGATATTCGTCCATTAAGAAGCAATCAAGGGCCTGCCGCTTTTTGAAATAAAAGGCCCGAAGGTCATCAAAACCCTGGGTATGATCGGCGTGAGTGTGGGTATAAAGCACGGCAGACAGTGAATCAATCCCAGCGCTCAAGACTTGCAAACGCATTTCTGGTGAAGTGTCGACTAAGAGAGTTTGACCATCCTTTTGGACCGCAATCGATGCGCGGGTACGCTTATTACGAATATCCGAGCTCTTACAAACGAGACAGGTGCAACCGATAACGGGAACGCCGGTGGAAGTCCCTGAGCCCAATATGATGGCCTTCAAGTGGATCACTCCTTCGTCGGCTAGTCTTTAGTGCGAGCCGCCTGTATGGTCCGTTTAACGGAAGTATGCTTCGATATAGCGTCTGGGACAACTCGCCAGCTTCACCAGCTTATGCATGGCATTGAGCTTGGCGAATTTCCATGCTACCTGCTTGCGGAGAGCTTGTAAAAGGCTATCCAAGCTGTGCGGAAGATCATTGGCAGTCACATAAGATTCCCAGTCATGATAGGCACCAGCATCACCGGGTAAATCTGTCAGCCTAAAGGCTTGCTCGCGATAAAGGAAATCCAAGCTTGTTTGAATGACATCGCGTTCGAGGTCTGTTTGCACGACCAGCCGCTGCAAGAGTTCGTTTTCTCGAAAGCCGCTCCGCCTTTGAAAAAGGTCTTCTAAAATGCCGTAAACCTTGGTCAAATCCAAATCTGATGGATAACTTTTTTCAATCATAAATTTTTGAATAAAATAATCCCGGGGTCCATAGTGGAGATGACAAAGGGCGGAAGCTCCGTCGCGACCCGCTCGACCGATTTCCTGTGTGTAGGATTCCACTGAGCATGGCATGTTCGCGTGATAAACAAAGCGAATTGAAGGCAGGTTAATACCCATCCCAAAAGCCTTGGTCGCAACCATAATGCGGGTCTTTTCGTTGCAGAAAGCTTCCTGGGTGCGCTGCCGATCGTCTCCCCGCATACCGCCATGATAAAGCCCGACAGGAATTTTTTCCAGGCGCAGTTGATGGAATACTTCTTCGGCTGTCTTGCGCGTGGCAGCGTAGACGATACCCTGACCTTCACTCGCTTTGAGTCCGCTGACGATTCTCTTCTTTTGCAAATCAACCGATTCATGACGATGTAAAATGAGATCGAGATTGTCCCGAGGTGCTGCTCGCAAAATCAGCTGGGGATCGCGCATGCCGAGGAGATCGATGATCTCTTGCCGCTCTTCAGCAGTCACCGTCGCCGTAAGAGCCATGCGGGGTGCAGGACCGAGTTCGTCCAGATAGCCACCCAAGCGACGATACTCGGCACGAAAGCCCATGCCCCACTGATGCACAACATGCGCTTCATCGATGGCAATGAGAGCAATTGGCAAGTCTCGCAGAAGCTCACGAAAACCCGGTAAAGCCAGACGTTCCGGAGACACATAGAGAACTTTGAGACGTTGAGCTAGAATATCTTCGCGGGCTTGGCGTTTTTCTTCAGCTGACATCATGCTGTCGAAGGACAAGCTTGGAATCGAAAGTTCCTGCAGCTGTCTTTGCTGATCCCGCATCAAAGCAATCAAGGGCGATACGACCAGCACCAGACCAGGGGAAACAAGCGCTGGAACGATGTAGCAAAAACTTTTACCACCACCGGTGGGAGCCACGACAAAACAATCCCGGCCACGGAGGGCTTGGGTTACGGCTTCTGTTTGGTAGTCATAAAGGCTGGGGACACCCAGGCGTCTGGCCATCTGTTCGAAGAGTGGTCGTCCCGGTGAGGCTATCCCTGCCTCTGGAGATATCACGTGCATGCGGCTTCCTGCGGAGACCTGAACGGCCTCGGAATCTGGGCTTTTCAAGTCCGGGCGTATCTTGTAACAGATAGCTGCTATTTTTGCATAAGTTTGTGCAATTGGCGATAAGGATAAAAGCTTGAGTCTCTTCATACAAAAATATGGTGGCACTTCAGTTGGCACGTTGGAACGCATACGCAGTGTAGCAGAACACATCGCTGCCACTCACCGCCAGGGACATCGTCTGGTCGTGGTCGTGAGTGCCATGGGACAGCAGACCGACGAACTTTTGGAAATGGCCCTAGCACTCAGTCCTGAACCACCCCAACGCGAAGTGGATATGCTCCTGAGCGTCGGTGAGCGAATCAGCATGTCCCTTTTGGCTATAGCATTGAGCGATCTCAAGGTGCCAACGATTTCACTCACCGGCTCGCAAAGCGGAATCCTCACCGATAGCACCCATGGCAATGCCCGCATTCAAAAGATTCTGGGCGATCGCATTCGAACCGCACTGGATGCCGGAAAGTTGGTCATTGTCGCTGGATTTCAAGGCATGTCCGCCACCGAAAAAGAGATCACCACTCTCGGTCGAGGTGGATCCGATCTTACGGCTATTGCCCTGGCCCACGTCCTCAAAGCGGATCGCTGTCAAATCTATAAAGACGTTGATGGCGTGTGCTCAGCTGATCCAAGACTCGTACCAGCAGCTAAAGTCTTGCCAACCATGAGCTGGGATAGTCTGAGTCATCTCACATGGTATGGATCGGGCGTGGTGCATAACCGTGGCGTTCACTTAGCTAAGAAATATCACATACCACTCGAGATTCGATCGAGCTTCAATTTGGAAACCCCAGGGACCCTGGTAGGCGGGAGTAAGACTGTGGAAAAAGCCGTCGTTCATGCTGTCACCCATAGAAAGGATCTCAGTTGGATCCGTCTGTCCGGTTGTAAGTCGGAAGCTATGAGCCAGATTCTGAGTCACCTCTTCACCTTGGGCGAACATCCCCTTTATGTTCAGCAGCACCAAGACGAATCCGGTGTCAGTGTTGATCTTGTGCTTGGCAGTAAGTTCAAAGACAAGCTCACTGCCTTCGTCGCCAAGGAAATGGGCCATGTTAAGATCATCGAACGTGGTCGCGAGCTGGCCTGCATCAGTCTGGTCGGCGACGGATTCTGGCAGGAGCCTGAATTGCTCGGCCGCATGGTGAAAAGTTTGGGCCAAGAACCCATGCTTTTCGACTGCAAAAATGCGGTAGCTAACCTATTGATTCCTCAGTCAAACTTGGAAAAATCGCTGCAAGCCTTGCACAGGGATCTGATCGAAACCGCCGTAAACTAAGACCTTTTTCAAGACGCAAAAACCTATCAATGGAAAAATTCCGCTGAACTGATGCCCAAGAAACAGAGCAACGGCTGCCGTTTACGGATCATGCTTTGTCAAGAGAAGGCATTGGCAGCATCCGCTTGACTTCAATCGATCGGCGCTGAAAGGCCGATAAAAAGTCCTGGATTGTTAGAACCGTGCAGGCGGAGAAAATTGAATCCAAGTTCAGGCTGCAGGCCGTCCCGGCGCCAAATAGCTGCAACTCCTAAGCGGAAATACAAACCAATCCCATCATCAATCCGATTGTTGAGTACAGCACCCTTATTGAGTCCTGCAGGAAGAGTCACTGTTGCATTGCTCACACCGATATCCCCATCCAAGCGGATCGCGATCAACTCATAGGGTGATATGAGCTCGCTGAGGCCTACACTGCCACCGGCGCTGGTGACCGAAACGCTTTTGGCTCCGGCTCCTCCCAGGTTGTCTGATGCGGTGCCAGAACCGGTCACATAGTGCAGACGTCCCGTGAGAAAGATATCCCGCCAAAGCAGATAGTAAATGCCACCTTCGAAACTTGAACCGACAAAACTATCGCCGATACCAAGATTCACGGCTCCTAAGGCTACACCCCAGGAGAGTTCAGGCAGTGGCGTGATGACGCGAAAGTTTTTTTCAGGATCTTTAGCCTTCTCATCGTCGATCACTTCCATCTCATAGGAGCGGTACAGATTACCCCATTTTTGCGTGATTTTGACCATGCGACTTCGGTTACGAATCTCCACCACTTCACCGATCGCCGCGAGTTGACCGTCGCTAGCGAATACCCCGACCTTATCGCCGACGGTGAGCCTTTTGGTTTGTACTTCACACATTATTTGTTGCTTATCACATTTAAAAGGCATCGCCCAAGCTTCGGCAGCAATGAAAACAGTGAAGAGACTGGTTATCCATAGTCGACGCATCACAGGAAGGTCCTCCCCACGCTGAAAACAAGATACGGTGTTCTATTTTACCAGATCCGGGCCATTGTCCGCCATGAGCTGGCTTAAACGCTGCCTGACTTCCTCGTCCATCTCCAGAATATCGAACTGATCATGCAAGGTTCCTGCAAAGACCTGCATGGCCTTATTGTAGGCAACGCGAACTGAACCCTGCGGCAACCGCCTTAAAATATCAACGATTCGCAGCCAATCAGCATCCGCTTTCAAAACAGCAGCATCCAATTTCATGAGATAAAGAAGGGAAGGTTCGAACCCTTCCGCCTTGAGAGGTGGCTCAACGACAATAATGGGCTCAATACGATCGGCCAATTCAGGTCGACCGACACCAACTGCGGCAATTCTTTGCGCCTGTTTTGAAACAGCCAAACTTTGATCGATTGGCCTTGTTAGACCAAAATAGCCCTCACCATCGGTGGGAAAACGCATCACGCCCTGGGCATCAAAACATTGCACCAGAACCGTGATGCGGGGAACTTTAATATTCAGCATAAGAATTCCTACTTGCCGAGTTCATCCAAGATGAGCCCGGAAATCTTTTGAATGGTTTCGAGGGTTCCAAGATGCTGGGTGGCTACTGCTTCAATGTCAGCCAGCCCGTTGGGATTCAATTCCTGTTTCAGGATATCGATTGCTATCGCTTCTTCATGATCACGTTTGTTGTATTGGATCACCCGAGGCAGGGCCGAAAAGTTAATGCCTTCCTGAGTGAGAAGCTCCTTGGTGTGCTGCCAGGAGTCCAAATTTTCCTGCAATGCACTGAGACAGCTGTCAACCACAAAGACCATTCCATCGATCCCCTTGAGCAGCACCATATTGAAGGTCGGATAAAGCCCATGTTCTGGCATCGTATAGACATGGAGCTTGACGTGAAAGTCTTTCAATTGACCAAGGGAAAGGGGAATAAACTCATAGGGAGAAAAAGTGTCAGCGACAAACTCCGCGGGTTCCCTCGTCAAGCGTATGGAGCTACGCCGGTAGATGGAGCGAAGATTCGATGTTTTACCCGCACCTGGAGCTCCGAGATAAAGGACTTTGCAGTGAATTTCTCGCGTCTCAAAATTTGCATAGGCCATCGGCTGGATTCCATCGTGTGGTCAGATCCTGAAATGCCTCGCTCCAATGCAGCGCCACCGACTCACTGGAGGTCAATCTGTTCAATTGTACCACCAAATCGGGAAATCACCTCACGAGTCATCGGATGTTCTTCCAGACGGTGCTTCAAGCTCTCTCGAGCCACATCTCTCTCACGCTGCTTAACCTCAAGCAGAGTCTCACCTAGAGGATTGGCGGCGGTTTCCGCACCGGTTCGTCCCGGCTTGGCATCTGCCTTGGCCACGACTTCGAGCTGACCATGAAAATCAAAAAGCTGGGTAAACTGTTCCAGCAAGCGTTTTCGAACTTCCTGCTGGAGAAGTTTACCACCAGCCATACTCTGCGGCTCGACCGCTAAGCGAATCCTTTGCGCACTGTACTCAAGAACATAAGCTTCCTCAAGAACGCGTCCTTGCAAAGGCTTTTGCTTCTTCCATTCATCCACAAACCCACGCCAGTTCTCAGGAAAGCGGGACTGCTTCTCGACAGGTACTGCCATTGGTGCAGCAGCAAGGGGCTGTGTCGCTAAAAGGTCTTGTAAAACCTGCTGTTTTTCAGGCGCTACGGGCGCTGTTCGAACAGCAGGTGGAGGAACAACGGGCGGTGTTGGAGGGGGAGTCGCTGGTCGCTCCAACTTTTGCGCGGGCGGTGCAACTGATGTCGGCTGGGATTCGATATTAGGAGTCGACATAGCAACAGGTGCAGGTGCGAGAGCCTGAGGGGATGGTTCCTTGGCGTTTTCAACTTCAACTTTTGGAAGAGGTGGTGGAGAGACCGATGGTGGTGGAATCGCCATGGACGCCGGCTGCATCGTTGGGACTGGAGCAGGCGCAGGAACATGATTCACCGCTGGCTTTGCCGGCGACGGATGCGCTGGGCTCGGTGCGCTCGTTTTCCATCGGTCACGTAAGTTCATAGCAGGAACATCTGAGGCCTGGGTATGAGTGGGCCTTACAGGGGGTTGCGATGCAGCAGTCACTGGCTGACCGGATAAGATCTGCATCATCATCTGCAAATCGGGCAGACCTGGATCAAAACACCACTCAAGGCAGTAGTTCTCCAGCACGAAGCGATCGAGATCCGCGTGTCTCAAATCGTCCAAACATTTAGCTAATTGACGGAAGAGTCGATTCAGATCCATGGGGGCAGCGTGTTCACCAAACTCAAGAAGAGTCTGTTGTTCACGATCTTCCAACTCCAGAATCTGCAGATCGATCGACTGACCTTTGAGATCCCTTAAAATAAAGGCATTTCGACAAGCCTTGGCCGTTTCTTCAGCCAGACTGCTCATGGACAAGCCTTCTTGATCCCAACGGGCAATCACTCCGAGTATCTGATGGGCGTCTTTTTTCAAAAGACCTTGCAAAAGCTCCATCACCGGCAACGACTGACTGCCGCCCACAACGTGCTTCAAAGTATCGAAGCTGACTGTACCGGCTCCGACTGCAATAGCTTGATCCAGCATGGTCAAAGCATCACGCAAGGATCCCCGACCCTCTCGAGCGACCAAGGCTAAGGCAGCTTCATCGAAAGGAATGTCTTCGGCATGAAGAATAGAACGAATGCGTTCGGCAATAACGGGCCGACTTATTTTTTGAAGATGAAAGGTCTGGCATCGACTTTGAATCGTTTCTGGAACCTTGTGCAGCTCGGTGGTGGCAAAGATAAACACAACGTGCTGGGGGGGTTCTTCCAAAGTCTTGAGCAAGGCATTGAAGGCGCTGATCGACAGCATGTGCACTTCATCGATGATATAGATTTTATAAGTGGAACGTTGCGGGACGTAACTTAAAGTCTCCTGCAAAGCTCGCACATCATCGACACCAGTATTGGATGCACCATCGATTTCTAAAACATCCTCATGATTGCCAACTGTGATGGCCATGCAGCTGGCGCAGACATCACAAGGATCCGCCGTGGGACCCTGCTCACAATTCAATGCTTTCGCATAGATACGTGCTGTGGTGGTCTTGCCAACACCACGAACACCGGTAAAGATAACACTATGGGGTTCGCGTCGCAGCCTGATGGCGTTGGTCAAAGCGAGAGTTGTCGCTTCCTGACCCACCATATCCACAAATCGACGGGGACGATACTTGCGGGCCAACGATACATAGGACACGGAGAACTCCCTCGGCAGAAATAAAGTCAAATCTCATGTTTCGCCGATCGGGAGATGAAGAACAAGATGCAAAAAAGCGCACCGTGATAGCTGGATGATCTGAACACCTACTGACACCCGCTACCGTTGCTACCTTCCGGTCCTGGCGGGGTTCACGGAGCAATACCATCCAGAATCCAGCTATCACGCTGCGCTTCTTTCGAGAGCATACTACGCTGCTCCCGAGGCTGCCACTCTCTTTTTACTAGCGCTCGGCTGTAAAATGAGTGGCGGAGAGAGAGGGATTCGAACCCTCGTTACCTTTAACAGTAAACACGCTTTCCAGGCGTGCGCCATCAACCACTCGGCCACCTCTCCAAACAAAACAATCCTCGCTTCAGCGAAGTGACGGAGACGCTAATGATTTTACCGAGTGAAGTCAAGGCGATTTTCCTCTCATGGGGATTTTAGGGACTTCTGGATCGGCTGGTACTTCAGCTGTTGGTGTAGCCATAGAGCTGGAATCCAGCCTTCCCAGGCCTTGAATTGAAGGGGTGGCTAAGTCTTGGGCTAGGGAGCATTTTGCCTGTAGCTGCGAATTTTGAAAGCGAGCAAGCGGACAAAAAAAATCCCGCGGCGAGGCGGGATCTTCATGTCATTCAGAAAGACTTATTTGCTCTTCTTGGCCTTTTTGTCTGATTTTTCTGGCAGAGTGAGAGCTTCTTGAAGGATACGCTTCTGCTCTTTCTCGTGAACTTTTGTGTAACCTTCTGCCGTGGTTCCTGCGTCACGACGACCGCAATAGAGTAATTCCTGCTCGTCGCTGCAGAGAGCCTCGAGGCGATGACGAATAAAGGTCCACGCCCCCATATTGGCTGGCTCTTCCTGAACCCAAAGGACTTCTTTGGCTTCTGGGTAGGTGCCCAGGATCTTCTTCAATTGCTCTTCCGGGAAAGGATAAAGTTGCTCGATTCGAACCAATGCCACCTGTTCCGTGACGGCCAATTCTGCTCGCTCTTTATCCAATTCAAAAAAGACCTTACCTGTGCAGAACACGACCCGGCGGACTTTACTCTTGGACTTTTGCGATGGATCGTCCAGGACTTCAACGAAGCGTCCATCAGTGAAGTCTTTGATTTTGGAAATGACCGCAGGATGACGGAGCAAACTCTTTGGAGTCATAATCACCAAAGGCTTACGGAAGGGACGATGCAATTGACGACGCAGGATATGAAACAGCTGGGCCGGGCTGGTCAAATTCGCAACCTGAATATTGTTATCCCCGCAAAGCTGCAGAAATCTTTCCGGACGCGCACTGGAATGCTCAGGTCCCATGCCTTCGTAGCCATGAGGCAGGAGCAAAACCAAACCGCAGGCCTGTTTCCATTTGGCTTCCGAAGCTGCAAGGAACTGATCGATTATAATCTGAGCGCCGTTGCCAAAGTCACCAAACTGCGCTTCCCAAAGGACCAAAGCCTCTCGGTCAGCTACGGAATAACCAAATTCAAAACCCATCACGCCTTGTTCAGACAGAGGACTGTTGATGACTTCCACTTCCGCTTGGCCTTTACCCAACTGATTGAGCAAGGCCAACGGTGCGCCTGTCTCAAAGTCTCGAATCACAGCGTGACGATGGGAAAATGTGCCTCGTTTGCAATCTTGGCCGGAAAGTCGAACATGCTTTCCTTCCAAGGCAAGGCTGCCGTAAGCAAGAAACTCTGCCAGTCCCCAATCAATCGCACCTTCACCTTCCGCCATGTCCTGGCGGGATTTCAGCAAGCGCTCGATTTTTGGATTTGGTTTAAATCCAGCTGGCACTTTCGTGGCATTGGCGACAATCTCTTTGACGAGAGTGGCCTTGATACCTGTCTCGGCGGGACGGAAGAGATCCTCTTCACTTGCCTTGACATGCTTGGTGCTATTTTCCAGTTCCCTTGGAACGGTTGGAAGAATTTTTACTTGGCCTGCACGAACTTTTTCCATCCCGGTTTGCAGCATGTCGCGGAAGTTTTTCATTTCTGCGGCAACAGCATCTGCGGTCATGACACCGTCTTTGACCAGTTTTTCACCGAATTGGGTGAGAACTGTCGGAAGATCGCGGATCTTCTGATACATGACCGGCTGCGTAAAGTTCGGTTCATCGGTTTCGTTGTGACCATGCCGGCGATAACCAATCAAGTCGATGACAACGTCTTTTTTGAATTTCTGACGATAGGCTGTCGCCAGTCGACCTGCCCAGACAACTACTTCAGGATCGTCGGCATTCACATGGAACACCGGCGCTCGAACGATCTTTGCGATGTCCGATGAATAGCGGCAAGAACGTCCGTCTTCAGGATCGGTCGTAAAACCAACTTGGTTATTAGAAATGACGTGAACTGTGCCGCCTGTTTTATAGGACAAAAGCTCGGAAAGATTGAGAGTCTCAGCAACCAAACCTTGACCGATAAAGGCCGCATCACCATGGATCAACAGTGGCAAAACCTTGCTACCTGTTGGATCATCCAGCATCCGTTGGCGTGCTCGAGTGAAGCCCTCTACAACCGGATTCACCGCTTCCAAGTGCGAAGGGTTTGGTGACAGATAGGCTCGCACCTTGCCACCACTCATGGTTTCGATCACTGACGCATAACCTTTGTGGTACTTCACGTCACCGTCGATTCCATAGGTTTCGATTTCGCTGCCTTCGAACTCTTTAATCATGAGTTCGTAAGGTTTACCCATGAAGTTTGCCAGGACGTTCAATCGCCCGCGATGCGCCATGCCCAAAGTTATCTCTTCGACATTCATATTGGCCGACTCATCAGCGATGACATGCAAAAGCACCATCATGGTATCCAGGCCTTCGATGGAAAAGCGCTTTTGACCCAGATATCGATCCTGGAAAAACCTCTCAAAGCCTTCTGCTTGAGTGAGTTTTTTCAAAATGAGAACTTTGGTTTCCTTATCGATCGCTGGGCGATTGCGACAGGCTTCCATCTGCTGCTGCAACCATTCCACAGCTTCGTTATCTGTGGTATCGCGAAAATCTGCGCCGAAGGTTCGGGTATAAGTGTCTTGAAGCAAGGATTTGACTTCACCGAAACTCACGGGACCTTTGACCGGCAAAGTTGCTGGATGGAAGAGCTGACTATCACTCACATCACTGAGTCCTGCCTTAGCAGGCAACAGATCATTCGCCAATGCCGGCTTGGCAGCCAACGGATTCAGATGTGCCGAAAGATGCCCTAATCGCCTGAACAGATTGATAAAATCTTGAACTTGCGCTTCGGTCTCATTTTTATTGCCAGCCAATCCCTTGGAACCCGATGCAGCAAACTCGTAGCCCTCGAAAAAGAGCTTCCACGAAGGGTCCACCGCCTCTGGATTGTTTTTGTATTCCTTATAAAGGTTCTCCAGGAAGGCTACGTTTGCACCATTCGCATAGGTGAACTTCCCGCCGTCGATGACACCTTTCATCTCTGAATCCTTCTCAGTGAATGACCCGTTAACTGTGTAATGATCTTTTATCTACAGCCAAAGCCGCTTCTTTAATAACCTCAGCTAGAGTTGGGTGAGCGTGAACCGAACGGGCCACATCTTCCGCACTTGCTGAATATTCGAAGGCTATCGCCAACTCGCCAATCAATTCGGAAGCACTGGGCCCCACGATATGAGCGCCGAGCAAACGGTCTGTTCTTTTGTCGGCCAGTAGTTTTACAAAACCTTCCGTTTCATTCATCGCCATCGCTCGTCCGTTGGGCGCGAATGGGAACTTGCCAATATTGACTTCAATTCCTTGAGCCTGGGCTTCCTGCTCGTTGATACCGATGGAAGCAACTTCCGGCCATGTATAGACAACATTAGGAATCGCTGTATAGTTGACGTGACCAGGTTTGCCTGCAATCAGCTCGGCACAAGCAACGCCTTCTTCTTCGGCTTTATGAGCCAGCATCGGACCATCGATCACATCACCAATGGCATAGACCCCTGGAACTGAGGTTGCATAATGGCCATCAGTTTTAATTTTACCGTTTTTCTCGGCAGCCAAACCGATTTTATCCAGGCCCAAGCCTTTGGTGAAGGCGCGACGACCGACTGCAACGAGCACCTTGTCGCAATCAATGCTGACGATTTCTCCGCCTTTATCGGCAATCACGGTGAGTTTCTTGCCACTTTTCTTCAGTTCGGTGAATTTAGCCTTCTCATGGAATTCCATGCCCTCAGCCGCCAGAACTTTTTTCATAGTCCGAATCACATCCTTATCCATCATCGGCAGGATGGAATCAGACGCTTCGATCACAGTGACTTTGGAACCCAGTCGGGCCCATACACTGCCCATCTCCAAACCGATCACTCCACCACCGATAACCACCAAATGCTCCGGTACAGCATCGAGAGAAAGTGCTCCCGTAGAGCTCAGGACTTGCTTCTCGTCGAAAGGCGCGATGGACAATTCGATGGGTTCGGAGCCGGTCGCGATGATCGTGCTCTTGGTCTGAAGAGTTTGTTCCGAGCCATCGGTCAAAGCCACTTTGATTGTGTTCTTGTCGATGAAGCTGCCAAAACCTTTGAGATAAGTGATCTTGTTCTTCTTCATCAAGAACTCAACACCGGTGGTGAGCTTCTTGACGATACCATCTTTGCGCTTCATCATGATACCAAGGTCAAAACCGACCTTTTCAACGATGACACCATGGTCTTTGAATTTATGCTTGGTCTGATAATAGGCTTCACTCGACTGCAAAAGTGCCTTGCTGGGAATGCAACCAACGTTAAGGCAAGTTCCGCCCAGAGTTCCTCGACTTTCAATCACAGCGGATTTTAAACCCAGCTGCGAGGCACGAATCGCGGCAACATAGCCTGCAACTCCACCACCAATAACAACCACATCAAAATTAGTTTCAGCCATATCAATCACACTCCAAGCAGCAATCGCGCTGGGTCTTCAATGTTTTCTTTAATCTTCACCAGAAAGCCGACAGCCTCTTTGCCGTCAACGATACGGTGATCATAGGACATCGCAAGATACATCATAGGCCGAATGACGATTTGTCCATTAACGACGACAGGACGATCTTCTATTTTGTGCATACCGAGAATTGCGCTTTGCGGTGGATTCAAAATCGGGGTGGACAGCAAACTGCCAAAAGTTCCGCCATTTGAAATCGTAAAGGTTCCGCCTGCCAAATCATCCAAGGAGATTTTTCCATCGCGACCGCGCTTTGCGTATTCCGAAATAGCGCCTTCGATCTGGGCAAAACTCATCTTGTCAACATCCCGTACCACCGGCACCATCAAACCACGCTCAGTCGACACAGCGACACCAATATCATAGTAGTCGTGATAGACAATGTCAGTGCCATCAACGTAGCCGTTGATAGCTGGGAAATTCTTAAGAGCCTGAACCGCTGCTTTCACGAAGAAACTCATAAATCCCAAACCAACACCGTGCGTGTCTTTAAATGGGTCTTTATAGCGCTTTCGCAGATCCATGATGGCGCTCATGTCGACTTCATTGAAGGTCGTCAGCATTGCTGCATTGTGCTGGGCTTCCACCAAACGCTCTGCAATTCTTTGCCGCAAACGACTCATCTTTTCTCGACGTTCGACGCGCTCACCACTGACTACAGGAGTTGGCGCAGCGACTGCTGGGGCTTTCGCCACAGGAGCTGCTGCTTTGGGGGCGCTTTGCTGGTTGATCAGGTCTTCTTTGGTCACTCGTCCGCCGCGACCACTTCCAGCAACAGCTGATGTGTCAATGTTGTTTTCAGCAACCATGCGTGCGACAGCTGGACTCTGCGGTCGCGGATCGACTGCCGGAGCAGACTTCGCTGCAGCGGGCGCACTGGGAATAGGAGGCATATTCGCCGCTGCAGGAACCGCTGCAGCCCCTACGGGTGCTTTGGCCGAGGTATCAATCGAGGCGAGGAGTTCCCCGACGGCGATCGTTTCACCTTCGTTTTTATTGATTGTAAGGGTCCCTTCAGCTTCCGCGACGATCTCGACCGTGGCTTTATCCGTCTCGACTTCAACCAAAACGTCATCACGCTTGACGAATTCGCCGGTCTTCTTGCGCCATTTATAGACCTGCCCTTCCTGGACGGACTCTCCTACGACCGGAAAACGGACCTCAAATGCCATATCGTCTCCCTACATACTTGGATATTGCGCGGCAGTTTTTAGCCACGACTCTGCTGATGGCTTAAATAGACCCTGCCAGCAGAATGAAATAGCAACTAAAGGCCAAACAAAAAAGCCAAAACAGACAGAGCAGCCCGGTTTCTATTTTACCGCGACCCAATCCCAGGTGAATCGGCAGATCTTGCCCGAAACCATTTCTGGTGCTTTGTTAAGGATGTCAATTGTGCGCTTTCATCAAAAGGAAGATAAGGACGGCCCTCAACAGCCTGGGCCGCTCCCAGGCAGGAAAGCCAAATTTGGTGAGAGCTTCAATTTGGCTTTTGGTAGCTTTGAAAAATCTTATTGAGAACGCCTCGATGATACTCCGGCCTTATCTCATTTGTGTCCTCATCGAGAACGAACAGCTCGACCTTGTATTCACTCGCAGCTAGGGAACTTTTAAACAGGACGGCCTGCGATGGCAGAACCTGGGTATTCTTGCCCGAATGATAAAGGTAAATCTGTTTCGGCAGGGCACTCAAATCCCAGGCTGCCGAGCGCTTTTCAGCGAAGCTGCTTTCGGCACTTCCTGGCAACTCTTTCAGTTTAGCCAAAAAATCAGGATCGGTGCTTTCTTTCAAAGTCAGCTCCCAATCATAGATACCATTGCCAATGATCAAGAGTTTCCATGGAAATTGGCGGGCCAAGCGCAAGGCCATAATACTGCCTTGCCCCATGGACCATAGCCCTTCCAGTCGCCTATCCTCTTTTTGCAAGAACTCGACGGTTTCCTTAATCTGCTCCAAACTCGCATCGTCCCCAAGAACTTCTTTGGCTGGGCGGCTGATGGCGATCACATTCCATCCATGGCCTAAAAACTCAATGGCCGCTGGATTGCCACAGGCATCCTCCTTAGCCCACTTTTTGGGTCCCGGATTGAGCATGACTATGGAGCCGGCGGAACTATTTTGCGTGCACGTGTACCAGTCCACTCCACCGCCAGGGGTGGCAAAGGTACCGTGAGACTGCGCGTATTTGGGAAGGTTTTCCTGAGCGCCGACGGGGTCGACAATGACTTTATCCGAGAAATTGGATTCATTGCTGGTGCAGGACAACAGGGCCAGAAGGCTTACAAAAGCAAATGTTCTAAGCATGGTTAATCCCGATCAGTTGGCGAAGGGAAGATAAGCCGTTCTTACCAAGATCATAACTCTCAGTTGGGGTTCTCGTAGAACACGTAATTGGTCGAGTAATCGCTGATCTCGAAATAGACCTTCTTTTCGTTATCGTCAGCAATGAGATTAAAATTTCTATCCATAACGCCATAGCCGTACCGGTAGGCTCGAGCCTCGCCCGACATGCCTTGGCCAGTGGCCGATCCTGTCGTTAATTTATCAATATTAATAAAACGATACATCAGCTTGCCATCACTGATGACATCCAATACACCATTCGTCCCAGTCCAGTTTTGAACACTGCGAGATATTTTATTTTGGATTTCCTGGGTACACCCACCGAGACTCAGAGCGAAGAGAGAGAAACACACAAGCCTGTTCATGAAAAACCATCCAAAGCAAAGGTTAAGACCTTCGGTCTGGCTCGATAATGCCGAGGCTGGCTCAAGGCGGCAAGAAAATAGCGAAAGCCAGGCTTTCAATGGAAACCTGGATCATTGGCGCGTCGATTGTAAATGAAGTCAGAGGTTTGCGTTAATTTCCGGGACGGGCATAGAAAGTTCCATACTATTCATCTCTTCAGCCCGAAGAGTTCCACCCAAGTATGGGGTCGTAAAAGATTTCCCTGTATCTCTGGTTCCTTGGCGATCCATAATACGACTCGGGTCCATGGTCGTTCGACCATTGAATTGAGCGCCTTCTTGCACCACTAAAACTGGCGTTATGATATCGCCTTCATAAACACAGCTTGGACTCAACTCAACTTTACCATGAGCCTCTACGGTGCCCCGCAGATGACCTTGAATGACAATATCTTCGGCTTTGACATCGGCGGATATTAGGGCCTCCTCTTCAATGATAAGAAGCCCTTCGGAGACAATCTCGCCGTCGACTTTTCCGCCGATTCGCGTTGATCCTTTGCAATACAGTTTACCCGAAAAATGACAGCCGCTGGTGATGATGGTCACCGCATAGTCTTTCGCGTGGTCTTTTTTCCCAGGGCTTCCGCCCCCTTTTTTCTGCGGATTAAACACGACTGCGTCTCCTATACTAAGACCTGACTCTTGCGCCGAGGACTGGCGTTTACTTTGAGACTTCTTCATAATAGCATCGAAGATCCGCCAGCCATGAGAGAAAAATATGCCGAGTTTCTTGCATCAAACAGGCTACCAAGATTTTCATTTACGCTTCGATCAAGGCGTTTGGGTCCACAGCAGTCGCTGGGAGCCCACAGATTTTGAATATTTCGCCAAACAGCGACAATCGCATTCCTGCCAAATTCTTGCAGCACCGAAGCTCTGCCGCAATAAACGCAAACCCTCGCCCACTCTGGATGGACAATGGATACTGAAGGCGGATGATACAACCCCTCCCCTGGGATGGGCGGAGCTCCAATGTTTCCCACGCAAAAATTTTGGCAAAGGACTGCTTTTCTTCGACGTCCATCAAACGCCCCAAGAGCATGCGCTTGCAGCCGTCATCGCCATGACCAGTCTAGTCTTTACTATCAGTAAAAATGATCACATGCAGATCGTCGACATGCACACCCAGAATCGCATGATAGACTCCCTGTCACAGTTGACAGGGACATTGGAAAATCTCCAAAGCCTTTCGACCAGCCCCTGGCATCCTGAATCGGGCCCTCCTCGGACATTTCCCATCTTGGCAGTTGATCGCAGCAGCTGGCGAAGCTGCAGCGCCTTGCAAGCTGCCCTGCGCCCTCTCAAGCATATCGAAATGCGAATGGAGCGCTTGGACCGAGCAGCCCAAGGCAAGACCAAGTCGAAAAAGAAAAGACCCTTCCTCATGCGCCTGCTGAAACCTAGAATTGATGATTCATTGTTTTGAATGAAACGCAAAAAAGCCAGATCAGAACGTTAAAGTTCCGCTGGCTTTGATGTATTGCTGGATCAGACTTAGGCCTGTACTTCCGGTACAACGAAAGTAGTGCCATCTTTTGGATACCACTTGAGCAGAGTCTCAATCATTTCATGTGCCTGTTTGGCGCTTGAAATGTTGAATTTACTTTGCTGTCGGTATACCCCGTTACGCTTTTGGTAACGTCGTATCGAAACCTTAGCAGGGCCGTAAGCGTCGGTATTTTTATCCAGCTCTTGGTAGAGGAACATGATGGTCGTCCAACTACCTCGGGTCAGGATATTTTTATCCAACTGCTTGACGACAACCTTGTCATCTTCTGTGTACTCAATATCGATGCTATCGATGGTCTCAGCCATAAGAGCACAGTCCCTCGCGCAAAAGCAACGGCGCCCTGTAAGACCGAAGCGCCGAAACGAAACCCAATAAACTCCGAACAGCCAAAATTAGCGCTTGGAGAACTGGAAGCGAGCACGCGCAGATTTAAGACCGTACATCTTACGCTCTTTCTTCCGCGAGTCGCGAGTGATCAGGCCTTGAGCCTTCAGCACTTTACGGTTCTCAGGATCTAGCTCGGACAGAGCTCGGCTGAGAGCATGACGAATGGCGCCGGCTTGACCGGACAATCCACCACCGACGACGTTGACAAGAATATCAAACTTGCCCATGTTGCCGGTCAGTTCCAAAGGCTGACGAACAACCATTTTGGAAGTAGCACGCAGGTAATACTCTTCGATATCGCGCTTGTTGATCGTGATCTTGCCTTTACCTGGTTTCAGATAAACGCGGGCGATCGAGGTCTTGCGCTTGCCAATAGCATGAATTGCTTTCGTTGCCATGATCATCCTTCCTTAACGAGTCGAGCGGGAGCAGCAACGGGCTTCTGGGCCTCATGTGGATGCTCATTGCCAGCGTAGATTTTCACATTGTGAAAAACTTTGCGACCGAGTTTGTTGTGGGGCAGCATGCCGCGCACAGCGTGCTCAAGAACGCGTTCTGGCTTGTTTGCGAGCAAATCCTTAGCCACGACAGCCTTGATACCGCCAACATAACCTGAATGGTGGTAATAGAATTTGTTTTCGAGTTTGCGCCCTGTGAAAACGGCTTTGGAGGCATTCACCACCACGACATTGTCACCGTTGTCCAAGTGAGGGACGAAGCTCGCCTTGTGCTTACCGCGCAGAATGTGTGCGATTTGGGAAGCCAAACGGCCGACTGACTGACCGGATGCGTCGATCAGAACCCACTGCTTTTTAATATCAGAGGGTTTAATGCTCGTGGTCTTCATGGAATAAATCTCTCCAGTTTGTCCAGCAATACCAATGATCTCTATACATAGACTCGTATCGAACTGCTGCCACTCAGGAGAAACTTTCCTTGGGCAGCTTGTGTGCGCGTCGTCCGCTTTTCAGCAACCGCGTGCACTCAGGCCTGCTCACGACCTATCGCCCTCTAGGGCGATCCTCTTAGAGGCACGGACTATATCTGATAAACTCAATGCAGGTCAAGATCTTGTTCTTCATCCAACCCTTCCAGGACAACCTGTCTGAGCCGATCGGAACCATCTCGTCTGCGTGAGTCTGTCAAAACGAAACGCCTTGCGGGAAACGCGGGAAGGGTATGACATCCCGAATGTTCGCCATACCTGTGACATACTGCACAAGACGCTCGAAGCCAAGGCCAAATCCAGCATGGGGACATCCGCCGTAGCGCCGCAAGTCAACGAACCAGCTCAGATCCTCTTCAGCGATCTTCGATTGAGCCATACGTTCCAGTAGGACATCGACTCGATCTTCCCTCTGGGAACCACCGATGATCTCACCGATTCGAGGCACCAGAACATCCATCGCAGCCACGGTCTTATTGTCACGGTTGACCTTCATGTAGAAGGCCTTGATATCCTTAGGATAGTCCGTAACAATGACAGGCTTTTGGAAGACGGTATCGGTCAAATAACGCTCATGCTCCGTCTGCAGATCGATGCCCCAAGAAACCGGGTAATCGAACTTCACTTTAGCATTGGTCAATTCCTTGACCGCGTCAGTGTAACTTATGCGACCAAAGCTATGCTCTCCCAAACTCGCGATCTGCTCGGGGGTCATATTTTTATAGTGCTGACCCAAGAAGGCGAGCTCGTCAGGACATCGCTTCACGATCTCTCTGAACAAGAAGCGCAAAAACTCTTCCGCAAGAATCATGTCATCTTGGAGATCGGCAAATGCCATCTCAGGCTCGACCATCCAAAACTCCGACAAATGCCGCGTCGTATTAGAATTCTCAGCGCGAAAAGTCGGGCCGAAGGTATAGATGTCACCAACGCTTAAGGCCATGGCCTCGCCATTCAATTGGCCTGACACCGTCAAATTAGCGCGTTTACCAAAGAAATCTTGCTTGTAGTCGATCGCGCCTTTGGCGTCGCGAGGCAATGTGTTGAGGTCCATAGTCGTGACTTGGAACATTTCACCAGCGCCTTCGCAGTCAGAGGCTGTGATAATAGGCGTATGAAGCCACTGGAAGCCGTGACCTTGAAAAAAGTCGTGGATCAGCATGGCCAGCTGGTTCCGAACTCGAAACACAGCCCCGAAAGTATTGGATCGGCCGCGAAGGTGGGCGATCTCGCGGAGAAACTCCAGCGTATGCCCTTTCTTCTGCAGAGGATAATCATCCGTACAGGTTCCCAAGATATCCAGTTTGTCGACATGGACTTCCCAATCCTGCCCCTTCCCCTCAGATGCTTTCAATACACCGTCAACTCGAATGGCTGCGCCCGTGCTGACTTCTTCCATTTTGGCGAAGCTGGGATTGTTCGAATCGACCACCAGCTGCAGATCTTTTTGGCTGGATCCATCATTCACAACAACGAAAGCGACATTTTTCGAGACTCGCTTGGAACGAACCCACGCGCGAACCGTGACTGATTGTCCTTCTCGGCCCTGTTGCAGAATATTTTTGATTCGTTCACGTAGCACAGCCTTATTCCTTCCATCTGATGGCGACAATTGGGTCATGTTTTTGAAGTCCTTGAGATGGTTGATCCATCTATCCGGGGCTATGAGGTGCCATTCCTGTCCTGAGATTTCCTGCCGTCTGAGTCGCAGAAATCAAGACAGGGGGACTCAGCAAAGAGCCCTGATTGCGTAACCGCGGCCTTTCCAAACCTGGCTCTGCTGCTTGGCGGATATAGCGTTCTTCTCTCTTCATCATCATCTGCCATTTTTCAAAGGGCATGCAGGCATCACCGCGACCAGGACCAGTTTCGCAGTAAACTTCGTAATATACTGCCAGAACATTTCTGGCAACCCTGTACCAATTGAACTTCTTCACCTGCTCGTAACCACGTCGTCGCATTTCTTCTCGAAGACGCTTGTCACGGATCACGCGTTCAAGCGTCCCTGCCAGCTGAGCGCAGTCATAGGGACTAACCATAAGCGCAGCATCACCAACAACTTCGGGGAGAGAGCTGGTATTCGACGTCACGACAGGTGCTCCGCTGGCCATCGCCTCCAAAGGCGGTAATCCGAAGCCTTCATAGAGGCTCGGGTAAGCCACGACCAGAGCGTGTCGATAGTACTGTTTCAATTCATCGTCGCTGACAAATCCTTTGAAGATGACGTCGTTATGAAACTGCTTGATTTGCAAGCGAACAGCAGCAAACAGTGGGCTTTCACCACCGATGAGAATGAGCTTGGTATTCAGATCGGGATTGTCGCTACGCAATTGCTCGAAAGCTTCGATCAGAGTTCCGATATTCTTGCGAGGCTCCAAAGAACCCACATAGAGAATGTAATCGCCTTCTTCTTCGATGCGATGGTCTTTGATCGGATCAGTGCCGAAAGTTTGATCGACGGCCCAATAGATCAACCGTACTTTGCTCGCGTCAACATTGTAGAACTGGAGAAGATCATTCCGCGAGTTATTGCTGTTGGTGATGACCCTGGTAGCCCGTCTGGCCAGTCGAGGAATCGCGATATTATAAGCGGTATGAAAGAGATAGCTGTACCATTGCGGATTCACTACAAAACAAAGGTCGTGAATGTGAACGATGGACGCCCCTCGATAGAATAAGGGGGCCATATTGGCTGGAGAATGCAGAATATCGACCTTGTGTTGCCTCGCCAGCCTAGGCAAAACAAACTGCTCCCACAGGTGATTGCGCAGGTTATCGCCGACTCTCAGTCGACTTGTGACCAGCTGCACATTGGGATAGTTCCATTCCTTGGCCTGCTCTTCGCCGGTAAAAAGGATATATTCATTCTCTCGATCGATCTCGAAAAGCGTCTTAATCAAATTGTAAGCCGCCCGCTGAACTCCCGTCCGCTTGGCCACCAAAAAACGCCCGTTGATACCTATGCGCACACTCAACCTCGCTCGCGTCCAGATTCACTCCGCAGGGGGGCTGTCGATCCCAGCGCCGCTACAGCTGGATCTGAGCTTCCAGGCAATGGTTGCCTTTCACAGAGTTCGTAGACTTTAAGAGTCTTTTCGATCATTTGATCCCAAGAGAACCGCCTGGAATGAGCCAATCCCTTATGATGCAACAGATCGCGTAGACTGCGATCATACACTCCTTGCTCCAGAGCTGCAGCAATAGCTTTATAGTCAAAGGGATTGGCGAAGATCGCGTTATCACCTACAACTTCTGGCAGACTGGAGGAACGGGCAACGACTACGGGTGTACCACAGGCCAAGGCTTCCAAGGGAGGAAGACCAAATCCTTCATAGGTCGATGGATAGACGAAGAGATCCGTAAGGGAATAAACAGCTGGCAGATGACATTCTTCGATAAATTTTGAAAAATAGATCTGATGCTTTTTGCCATAATTCTCGGCAATTTTAATAAGATTGGCATCCGTTGGGCTCGCCAAAACTAAGGGCACGTCAACGTTTGAATAGCAGTAGGCTCGCACCAGTTGATGCACATTCTTATGCGGCTTATTGTTCGACACACACAGTATGAAACGCTCGGGTAGACCATAGATATCACGAACATATTCAAGATATTCCCGATCCATAATCGGGCGATAGTCTTCCGAAACACCATTGTAGGTAACAAAAATCTTCGACGGATCGAGATTAAGCGTCCGGACGATTTCTTTCTTACTGAACTTGCTCACCGTGAGAATAAAGCGAGAACGTCTTATGCTTCGTCTCACAACCAACTGATAGTACATCTGATGAAACAGCGTATAGAACTGCGGCAAGACCATGTGGTTCAGGTCATGAATAGTCATAACCATCGAGCAAGGCACAAAAATAGGCGCCACAAACGACGGAGCGTGAAACAAATCCACCTGCAACTGACTCAAAAGTTTTGGCAATTCTTTTTGTTCGCTCAGACTGATCCACTGCGCATGAGCTGTGATAAGCTCCATGTGGCTGGGCCAAGTCTCATTAAACAAGGGCGAACCCTTGTTCACAAAAACGAAGAAATGATGGCGCGAGGACCCGTTCTTCAGCCCATTCAAAAGCTGGAATACATAGCGCGCGATGCCATGCATGCTGCCCTGTCTTATCATCCGGGCATCAATTGCAATCCGCACGTTCTCCTCCTCAACGCCCCACTTGAAGGCTTCTTCTTTCACAGCCAATGGCAAAAGTCTAGCGAGGGCCCGGCCTAAAGGCCAGCGACAAATAGAAAAGCCAAGGGGGAGCCTGATGCATCAGGACTCCCCCGGGATTGTTCTAGTTCAAAATGACTGAAGAACGCCAACCTAACCAGGACATAGTGACGAACTTTAGCTTGCCTTTCAGAAGGCCAAACCGAGTTCGATACCCGGCTCGAGATGACTCATCATGCGGCGCTGCAAGCCCGTTAGATCTTCCGCGCTGGTTTGCACAGCACCCGCTTGATCCACATCCTTCATCGTGCTTTGAAAGTGACGAAGGCCCAGATAAGCACCTGCAGAAAATGGAATGGATTCTGCTACGTAGCGATAACCAAAGCGTGCATGGCCTGTTGGACCAGATCCAGCCAGGGCATGAGTCACTCGACCTTCACTGCTCAAAGTTGCGCCTAAAACGTCTTGATTGAGAGCCGGCGTTTGTTCCCAGGTGGCTTTCACCTGCCTATAGCCGACACCAATGGCCCAGTAGCCACCGGACAGCATCTTGGGATTGCTGTATTGAGAATAAAGCAGAGCAAATTGCGAGCCTTTCATCATAAGAGTATCGCCGTTGTTTTCTTCCATTTCTTTGTCGGAATAGATTTCGTTTTCACTCATCATATTGAGCTCAAGACCTAATGATCCCCGTCCCCGCAGATTCCATTCGCCCTTGATCACCGACTCCCGACCGAAACTTACCAAAGGCAGGGTCACATTCATCATCTTGTAGCTATCAGCAGCCTGGGCTACTGAAGAAACCATAAACAGTGCGAAACATAGTTTCAAGCTAGCCGGGTTGCGCATGATAAAACTCCTAGAATCGAAAGGTAATAAACGCCCGTTACAATAGAAAAGCACTTTAATCGGCCTTCTCACAGTTATTGTACAGCTGTGACTCCGAAACGAAAAGACACCCCTTGAACAGCGTTGAGTTTGACAGCAAATAACGTTAGTCTTGGAATATTGATAAAGTTGTGGAGGGTCGCCTCGGAGATGAAAGTCATAGCCCATCGCGGAGCCTGTACAGAGGCCTTGGAAAATAGTTGGGATGCCTTTCGCAAGGCCGTAGATTCCAAGGCAGATCGAATTGAATTGGATGTTCACTTGACCAAGGACAAGCATCTCGCCATCGTTCATGATGAAAACTTGGAAAGGACGGCGGGCGTCAATAAATTGATCGCCGACATGTCCCGATCCGAGGTAGAGCGAACGATCAAACTCAGCAATGGGGAACCTCTACCCTTCTTGGATGAAGTTTTTGCCCAGTTGCTACCATCGATCGAATTCAACGTCGAAGTAAAAAGTCCCGGTCATGCCACTGTTCAGGCTCTATCGGAACTGATTACGAAGCAAAGCGATGCTCAAAAAGTCATCGTTTCTTCCTTCATGGATCAAACCGTGGCGCATTTTTCTCGCGACTTCCCTGAAGTTCGTAATGCCTACCTGTGGGATAAAAGCCTTTGGTGGCCCTTTGCTTTCCAGCTCGGACCCAAAAGTTTTATGCTGAAAAATGCTGTACGGATATTTCATCCCGATGCAGCCCTCGTCACACCTTCTATGGTCAGACAAATCAAACTGGAAGGTTGGGAAATTTACCCTTACATTGGACTGCGCCGCGAAACCAATCGCGAGGAGCTCTGGTCTTATCTTATGACCGTAGGCGTGGATGGACTTTGCACCAATTACCCCCGTGAAATGCAGCTATGGCTGCAGGAGGCCCTCGATGACTCACGGCGATTCCAGAGCAATCGGTCAGTGGCACAAAGCGAGCCTTGATTCACCTGTCGATGGGATTTCCATTCGATTCGCCTTTCTGAAACCTCTACACAAAAAGCCAGGGCGAGCGGTCTTACTGCTCAATGGCCGAAGTGAATGGATTGAAAAATATGCGAGATTGCCCGAACTTTTGACCGTCAGCGATGACACCATGTGGATCACTCTGGATCATCGTGGACAGGGTGAATCCGGGGGGCCAAAGGCCTTCGTAAACTCCTACGATGACTATGTTGAAGATGCGATCTCAGTGATCGATGCAACTGCAGAAGGACTCCCCTATGCCATCATTAGCCATTCGATGGGAGGATTGGTGGCGATGCACGGCACCTTAAGTGGTCGATTCAAACCCGTTGCTCTCGGGCTATGCTCGCCACTTTTCTCACTTCCCAATCATCCGTTGCCTAGAGTCATAACGCGACGTTTGGCTCAGGCGATAGCCATGACCAAGTTTCGCCAACAGCCTACCGGAGTCGGCACTGACAAAAGGCAGGCATTCGCAGGCAATCCCCTGACCAGCTCTGTGTCAGGATTCAACTTGGTTCAGAATTCGCCCCACCTGTATGTGGCCCCGAGCTTTGGCTGGATAGACTCCACATTTGACGCTTGCGCTGGGATTCTCAATTCCAATAATTTGAAGAATTTAACTGCACCCGTTCGAATTATTGGCGGCGGTGATGAACGAGTGATCGATCCTTCAGGCTGGTCGTCATGGTGTATGGCTGCGGCCCAACACGCTCCATCTGTTATCGAATTTGTCCGGATCGGACCCGGTCGTCACGAACTCCTCAACGAAATCCCACGCATCCGGAATAGATGTGTCACTTTGCTCCAAGATTGGCTGCAGCGCTATCTTTTGCAACCAACTGCTGAATGATTGTGGCTTCATCCTCATCAGCATATAAGATCACTTGCTTGCAATCATCATGTGTCGTGCATTCCTTGGAAGCTTTTCAGCATTCAATAACGTTCACTGCCAATCCGCCCCGCGAGGTTTCCTTATACTTGGTCTGCATATCAGCTCCAGTGGCCCGCATTGTCTTGATCACGGAATCTAGTGAAACGTGATGGGGCCCTTCCCTTCTGATAGCAATGCGTGAAGCATTGATGGCTTTAATCGCCCCCATGGCATTTCGCTCGATACAAGGAATCTGCACGAGTCCACCAATTGGATCACATGTCAACCCGAGATTATGCTCCATTCCAATTTCCGCCGCCTCTTCAATCTGCGAAGATCGACCTTCTTGGGCTGCGACCAAACCGCCAGCCGCCATACTGCAAGCGACACCTACTTCACCCTGGCAACCGACTTCCGCGCCGGAAATTGAAGCGTTTTCTGCATAAAGGATACCGATAGCTGAGGCGGTGAGAAGAAATCGATAAACCCCGCGCTGATCCGCTCCGGGACAAAACTCTTCATAGTATTTGAGGACGGCAGGGATAATTCCTGCTGCCCCATTCGTCGGAGCCGTCACCACGCGAGAACCTGCAGCATTTTCTTCATTGACGGCCAGAGCATAGAGATTGACCCAATCAAGAATAGTCAGAGGATCTTTCAACGCCCTTTGCGGATTTTGGGTCAAATCGTTGAAGAGATCAGGTGCACGGCGTTTAACCTTGAGGCTCCCGGGAAGGATTCCACTGTTGCGGCAGCCACGGTCGATACAGTCCTTCATGGTGGTCCAAATCAAATCCAGGCCCGCATGAATCGCCTCCTCTGTACGCCAGCTTTTTTCATTCTCCATCATGATCTCAGCAATACTCAAGCCCTGCGCGCGACTGATCTCAAGGAGCTCCGTAGCGCTGTTAAATGGGAATTTAAATTGGGTCGTATCTTTTTTGAGTCTATCTTCTTTAGCAGTATCTTCATTGACAACAAAGCCACCGCCGATGGAATAGTAAACCCGACTGTGAATGACCTGGTAATTGTCATCGTAAGCAATAAAGCGCATGCCATTGGAATGCAGAGGCAACACTTTTTTGCGCAAAAAAATGATATGCTTTTTAGGATCAAAGTCGATCAGCCTTAGGCCTTTAAGTGACAGCTTCAAATCCCGCCTGATAATCGCGAGCTTGGCTTCAATACTCTCAGGATCAACAGTGTCAGGCATTTCGCCTGACAGACCTAGCATGACAGCTTTATCCGTGCCGTGACCAATACCGGTCAAAGCCAAGGATCCATAGAGTTCGCAGCTAATAGTCGCGACCTTTTCGAAGACGCCTTTCTCTTCCAATCCCATCAAAAAGCGATTGCCAGCACGCATGGGCCCGACCGTATGAGAGCTGGAAGGACCTATGCCGATTTTAAACAAGTCAAAGGTACTGATTGCCATGAAATCCTCACGCGTACACTCGTTAGTTCGAGTCTACCTGAGACCTACATAAATGTGGGAGAGGCGGCAAGGAAGAAGGCTAAGACCTAGCGCGTGATCAAGGCTGAAGGCTGCCACCCTCAGCTCAAGGATAAAATTAACTATCTGAAATTACTATAAACTTCTGGGGATTTTCGAAATTTGATCAGTCCAACATATACTCACGCTGTTCGGGTAGGCTCCCAGCTGCCAATCCGGAAGGCACGAGTTGCGTACTCAAACTTACCCGCAAGAGACGCTCGTAGTCCTCTCGCCTATAGACTGCAAATCCGAGGCTCAACTTGTCGCCAACAGCAGGAACCAAGGGCGGATTCAGCAGAAATACCGTTTGCCCCCAATGCGTCGCTCCCGTGGCATCAGGCGCCGTCGTGAGTTCGACTTTAGCATCAGTTGGATTTTCTGTTGAACCTTCAAAGCTCACATCAAACCAGCTGCAGATGGCATCGACAGGGACGGATTCAAACAACTCTGCTTGACCAAATCCGCGGAAGCCTGCTTTCAGTTCATCGATTGTAACTCTGTGCAGATCCATATTTGCTGATTCAACAGCCTGACCAATGACTTGGTCAGGACGAACATCAGCCCAATCACCGTACGCAAAGTGAGTGACTTTTTGCTCGCGCTCGTAGGTGTCGGTGAGGACGCCCATATCGATGCCGTACAAACTTTTCATATCAACTGTAAACCAATCCCAGTGTTCTATAATTTTATGGAATTCTTCTAGATGTTCCTGAGTGCTCGTCGTCTTGATGGGAGCCCAGAACATTTTTGCGTGCGATGGATACATCGCTCCGCCCGGCTTCAAATAGCGATCTCTGGCGATCAGAACGGAATCCAACATGCTTTCACGCAGAAGGAGATAGCCCATCCATTCGCTGACAATGATATCGACCTTTTCCGGCAACTCGACTGTTTCAATCGTACCCTGAATTACGGTAACGATGTCTTGCAAGTGATTGGCTTCGACCAATCGCCGCGCGTTCTGTGCCATTGAAGTCGCTTCAACGGCATAGACTTTCTTCGCCCCAGCCTTGGCTGCGAACATGGCAAGAATTCCCGAGCCGGTGCCAACATCCAACACCACTTTGTCTTTGAACTGCTTGCGATTGTCGAGCATGGCCCGAAAATAGGCTCCCGTTCTTTTATGATCTTCCAACATCGATCTTTGATGTGAGATCAAAGAATAGGTTTTGAAATATCGTATAAAATCCTGAGCTTCAGGATTTTGACCATCGAAAGGAGACGTTTTTTCATTGCTGGAACCGTTCATTTTTACCAACCTGACTCATAAGAATACGGGATCGAAGAATCAAACAAGGCCCCATCATAGGGGTAAAAGTCGCAAGGCACGAGGAGTTTTGCAAAACCCCGCATCAAGTCTGCATAATTTCCGGACGACAAACTTACCCCACCGAATTTTCTCAGGAATTTTGAATACTCTTCGTGCAATGACGTGCTTTTTCTCTGCCTCGTTTGCGGACCAGCCACGTTGACAAAAGTCATTGAGGTCAAGTAATCGCTGTGAATTTTGGCTTTATCGTTATGCTGAGGATTCCAAGGCAGCATATCGCGGCCCCTCCCAGAAAAGTAAAGGAAGCTCCGAAGCTTTCCCAGAGTAGACCTGCCAGGACACTAGCAATCAACATGGCCAGCCCACTCACCAAGTTAAAAAAGCCAAATGCTGTGCCCCGTAAATCGGAGGGTGATGTATCGGCAACCATCGCAGCCAAAAGGCCCTGAGTCATACCCATATGCAGTCCCCATACGACAATTCCTAGCAGCATCACGGACCAATGCGAGGCAGCGGCTAGAATAAAATCTGCAAGCATAAGGGCGAACATTCCTATCACCAGGAGTTTTGAGTGGCTCATTCGGTCGGAAAGTCTACCGAAAGGAAATGCCGAAAGCGCATACACAACGTTCATGGCCACCATGACCAAAGGCACAAAAGCTATAGGAATGCCTTGCTGCTGCGCTCTCAGAACCAAGAAGGCTTCGCTAAATCGGGCCAAGGTGAAGATAGCTCCAATTCCGACGACCCACCAGTAAGCGGGACTCAATCGGCGGAGATTTTCCTTTCGGATTGGATTGACCCTTTTTTCCGATGGAACAGATTCTGGCTCCTTGACGCCAAAGAAAAGCAGAAGCACTGCTAAAGCTCCGGGAATAACCGCCACCCAAAATACCGCCCGAAAGTCATTAGCCCAGAGCAGCATGAGCAGCATAGCAAGCAGTGGTCCCATGAATGCACCGACAGTGTCCAAGGATTGCCTAAGCCCAAAGGCCGCTCCACGCATGTGAGCAGGCGCGATATCAGCAACAAGGGCATCACGAGGCGCTCCTCGAATTCCTTTACCAACACGATCGACCAAACGAGCGACCAGGATAACCCCACTGCTAGCTGCAAGGGCAAACAGTGGTTTTGTTGCTGCTCCAAGTGCGTAGCCGACAAGGGCCAGAGCTTTTCTCTTGCCCAAATAGTCGCTCAGAACGCCGGAGAAAACTTTAACAATAAGGGCGCAGGATTCTGCTGCGCCTTCGATTAAACCGACCATCAGCACACTTACATGCAGACTTGTCACCATAAAGAGAGGGAGCAAACTATGTATCATCTCTGAGGAGATATCCATCAAGAGGCTTACAAAACCGAGGGCCCAGATCTGAAGGGGAATTTGGCGCAGAACGCTGGTGGGTTGAGACATGCCTTTTCTCCAAGAAAAGCTCGATTCGGTTCACCATGGACGAACAGGCATCCTACCAGGAATCATGATCCTGCGCTTCATAACGATAGGATTTTTGCTTCCTGTTCTTAACTGGTGCAATCCAGGATTGAATCAGCTTTTGGTAGCGTTCGATTCGGCTTTCCATGTGCCTCGTCTGCGCAGATAATTCTTCCTCGATAGAAGTGGCAAGACCTTTCATAAATCGCTTATCTTGGCGGCGGGCCCCGAAATCCCAATTGGCCTCTTTTTTCGCTCTCTTCATATCTTTTCGAAGTTTTGTCAGCTTTCGTATCATTTCTTCTTTCATCGCCAAAATATCGCCGATCGGAACTGTCGCGAAGTCAATCGCTTCGGCGCTTGGTCCCAGCGCTCGTTTAAAAAGCGCCTCGAGTCGATCCAAATCACGCCATTCATAGGCATTTTGCAGCTCATGCCAGAGGGATTTTTGCTGAGCATTTTGCTGCCCTGATGCCGTCGTGTCGGGATGCAACTTTCTGACAAGTTCGCGATAGATTTTTTTAATGTAGCCTTCGGTGGTTTCTTCCGCTGTTGGGCCAGCAACAATATGTACCGGAGTTAACAAGTCGTGCTCTTGGGGGAAAGAAGCCTGTTCAAACGGGACTCTTGAAGCCCGCGTCTGAGTCGAAAATTCTTCAGTTACGGCATTCACTTTTTTCAGGCGGTCAATGTCGGCAAATATTTCGGCCATAAGCTGGCTAAGTTTGCCTTCCGCCTGGGCTTTGGTGACGAGCGCATAGGCCCGGGCGTGAGTGCCCTTCTTATGGCTGACATAAAGATCCGTGGCATCGACCAGCAGTTGTAAATCATGAAGAGTCTTTTCCAAGAGCGATTGGCCGGAGAGAGCAGCGGCGAATTCTTGTTGCCACCAAAGGGTAAATGCAGGTTGATCGTGCTCCACATAGCGACGCATTTTTTCCGCTGCTTGCTGAAAGCTCGCCACTTGAGTCTGATAGGCCTTGATATGAAAACGGCGAATCGAATGAGGATGGGCATGCAGCACTAATTTTTGTGACATCGTCTTTTTGGGAATGAGACGCCTTTGTGATTTCATTGCTTGGTCCGCCCGGTATTCGCAGAAGAACTGGTCATAGCTGGTTTCCTCAGACTCCACTAGATATTTCTCTTTAATCCAATTATTTCATGATATTAGTAAGTTCGGAAAATCACTGATAGGGATTGAACCACCGTTTCGAGACATCAAAACCTTTGAGGTGCTTCTAATCTGAAATCTTTGAACTTTCTGCTCAGGAAGCTCGGGAATTTTGCTGCGTACGGCCTGGATACGATCTTCGGTGATGCTAAGTATCC
>JBGSTF010000172.1:0-68946 GCA_041736645.1 Oligoflexus sp. | reverse complement strand
GTCGAGAGCTGAGCCCGACACCTGCAAAAGCCGCCGTTCCTGAGATCAATTGGCGACGTGAGAGTTTCATAGTCAGCATACTGGTCCCTTTGTCACTGGTGAAGCAGAAAGTTAGGATGACTGAACACAGAGAGCAGCAACTCCCGCAGAAGTTCTTCGCCGTGTAGCGCAGCCAGTGGTGAATTCGGCTGCAAAACAAGGCTTAAAAACGACTGGAATTCGGCTTCTGGAAGATCGTAACCGGCAATCACAAGCCATAGATCCTGCAAGACGGCAGGATCGCGCTGCTCCATTGTTCTCCAGCTGCACACTTGAATCGCAAATTGTCGGAAAGATGCAGACAGCTCAGTCCCAGTTGTGCGGCATGCCGCCTGTGCAAGAGACGCCGAGGCACCATTCATGATCACCTGCCACAGCATGCTGTTCACAGCATTCGGCATGGCATTCTCCTGTCGAGTGGAACCCGTATTTCCAGCAAAGCCACCGAGCAGCGACGCAAGCCCATCCGGATTGCTATCACCAAGAAACGTCAGCAGACGGAACGTCCCATTGGGCCGAATGAGCCGAGCGCGCATCGTTTGTTCGACGATGCGCCAGTCCTTAAACCAACCGACCCGCTGACCAAGCGCAGAGGTCCGGCTGACGTCACTGGACTCGTGGCAGGATCCAGATAGCATCGTCAAGACCAACAACGCGCTGAGGGTGGCCTGTCGCATCATCGTAAGTCTCCTGCTGAGGTTTTTTGCAGCCAGTTGTAAAGGCTGGCTCGTTCCAGGTTATCCATGTCCTTATTCAGTGGCATGCGGGCCTCTCGGCAACCTGCCTGCGGCGACAGACTGCAGGATATGCGGGCGAAGCTTTCGACGCGACTGAGCTGCCGACCAGTGGCCACATCAATGTGAACAAAGCCTTCTTCCTGCGCCGAGATCGGCTTCCAATTGGTGAGATCGAGTCCCTTGGCCGCGCCTGCACCGGTGTGACAGGACACGCAATTCTTTTCGATAATGGCCGCCACTTCGCAAGGAAGTGAGCTTGCGGGTGCATCGGGTGCGTGATCATAGCATTGCCCTTGCACGGGATCTTGGGTGGCAAATGTTTGTGAAAGAACCAGCGTCTTCATGACCTTTTTGAAGGCACGGGAGGAATCTTCACGCGCCGCATCTGGTCGGCCTGCGTTTAGGAATTCCTGGGTCATGGAGTCTAGCCAGCGCCCGTCATAGACCTGCTCGGTTCCTAGGACATAACTTGCCATGCGTTTGGTCAAGCAGCGTTTGCTTTCGGGAGCGGCCCTTATGATCTGGAAAAGATCAGAAAGCTCACTGCCGTAATCGTTCAACCTTGATTGAGTTGACGAGCGGATAAAGCCGACATCCCAGCGGCGTCCACTGCCTTCCGGAGCTTGCCAGGTCTTTTGATAAGCTTGAAGAGCTTCCCCCGTTCGCACCACACCATCGTCGTGCAGGAGGATTTCATAGGCAGATACGTCATAGCCTAAAACACTGAGATTGCGGAAAAATCCAGCCATTGGATCCAATTTGTAATGACAGGATTGACAAGCGGGGGCACTCGCATGCTTATCTTCAGCATGAACCGCAGGAAGAACGACATTGAGCGGTGTGAGGTCATCACAGAAAAAAGTCTTGAGGAAATAGGCAGCGCGTTTGCGATTGAAGTTGGTTGAAGAATTCGGCAGTTCGAGCCACATCAGATAACTCATACTATCAATAGAATCCTTACTCAAGGGAAGGTCCGCGACCGGGATCTTGATAAGATCCCTTAATCCAAGAGTCGGCTTTATCAGACGAGGGATAAGGGCTTCGATCTTGAGTGCTGCTTGCAGAAGACCACGAGCTTCGTCCAGGACAAAACTCTTTGCTTGGCCTTTAACTTTAGAGTTGTTACCAACAAGCGAGCAAAAGAAAGAGGCTTTTTGATCTTGCAGCTGGAAAAAAAATTCGAAAGATAGGCCTATTCTTTGGAGGAGAAACGTCACTTCGTTGCTATTGTTATTATAGTAGGCACAAAGTTCCTCCTCATCGGGAATGCTTTGCAATGTGCTTAGCCAGGCAGTGGCCTCCTCCTTGGCCAGTTGAATCCAGTGAGCCCGCAGTTCCTCGGGAGTCACCAGATCCGGGCGGCCCCCGTCCCTGTTGGGTGAAGTGAGTCCTGTCGTGAGAAGATAAGAGAGGCTACCATCGAAGATCGAGAAATAATCACCTTGATCGGCTTGCTCAAAGGCGGACGCCAGGGCACTTTGGGAATAAGCCGAAAAACTTCCTTCGTCTTTGCTCTTAATTCCCAGAAAAAATCTATTAAAATCGAGGACTGTGGCATCAAATCGTACATCGTCCATGAGACGGTCAACGATATCATCCTTCGGCAGGGAATCAAGCGCCTTGATTTCCTCCAAACTTAATCCAGGACTGCCTGCATGCAGCGCCCGAGCTGCCTTGTCGATCCAGGCTCGTCGCTCCCAGGACCCCTCAGTCGTCATCTGATTCGACGACAAGGAAGAGTCAGAGCACGAGATGAGCATCGACACCCATAAGAGAAGCAGCACCAATGTAGCAAGATACCTCACAGTCAAAACCCCTCTAAAGAATGGCGAAGCGTGTACAGTTAGGCTATCAGTTGGGTTGTGCAAAAACAAGGATGCCTGTGCCGATGAATGATGCGGGGCTGTTGCGCTGGCCTTTTCAAAAGGCATAAACAATTGAAACTATTCTTGGAGTAAATTTATCTTTATCTAATATTTTTGTTAGTTGCGATACTTAAGCCCGCAAGCGGAACAGAACTCATGGGTGTCACTGAGATTCGTTTACCACTTCAAATTTTGTGTAAGTAATAGAAACTATAAATAGAATAGCCTCTGCCTGGAATAAGCATTTGGAATTGATCTTTTAACAGTAGGGACTTGTCTCTTGCTATCCCATTCCCTTCCAGGTGCTCATGGTTTCATTGCAGACCATTCTTCTGGCCCTCTGATGTCGCACTCTTATGCATGTAACGATTTCAGCCGGTTCTATCGTACTCTTTATCGTGATCCTGCCCGATATTCTTATGGGTTTTGGTGGTCTCGATTATGCATGATTTATCAATCATCACTCAGGGGATCAATCAATGCCGCAACATGCCACTACTCTTTCCTTACCTTTCATCATAATCTTCGGTTTGACGGCTTGTGACAAAAACGTCCAAAAAAAAGCCGGTCCCGCGGCTATCGAACGGACGGAAAATCCTATAGAGGACGTGATGATAGGTTCCAACCTTGCCTGGAAGATTCATCAAAGCCTCTCACTTGTTAGCAGCTCTAGGTATAACTACACCAGCTGCACAGACAGCAGTGGAATTGAACAAAGTGTCGAGACTGATGGAACGCTTTTTGAAGTTAGGTTCTATACGATCTCTTCAAAACAAAACTTTGATAAAGCCTGTCCCCCTGTTCTGACAACGCAGACAAAATCTATCACGAACGAAGACTGGGATAGGTTAAAGACTGCGTTATCACAACTCGTGATACAGAAATCGACACTCAAAGATTGCTACCAGGATGGGCTTTACGCAGGAATTTCCCTAGAAACTATAAATCAAAATGAGCCCGATGACTCAGCTTTTGTGCATATACTTCCCAAATCGGAAGTGTCCTGTGCCGGCGATTTGGAAACGAGTGCTGACTGGCTGTCACTGTCGAAGCTCTTTGCCAGTATTTTTGAAAATGGCGCAAGAACACCGGAGCTCTGAGAAGACAATAGGGTCTTCTGTCACAATATATTTATAGTCACTCTTTATCTAGTCTCTGGCGCCTAAAGCGCCAGAGACTAACTATTGCCGCTTTGTCCGCGACACTCCGTTCGCTGAAGTTTGGGGATCAAAGATAGAAGCCTAGCAAGGAGGATTTAAATCTTCCAAGCAAGAGAGCATTTGCGAGCATAACTCTCTGTCAATTTGCAGTCTATTTCAAAGAGAATTTTTCCTTGGCCAGAATTTTCATTGTTTGGTAAAGCTCTGAGTTCTCGAATCAGGCATGATTCAATTTGTTCATTTAGGAAGTCACTTTTCACAACCTTCACGACAATGGGTGCACTATTCTGCAGCTTTTCCCATGCCAACAAAATTGCTCCGCTCTTCGCATAGGCACGACCATCGTGATTACGTGAATCATCTTTATTCAAAGTGCCAACACAAGCTTTAAACTGATCTTGGTTTCGAGTGAGGGCTTGTCTCATGAATTCATTAGGCTGAGCAGGAGCGACGGCTGGCGTTTGAAAACGCGGTAACAAATCATTGTATGTTTCGGCAAACAGAACTTGCGAGTAAATTGCAACAATACAGGGGATGATCTTGAACCAAAAGACTTTCACAGAAATAACCCACCTCTCTCAAAAGACATATGCCCTAAATCCATAGATATTGTAGGTAGCACTCTTATGCAATATTTTGTCCGACTGTTTTTGGGAGAAGCCAGAGAGCGCTTGTCGGTATCTCAGCCAGCAAAGCCTACAGACATGGAGGACACTCAAGATCGTACTTTATTGCAAAACTCACTCCTGAAGGCTAGCCATAATAGAAGCAGGCTTCGGCAAACCTAGCATGAGCTTTGGCGCGCCTCACATTCGTCATGCCATTGAAGATTTTGACCGTGAATACCGCAAGCAATTGACAATAGGCAGATGATCAGGCGATCAAATTCCCTTAATTCAAGAAGAAATCCAGGGAACTCTTTGAGGAAGGCTCCGAGCTTGATCCGCTTTCCGAAGTCAGTGGACGATCCATAGGACTGGAGTAATCGTGGGTAAATCCTGGAAAACCTGTGAAACCCATGGATCTGCAGCAGAAGGAAACTGAGCCAGCAGCCTTGGAACAAGCGGATCCTCTGTCAATGAACGCCCAAGATAACAACATTCAGGCCGTAGAATCAGCCCCCGTCGAAAATCCTAAGACCGATGCCACCGATGCAGAAAAAGCCCCCTCAGCATTCGAAGTGGGCGACTGGCTCAGGGTTCGCCTGGGGGATGTCGTTATGGAAATCGCTTGGGATGATCTATCAAAACGGATGTAAAAGATTGCTCCACCAGCTCCCCAGCTCAAGGTGCCGGAGAAAATTGAAATCTTTGCTAATCAAGACCTTGATTATCGCCAAATGGCCTATGAATTCAAAAAGTCTCTTATCTTTGATGCAATAAAAAGCCATAGAAATATTGATGATGCAGCATCGTCCTTGAATCTTTCACGATCCACCTTCGACGCAAAGCGGAAGAAATTTGAGCTGTGAAATCTGGCAACTTCTTTGCGAGAGGTAGTGGACGAACCACCTGGGACTCATCACTTTATCAGCCATAATCACCTCGCAATTCCAATTAACTTTCCGCCAATGCCGAAGAGAATGGGCCACCAATGCCCGAGGCGCTTTTCTATTCTATTATATTATCCGGCCAAATTAGTTATCTCGCTGCTCTTTGACCAAGCCGGAATGGCACCATCTTTGCGACTGTCTATTCCGAAACAGCACCTTGAAACGCTTGACCCATAGGGAATTGTTTGAGAACGATTTGTGGGCTCGCCGTGGGAGTGCCGGCGTGAATATTCTGGACTTTGTCGAAACGTGTAGGTAAAAAATGACCTGATTGGAAAAGTAACATTGGCTATGGCGACTCGGCTGCCAGGAACTCATTCAAGATTGCAGGCCCGCCCGATTCAACAAAGTTCGCTGAGTCTGCAGATTCTTCTCTGGTTTCCGAAAATGGTAATCAGGATTTAGAGAATACGCGATTTTTATAACGAACAATCGAGCATAGATCCAGCCATTGTGAGAGCGACAATAGCTGATATAAACTAAACATTGAAAGCCTTGCCGTGATTGACCTCGACAAGGTTCGTCTGGCACGAACTGTGCTTTACCGATGCGCTGGAAGCCACAACCGTTGCGTCATTGAAGAGAATACTTCACAACAGGGATATGTCGGATGAGCCTGGGAAAGACAATCAAGACATTTTTTGAGAATAAATTGGTGGGCTTGGTTACTCAGCCACGACTCATGACTGTCCAGCTCGATATCACTAACGCTTGTAATTTAGCATGCACGCATTGCTATCACCATCACCATTCAAATCTAGGTGCGATATCGTTAGCGAATTGGGAACAGATACTGGAATCGGTGTCCAGGTTTCTCGATAAATACAGATTCAGTCCTCGCTTTATGCTTTGCGGTGGTGAGCCAACACTGAGCCCACTCTTAAGACCTATCGTCAGCATTCTCAGATCCAAATGGCCTAATTCAGAAATTATGGTTCTATCTAATGGGACTATTATCAAGGATTCAATCATCGGCTTCCTGAACACTGGGCCTCTGTCATTCCAAGTTTCGCTCGATGGCCCTGACGCAGAGCGCCACGATCGAGTAAGAGGCAAAGGTAGCTTCAATAAGTCAATCCAAGGAATCCACAAACTAATCGATGCAGGTATTCCTGTATCAATTCTTAGCATTCTTTCTCAGAGAACTTCACCATGGATTGGTGACTATTTTTCTTTGGCCAATCAACTGAATGTTTCTGCGCAGAATTTTACCCGATTGATCGCCGAGGGTCATGGAAAGAAACTTGTCGAGGGTGGAGATGACCGCCCACTCGCTGGAGAAGCTCTCAGGAAGGCTTTCTCGGACATAGTGATCCACTCTGCCCTGTACCAAGTTAGCACAAATACTGATCAGCCCCTTTATGCTCTTCTCGATGAGCGATTGGGAAGTAGCGGCCTCTTTGCTTACGACGCATTGATAATCGACTATAAAGGAAACGTCAAAGCAACTAGCCGATCGGACTTGGTGCTTGGGAATCTCCTGGACAGTGATTTGGAGCAGATTTATCTGAATGACCCCATCATGCGGAAAGTTCGCAACGGGGATATAGACGCGTGTAGAAGCTGCACCCTCTATTCACGTTGTGGAGGCGATAGAAATGCGGCGTATGCTGAATTCGGTGACTTTACGGCCAAAGATCCTGGCTGTTGGAAAATATTATAAACTAGATTGTCATGGAGAAATTGGGATGAAAAAATTAATCCTTCGATTGTTGAGTAGATCTGAATCTGGAGCATTGTCTTTCGCAGCAAGATCTGCGCTGATTGGAATGACTTTGGCTGCTGCAGGCCGAGCATTCGCTGGCAGTTCTCCAAGTGGTGGTCCAAAACATATCGCGGAAGCTATGGAGGCACTGAAGATTTCAGAGGAAAAACTAGAAGCAGCCCGTTCGCTTCTCAGCGAAGCACTTCAGTACCAAAACCTTACAGAGGAAGAACAAAAGCGCGCTCTGACCATTCTGAAACAGTTGGACGATCAAAAAATAGACAATGCAAATTAAAGCGAAAGCAAAAATCTTCGTGCTGATCGGTTTGGGGGCAATAATAGCCTCCGCCGCTTTCTGGGCTAAATCTCAGTCAGCAGGAAAGAAATTGCAACCAAATCGAACAGTGCGAGTCGCTTTTGGCGTTCAGTGGAAGCTGCCTTTATATCCTGCTTCGCAGCATTCCATGATCGAAGACGCGATACTGGCAAATCAGTTTGAATCGCTAGTCACACGCGGCGAGAATGGATTAATCCTGCCTCAATGCGCGAAGTCGTACCGGTTCAATGATGATTTTACAGTTTTCGACTTTGATATTGATACCTCCAGGCGCTTCTCAGATGGGTCAACACTAACTGCGAGTGATTTTAAAAGATCCTGGGAAGAAGGTCTTCGATTAAGAAAAAATTCCGCAAACAGAAACCTAGAAGATATGGTCACATTGGTGGTCGGGTTCGAGGACTTCGATCGCACAGGGAGCCTGCGTGGAGTGGAAGTGATTTCCTCTGACCATTTACGTGTGACGTTCAAACGTCCCTTCAGAATGGCTCTGATGCACCTCACCGGTTCGCGATTTGCTGCTTTTCAACATTCCGGGGAGAAATTTCTAGGAACAGGTAGATTTGTTATCAGCCCGGTGACTGATTCCATTCTGCAACTGAAGAGAAACCTGTTTCATCCAACAGACGGGGGACTCCAGTCAATTGAAATTGTTTATTTAGAGGATCCAGAAAAAGCAATCGCACTTGGCGATATTGATATTGTAGCCATGTCAGCTACGAGAGTGGACGAAACTGATGAATTGAAGGTCACAGTCGGGGTGGAAGATGCATCATTATTTTTCCATTTGAACGGTCTCAAAGGCAGAACTTTTTCTGAAAGTCGTTTACGTCTTGCTTTTCAGGCATTGGTACATCAAATCCTCAAAGAAAACCCTGACGCGATCAAAAATACCAGGGAGCGTTTTCAAGTTGATGAGCAGACATTTCTACCACTCCAGGCGGGTCGGTTACCGCAGAATCAGGCTGCAGCATTGGTCGCCGAGGGCGACCAGTATATAGATATGCTTATCAAAGCATCGCAGGTACAGCCGATCAAAATAGCTATGGGCAAAACATTCTCATTCCTAGAAGTTGCCTTACAGAGAAAGGGCCTCAAAATAATCAGTAGGCGATACACTTCAACCGAGGATTATTTTAACGAGTTCTATTACAAGCACGAGAGCGATGTCGCACTGGGTACGGCTAGTGTACACTTATCCGACCCAGATGGGATGTATCACTATCTTGGAAAACATGGTGCGATTACATCACCGATGATTCAGCGCCCCCTCGTAGCTGAACTGTTTGAAGTTGGGCGGAACATTACTGATCAAGATCAAATTGTAGCGCATTATCAGAAAGCGGCGGAGGCAATTCTTAAAGAGGTTCCTGCGGTGCATCTGGGGTTTGTGTCGCACAGTTACATTTATAGAGCTGACCGATTGCAAGTTGACCGGCACTACCTTGAGCGACATTTCGATCAATTTGCCAAGGTTTTTAACTTGAAATGAGTGAATAGTGTGAACCACCCGAGGACTTTACAGAGCTGGTTTTTTGAAACGACGGCGAAGCCGATCTACTTGATGATCGGCTTCATGATGGTCATGCAAATAATTTTTACGCTCTACCAGAACAAAGTGAAGTTCGAGGAAGTGAGAGTTTCAGCTACAAGCCTGTCCAATATCCTGGCGGTCGGACTTTTGCAGAAGAATCGACTTGTCATAGAAACTGGCTCTGCATATGCGATTGCCAATTCTGGATTCAAAAAGATCTGCATTTATGAGCGAGGGGAATTCAGGTACTCTATTCCCTTTGAGGTGGACAAAGAATGTCGGGCTGATTCCTGGTTTTTCTTTAAGGAATTCGACGTTATTTTAGAAAGCGTTCCTGATTTTCGCGTGAAATTTATTGCTCTTCGTTTTCCCCATTGGAAAGATTCAATCGTCCTTTTTCTGGTTTCTGGGCTGGTATGCTTTCCAATCTATTTTATACTGCTTTTATTGGTTCGAAAAGTAGACACTCATTTGATCACCCCTCTCAAGGAGAGCGTTGGAAATTTGCAAATAGACGGGCCATTCAGTAAGGCTTTGAGCAAGTTTAACATCGTTGAGCTTGATGACTTAATGTCATCTTATGTTGGGAAAATAGAAGAAATCAAGGAACTGACAGAACGGGAATCGCAGGCTACTCGGGATGCGGCGATAGGTCGGATAATTACGCAACTCTCTCATGACCTAAGAGCACCCTTAGGGTCAATCGAACAACTTTTGTACTTGCCGGATGATGCAGCTCTATCTTCACAAAAGTTGCGGATCAGGGAATCAATTTACAGAATGAACAGTATGATCGAATCCCTACGACGGGCAGACTTGGAACTTATGATCGAACCAAAAATTGAAACACTAAGGTTTGACCATGGTCTTACCGGGCTCATTGGCAAAGCGAAGCAGAAGGCCATAGAAATCGATATTCAAAATTGCTACCATGGAGTTCGCCTTCTGATGGATGCGCCCAAATTTGAGCGAGCCTGGGTTAATCTGGTCTCAAATGCCTTGGATGCAGCAAAACGTAAAATTATGATCGTCACGGAAATTTCAGGTCAGGATTTCTTTTTGCGCGTAGTCGACGACGGCCCCGGCGTCCCCGAAGATTTCCTCCCTAAACTTTTCCAACGCGGAGCCACTCACGGGAAGCACGACGGCACTGGCCTGGGCCTTGCATATGCAAGGCAAATCATGCAAGGGCATGGAGGCGATGTCGGCTATCGACGTGAACATGGTCAGACCATCTTTGAGTGTCACCTGCCGAACGCAGTTGATCAGGAAAAGGATTATACTATGGATAATTCAGAAGTTTTTGATGCTGGGCTGGTCCAGAAATTAGTGCGTACAGTAGCCATCTGTTTTGAGCCTGAATCTCTCTCTAAGTCGGTGCTGTCCGAGATGGCGTCTCAAAAATCGGATGACTTCTTGTTTTCCGGAGAAATGCATGGAGCAAATATCGTTGTGTCTAACATCGATGAAGTTATGTTTGAGATCCTTGAAGGCAATGAACAGGAGTTTATTCATGTATCACCAGCCTGGGGCGACGCGAACGGTATCCTTGCTAGGCTGAAACTTAAATTCAATCTTTCTTAAGGAACATTTTGTGCTTGAGAATCGAAAGATATTAATAGTAGAAGACGATAAGATTGAAATTAAGAACATCACTGCCATCCTGAAGACTCTTAGAGCCGATTTCTCTCAGGCTTTGACCGTCGCTGAAGCTGTTCGCGACCTTAGTCAGTATTCTTTTGACTACCTCCTGACAGATCTTCATATCGAATCGCGCGCAGGATTTGAAAAGCCCGATGGACTCGTTGTAATCGCTGCAGCTCTTGAACACCAGCCTAACATAACGATCGTCGCGACTTCCAATGATCCAAGAACGGAAATCGTGAACGATGCTCTGGCGACTGGTGCTCATCATTTCATCAGAAAGCCTCTTTCCAAGGCAGACGAAATCGAGATCGCTTTCAAGCTAGCCGACGAGCGGCGGCGTATGGCATCCGATGCCAGGATGGCCACGCGCAGCAAAAAACCTTCTGGCCACTGGGAGAAGTTTGCGAAACTCTACCCCCATGGCATCGTCCTCAGCGATCGGGAGCAGAGAATCGCTCGTCTCGCGGCCAAGAAGCACGCTTCCTGTATAATCATCGGGGAGACTGGAACAGGAAAAGAAGAAGCTGCAAAATTGATACACCGATTCCGATGCGCTGAGGAGGGGCCGATACCATTCGTTGCTGTGAACTGCGCGACCATTACCGGAAGCCTCGCCGAGTCGATCCTGTTCGGGCATAAAAAGGGTGCATTCACAGGAGCTGACGAGGCAGGGACTGGCTACATTACTGAGGCAGACAAAGGGATCCTATTTCTCGACGAGATCCAGACGCTTTCGATTCCTATCCAGCAGAAGCTCCTCCGGGTTCTGAATGATGGCACTTATAACCGTCTAGGCGAAACGAAGGTTCATAGGAGCCAATTCCAGCTAATCGTGGCATCTACCAAGGACCTGTCCAAAGAAGTAACTGAGGGACGCTTCCTGGTCGACATCCAGATGCGAATGATGGGTCTCGAATTTATAGTCCCTCCATTGCGCGAGCGCCCCCAGGACATGCCTGCACTGGTTGCCCTTTTCCTATCACGAAAAAATATAGTGCTGAGTGATTACAACTTCAACTCTTTGGTTTCAAAGCTTCAGAAATACCACTGGCGAGGTAACATTCGCCAACTGTTTAAAAGCCTTGAAGCATGGCTTCTCTATTGCGAGCTTGATGCTCTTGAGCTCGAAGCAGACAACTTTCCGGTCTTCAAGGATCTTCATCCGCTGGAGGCCGAAAAACGTTCGGTTCCAACTGGGTCAGTAGATTTCAATGCTGCCGCGGATGAAGACCACGACTTTGATTCACTCACATCTGAATATGAGAGGACAATTTTATCAAACGCGATGCACCGACACAATTCCATAGCAAATCTATCGAAAGCTATTAACCTTCCAAGATCCACTTTGGATGCTAAACGCAAAAAACATGGTCTACTTTGATAACAGGAGAATAGAAGATGCACAAGCAAAGCGACGAAAAATTCCAGTATGTATACCATGCAGTTCCCGAAATGATGTCTGGAAATACCCTGTATCCGCTCAACTCGCTACGCGATATACATCCAGAAGCATATGTATTAGCGGCCAAAAAGTATGAGTGGCGGAAGCACTTTCTGGAGTTGAGCATTCCAAGGCTCGGCTGTTTGTGGAATGATGTTCTACACTTTACATTCATACATCCGCGAGAAATCTTCAAGGAACTGACATCTGCTGGTTATGTAAGTAAAAATTCATGGTTTTTCTACGAAATTCCCACTGCATCCGTAATTACGTCACCATTTGGGATTTACTTCACGCCTCCACCTGTTCTGGATGAACAGACGTACACTGGTGAGTTACAAGCGCCGAAACACATCATTGACCCAAATCGTGTTCAATTGCCAGGAGAATTCGATTTTTCGCGCTCGCCATTCCCGCAATCCACTCGTGACTATTTCAAGTTTGAGCTAAGCCATGGTCGTATACCTCTAGTATTCAACGGTCTACCGCATTTCCTCCTGCGCGCTCAGCTTGACATTACTGGATTTCGTTTAGTTGACTGGCAAGTATAGGATCTGTAGCAAGAAAACTCTTAGCATTTAGACTTAAGCTAAGTGATCGTCGCTGCTTCGTGCCAACTAAGTAGTAGAGTGACACCATCCCGACTATTCGCTATGTTTATATCGAAAAAGGGAATCGATATTCCCGATTCCGTCTTAGACGAGCTGGTTTCAACACTCAAAACCTATCCTTAGCCTAGAAATATCCGTCAATTGTTCAAGGCCCTCGAAGGCTGGATTTTGACAAGCGAGTTCGACGAACTACCTTTGACGGTTGAAAATTTTCCGATCATAAAGGGCTTGAGGGCATCAGCAATAGGAGATCTGGCTTTCTCTGCTACTTCCGCTCCATTGGATGCAAACAAGGCTCTTCGGGAGGACATAGGCTTTGGTATGGATATGGCAGAATATGAAAGGGCTTTGCTCGTCGAAGTGCTGAAGCGTCACAGGACTATTGGTGATGCTGCTAAGCGTTGTGTATGGCTCGATCAACTTTTGATGCAAAACGAAAAAAATACGGCATTGGATGAATCATTCGATCGGGAATTGATGTGAAGCGGAAGAAGTAAGGGTTCCCTTAAATCTGCATTATCTTGGGGTCCCCCATCTTATCAGCAGCCTGCCGGCCCGCTTGATGACGGTCCATTTAGAATAAACATCAACCGCTTCACTATTCCCATTTCACGCGAATGGTTCCCCATCTTCCAGAAAACAAGCATGTTTCCATCGAACGCAGTGCGCCTCTATAGCGAATTCTTTTCCCAATTTCGAAGCCGAATGCCTAGCAAGATTACCTCTACAAATTATTTTCTCCAATCTTTTCGACTCAATAACATTACGGCTTAAAATAAAATGGTGATTTTTTCGGAAGGTCCAGATTTTGGTCCGGTGCTTGCTTATGCCTGCTTATCTCAGGTTTGCTGAACGACAATAGATTGTCGGCACCACCCTTCATTTGGTCCCAAATCTTATATCGTTCAGTAGGCCTTGGAAAATACATTGAAGCAATGAAATAAGAGGTATATCCAATGAAGAAAAAGATTGTTCCGATAACTTTACTTTCCTGTTTCTCATTCAACCAGTTACAAGCCGCGACACTGCTGTCAATCACTCAGAGCCACATCTGCAATATAGTACCTGTCGGTGCTCATACTGCTTACCTTCCAAGTCATTGTCTTTCCTCATCACTTGATCGTGGCGACTACATCGTACTTGATGATGGAAATTTTATTGAAATAGATGCATTTCATTCGAACAAAGAATCCGACTTTGCAACAATAAGTACGAAGCAATCTTTTAAAAAATACTACAAAATAAAAGATTTGGATTCTGGCGAAATTCAAATTGCTGTAGATAAACCTGATCGAAGATGGCACTTTGATCAGAGCTATATGTTTGACGCTGACAAGTCAAAAGCACTCCTGTTCTATGACTTTCAAACAGAAGGGGGGGATTCTGGTTCTCCCATATTACAACATGGAAATGTGGTAGGAATGCATCTAGGAAAAACTATAGCTGGTGAAAACAAACCTGCAAAAGGCCTAGCCCTTCTGCTCTTTTCTGCGAATAATATTAGGATGAGTGAAGTACGCAAAATTGCTTATACTCCGCAAAATCCTGCTGCACTAGCAGCTGCAGGAGCTTGGTGTTCGGCCAATGCTCAGGCATGTGCAACAGCAATGGCCAGTCTCATGGCATTCGGAGGTGTCGTAGTATCAAAATCTGTTGACATTGTAATCGAATACATGCGTCAGCGAGGAGCAAGAGATCTGGACAAGACAAAGGACAAACTCGCACAATGTGAAGTTGACAAAGATGCAATGAAGGCCGTCCTCAACGAAATATATAATAACAATCCTAACAACAGCCATGCACTCCAAATTGGAAATTCAGATCCTCTGACAATGGAAAATCCAGGGTGGCAAAGGGAAGCAGACGATTTGCTCAATCGATTCGGTGGAGGCGACTATCAACCAAAGGGAGTGGTTACAATTGGAGAATACGACCTCCCCTTGCATACTGAATCGACTCGAGGTGAAAATGCTGTTGGTGCTCTTGCGTATCTAAGTGCCCTCGCAGTGGTGGATGCCTTTCAAAACTCGAATCAAAGAGCGCCTACACCGCAGGAATTTCGCCAAGGAATGTCAGTCGTATGGGATGGCAAAACGTTGCCAGAAGTTGCAAACTATGCGAAGAACGGGAAATGGGATTCTGCTGTAAAACAGCCGCCGATTAAATGCGAAAAAATATACAATTGCGATCATGAAATGTGAGGCCGAAAGAAATGAAGACATCAGAAGATAGTATTCAAAAGGTAAAATATAGTATTGGAAAATTTTTAGCTATATCAGCTTTATGGCTCATTATTTTTATATCATCAGAGTCCTATGCTTTGAGACCTGATAGGGTGGAATGGTTTTCAACAGCCCATATTATAGTCATATCGTTAGCAGCTTTTCCCTTGGCAAATCTCATATCTATTCTTTTTAAGATCGTTGATTTGATTGATCCCAAATCACGTTAAAAGCCGACGATTTGCTGGCAGCATCATGAGAAAAAACAGAGTTGGCCGACATGATCCCTTATCTTTCAAGAAGTTCCTGGCAAGGAAAGTTGATCCTGGAAGAATGTTCCGGAACCTTGAAGTTCCTGCTCAATTCTTCCGTTTAGCATCATTTTTACAAGATTGAACAGGACAGGAAGAGCAGCCACCGCAGGCTGCTTTTTTCTTCCGCGTTTGCTTCCAAAAATACCAAGCAGCACCGAGCAACGGAAGAATGACCAAATAGTCCCACCAGTGCATGATTCCCCTTTCAAAGTAAGGCTTGAGCCACTCCGTGAGCCACCCAAGCCGATACATAGGCCAGCACAAGAAGATACATGAAGGCTCCCACTGTCATACGCCAGGAGCGAGTTTCCTTTTGCATCACCGCAAACGTCGCAAAACACTGAGGCGCAAAGATATACCAGACCAGCAAGGCAATAGCCGCCGAGAGGGTGAGATCATTGGGCAAAGCTGAACTTAAGGCTGCAATTTGTTTGTCGTCTGCCATAGAACTGTCAATCGCATAGACCATTCCCAAGGCACTGACCAACACTTCACGGGCGGCAAAGCCCGGAATAAGAGCAACTACAATCTTCCAATTCCAACCCAAGGGCAGAAATATTGGTTCCAACCAGCGCCCGAGCTGTCCTGCAAACGAGTAGTGAATACTCGGCAACTCGTGACCCTCTGGCGGAAACGGAAAGGATGACAGAAACCACAGTACGATCATCACGGCCAGAATAAATGTCCCAGCTCTCGTCAAAAATGCTTGGCCTCGATCGTAAAGGCCTCGCAGTAGGTTCAAACTCGAAGGCCAGCGATAGGCCGGCAGTTCCATGATAAAGCTACTTTCCCCACCAACCCAACCAAACCGCTTAATGATCCAAGCCACTCCAAGTGCAGAAGCGATACCGCCCACGTAGAGCAGAAAGAGCACCAATCCCGGCAGGTTCAAAAAGCCAAAAACCATATGATGAGGAATGAAGGCCCCAATGAGCAGAGTATAGACCGGCAAGCGAGCGGAGCAGGTCATCAGTGGCGTGATCAGAATGGTGACCCATCGCTCTCGACGATGGCCCATGATCCGGGTCGACATAATACTGGGTATCGCGCAGGCAAACCCTGAAACCAATGGCAAAACGGATCGACCATTCAATCCCACGCGTCGCATCACTCGATCCAGGAGAAATGCGGCCCTAGCCATGTATCCAGAATCTTCCATCGCCAAGAGAAAGAAGAATAGAATCAAAATCTGGGGAATAAAGACCACAACGTTGCCAACGCCGCTGATGATACCATCGACAATCAGACTTTTCAGCAATCCATCAGGCAGGAGCTCACCTACCGATTTGCCAAGAAGTCCCATGCCCGTTTCGATCAAATCCTGAGGAATGCTCGCCCAGGAGAAAATCGCTTGAAAAACCAGCATGAATATCAAAGCCAAAGCTAAAGGACCAAACAATGGATGGAGAATCCAGCGATCGATGCGATCGGTCATGGTTTCCGCTTCAAAATTCGAATTGGGCATGGCTCGAGCGACCAGTTTTTCAACAAAGTGGATGCGCCCGACAGTATCGCGAGGTATAGCGAGGGGAATAGGTTTGCGTTTATTTCGCCAAGTAGCATGAACAGTGTCCATGAGCTCCCCAAGACCGCGATCTTTGATGGAGCTAATGGCTCGAACAGGAACACCCAATTCCTTTTCAAGCATGTTCAGATCTGGAACCGATCCATTTTTTTCAGCTTGGTCGATCATGCTGATGGCCAATACCATGGGCTGCCCCAGTTCGATCACCTCTAAAACCAAACGCAGATGCAAATTCAAATTGCAGGCATCGGCCACACAGAGTAACAGATCGGCTTCGACAGGTCTGGCCCCTTCGCGACAGATCACTTCTCGGGTCAAACGTTCGTCTTCACTCTGCGGATTGAGACTGTATGTTCCTGGGAGGTCAAAAATATTCCAAGCTGCGCCATAGGTCTTACGGCTCACCCCCTCGGCCCAGTCGACGGTCACGCCTGGATAATTGGCCACCTTATGGTTGAGACCAGTCAGAGCATTAAAAAGCGCTGTTTTGCCACAATTGGGGCTGCCGACGAGTGCCAGCTTTGCTATCTGAGGAAGCGACGTCATATGTGCGACTCGTTTATGGTTCGATCATTGAAACTTGAATCCTGTTGGCGTCGTCCCGCCTTATGGCGACGCGCGTTCCATGGATTCTCACCAGAATAGGATCCGCGCCAAAAGGCGCTTCAGCGAGAACTTCCAGCCGCGCATCAACGACAAATCCGAATTCGATGAGTCGCTCGCCTAGACCCTTGGGGTCTGGTGTCTGAGTGATGCGAGCTCTTTGCCCTTTTCGCAACTGTCCTAGCGTCATTTTTACCTCAAACGTCCGCACTCTTGATACTATGAGACTCAAGATCAACGTCAGTCACCATAGGACTGGATGGGGCAGTTGGCAAGAATGGAAAAGCGGCCTGACCCATTGATTCAAAGGCAGAGGGCTCTTTACGAAGCGACTGGCAAGGATGATTTGGGATGGAAGAGACGCATACCGTCAACTTCGAGTATATAGCCCTCACTGGTGCTGGTGACGGAGACGCTTTGCTCACCCAGGGTAAAATTCCGTTCTTCACCCATGCCCAGGGCACTCAGATCAAAATCTACATAGGCACCCGATACAAAGGTGACTCGCATGTGCTCGCCTTCGAAGCGTATGCCACTGAACTTGAATTCTTGGCTGCGGGCTTCGCTTCGAATCTTTTGGCCCACTTGGCGCGACTTGATTTGTGACAATTCCTGAGGCTCTGGCTCGCTAAACTCTTCCAGATCTTCGCTGATCGGCTCCAACTCGTCGTCGACGGAAGCTTCCGAAATTGTTTCAACATCCTCATCGCCCAAGTCCTCAGGTTGCTCTAGCAGGTTCAAGGCCGCTTGGCGGTCCCCTTTATTGGGATCCTTGTCTTGCTTGGCAATCATTCGACTTTCTTCATCGATTGATTCGTGCAATTTGCGTTCAAATTGGCTTTCTTCCTCATCCGATAGATCAGGTACGTCCGATGGCAAGTCGTCGTCAAAGTCTGCATTCAGATCGGCGGCGGGCTTTGCCTTGGGTGAGGTCGGAGCTGGCAACTCATCCAGAGCAAGATCTTCGTCCAGCTCAGGAATGCCCTCGAGGTCCTCATCAAGCATAGGCTCCGCTTGGGTTAAGGCGCTTTCGTCCAGGTCGCTCGGCAGCTCGTCTTCCAAACTGTCACTTTCGTCCAGTTCAAGCTCACTGCCTTCATTGAAGGATTCGACTTCATCAACTTCACTATCGGATCTGAGATCCATCTCAGGAACATCCAGATCAGAATCGTCTAATTCCAGGTCATCTTCTGGAATATCAGCATGGAGATCCAACTGAAGATCGTCATCTGCAGCATCCAGACTCAGTTCGTCATCTGAGTTTTCTGTCGTTACATTCTCATCTTCACTTTCTAACAGAAGATCATCGCCCTCAGAAGTTTCCACGGAAGACTCTTCGAACTCCATGAGTTCGGGCTCTTCGGCGCTCAAATCCAGTTCGTCTTCGGTTTGGGGGCTCAGTTCCAGAACCTCCAGATCGTCCAAACCAAGACTCTCGTTATCCAGAGCAAGATCTTCCGATTCATCCATTTCTAGATTCTGATCCAAAGGGGCCTCATCATTCAGCATCAAGTCTTCTTCTGCTGTGACGGTTGCCGCTACACTTTCATCATCGACTTCGAGAGATTCTAAATCCAAATCGTCCTCTGGAGCTTCGCTCACCAGATCTTCGGCTAAAGGTTCATCGATCGCCTTGGCTTCGATAGCCATATCGCCTTCGAGATCATCCATGGCCAGATCATCTTCCAAGGAACCATGATTTCCCTGATCAATCGGGATTTCGTCCAAATGTCCTGAATTATTGTCACCATCAAGCGTGATGGGATCTTCGTCCAATTCACTTAAAGTCAAGTCATCGTCCAAAGCGACTTCGTCAACAGCATCTTCCGACAGACCCGCTTCAAGATCTAACTCGTCATCGCCCGCAATGGACTCAGGTATTTCACTCGATTCAAGATCAAAGTCTTCTTCAGCATGATCCAGAGTCACAGCAGCTGAGGATTCCGCGTCGCCCGCGAAGGGATCTACGCGTGGAGCTGCATCCTGGCTATAGGGTGCGAGGGCTTGTACAAAGTCGGCAACACCACAGCGCTCAATGACATCGTGTAGCGTTTCACCCTCTTCAGCCAAAGACTGAAAGACTTCGATGACGGCTTTGATTCGTTTTGGTAATTCTTTGGGCGGGATCGCCTCGGCAAAATAAGACGCAAATTCAGGCATCTGCTGGGTCTTCCCACCCAAACTGAGGCGATAGCCTGAAGAGTCTCCGACAATGGCGATATCAAGGGTATGGCACGGAGTGCAGCATCGCGCGCAACCGTTAATCCCTATCTTCAGTGGTGCATTCAGCTGAATTGTAGCAATTTCTTTAGTAATATCCATGGCCGTGGCCATAGCAGGCTGTTCGTGCTCTTCGCAGAGTTCACCCAAACATGACACCGGCTGGTGCAGACTATCCTGATAATGGCGAAAGCCAAGACCCATTGTGCGCAGCTGAGCCGCTACCTGTTCGACTTCGCTCTCTTTTACGAAAAGAGCCAGTCTTTGGTCTTCCGTGGCTTTGACAATAGCCAGCTCTTTCGAACACAACTCTGCGATTTTCTTGAGTTGGCTGGAATTATAAATACCGCCTGGTGCCTCTGTTGACAGCAGCACGGTCCCATTTTTTAGTCTGAAAAGCTGGCTCATCTTCCCGCCTTGAAGGGTAAAAAATCGACTTTCTGCCTTCACCTTATCATTCGGCTTAAGACGGATTTACTTTAATCATTGAGGCAATCTGCTCAGCAGCGGCAAAAGCATTGGGAGGCAAGCTATCGGATAAACCAGAGATTGTTGACACCATGGGCAAAAACAACAAAGCCCGCTTCGCAAGGAAGCAGGCCTGAAGTTTCACGTTGCCATGAATCAGTTATGGAATTCGAGGAAATCCCGCAGTCTCTGGTTCAAGAGGGATCGGGAGACCCAAAACATGTCGGCGAGCTGATGGAGTAGATCGAATGAGGTATCCATCCGCTCCACTTCCCGGCGCAACATTTCACCAGGAATCAGGAGGGCTCCAGCGAAGATATTGGACTGAATATCCAGCACTTCAGCAGGACAGCCCGCGAATACGCCTGTCGATCCGAATTGACTTGCCACCAGATGCTTGAACAGGGTTTTCGCCGCAATAAAACGAATATAAGGTCTGGTTTCTGATTCGCGGCTGATGATGATCGTTTTCAGCTCGCGTCCTTCACCTTCGTGACGAATGATGTAAGGCTCTTCTTGTTCAACGCGAGTCACCAATTGGATCGCAGGAAACACGCGGAGAATTTCTGGAATATAGATGGGAGCCTCGGTAAATCCACCCTTCTGAATGATCTCTTCAGCGAGGTGTACCACCGCATGTCTTTGGATATCAAAGACCTCTTCAAAAGCCGAGGTCTGGTCCGAACCCTGCCATTTGCCAGGATTTTTGAAGTACTCTTTCTTCAAAATCTCTAAAGACTTGCCGCTGAGCGTGAACTGTCCGTAACCACGGAATTCAAACACTGCTTCGTCTAGGGATACCTTCCCTGATGTAATATCAATCAGGAGTGATTCGTCGACATTCAGATGATCCGCAATACTCCGCAGCGTGCTGAGCGAGCGAATATTCTTCTTACCTTTTTTCCAGTGACTGCAATCGGCTGGATCGTAGCCTAAGATAGCTCCCACATCCTGATCGATGACCTTGACGTTGCCATCGTAGCGAATTTCGAGAGCCTCTTTGCAAAACCTGAACAAGGTTGCAGAGTGAGGGTAACGATTGGCTTCAACCTTCTTCATCTACACTCCCGTTGCCAGGTTTGGCGCCAGCTCAAGCGTTCCGAGGACAACCAATTGCCCGGGGCTAAAGACAAGCAGACTTTAGCACTTTTGCATAGCTTGGCGAATTGGACCTTCTCCCATTAGAAACGATTTTATTATCCAGGTCAAGCATTGCAGGTTTAGAACCTGAAACTCATGTTAGCTGATTCTTGCTTTCATGCGACGCGCAAATGGTTCCGGCACGAAGGCTGCGAATTGGCCCTGATGTTTGGCGATTTCGCGCACCAAAGTTGAGGATATAAAGGCTCTTTCCGGGGAAGTCGGTAAAAATACGGTCTGAATATCGGGCGCAAGGCAGCGATTGGTATGGGCCATGGGCAGTTCGAAGGCTAGATCGGTTTCGTTACGCAAGCCTCGAATCAGGTACTTGGCGCCCTTTTGTCGAGCAAAGTCGACGACAAGCCCCGAGAATACTTCGGCCTTGACCTTGTCGATCCCAGCAAAGGTTTCAAGTAAAGCCTCCAGACGGAGTCTGGTCTCGAGCAGCGGCACTTTACTTGCGCTTTGTCCGATCGCGATAATAACTTCGTCAAAAATCTCGAGCGATTGCTCGACAATTTGCTGATGACCAATCGTGAAAGGATCAAAACTTCCTGGGAAGATGGCGATGCGACGTTGGTTATTCACGAGCGACTCCTCTCTCGATACAAGGTCTCTTGTGCATAGAATCAAGGCTGAGAGTGGACTTCAAAAAAGCTCACCCCAATTTTACCATAGCTTTTTTGCTTCACGAGATCCCACAATCCTTGCCCACCAGGATCCAGCAGTCCGGCAATGAGTTCTAGATCGTGACTATCACTTTCTACCAGCAAAATCCCACCCGCTGCGACGAGTTTGATGAGCGCACTGCTGAGCTTGGGTAATAGCACCTTGATGTCGGCAAAGGGCGGATCGATCCAGATAATATCAAAAGCTAGGGCTGGACATCGACTCAGAGACTTTTGAGCCGGCAGGCCCAGCACTTGAATGTGGACCGTCAGGGCTTGATTCTTGGCTCGTCTTTGCACTTCGTCCAAATTGCGCTGCAGAGCTTTCAAGGCCGCTTTATCCTGTTCGATGAAGGTCGCTGATTGCGCTCCTCGACTTAAGGCTTCGATCCCAACGGCTCCTGATCCAGCACATACATCAAGGACCCTAGCTCCCGGTAAACGCTCCTGCAGTGAATTCCAAATCGCACTTCGGACTCGGCTGGCTGTCGGTCTGGTGACCGTGCTTGGGTTCTCCAGCTGCATGCCTTGGCAAAATCCGCTTGTCAGTCGCAGACTCATTCTGTGTGTTCCTCCCTACTTACGAGCCAGAGCTTAGTTGCTTCACGGGACCTTGACAAGGCGACGATCTAAAGGCAGCTCAAGGCTTCGATCATTTTTCCCTGGGGGGGTATTTGGGCTTGCAATTTGCTAGCGATTCACTAAAGTATCGCTACTTTAGGTCTCTTTTGGCGGGGAAAAGCTTATGAATATCCAGCAGATACAGGAAGCTCGCGAACTCTACGGCATTGACGGCTGGGGCGCCGGCTATTTTAGCATCGCTGATAATGGCAATGTTGTCTGCCATCCGACAGGCGAAGAACACCTGTTTATCGATCTGCCGGAAGCGATCAGCAAGGCCAAGTCCCTTGGGATTCATCCGCCCATGATCATGCGTTTTCCGCAGATTATCGACAACCAGATCGCCCGTTTGCACACCGCTTTTAAAGAAGCGATGTGGGAGTATAACTACCAAGGAAGCCACCGCGGAGTGTTCCCTTTCAAGGTGAACCAGCGTCGGGAATTCATTGATAGTATCGTGCAGTGTGGCCTTAAGTATAACTACGGATTGGAAGTCGGTTCCAAGCCTGAATTTATTGCCGCCCTTGGTTATGACTTGAGCCCAGACGCTTTGTTCGTCTGTAACGGCTTCAAGGATAGAGAATTCATCGACCTTGGCTTCGTTGCCAACGCCATGGGCAAAAACGCTGTTTTGGTCGTTGAAGGCCCTGATGAACTGCAGATGATCCTGGATCAGGCAAAAGTGGACCCGACTCACTGCCCTTATATTGGTATCCGCGTGAAGCTTTACAGCCGCGGCTCGGGCAAATGGGCCAAATCTTCGGGCGAATCCTCGAAATTTGGTTTGACCACGATTGAAGTGCTGCAGTGTCTGAAAATGCTGGACGAAGCGAATCTCCGCGATCGTCTCTATATGCTGCATTTTCACATTGGATCCCAGGTGACCGAGATCAAACGCATCAAGAATGCGATCAAGGAAGCCTCGCGGGTCTATGCTAAAGTTCACAAGATGAACTTTAAGCCAGTCTGCTTGAATATTGGCGGCGGCGCTGGCGTCGACTATGACGGCAGCAAAACCTCGTTTGCATCGAGCGCTAACTATTCCTTGCAGGAAATGGCCAACGACGTCATCTATGAAATTGGTGAAGTCTGTAAAAACGAAGAAGTGCCCTGTCCCCAGATCGTGACCGAAAGCGGTCGCGTGGTCGCGGCTTATCACTCGATCGTCATCACCGACATTCGAGAAGTGCAGAGCACTGAAAGCTTTTCAGCGGCTGGAGAGTATGATTTCTTTCCGGGCGAGAACAAAAGCACCGGATCGCACAAGGGCCTATCTGAACTGAAATACATCCTGGACAATATCAACCGAAAGAACTTCGTTGAGTATTACCATGATGCCATCGAATACTATGAAGAGATGTTTACCCTCTTCAACCTGGGCTACGTGTCCCTACAGGACCGGGCCAATGCCGAGCAGCTGTTCTATCGGATCTGCCGCCGGGCCCTGTTCTTCTCATCCTACGAGAAACATCAGCCCGAAGAATTCGAAAACCTGCAGCAACGCATGGTCAGCAAATTCCTGGCGAACTTCTCGATCTTCCAATCCATCCCGGATTCCTGGTCGATCGATCAGCTGTTCCCTGTGATTCCTTTGTCGCACCATGAGAAAAAGCCAACTCATAAGGCGACCATTGTCGACATCACCTGCGACTCTGATGGCTGCTTAGAGAAGTTTATTGATCGCCGCGATATGCGCAATGTGCTCGACCTCCACTCGCCTTCGGCGAAGCCCTACTATCTGGGCTTCTTCCTGGTCGGAGCCTATCAGGAGAGTTTGGCCAACGAACATAACTTGTTTGGTGCGATTAACGAAGCCGAAATCATTATGAAAAGCGACGGACGCTGGGAAATCACCAAGACCACGACCGGTGATCCCATCGAGGAGCTTCTGACCAGCCGTAACTACGAGATGCCATTACTTTGGGAAAGCTTTTTCAAGCAGTTGAATGCATCTCTTAGTAAGAATCTGGTGACCGAAGATGAAGCAGAAAAAATCAAAGCTCGCCTCAAGCTTTATCTCGAGTCTTCGCCCTACCTTCGCGAAAACAAATAATTTCAATTAGTTAGAAGAATTTTTAAGACCGCCTTGGGCGGTCTTTTGTTTTTCGCCTCAAGGATTCGATTTTCCATCCGATCCTGGGACTAGTGTTGTGCCAGCGATGGGATACTGAGAGGGATTTCATGGGGATTAGCATACAAATCGTCCAGAAGGATGGATGGGACCACGTGAACTATGCCGGGCCGATAGACGCCGAGGCAGAGGTTCATCTGAGCCAATTGCTGCCCAAGCTAAGCAAGCAAGTTGTCTTTAATTTCAAGAACGTAGATTCGGTCAACAGCTGCGGAGTTCGAAGCTGGATCAATTTCATGAGGGACCTGCAGAAGGATCAGCGGAGCATAATCTTCGAAGAGTGCACTGGTGAAATCGTCATGCAGATCAACATGATACCTAGTTTCAAGGGCAATGCCGAGATACGCTCAGTTTATGGTTGTTACGTTTGTGACGAATGTGGTCATGAAGAAGACATTCTGTTTGAGGCAGGCAAGAATCTGCCGGAAGATCCAGGTTCAGGTTTAGATCCAATCAAGTGTAGCTCGTGTGGATCCGACATGGAACTGGAAGAGATGGAAGAAGAGTATTTCGCTTTCCTGGCAGCCTAGAGGAGTCCAGGAAAGTAAGAGTGGTTTAACGGCGTGAGTCGGTGGTCCTAAAAAGGTGCGGGCATGTCAGAAGCGGTAAAAAGTCTCGACAACCTGGAAAGCATTCAAACGGAGTTTGCGCGCTTCGAGCACTTCGTGAAGGTGTTACTCGACGCTTACGTGGTGATCGACGCCCAAGGTCGAGTCGTCAAAGCAAACCAGATGCTCGCCCAAGTTACGGGGCAAAAACTACGCCAGCTCCTCAAGGCAGAGAGCCTTGACTCCATCATCAACTTTTCTCTGGATGGTAAGGCTATTGGTTACAAGGAACTCCTTGAATACGATTCGCCTATTCGAATTGATGAAGTGCGCGGCCATCTGGCTGGTAAAAGCGATAACTTGAACCTGATCCTGGGCATCTATCCCTTCGTCAGCCAGACGACTGGACAGAAGCTGGGATTCTTTTTGCTGCTCCGCGATGTGACAGCCGAAACGAATCTTCAAGATCAATACAAAGATAAAGCGATTCAGTCGATCACAGATCCTTTGACCACGCTTTTCACCAGAGCTTACTTCGAAGAGTATCTGACAGGTCAGGTCACTCGAATGGAAGCCTTGCCAGAAGTAGACAGATATCCTGTCTCAGTGGTCATGTGCGACATCGACTTCTTTAAGAAAGTCAATGACAAGTACGGCCACCAAGCGGGTGACTATGTCTTGAAGAATGTGTCACGCATTATGAAACAGACTTTCAGGAAAACCGATGTTTGCTGCCGCTATGGTGGCGAGGAATTCCTGGTGATTCTGCCTGCTGCGTCCTTTGAAAACGCAGGTATTGCGGCCAACAAACTTCGTCAGGCCGTTCAAGATGAAATCATGATCTTTGAAGAACAGCATATTCCGGTCACTCTAAGCTGTGGAGTTGCTACCATACGCATTGGCAGTGAAAGCTACTCGGAAGCCATGGCTCGAGCTGATGCCGCTCTCTATGATTCCAAGCACCAAGGTCGAAACATGGTCTCGCTGCACGATGGCGACAAGATCATCAACACTTCGAGAACAGCCACAGGCTTTTAATAGCAGTACAAAAAAAGCGCTCAGGGGAAATATCCATTTCCCCTTTTGCTTTTCATGTGCGAATCATTCAGAAGTAACTGACGAATTCAGTGCAAGCTCGGAGTATCCGCATCTTTAAGCAACTGTTCAGCCAGCTCTTCAAGCTTCAGATTTTGAATTTGACCGCGCATTTGGAAGTCGATGGCTTCGTATTGAAAATCAGCCCAATCGATGGGAAGGTACAAAGACTCGTTTTCATGGACCAGGTACTCTTCGAAGTAAGCATCGATATAATCGATTAGAAAGAGAGCTGCTTCACCAGCCTGCATCTCTTCTTTTTCATACAAAACCCGTGCTTCGACTGGATAGTAAAAACTCTTGTCCTGATTGCTCAGAACCACTTTAACAAAGACGCCTCGGCCTTTGATATCGGCATTGAGCTGAAAACTACGACCGCGTAAGGCCATGGCATACTTTGATTCCATAGCCTGAGCCAATGCTTTGCATTCGTCCTGATTCAGAAATTCTGATTGGTTTTCCTGGGTCATGACTGGGGTACCTCACTTTCATAATCAGTGGAATGGGATCGTCTGACGCCCGGCAACACGATGAGACCATGCAGATCTTCGTGAATCATATCAATCGATGCGTCCATGATTTCATCCTGATTGGATTTATCACCGACCCACCAAGCGGAAGCCGTCGCCTGCAATTGAGCACGCCAACGCTGGAGCAATTGGGGAATACCACCGCCATCGCCATCCTGGGAGCGCCTTATGCTTTCCATCGCTGCTTCTCGCAAAATCACATCAATCGGTTGCTGCAAGTTCAGTCCAGTCCTCGATGCGATGAGGAAAGTCCCAAGAATGGTTTGCAGATTTCTTTCCAGTTCTACCAAAGCAGCGAGGTTAATAATTGGAGCAAAGATGATTCGATTTTGATCCTGCATGGTCCGCATAGGAACCATTGGGAAACGATTGAACAGACCCTTGAGTATTTCTCCGGCCTGCAATCCGACGTTTTGAATCCAATGACGATCGAGTTCGAGCAGAATTTGACCCCATTGTCTCGCGATATAATAGCGTTGCAAACGTTCCACTCGAGGCCAATGCATAAGCTCGAGACTTTTCAATACTTCGGCGCGGAGACGATCAACCAGACTGAGACCCACTCGGAACAGAGTCCGAGAGCTTTCACCCCGCAAGGCCGCAATACCAAGCTCCAGCTGCCCCTGAGCGATATACTCAAGACCAAGGCTCAGAATGGCTTTACCTTGCTCCAATAGACGATTGAGTCCAGGGATATCATCCGGCTCAACGTGAGTGGCCGAACAGAGGGCGTTGGCCAAATAGAGAAAACCTTGATGTAAGGCAAACAGTTCGTCAACCGATACATCCTGCTCCCCGGCGGCACTCAGCACAGCATCCAAAAACAGGCCTGAGCCTCCTTGCACGGCGAGCTCACTCAAGTCCAATGACTGTGCTGTAGAAGACCACTTCTTGAGCAAGGCTTGTCGATCGATAGGTTCGAATATGGAAAGACTGTCCTCATAATTGACAAAGCCATCGTCTTCGAGCCGCCCCCTGCGGAAGCGCGACACCTGAGCTAGCATCTCGCCTGGGGGCAGATAAGCCGAATGCCCGATAAGGGAATAGGCATACCTTAGATTATTTTCCTTGGCCGCTTCCATCAACTCTTCGAGGAAAGCGATTTCATCGGCATCCTCACTCACGATCTCATAGAAAACTTTGTCACAAGGCATACGATAGGCTTTGTCCTGCAGATCTTCGGAAAGATCAAAGGCATTTTCCACTTCATGGATTCGGAAAAAACCCTGCAAGGCTGCCAGCTGATACTCTTCATCCAATTCCGAAAATCGCAAGAACAGCTGCTCACGACTCACTTCGGCAAAAGCTTTCAGGAATTTAAAAAACTTTTTTGGAACCAGTTCATCCCGATGCCAGGCATCATAGTCCAGCATGCGTTCAACTTGGTCCTGGCTGAGCATGGGCAGTAGATCGAGCGCGTCTTCGATACCTTTTTGCTTCAGTGCATAGTAAAGCGCTTGTGCTGGCAAATGAGGCACGATTTCTTCTGCATCAGGATTGGCCAGTAGAGCATCAATATCGATACCTGCTAAAAATCCCGATGGAGGTCCTGGTTCCCAAGCCAAATTCTGGTGCCCGGCATCAAGACTATCGGCGACAACTGAGTCAGAAAGGCGATTTTCCATGGTGGGCTCCCTGGCAAAAAGACTGGAAGGCGTTCGGTCAAACTTTGATCCTTACACCTGTTTTTTCTGATTGTCCATGCCTCGTTGGGTAGACGAAGAGCTCGAGAATATCACGAAAGCGCGGGGAAAAAACCCCAGCGCAAGCGTGATTCAAAATTCTCATGGTTAGGACGCGAGCACACCGAGGACGACCAAAACAGCGACCAAGATGCCCATCAAACTCTCGCCAGCAATAAACCCTGAACTGACCGGAACAACAGTCTTTTCTGCCAATTTCGGATTCTTCTTTTCCAACCAAAAGGCAATCAATGCGCCGATAAACATCGCGATCGAATTGTAGCCGGGCATCGTAAAAGCTAGGCCCAGACCCGTCGGGGATGGAATATATTTTTTAAACCGGGGCAAATAGGTTTCGAGCAGGACCAAGGCAATTCCAAGCAGGCCACCCACCAATAGGGCCAGCTGCGCCGTCCAGTGCAGGGTATGGAACCCCTTCGATAGAAGCTCCGCCACTCCTTTCCATGTCTGTGCCCCAGGCGCTGGCCACTTGTCAGTCCCCAAAAGATCGGCTGTAGGAATGAGCAGATGGTAAGCCGGCACCACAAATAAGGAGCCAGCCAAGACACCCAGAAATTGCGCCCAAAATTGCTGTCTGGGATCAGCTTTCAGCAGGTAGCCACTTTTCAAATCGGTGAGTAAATCGGCGGAATGAATTCCCACACCAGCGGTGACATTGGCCGTCATGAGGTTGGTCGTAACATTGCCAGCATCCAGGACGCCGAAAGTTATCTGTGTGATTTTGCCCAAGGCTCCGGTCGGTGTGGTATCGGTTTCACCTGTCGCGCGGCAGGCGACGATAGCAATAAAGAAACTGAGGAGCACGGACAAACAGCCCATCCAAATCTTTATTCCGAACAGATACCACTCCAGAAAAATCACCATAGGCGAGAAGATGGCCAGTCCAATGAAAAACCAAGACATTGGCACTTCTGCCAGGCCCACTCCGCCGCTCGTGTTGACACCAAAAGCAGCACCCACACTCTTCACCGCACGCAAAACAGTTTTCCACTGGAATGCGAAGGCCAGCAGTCCGCTGGTCAAAATCATCGCTGAGCCGAACCACACACTCCAACCGACGATTGTTCTATAGCCCAACTTTGGATCGATGATACCCTGTTCATAGAGCCAAGGAGCAAACACTCCGTAGTTGATGACGGCTCCGAGCATCATGCTCCATGCGGCCCGAAATCCCATGATAGCCCCAGCTCCAACCATGATGAGGCTGCCCTCAAAAGCCAGGGTGTAGTCCAAGAGCGGACGTCCTGAAAGGGTCAATCCCGGAAAGGGTATTTTTTCGGGCAAATTGAAAGGAATCCACTTCGCATGCGCATCGCGAAAGAATCCTACGACAGCTCCGATAACACCAGCCCAGGTGAGTAGCCGAGCTTGGCCTTGACTTTCACCATCTCCCTCTTCATGCAAAGCACGTAGCGTTGCAGCCGCTGCAACTCCGGTGGGAAAGCGCAGCTGTTCAATATTAATCATCTGCTGTTTCATTGGAATAGCCATCACGACACCGAGCATGGCAATCGTTGAAATCCAAAAAAACATCGGCCATGCGCCCATGGATTGTCCCGTGATCATCATGAGAGCCGGAATCGCGGCCACGGTCCCGCCTCCCGTCATATAACCAGCGGCACTCGCCACCGACTGCATTGCATTGTTTTCGAGCATACCGAAAGACGTTCGGACGATGCGCAATTTCAAGAGCAGGCTGAAAAGAGCGAAAGCGAGAATTCCGGCGGTAATCGAGACTCCTAAGCTCCAACCTGTTTTGAGCGACACGTAGAGATTGGAAAGACTCATGAAGCCGCCGAGAAGCATCCCGGCAATCGTGGCCCTTAAGGTCAACTGACGATGTGAAACTGCGTGCTGCATGATCGGCCTGCCCAGCTGGTAAGATTGACAATGAAATCCTGATACAGCAATGGTTTGCGGCTTGTGCGTGGTGCTGTTCAGGATAGACCTGCAGAATCTAGCGGTTTCGCAGCTTCAGCACAAAAGAAATTTATGCCGCTCGCTTCTAAGGCATGCCCATCAGTCGCAGTAAAACTTCGTCAATGGCGCATATTTTTCCATTCTATCGAACAAAATTGCAGGATAGTAATCCTGACATCGGCTATTATGATGCAAATAACTGAAGGAGAAGGCTATGATTCTGAGACCAGGTGGATGGGGTCTGCTCGGTAGTATGGCGGCCAGCCTGCTTTTGAGCTCGTGCGCCATTCAAAATTATCCGGGACAACCCGGAGTACGTACAAATGGATTTGCGAAAATCGATTTGGAGACTGTAGACGATGTCGGTCTGTGGGTTTATGAAGTCACTTATGACAACTCTGCAACCGGCGACGGAGTGGAGCAAATCGTCACCAAACTCTATCCCGGTGCCCTGACCTACACTTCCAATGTTCGAACTAACGCCGACGGCACCAATTATCGTCACAAGTTTCCGTACAAAGGCGCCAAGATTCAGATGATTTCGATTCCTAAGGAAGGAACTATCATCCTTCCACCCGACAGCGAAGTCATGGTCCTGGTCGACTACGATGTTTCCATGGATGAAGTCGACGATAGAAACCTGAGCGAGGAAGGCCTGTTTACACGCCCAAGAGCCTTCACCGCTGGCATGCTTGAAACTGCCAAAATGCGTTGGAATCTGCTCAAGGCAGGCGAATTTTCCAACGGCAAGTTGCTGTATAGCATTGGCAAAGTTCGTCTGAAAAGCGAGGAGTTAGATTTTAGCTCGGACCCCATCAAACTTTCCACAACCCTTTCCCAGACAGGTATCATCCTTAGTCTTTCTGCCGAGCAGAAGCGAAAAATGCGCAGTTTCATCAACGAAAAATTTCCCAAAGGCTATCAAGGCGAAGTGGAACTCGTTCTTGTAGATGGCACAGCCTTCAAAACCAATCTGGGTTTGAACACCTTGGACACCGTCAAAGCTAGTGGCAAAAAAGTAATCATCCAGAACCTGGAGTCCACTACTCCAGCCATGCGTTAAGCAAAAGGAAGTCAAACCATGATGAAACGATGCTTGATGTTTCTGATTATTTGGGGATGGGCTGCAGCACTCCATGCAGAGTCCTATATCATCCTCTTCAAGAATGACGTCGCATCCTTGCCAGGCAAGGTCGCCCACAAACAGCAGATGGAAAATCGCAAACAAAGCAATAGCAACCGGATTGAAAAACTGCTACTGGCTCTCGGCACGAGCAAAGATCAAATGAAATACCAAGACCTTTGGTTGGTCTCCGGAATGGAGATCAAACTGAAGCCTGAAGATCTGCCACTGATTCAGGGGTTGGATTTTGTCGATAGGATTTCAGTGAATAAAACCCGCAAGTATATCTCTCCTGAACTGCGCTTTGCTGCAGTTCCCGTCGATCCCGATTGGGCACTTAAACGCCTGTCCATTCCCAAACTTCGCGAGGAATTCCCCGAAGCGAACGGCAAGGGAGTACGCGTCGGGATCCTGGATACAGGCATTCAGAGTCGGCATCCAGAATTTAGAAAGAAGAACTTGGTCGTTTTCAAAGATTTCGTCAATGGAATCATCTCTCCCTATGACGACAATGGTCATGGAACGCACACAGCAGGGACTATTGCGGGCGCCAAGACTGGTGTCGCCCCGAATGTCGATATCTATGCGGCTAAAGCTTTTAGCGCAACGGGAAGTGCATCAGACGATTGGCTTCTCAATGCCATGCAATGGATGTTCGACCCTGATGGCGACCCTACCACCGATGACTTCCCTCTCGTCGTTAACAATTCCTGGGGCCTCGACATTCCCTTTGCGGTCAACGATATCGGCGAATTCGAGGCATTTCACCGAGCGGTTCAGGCTTGGGTGGAATCGGATATTGTCCCCGTCTTTGCAGCTGGCAATAGCGGAGCTTCTCCCAACGGCATGCCTGGTGGCTTTGCTGAAGTGCTGGCTATTGCAGCCTTTGATGCCGATAGCAATATAGCGGAATTCTCCAGCCGGGGGCCCAATTACTGGCGCGATGGCAAAAACGTTTTCAATCTCTTCAAGCCTGATTTCGCCGCTCCTGGTGTCGATATTTACTCAGCGTGGCCTGGCAATGGCTATGAGTATCTATCTGGAACTTCGATGGCGACCCCTCACGCAACCGGCAGCATTGCCCTAATTTTGCAGAAGACCGGTCGTATTCCAGTTGCTGATGTCAAAACCTTGCTGCTCTATTCCATGGAACCTAAGTTCGATTTTAATTTCGGATCAGGTATCATCGACCCCTTGTTTGCCCTTCAGCAGCTGTCGGGTCAAAGGTCGAAAGAAGCCCGCAAGCTCATGAAATCACCCGCAGTGGCGACACCATAATCGCCTAGGGCCCGGTCTTCTGCCGGGCCCACTGTCCCATCAAAATCATAAGCTCATCGCTATCGATCGCCTATTCAATTTGGGTGAGATCTTCAATGCTTTTGCCTGCACATGAGCTGCTCAATGGACATTTCTCGAGGATTCTGTTGAGGATTGACATCCTGTGAGATTCAGGCCAAGTTGCCTGTGATTTTTCACTTCAATGCCTATGGGCATCCACACTTGAGGAGGCACCACCCTAATGAGAGATAGTCCCCATAAAGAACCAAAACAGCTGTCGCGGCGCGAGTTTGTGCGTTTCACATCATTGGCCGGCACCGGCGCAATGCTAGCCTCTGCTCCGGCATTGGCTTGGGGGCGCGCTCCCAAGATCTATCCCACAGAGCATCAAGAAATCATCATCATTGGCAGTGGATTTGGCGGTGCAATCACTGCCTGTCGTTTGACCGAAAAAGGTGTTGGTGTCCTCATGCTCGAGCAAGGACGCCGATGGAATCAGCCGCTTGCCGAAGGCGAGAAGCGTTTTTCCAAGAATCTCTATCCCGATGGTCGTTCGACCTGGCTGAGCAATAAAACCGTGATTCCCTTGGGCCCTCCACTGCCGATTCCGAAAACGACTGGAGTTCTGCAAGGCCGTCAATTGGCAGGCAAGACTGTCTTGAACGGAGCGGCCTACGGCGGCGGATCGATCGTATTTGGTGGGATTTTGGCTAAGCCAGAAGAGAAAATTTTCAATCTCGTTTTTCCTAAGGAAATCTCTTACCAAGAGATGCAAAGGCACTATGAGACCGTGGGCTCAGCGCTCAATCGTTCGACGATTCCCGACGATGTGATTGGAGCCGATTGCTATAAGCATGTCCGAGTCGCCAAGAAGCAAGCTGAAAAAGCCGGCGCTGCATGGGAACTGCTGCCAACAGCCACAGACTGGACAGTTGTTCGCCAAGAAATAAGCGGCGAGATTCCGGCCTCGGTAACAGTCGGTGAGGCCGTGTATGGAGTGAACAGTGGTGCAAAAACCACATTGGACAACACCTATCTCAAACGCGCTGAAGACTCTGGCCTTTTGGACGTGAGAACTCTGCACCAAGTGCAAGAAATCGGACAAAACGAGCAAGGTCTTTACACGATTGAAGCTCATGAGCTGAATGAAGATGGAACCGTGATCGGCAAGCGCAGTTTCACCTGCAAAAAACTGTTTTTGACTGCCGGAACAGTCAGCACCTGTAGCCTATTGGTGAAGGCCAAAGCCAAAGGTAAACTTCCACTGCTCAATGATCAGGTGGGCAAAAACTGGGGCAACAACGGCAACGTCTATGCCTTGCGTTTGGCAGTCGGCGAATCGACAGGACAGTGGCAAGGCGGACCTCCTGCCATTGGTCTTCGTGATCTCGAAAATCCGCTAGGACCCCTGTTCGTCGAACACCCCCAGCTGCCTTTGGGAGTCGATATCTTTGGGCTTCTCTATTTTGGAATCGGCATCAGCGAAACCCGAGGCACATTCCGCTACGATAGCTCTCGCGATGAGGTTATCATTGATTGGCCTAAGCGTGACGCTGGCCAAGAGCGAATCAATCAATCGTTACTCAATACCATGCAGCAATTGAATAACGCCAACGGCGGATTTACCACCTCTCTTCTCACCTATCTGAAAGATCAGGTTAAGGATGACATCTGTTACCATCCACTCGGAGGCTGTGTCATGGGAAAAGCGAGCGACTTTTACGGTCGTGTGAAAGGATATGAAGGTCTTTACGTCAATGACGGATCCTTCATGCCTAGCTCCTCTGCTTGTACCAATCCGTCCTATACGATTGCAGCCTTGGCTGAACGGAATATAGAAAAAGTCTTGGCCGAAGACTTCAACTGATCAAACGATTTCGGAGTCGGTCACGTTCCCAAACACTCAATACGAGAAACCGGTCCGAAGCCATTCGGACCGGGCTTTTCCGGATCTGCAGACCCGCCTTCCACAGCCGAACAAGACTCATTAAAATACTGTTATTATTATATAAAATACTCAGGATGAATTTGGCCGTGAGCCGAACCGAAGAGGTCCCTGTCGTCAAAAAGTGTGCCGACTTTATTCTTGTATGTAAGGATCTAACATCCATGAAACGATGCGTGTACGGACTTCTTCCGCTCTTTATTACCATGATTGGCTGTCGTCCGACCAAGCAAGCAGATGCCCCTCAGTTGCCACAATCTCAGGTTCAAGTCGATTCCAAGGTTCCCAACGCAGCTAGCATTGAACCCTCAATCGCAGGAGCTGACGCCACAGAAGCCACTCCTGCCCTCAATAATCAACCAGCTCCCACAGATACGGCCAACACCCCCAACAATCCAGCGCCAGCTCCCCAAGCGCCAGCGGGTCCGGCTGTCACTCATAAAGTTGCCGTAACCTGTACCAATGAAGTGCGACTTGACTTCACCTTCAACGGCGTGACAGCGAATCTCTCCTTTGGTAAAGGCCCACAGATCAATGGCCAGCCGAGTTCGCTGCTCTTAACATCTTGCCCTAAGATCTTGACTGCCTTAAACGGCAAAAGCTTTCCAGTCGCCACCACCGTGTCCAAGCCAAGCGGTGGAACCAAGGTTAACGCCAACTGTAACGTTGGTGGTCTAACCCTGAATGTGTTGGAAGGCGATCCTAACGGAACCTTTTCCGCCTTGTCTAAAGGCGTTGATTTGGAAAGCGTTGACGTATGCCTACAGATTCGCAATGTGATCAATGCGCTGAATCTTTGAGACCTTTAAGAGGGGCTTCTCGGACTACAAATTTTTCGATCCGTAATGCAGGCCACTGAAAGATCTCAGAGGAGCTAACCGCATCAGGCAGCCTGCACGGATTTGCTATAAGCAAAACGAATCTCAAAGCAGGTATGAGGAGACAAGCCTTTGAGTTCGAACTTGGCATTATGCTGCATCAGAATGCCCTTGCTGATTGATAGGCCAAGTCCCGTACCTTCATTCACATCTTTGGTCGTAAAGAATGGATCGAATATTTTGTGACGAATCGCTTCAGGAATTCCTGATCCTGAATCAATGACCTGTAGCACTGCCGAATCGCCATCTTCAAAAATCTTAACAGTGACCCATTTCTTATCATTGTACTTGGCAGCATCAATTCCATTATTGATCAAGTTGACTAGAACTTGTTCAATTTCAACTTCGTCGCATTTAATAAGAAAATCCTGACTGATCTCACTGGCAACTCGGGTGTTACAGCTGGCAGCCTTGGCTCCAGTAAGAATGAGAGCTTCCGCGACTATGGCCGACAAACTTTGATCCTTATAGACAGAAGTCTCGGAGCTTCGAGAATATTTTCTTAGTCCATTGATAATCCGACTAATCCTTTCGACGGCCTTATCAATTGCAGCAATTTTCTTTTTGAATTTTTCTGGATCGTCAATCATTTTAGGCAAACCCCAGACGGAAGCGGATATGATGGCTAGAGGGTTGCATATTTCATGGGCAATTCCAGCAGACATTTCGCCCAAGGAGGCCAGCTTTGAAGCTTGAATGACTTGAGCTTCAGCATGTTTTATTCGGGAAATGTCGGCATGAGTTCCGATCATGATGCACGGATGCCCTTCTCCATTTCGAGTCGTCACCATACCGCGCCCAAGGATCCATTTGTAACTTTCGTCCTTGCATAGGACTCGATATTCGCTATGAAAGAAGTCTTTGCCCCGCTCATAGCTTTGAAACTCTGCCATAACTCGACCCAGGTCGTCGGGATGAATGCGCTTTGTCCATTCGGATAAGTCTTCTGAGATTTCATTCTCTGCATAGCCAAGCATGGCCTTCCAGCGCTTTGAATACTGAACTTTGCCACTAGCAATGTGCCAATTCCAAACGCCATCGCCAGCTCCCTCTAAAGCAAATCGCATGATCTGTTCGCTCTCATGCAATCTGAGCTCTACTAATTTTCTGTCGGTAATATCCTGGGTCGTTCCAAAAAGGGAAAGGGCTTGGCCTGAAGCACTGATATTTACTTGGCCAAAAATTTGGAGATGTTTCTCTCGACCTGAATCCAGAAATATTCTTTGCTCATACTTGAAGTTAGCATTCTTGCTTAATGCCTCAGCCACAATTTGATCAATTTTCGCTAAATCTTCAGCCTGGGATCGCTTTCTAGCGACATCTTGCAGCTTGCCCAGAGCTTGAGAACTTTCTATTTCGTAAATGCGATAGAGTTCGGGTGACCAAGTTAGCTCATGACTCGTGAGATCGAGCTCCCAACTGCCAATTTTTGCGGTTCTCTGGGCATCCATAAGCTTGCCTTCAACCGCTTTTAGAGTATCAAGCATGGATCGAATATCGAAGACTTGTTCTTCAACTTTGGATTCGAGTGAAGCGTTAAGCCGGACCATTTCCAACTGATGGGATTGAGTTTCTTTTTGCCTTTCTATGGCAGCCTGTTCAGCTTCGTCGCGATAGATTTTAACTTTATCGCCGAGCGCTAAGGCCATGAAAGTCTTTTGGATTAAGTTACCGAAGGGAATCGAAAAGTTAATGAGCTGACTGTATGGAAGGATCGATAAGCTGCTCATAAGATAAGCAATGATACTGATCAATAGCACCAGCGATCCAATAATATAGTATCTTGCAGCTTTGAGCCCTCGCGTCAGAGCCAATACTGCAAGAAGCAGAAGAACCAGGGGAATAGGTAAGGTCAGGATCATGACGAGTTTGGTGTAAAAAACAGGACCTAGAATGAGGTAGCTAACAGATATGAGCACGAGGGCAATCTCAAAGCCACGCAGCCAAACCATCGATCTAGGCACATAATGCTTCAGTTCCAGAAATTTGACCGAGAATTCAATGAGCAGAAGGATACTGATGGCACCTATGAAAATACTAGGATTCGACCATTCCGGATGGTTAGGAATAAGATATTGAAAAAACTGACCTTGGATGTTCATGGACACCAAAATGCCACTGATGCTAAAGATGCTGTACAGCAGGTAAATACTATTACGCAAAGAGAACCACAAAAAAACGTGATAGATCGCCATTATCATCATGGCTCCGTAAATGCTCCAAGATATGAGGCTCTCGGCTAGAACCTTACGGGTAAAGCTCTGAAAATCATTCAATGCGATCCCAGCTCGCATGGACGATGTTGTTTGAATGCGATAGAGAATCAGGCTTGAACGCCCTTGAGCCAAGCTGACTTTGTAATTCGGCACGTTTGAATCAATGAAGCGGCGACTTGCAATGAAGTGATCGCCTTGGCTAGGAAAAGACGTCATAGCATCTGGAGTAATAATCCACAGATCGATTTGGTCCAAATTCGGAAAATCAAAACTCAACACGAACTCAGTCTGCGCACTCATATTTTGAACCGAGCTGAGGAACCAGGTTGGGCCGCTCTTATTTCCAAGTTCGAGCTTGCCGGCAATCGGACCACTGAAACGACCCGATGCGAAGGCCTGCAGAGCCTGCTCAGGACTTTCCAAAGCAAGGTCAGCGCTTGGGGAAATCCAGAGAGTATGAGAATTTAAATCAGCTTGCGGCTGGGCGAAGGTGAAGCTTAGAAAGCTGGCCATTTTAATGATAATATCTGAATACACCACAGTCTCCAGCCAGTTCAGGCCTAAAGTCGTATTCTTATAGGTAAACTATGGAGTGAGGATCAGCTGAGTTAACGCTTAAACATACTCGTCTATATGCCCCATAGTAGCAGAGTGAGCTGGGCAATTGCTGCCGAACGCAGCGAGTATGCTGCAGGCAATATGGCGAAAGCACGCTTTAAATGGCGAAATTCACCTTGGCTTCTTTAGATCCGTTGTGGCTCAAAATGGCTTCTGCCATTGCAATAAAATGTCCTTGCCCGTAAGGAGACTTACGGAACTGACTGCCTCGACCGGTTGGAAAATTTGTGGTCCATTCCACAAGCGGAAGAAATTGACCCCCGAAACAATAAAAAAGTTGAAGCTTAAAAAGCCAAAAACGTTACGCAAGCCAATGATCTTGGTTTCACGATAGGCGTTGTAGCCATAGATGCTAGCCAGGAGTAGTGAGGTATAGGCGAGTTGTTTTTGATCTGAGCGCGCCACTCGTTCATCGATTCTCACGACCAATTTTTTAAAACGCTCCAGATCCATATTCTCCCGCTTCCGAATGCTGCGATCAAGGCTTAAGAGAAGACTAGGTCGATCCAGGCGCCGAATGCTATTGGAGATCAGGATAACACCAGCCGTTTGTGTACCGCTGTAAATGAGCTTGGTGGTCAAACCTTTATTGTCGTTGTAATAGCCGTACGTGCCGATGGTGAGTGCCGCCAAGCCTGAAACCAGATCTTCGACAAATTCCCCCCGGCGCAGCTGTTCCCTTTCCTCAAGTAAAATCTCTTGATATCTCTCCTCCAGGGGAGAAAGAGCTGTGGGTTCCATAGGCTCGACGGCCATGGAAAGCCGTGGCAAAAGCAATATGAGTAAGCTAAGCAAACTAAAGAACCAGACTCGTGAAAACATAGGAATGGTTGATCCTTTTCGCATGTAATGCGACATCCTGCTGTTCATTGCTATATTGAATGCCCAATTGATAGGGACCGGCATCAAGCAAAAATCCAAAGGATCTTTGCAATTCCGATACGGCGAGGAATGACTCCAATTTACTGAGCTTATAAATGTAAGAAAATGCTGCCTGTTCGGCGACGAAATCGATCCAAATTCCATCGAACTTCAGGACGAAGCCGAAAATCGATTGACCAACGGCATGATCGACAGCCCAGGAAAGCGAGATCTGGCTGCGGCTTTGATTGATCGAGTCAATGTCCAGTTGAGGTTTCTTGCAGCCCTGACACTCCTCATCGGGCAGTATGCGAAAGCTCTGCAGTGTGAGGGAAGGGATGTAGGCAACTTTCGAACTCCAGCCAACAGCTAGATCAAAGTTATAACCCGAACTGTGGGTAAAGCTCACCAGCTCGCGATAGGGAGTCGTGGCTGATTCCAAAAGGTCATAATCTCCAAAGGACGATTGACGATCATAGTGGTAGGCCAGCGGAGCGATAAGAAATTGTCCATAGTGGGCCAGCTCCGACCAATCCAAGAGCCATGTGGCTCCGGTTTGAATCATGGCCTGCCTTTGCTCCACAAAATGTACTTCGGGCAAACTCGGGTTATTTAGACGAAAGCCGGCCACAAAATGGATCGGCGAAATGCTCAGAAAAAAATTCCTATACAGCGCGCGCGCTTCCATAAAGCCTGAGGTATCCTGAAAATTATCAACTCGGAAAATGCGATCGAGAAACTGCGGATTGATATCCCGATCGCGGGCTCTCTGATAAATTTTGAGGCCTTCTTCATTGGCCTTAGCTAGAGCCAGCACCGAAATACTGCCCGACTCGATGACCTGATTCGCCCAGGGCAGGCAACGCGGCGCATCCTTGCTGGCCATAATCGAGTAACAGAGACCTTGTGTTTGCAGCGAAATGAAGCTATCGGTGGGTTCAATCATATGCCGCAGAGTCCAGGCTTCACATGGGGTTTGAACGATAAGCAGGAGCATGCTTCCCAGGCATTTTATGAAGCTTGTCATGGACAGTAACCCTGCTGCACCGTCTTAAGTATAAAGGTCGAATCTGCATAACTCAATTTTCGCGACTGAAACTGCGACTGTATAGATTGCGTGATGTCCTTCAGTTCTTCTATCCGAACCTGCGTTTTCAGATTTTTCTCTTCCCGCACCTCATCCAGAGCCGACAGAGCTGCGGCGAAACTCTGCAGGGCCTTTTCGAAGCTTTGTAGGAAAATTGATGGTTCCAGACCACAGATCAAATCCACGGCGGTGAGATCCTGAGCGAAGTCCACCTTGGGAAAAAGATCCTTGAAGTAGTTGCCAAATTGCATGAGGTTGAGAAAAAGCAAATACTGCCGGCTACGAATATAATAGTCTTGCCCCTTCTTAACCTGATCAATCACAAGAATGGCTTCCACCAGACGGGATCGATTGCCAGTGTCGAGCTTCGGAATGGTAAGAAAGAGTTTGCTGTCAGTCGCCATATTCATGAGAAAGGCCTGAAGCAACTGGCTTAGGAACAGAAGTCGATCAGTCTGGCTATTGGCGGGAGGGCGTCGGACCTCGCGATGAGTGGAACCAGGCTTATCGAACAGGAATCCGAAAAAAAAGTCGTAGGAATCAATCAGATTGATTCGAGCAGACCCAGCATAGGCAGAGGCTAGGAGCAATGTGGCCTGACCCGTGCTGTCATTTTTCGATTCCACTTCGAGAATTTGAATGGCCTTATCGTACTCCCGCTCATTCAAGAGCTGCTGGGCTTCATCAATGCGCGAAATTTTGGATGAACTATGTTTGCAGCTAAAGAGAAAGGTTCCGACGAGCAGCAAAATTGCCCAGTTGAAAGCTGCAGAATATCGCTGCTTTTTAATTTTCACTAAATTGCAGCTCCCAGCCCTGATCAGTGGTCTGAGTGGCCTCAATGCGCAAAGAGCGAGGTGGTGTTGTAGCCGCACTGTTGCGCATGACACCAGACAGCGAAAAACCCTGTAAACTATTGTCTGTCCGCGAAAAGCTAAGGTTGAAGGATTCTGCTGTAAACTGAATGCGTGAGCTCGACCAGCCAAACCCTTTGGCCTCTATTGTGAAAGTCTTGTCATTCGATAGAAGTTTAAACTGCCCTTGCAGAGCAAAAGTCGGAAACTTAATCTTTTGGCTTGCAAGCTGCTGATAGAGTGTTGTGAGTTGCTCCAAATCAAGCTCAAGGGAGTCTTTGGCATCATTGGGTTGTCGAGCGATCGCGAAAGACTTGTCCACACCTTCATCGTTCACTACGATTGCATAGCTCAGCTGCTGCTCTCGTTCGATCACGATCAATTGCACCGGCATGCCCAACACGCGCTTGCCACCTAGGCTTTCCCAGCGCCAAGCAGTCTCTCCATGCCAGACGATGGCATGAGCGACACCGATTTCACTGATGAGCCGTCGCAAAAGATCCAAGGGATTCATAACAACAGCGCTCGAGTCTGAAACTCCAAGGCGAATGCGAAGGTTCTGCAGATCCTCGGGAGAGGCGATCAGAACCGTATCGATGGATTGCAAGACCTGGCTACTATGATTGCTGATATCGAGCAGCCGCTCGAGAAATATCGCATCGGGCGCTACCGATGGCCTTGCGGCACGGTTCCTGTGGTCACTGCTCTCTTGCAATGTGGTTCGGCAAGCCGATACGGCGAGAAAGGATGCAAGCAAGAGAGGAACCCTGTTCACTTGTTATCCTTGAAAATTGGCAATGATTGAGGGGATCAGATTTGCCCTATTATAACAAAAGAAGGTCATGATTGACTAGCGAGGCTAAAATCTTTAAATCGAGGACTAACTTAGAATCTTATCCGAACTCTATTCGGGTCAAGTTATGACCCGATTATAGCGGGTATTCGGGTCAGCCGCCAGCGGATGGGCCCTGTCCTGACGATTCCTGCGGATTTGAACTTATTACCGTTGCCGATCTATTACCAGCTACTGCCGACCCCTAAGGAAAGCGACGAACCTATGGCCACATCTTTGTCTAGGAAGGCATCGTGCAGAGCGTCAAGATCCAAAGCCAAGCGAAGATCGATGTGGGGATAGAGAAACACACTGTGTAAAGCGAAGCCCCCAAACACACCGGGCACAGTTTGCTTTTCCTGAAAATCCTTGTCACCAAATACATTTAAATTTCTGGTGATTTGCACGAGCTCAGGCCCGAGTGACCACTCCCACTGCGTTTGAATTCCACTGCTTCGCAAAGATAAAAATGGAATCTCCTGATGTCGTCCCAAACCCACGCTGAGGCGTTGGGCGCTGACACTTTGATCGGTTCTGTCGGCGGTCATGCCGACACCATCGTCCTTCAAATCGATCACTACGTTCTGATCGAAAGCCGATAGCTGACTGGCACTGGCAATAATATCCCAACCTAACACCGCTTCGTCCTGCCGATAATTCAGCTGCCAACCGGTCCAAGGTTTGGGCGACCAGCGCTGCTTGAGATTCTGAGCCATGAACTGCATGGCAGCAGGTCCGATTGTGATATGATGCTCCGGTTGGCTGATAAACAGTTCAGACAGTGAATAATCACGACCTTTCTCGAACTCCACAAAACGATCGAGCACGACTTTTTTCGTTTCCGGGTCAACGATGAGGAGCTGCTGCTTTCCTTCAGGAATAGGCAAGGCACCCTGTTGCATAGTCCCCAGTGGCGACTTATTAACAAATACTTCGTACTTTCGCAGGGTCCATTGCCAGGCATACAGGATTGAGGCACCCGTTTTTGTCACTGCACCGCTCACAACCACTGGGTCCTTGCCGACAAATTCAACTTTGGCCGTGGGATGCTGAGCATTCTGGGTATAGGTGATCACACGATTGCTGGCGTATTGGTGTGCTTCGGACAGCGACACAGCTCCATCGCCGTCCAAGTCGGATTTGAAACCTTCCAGCAAAAAGTAAGTGTAGATTCCATGACCTAACTTTTCGCTTTCGCTTGCCTCTTCAGCCCAAGCGCTGGCGGTATAAATCGCGGCGCTTTCGACTATCGAATCAATAGGCTCTTGCATCGCCCCGCTTTTTTGTTGAGCAAGAATCGTCAGAATCTGTGGGGTCAGATAGGCTTTACCCCCTCCCGCATAGCAGGAGTCAATAATCAAAGCTTTGCGTCTGGAGCGCAATTTCTGAAACCGAGCCAACACATCATCCAATCCAAGGCCAGAGGCTTCAGGATTGCTGAACTGAGTATCGCCAGTGACTAGAAATTTCCGTAAACCTAAGCCACCTGTTTCTGGACGCGCACCGCTGGCCAAAGTTCCATGTCCCGAAAAATAGATCACGACAGTGTCATTTTCACTGCGGTTTTCCTTTGCCAAGCGGTCGATAGCATCCAATACATTTTGCTTGGTCACCGCTCGACCCGTACTGCTGGGAGTCAATAACCAGCCACCATCAAAGTTTGACTTCAGGGCTTGGTAGACAGCGCCTGCATCTTTGTCCACATACTTGAGGACCGGCCAGCGCTTATCTTCAAAACTGCCAATGCCAATGGCAAGGACCAGCTTTTGATCCTTAACTTTATCTTGAGCAACACCACTTGATGAGACCGCTAACCCAAAGCTCAGAGCCAGGAGCTGACTGACTATCATCGAGCCAAGACCTGGGAAACGAAATACATTTTGCATCTATGTTCTAACTCCTTTTTTGCTAATTTTCAGGCAATTAAATCCAAGTCCATCACGAATTGAAGGGTCTCATATCATCCGTTCTAGGCTCTTCGCCCTCTTCAGCCCGATGCAGACCAGTCGACAGAAGCGATGATTCTGAAAATTCCTGTGGACTTGGATCCGAAGAGATCCTTGCTGGCTTTCCATCAGCCATTGTTAAATTTTGCAGACGCAGTTGAAAATATAAAGGTCCAAGAATAACCGCGGGGAAAGTCTTGAGAGCAAGTGCTTGGAATTCTTTGCCTAGAAGCCTAAGAGTCGCCACTGACCACATAAGATGCAAGAGAGGCACGGTACCGAGCATGACTGGTGGAATCTGTTTCAATGAATCCGGATCCATCATAAGCTGAATGCCTCGAGTTGTGAGAATGGCGGCAAAAATAGCTACCGACAACCATTTGACAGCTTGAGGGAGTATTCGATGACCGATCTTATTCAAGCGGCGATCGGCGTCAACATACCAAAACAGGGCAAAGGCTCCGCTACTGAATATCAGCAGGAGCAACATAAAGAGCAGCGATCTTTTCGGCCAAATTATTTGCCCTTGGACCAGATCATCCTGTTGCAATTGCCAACCAATGGCCACTAGAAACAACACAAAAAGCCCAATAACCTGTGGAAATACCAAGAAAAATCTCTGCCAAACGGAAGGTGTCGCTGCAGGCCGAAAATGAACAAATCGATTGAGCTGTTGCCTGACATCCTCCCCATCTTGAAGATATTTCGGCAAGTCCTCCACGGCAATTTCACCACTGAGACTGGTAAACACGTGAACAAAGCGAAGGCTATGATTCTGGACGCTTTGGTCAAATTGATAGCGAAAACTGCCGTTCTCTATGCTGTGCGATTCACTCTTAAGATCCCACTTGGCCGGAATTACAATTTCTTGCTCATGATGAATGACCAGAGGATAGGCTTGGAAGACAGGATTGAGTCTCTTCACTTTTTGTGGCTGTGAGAGGTAGGAATTGATATAAGCGCTCGCCGCTATCTCAAGCTTCCAAACACCCTCACCATCGTCGAGCCAAAGTTCCGGAATGGTATAGTTTTCTTCAATCGCTAGCACATTAGCAAGGCGGTCGTCTTCGATGCGAGGATCCGCTACTGAATTGGCCGTCGGATAAAGTTTTTTTACGTAATTGGCCAAGCCATCGCCCACCACCGCAATACCTTGGTTCGCTAGCTCTGAGCGCATCTTCTCTGCTTGCCAACCAATAAAACGACTTTTGATGTTGAGCTGTACGGGCTCGTGAAAACTGCTGGTGACAAAACTTTCAAGGTATTCGACGCGGCCTTCAGGAATTAGGGTCAAATTCTGCCTCAAGAGCTCTTGAGTCTTCGCCTGCAGAGGCAAGCCGATCAGAAGTTGGGGATAGTCTTTAGTCTCCAGCTTCAAACCCTGACTCTGCAGAGTTCCATCGACCCAATAGACATCAGATTGATTAGGAGCTTTAACCCCAACAACAACATGATTAAAAGCCAGTGGGGTCGGCAGGGAATGTTCCAACCGGCTGCCACCCTCACTCTTTACCAGAATGGGAAACGCTTCATACCCAAGTGTCTTCACCAGACTTGTCAGGAGCAAAGCTTTGTCTTTGCAATCGCCGAATCGTCTGGCAAGAACCTCACTAGGCTGGCGGGGCTTAAACGACCCGGATCCAATCTCGATACCAACATATCGAACTTCGTCCTGCACAAATCGAATAGCCTCTTCCACCTGGCTTTTTGGGTCCGAGAATTGCTTACGAATGCCTGCAGCCAACTCTTGAATAGCCATCTCACTTTTGGCATCGACTTGGTAAAAGGGCAGGGCCCAATCGGCGACCTCGGCCCAATTCCTCCAAGTTGAAAAGTGGTAGGTATCCATAGGATCCAATCCAGCCGGAACCATGTCCTCTTCCAGAGTTGGAGGCAGCTTACGACCTGTCCATTCCGTGATCAGTTGGGAACCCTCAATTTTCTGTTGGATGCTCAGATCGGGCCGACTCACAGTCCAACGCAAACTGGTATCTTTGGGCCAAATCTGCCTGACATGAGCTTCGAGAACGGGCACGCTCCAATTGAGATCGTGAATTCCACTGCGGCGCTGTCCCAGCAACGGCTGTTGACCCACAACGCTGTAGGAATAGTCGATGATATCACCAACCCGCAGATCATGAAGCAGATAGGAGGCCGTGATCGACCCATCGAAGATTTGCCTTTCGCTATCCTTTTCGCGCCTGATCATCTCAAAAGATTGAAGGTTAAGAGCGCTTTTAGGCTTGCCCTGGTTACGAATGATATTCAATTCGTGAAAGATGATTTTTTCAAAACTTGGGTCAAACTCAGCCGTGATCTGGCTCAGCTCGTCCAGCCCCGCGGGATTATTCACCAGCCCGACCAATCGAATATAGAATTGCGGCTGGGGTCCAACAAAGGAATCCTGCCGATCCACCAAAAGGTAGGTCACGGGCCCATCGAAGGCGGTAACCGATGATGCTGCGAACGGACGCCCCACAACCCAAGAAGGTGTCGCACCCACGGTTAATCCCTGGGCGAAAGCAAATGACGGCAATCCGATCAAAGAGAGCCAAAGCAAAAAGATCGCGGACATTCGCATAGGGGTTCCTTGGAATCGAGGCAAAGAAACACATACTTCAATGAAATGACTATGATGTTTGCCACTCTAAACCCAGCATCTTAGGCTCCCAACTGGTGAAGGAGGGGCAGAGCACAGGCAGTTCCAAGAAAATAGACGGAGCTAGCCAATTCAACAAGACCAAACAATTCCTCGGCCCAGGTTAAGCGCTTTTCTTGTTCTGCCTGGGCTTCAAGCCACCAATCCTCAAGCTGGTGCCGCCTCTCAGCACTCGGATTGCGGCCTAAGGTCTGGGCCCGCAGCAGAAGCGATTGCATGCTCTCTTGCCATGGTCCAGCCACTGCTTCGCCCAACCAAGCCTCCGTCATCTGAAGTTGAAGCCGAGAAGAGCTGGCCAAAGGATGCGCCGGCAGTCTTTTAAGCCAGATTGTACAAATTATTCCTAGACTTATAACAACCAGACCGGCAGGGGGATTGCGGTATAAATCCAGCATCCAAGTCCCTTCCAAGCAAAGAGACGTAAGCAGGGCTAAGAATGCGCCCAAATTCAGACGTAACACGACACTCATGCCCAAGCGACGCCGCTCCTGATCCTCCTTGAGCAGCTGCCTTATGCTGGTCAATAAGCAGCGTATAGCCTCAGGATGAAGCTTTCCGGCCTGCAGAATGCGGTCCATTGCCAGCAGAATTGCTCGATCCTTCTGAGCTAAGGCCTCAGCCGGAGATCTGAAATCGTAGTGACGCGCTTCCAGGGATTTTAGAACGAAGTGCAGATCCCGCGACCAACTGTCCAAGATATTTCGGCCTTGCCACCGGTGCAGGATCAAGAGACTTATGACAATGTTGCCCAGTATTCCATTCATGACCACAACACTAGCCAAGCAAATCGATGTCAGCTAGGGACATCAATTGATCGCTTTCAACGAGGATAAACTTTCACCCGTAATCCGGCTGGCTTGATGGTCAGATTTTCTTGAATCTTCAGCTGATAATTTTCAAAATCATCAAAGCGGAAATTTTTCAAAAGCATAGCTAAAGCCAGACAAGCTTCGACCTGTGAAAAATGCTGGCCGATGCAGATGCGCATCCCCGTCCCGAAGGGGCGATAGGCCTTTTCAGGGCGGTTTTTTATAGCATCAGCAGAAAAATGATCCGGATTGAATTCTGAAGAATTTGCACCCCAGATCTTTGGATCACGGTGCATTTTAGGAGAAAAAACCATAATTCGATCCCCGGGCCTGACAGCATACTTGCCGCCTAGCAAAGTCGGTGCATGCGGAGTTCGAGAAAAGGCGGGAGCTGTGGGCCAAAGACGCAGAGACTCTTTAAGAACTTGATCCAGATAGGTAAGCTGTTGAATATCGGCAAAGCTTGGATCCACCGTCTGTCCCACGCCCAGGACTCGATCGACCTCAGCAACAGCTTTTTGCATCACTTCAGGATTTTTTAAAAGAAAATATAAGGTGAACGACAGCCAACCACTGGTCGTCTCGTGCCCTGCAATGAGGAAGGTAATCAGCTGAAAGCGAATATTCTGTGCATCAAGTCTTGTTCCAGTTTTACGATCTACACCTTCCAGCATAAGTCCCATTAAATCTTTCTGTCCTGGCCTTGGGTTGGCCAATCGTTCCGCAATGACTTCATCGACGATGTGGAACATAAAATCGCGATTCAAAGCAAATTGTCGACGCGATTTAAAATCGAAAGTTCGCTGGATGCGGGTGGAACGCACCTGCTTTTTGCAGTCAGCCAAGCACCCCAGCATAGCATCCACAAAAGGATGCACTTCTGAACTTTCAAAAGATTGGAAGCGGTAATCAAACCCACAGAGAGCGATTGTATCCAAGGTCAGGCGGGTGAAATCTTCCGAAACATCGACTCCCATAGGCCCCTGAATCGACCACTTTTCAACCAGTTTTTTCGCCATTTCCAGCATGCCTGGAAAATAGCCTCGAATCGCTTTCATAGAAAAAGCCGGCATCAGGATCTGATGAGCTTTCGCCCAATTGGCTTCATCATTCATCGCCGTAAATAAACCATCACCGGTAAATCGACGAACATGTTTGAGGGGACCGCCGATCCGTTTGCCAAAGCGCTTCTCATCACAGAGCTCTTCAGTCAGCGCATAATCAGTTGCCACGAGCAATCGCTCCCCAGGAAGACGCAATTCGAAAAGCGGGCCGTATTGCTCGGCAATTTTCATCAGACTCTGAACGAATTCTGCCCCCATAAAGAGGTGGGCGTGACCCAAAAGTGGCAATCGCGGTGGCTGGGGAATGCTGTGTGTTCCCAGTAAGGGAAGAGATGCTGTCGACAAGGAAGCCTCCTGGCCCACCCCCAGCTGAGAGATTCTACCCACAGCCATGAGTGATAAATCTTATCTTTTCAATATGTTATCAGGTCAATCTTACTTCGTATATCAGCGCTAGGAAATAGGCAAGTTACGGCTTCGCGAATGTATGCAAAAAAAATCCAGGTGTACCGCACCTGGAATCGCATCCATCGAATTTTAAAATCGTGACCTTAGGCGAGTTGTCCGCTCAGAAATCCTTCACGTTGTTGCCAGCGCAGCATCTTCAAAGTGAAAGCTTCGTCTTCGACAGATTTCTTTTCGATCGGTTTTGCCAACGATAAAAAGACCAAAAGACCCCGAAGATCGTCAGTCCCCAATCGATAGTGAACACCTTTCCACATTGAACAGAGATCGATGCTCTGCTGCTGACAGTTTCTCGGCAGGATGTCTGGCAAATAATTGCAGGGTTCCACCTGCATACGCATTTGGGCCAAGTCAAATACTTCCGCCAGAGATGAACGGCAATTGGGCGAATGCCGGCGATTTTTTTGCAACACATTGGCTACAAAAGGCAGGCCAGTGATGTTGCGCCACATTTCACCGAGATCGTAGTAATGCCGAAAACTGCAGCGCTTTTGCAAGGCTTCATTTTCAATGCGCAGATCGAGGCTCGGACCGTCTTCACCGGCACTGGACCAGTTGGTGTCCGAATTCGTAGAATGTCTAAGCAAGGCTTCGTAAGCGTCATGACCGAAAATCAATCGGTACAGCACGCGAGCCAAGGAATTCCAGGACGAAGAAGAGCTGGCGATTTTCATCGTCGGCAGACTGTCAAGCCGAGGCAGAGGGAGTGCTGCCAGACCTTGATTCAAAACCACAATCGCCTGCTTCAAGTTATCCGTCTTGTGCAATTGAGCCCAGCGGAAAACTTCCCTGAGCGATTCTACGCGTGCATCGATGATTTGCTTTAAATGAATATGATGATTGCTGAGTCCCCAAAGGGCCAGTGAACTGCCGCCATCGACGGCCACACCTACGGGCAGAGCCATTTCGAAATCAGCATGACGAACAAGACTTATGGAAGGACAAAAGGCCAGGGCGACTTCGCCCTGCTCCAGCTTCTTATTGAGCCCGGCTCCATCATCTCGGACCAGTCCGAAACGTGGAGAGTACTTTTCAAGTTCGAGAACCAGAGGATGGGAACTCCAGGAATTTTGACAACCAATAAGCGTCGATTCCTGTCGGTCTGTGCTGGCACTTTTCATTTAGTATTTGCTCAAGTTAGCGAAAACATAATCGGCAGCTTTGAGAGTCACGGCTATGTCCTGATCGGAATGGGTAAAGGACACAAATCCGGCTTCAAAGGCCGACGGTGCTAGATACACGCCTTGGTGCAGCATGCCGCGGAAGAAGCTCTTGAACTGATCGATGTTGGCCAGCGCTGCCTCTTCAAAGGAAGTGGGCAATTCAGAGCAAAACATGAACCCGAACATTCCACCTTCACTGTCGACACTCATGGCTAAGCCATGGCGGGAGGCCAGCTCCTTCAAACCCAGAACCAGCTGTCTAGTACGCTTACCCAGGTCTGTAAAGGTATATTTGCTTTGCATAAGTTCCAGCGTCTTAATACCGCAGGTTACAGCGACAGGGTTACCCGAAAGGGTCCCTGCTTGGTACACAGGTCCCGCAGGCGCCACTTTACTCATAATTTCGGCTCGTCCGCCGTAAGCACCAATAGGCATTCCCCCACCGATCACCTTGCCTAAGGTGGTCAGATCGGGCTTGATACCTTTCAGGCCCTGCACGCCGCTGAGACCCACTCTAAATCCGGTCATCACTTCATCAAAGATCAAGACGGTCCCAGATTCCGTGCAGAGGCTCCGCATCAACTCTAAGTATCCATCTTTGGCGCGGATAAAGTTGCCATTGCCGACGAAAGGTTCGACGATCACCGCGGCGATCTCTTTGCCTTGCTTGGCAAACAGGTCTTTAAGACCCTGACTGTCATTGAATGCAAGAGTAAGGGTATCTTGAGTCGACCCCTGCGGAACACCAGGACTGCCGGGAATACCAAGCGTTGCCATGCCAGAACCGGCCTTAACCAGCAGCATGTCCGCATGTCCGTGGTAACAGCCGGTAAACTTGAGGACCTTCGATCGACCCGTGAAACCACGCGCCACGCGCAGGGCCGACATGCAGGCTTCCGTCCCGCTGGAGACAAGACGCAGCATTTCAATGCTGGGCAAAATTTCTTGAACCTTACGCACCAAAATTGTTTCCAATTCACAGGGTGCGCCAAAGGAAAAACCGTGACTCAGCGATTCTGTAACCGCTGCCACAACTTCGGGATGGGCATGTCCCAAGATCGCTGGTCCCCAACTGCCGATATAGTCGACGAACTTATTGCCATCTTCGTCCCAAAGATAAGCTCCTTGAGCCTTCTTGATAAAAAGAGGATGCGAATCCACTTGTTTAAAGGCACGCACCGGCGAATTCACGCCTCCCGGTATCACCTTGCAGGCTTCTTCGTAAAGTTTTTTCGAACGAGCGAAAGACAAAGTTTGGAGAGTCATCAAGGGATCCTCTTGCAATATCATCGGGACTCAAAATCACCAGAGTTCATCGTCCTGAAGCCCAGCATCCTCTTCGATTTTGCGTCCAGGATCCACCCTTTTTTCCGCGCCTGTTTTTTTGTCTGGGGCCTTTCCTGTCGCATTTTCGGCCCGACCCGCACCAGCGGTGGTGGGCGGAATTGCTGGCACGTTTGGTGACACAGGCACAGCTATTTCTGAGCGCTCGGAAGCTGGTGGATCCTGCGGTGCATTAGGCACAGGAGTCCTTGTCGCATCACCCTTTGCAATTGGCACTTGCTCCATGACCGGCAGCACGGGAATGGTTTGGTCGCGGGTAATGGTTCCTTCTTTGCTGGGCAGCCCATCGATCAACTTCGGCCCACTTTGCACACCATCGGGTTTTAAGAAAGGTTGGAAAGCTCGGCGAGGCACGCGAGAACCGCCACTCAAGACCGTCGCAAGATTGACAAAGGAACGCACACTGGCGCTGCGAGCAAATTCATTTTGAAAAGTTTCCCCTTCCTTTTCAAAATTCGTAAACTCAAAAGCGTCGCCCTCACCCCCTGCTTGCATCACGAGTCCTTGGGGCAAATCGACAGCAACGGGTGAAGAGCAGGTATGCGTTCGTATCGGCCAGACTTGAACACCAGCCAAGGATGGGTCATTGGGATCAAAAAGTTTTTGGTAACCCGTTTCCTTCACCATACCTTTTGCATAGTCCGTCCACACAGGCAAGGCACCATACGCACCCGAAATTCGGAAACCACCCCGACGCATGGTTTTGTTCATGTCATAGCCAACATACGATGCGATCACGTGCGAATGAACCATCGGCTCCATCGCCTCATTTGCTTTCACAGGAAAAGGCACAAAGCCGGCGAAATAGGCTGTTGTATAGTCATTGGTCGTTCCCGTTTTGCCATAGGCAGGAATCCCAATCTTACGCGCTTTTTCAGGAGGCTGGCCTTCGATTGGATATTCCAGATAGAGCTCACCGCGGGCTCGCCTTCCCGTACCATGGGTGACAACCTTACGTAAAATCTCGCTCATCTGCGCCGCATAGCAGGGGTCCACCAGCTGGAATTCCTGACGCTTTGGTTCATAAAGCAAATTGCCTTCGCGATCTTCAATCCGACGAATGAAATTCAACTGATTGTCGGAGCCTTCTTTATAGAACCGATAGATTTTACCGTTGGTAAAAGTCTGATAGACCTTGGCGACTTCCGCGACACTCACGTCGTTGGTTCCCAGTCCAAAGGATAACACCGGCTCGAGTTTCGAATAGACACCCATAGCGCGCGCCAGATTCGAAAGATAACGCAGACCCACGATGATGCGGAAATCATGATGGTTGAAGTACTGATAGAGTGAGTACTGATCCTTCTGTGAGATCACAGACTGATACAGATCCTCCATCGACTGAGAGATTCGGTCATAGTATCGCAAGGGCAAGAAGCCACCGAGGTTGACATCGTCCAAGGAAACGCCACCGCCACCCCAAATCGCTTGTGCATCCAGAGGATTCAGCGGTCGACCAACGGGTGGATCGAGGTTAACCAATTTTCCTTTTGGTCCTGGCTTAAATTCTTCACCTGGCAACTCTTTCACATAGCCCAACGCAGGTCTATGTCCCGACGAAAGCACCCGAAAGCGAGCCGCCAGACCAAGCGTTTGAGGATCACTGAAAATCGATTCCGGCCCGGTGGCAGCGACTCGCGCCGAGAGAACTTTCCAATCCTGCCGTACGTCTAAAGCCAGAGTTGACAGTCTTTCCCAGTTCTTGCGAACTAGATCGACACGCAGGTTACGCTCCCGATCCGAAACATCACCTTCGTCCAAACGATAGATATTCTGTAGCTCAGAAAGATAGCCACGACCCCACCAGATCTTGCTGATCTCGCGAAGAAGTTCCATGCGACCCGAGAAAATCATATCTGGTTTCAACTCATCAATGGCCCGATCGAGCATATTCTCTTTCACGCCGTTGTTGTCGAGCTGAACGCCTGTTTCTTTCGCTACCCGATAGTGAAAGTCTCGAGGAGCTTCGCCTTCAATCGGCAAAAGACTCATCGACCCAAGCAGTTCCTTGAACTCTTCGAAATTCAGCTTATCCAATAGATGTGCCGTCAGGTAAACGGTGGCAAGGTTTTCTGATTTCACACCTGCCCAGATGATGGAAACATCCTCATAGGGGCTGCTATGGTCGGGACGCGGCAGATAGAACTTGCCTTGGAATGGAAAAATCCGCCGTTCATTGTCGATTCGATCCAAAATGGTCCAACCCAATTGCAACGCCGAGAAAAACACCATGGATTTGAACACCGATCCTGGCTGCCTTACGGCAAACACAGCTCGGTTAAAACCTTGTGAATCAAACCCTGAGACGACAGATCGGACTTCCCCGTCGTCGATGGCAATCAACCCGCCGTTTACGGTTGGGCGGCGTTTCAATTCAAGTTCAGCCTCGTGAGTTTCTGTGTCGTAGGCAAGGGCCTCCACAAAAACGACATCACCAATTTTGATTCGATCCAAAATCTCTTTCATATGATCTTCATAGGGCCGATAGGTCGGGATGGAAAGAATCTTGGCCGTTCGTATCAAAGCCTCGGTAGAAATCTTGCCTTTGGGCAATCCAAAATCGACCAGAATTTCTGGCTGTTTGCCGCGAATGATTTTTTCAACTTTCCCATAGTAAAACTGATTGACGTCCAACTCCCGCAAAGACCGGTACAGTTTTTTATCTTCGACCTGGTAATCTTCCAGGATCATCTCCAACCGAGATAGATTGCGCCGCATCTGCAGCTGGGCCATGTCTTGCAACTTTTGATCAATGGTCGTGAACACTTTGAGTCCAGCATGATTGAGCTCTGCAATGGACTCCATACCGAGGGCATCGAGAATTTCTTTCTTGTCCAGCTGACCACGAATCAAAGAAACCAAAGCCACTTCCTGAGTACGGAACTTACCTTGGTTAAATGGAACTTTTTCCTTGAAGCCCGTTTGGAAATCGGCTTCGGTAATCCAACCTTGTTCATACATACGGCGCAAAACATAATTTTTCCGCCAGTTGGCATTGCGCCAAGCTTCTTCCTTATCCTCACGAGTGAATTTTACAAAGGGATTGTACTTATTCGGCGCTTTCACCGAACCAGCGATAAAAGCACTTTCCACCAAATTCAGCTCTTTCACGTCTTTGTTGAAGTAGTATCGAGCCGCAATCCCAATACCCTTGCCGTTGGCTGTGACATGAAACTGATTCAGATAGAACTCGAGAATCTGCTGCTTGGAATACATGCGTTCCAGCTGAAAGGCACGCACCAATTCCTTAAGCTTGCGTTGAAACGAGTGTTCCCTATGGTCCATCACGTTCTTCACCGTCTGCTGGGTGATCGAAGAACCGCCACGTTTGAAACGAAATCCAGCCTGTATGCCCTCAGTGAAAGCCAGCCCGATCGCTACCGGATCCACACCGAAATGCTGGAAGAAGTTTTTGTCCTCGGCTGCAACCATGGCCCGAATCATGTTCTCTGGCACCTGATCTATTGTCACGTAACTCCGATGGGCATCATCAAAGAAACTGCCGATTTTGGTCTGTTCGTCCAATGTATAGAGGGTTGTCTCTTCATTGATACGGGCTAAAATCGTCGATTTTTTTAGCTCCGAAACATCACCGAAGTAGACGAAGTACGAGGTCACACCGGCCAAGGCAAGAAAACCAAGCAGACCGACCCCAGCCATGGAAAGGAGGACGACTGCAAATTTATTTTTTAGGAGTCTCAAGGGCACCTCTTTTGGCATGTAAGCGTCCGAACTCCCAAATTATCGCGCGAAGCTCGATCGAAGTCCACAGCTTCTCTGCCGGCCTCATCTGACAAGGACCGCCCGAGCGGACTCTATGCTATAATAGGAAAACCAATTTTGGGATGGGATGGGCGATGCCGCAAAGTTTTTTGAAACAGGCTGGCTTCTGGAGTTTTCTCATACTTCTCCTTGCGTCGCCCGCACAGGCTCGCGTCTATCAGAGTTTTCATGAGGTGGTCGCCCGGGTGCAGCCCAGCGTCGTCCATATCAGAAGCCTCGAACGCCCCCTGCGCACGACACTCAGCGTCGACCCCTATGCTTATTTTTTTCAAACTCAACCACCTCAGAATAGCAGCAGCTTTCCCTTGGGGACTGGATTTTTGGTAGGAGCTAGTGGCTATTGCATCACTTCGTTTCAAATCGTCGATGGACTGCAAAGACTCGAGATCATCACCAACAATAAAAAGCGCTTCGCAGCCGAGTATGTCGGTGGCGATCGGCAAAGTGATATGGCTTTGCTCCGCATCAAAGACGCCAAAGGTTTGCCAGGGCTGGATTTTGCGCAGAGCGATTTGGTCGAAGTTGGCGATCCTGTGCTAGGTTTCGGGTCACCATTGGGTTTCAAGTCGCTCGTCTCGACCGGTATCATATCAGCCAAAGGCCAAGTCATGGGCGCAGGGCCTTTCGATTCCCATTTTGTTCTGGACCTTGCTACCCATCCCGGCAACATAGGTGGCCCCTTGGTGGATGCTAGGGGGCGGGTCATCGGTCTCTTGTCATCGCCCTCCGGCAGTCTTGCAGCCATGGGCTTTGCCTTGCCGTCCAAGACTATTCAGAATCTGATGCAAGATCTCATGAAACACGGCAAGCTGCACAAAGCTTGGCTTGGCCTTGTGGCCAGAAATTTAGTCTCGATGGACGCCGAAACCGAGCTATACGATCCTAACATCCGCTCTGGCATCCTGATTGACAACCTCATCGTTGAAGGTCCGGCTGCCCGCGCCACCCTGCAGGTTGGTGACCTCATTCTGTCTCTCGGAGACCAGAAAATTCAGAGTATAAACGATCTCCAGAGCTTTTTGCGCCGCAGCAAGCCAGGCGATAAGATGTCCGTCAAAGTCTTCAGGCGCCGTGCAGGTCAGCTTAACCTGCCCATTCAATTAGGCGAAATTCCCGGTGCCCAGGACCTGCCGCAGGAGCGCGATCTGTATTAAAGATATGGACCTTTCGACTGAGTACTGCCAAAAAAGACGAGATCGGCACCCTGCCCTCCCAGCAAAGTGATTTGACCATCATAGGCCCCCTCGCTATACTCCCGGCGCCACCCTTAGAAGAACTCCGCAAGCGAGGACACTTTCCATGAATGATGTACAAACCATAAACGTGCTCAAGGGCCTCGTCATCGACGGCGTCGACAAAGCGAAATCTGGACACCCAGGCGGTGCCATGTCCAGCATGGATTTTGCTTATCTGCTGTTCCGGGAATATCTTCGCTTCGATCCCAATAACTCTCAGTGGCTTGGCCGTGACCGCTTTGTTCTGAGCGCTGGTCACGAATCCATGCTTCTCTATAGCCTCTTGCACAGCGTGGGCTGGCTGCCCATGGATGAGCTGAAAAAATTTCGCCAGCTGCATTCCAAAACACCTGGTCACCCAGAAAATTATCTGACCGAAGGCGTCGAGTGCACCACCGGTCCTTTGGGGCAAGGTGCTGCGATGTCGGTCGGCTTTGCCATCGCCGCCCGCCATCAGCAAGCTGCGTTGGACGAAGAGCTGTTCAGTCACCGTACCTGGGTTTTGCTCGGCGACGGCTGCATGCAAGAAGACGTCACCCTTGGTGCAGCTTCACTTGCAGGCCATCTGAAGCTTGGCAATCTCATCTGGTACTACGATCGCAATGCCGTGCAAATTTCCGGAAAAATTTCGCGTGCCGCTTCGGACAATTATCAGCAAGTTTTCGAAGGCATGGCCTGGGATGTGATTGAAGTCGATGGCCATGATCATAACCAACTCCGCCGTGTTCTCGATGACACCCAAAGACCAAGACAAAGACCGCTTTTAATCATCGGCAATAGCACGATGGCAAAAGGCGCGCATTCTCTGGAAGGCAGCGAGAAAACTCACGGTTCACCGCTGCCTCCTGACGAGCGCCTCAAAACCAAGGAACGTCTGGGATTGCCTACTGACCAGGCTTTCTATGCTCCCCAGGAATTTTACGACAGTTTCCGCAAATATTTTGGCGACAAAAGTCAACAGGCTCAAGTTTGGAAAAAACGTTTCGAAAGTCGAATGAGCGAAACCGGCTTCAAAAAGCTTTTCGCCTCGTATTACGAAACTCATGCTTACCAAAACTTGCCTCAGGTGCAATGGCCACGCGATAAAGAAGTGCCGACCCGCAATGCCTTTGGCGATGTGATTTTGAAATGGGCCGAAGCTCTGCCTAACCTCATCGGTGGCAGCGCGGACTTGGAACCTTCCAATTGTTTGGAAGGCTTCGCCCATTTGGTCGGCGACTTTAGCAGTGAGCAGGGCAAGAATCGGAATATCGCCTTCGGTGTGCGTGAGTTCCCTATGTCTGCCATTTGCAACGGCCTCGCTTTGCATGGCGGCATGATTCCTTTCGATGCAACCTTTCTTTCCTTTGCCGACTACTCAAGGCCTGCGTTGCGACTCGGAGCGATTCAGCGCGTGCGCGTGATCCATGAATTCACCCATGATTCCTTCCATCTGGGTGAAGATGGTCCGACTCATCAGCCAGTGGAACACGTGATGTCACTGCGTTTGATTCCTAACTTCTATGTTATGCGCCCCGCAGATGCCTACGAAACTCAGACAATGATGGAAGTTGCCTTGAACCTGCAGACGGCTCCTTCGGCCATTTGCTTATCACGACAGAAGCTGCCACTCTTGCCAGTGAGCTCTGAAGTCCTGGCTCATGCTCGTTTTGGGGCTTATGCAGTGGTCGATGCCGAACAGCCTGATGTGATTATCCTCGCCTCCGGCGCTGAGGTCTCTTTGGCTCTGGACGCCTTGAAGCTTTTGGATGGCGTGAAAGCCAAAGTGGTGTCGATGCCGTGCTGGGAACTGTTCCAAGAGCAGCCCAAAAGCTACCAAGACAAGGTGCTATCACCAAAATGCAGCAAACGAGTGTCCATCGAAGCGGGCTCGACTCTCGGTTGGCAGAAATATACAGGCAGTGAAGGCCTCAACATTGGTTTGGATCACTATGGTGATAGTGCACCAGCTCCAGATCTGGCCAAGGAATATGGCTTCACTCCTGAACAAGTGGCTTCTCGCATCAAACACTACCTCGATTTGAAATAAGGCCTAGAGGTCCTCCTTCGCATCGAGCGAAAGAGGACTTACTCCCTCACCTTGAATTTTCATAAAAACTGCCTTTATCTTTTACCAGTCCACCCGGCTCACGACTGTCTTCTCTTCCCCCGCGTGCTGCCTTGCGCTCAAAACGATCCCTTGAAAGTCGCGAGAATTTGGTGAAGCATAGGCCTCACCAAATGCATTGGGCTGATTCGCAATAGCAAAGGGAAGGAACGGCCTTCCTCCGATTTTTTAGGAGTTCAATTATGCCGCTCAAAATACGCAGAGTTGCTGTACTCGGTGCTGGTGTGATGGGGGCGCAGATCGCAGCCCATCTCGCCGCTGCTGGAGTGCGCACCCACCTTCTCGATCTGGCCGCCAAGGAACCTCACAAAGACCCCAAGATTGCCAAGACGATCGGCAAGAACTTCCGCTCAACGGCAGCCCTTTTGGCAATCGACAATCTTAAGCGATTGAAGCCTTCACCACTGGCGTCAGACTCGATTCTGGCCAACCTCATCCCGGGAAACTTCGAAGATGACATGTCAGTCCTAGCTGACGTGGACTGGGTCATTGAAGTTGTTGCCGAACGCCTCGATATCAAAAAAAGCATACTGAAGCAGATTGCAACCCATGCGAAGCCACATATTCCCATTACGACCAACACCTCTGGTCTGTCCTTGGAAAAAATGGCTGAAGACCTCGACGAGCACTTCCATCGCCGCTTCTTCGGAACCCACTTCTTCAATCCACCCCGCTACATGAAGCTTTTGGAGATTATTCCGCATTCCAAGAGCGATCAAAACTTGGTTCTTGAGTTGGCTGACTGGATCGAGAAGTATTTAGGCAAAGGCATCGTCTATGCCAAGGACACTATCAACTTCATCGCCAATCGCATTGGTGTTTTCAACATGATGTGCTCCTTCAAGCACATGGAAGACCTCGGTTTGTCAGTCGAAACAGTTGATGCCTTGACCGGCAAGCTGATGGGCCGTCCGGCATCGGCCACCTTCCGCACCATGGATGTGGTCGGTATCGATGTGTTTGCTCACGTTGCCAAAAACGTGCAGCTCTATGCACCGACTGATCCCTATCTAGCTATGTTTGCTCCACCCAAGTGGATTGAAACTTTGATCCAACGCGGATCTTTGGGCCAAAAATCCAATTCGGTGGGCGCTTACAAAAAGACCAGCAATGCCAAGGGCGAGACCGAGATCCTCGCCTATCGTCCGGCTTCGGACACCTACGTTGCGCAGGAACCGCAAACCTTCCCGTGGTTTGAGCAAACCAAAAAGGTCTACGATACCATCGAGCGCCTCAAATTGATTTTGAGCCACAACGATGCCGGCGCCCAGTTCATCTGGAGAACTCTGCGCGATACCATGGCCTACTCAGCGATTCTCTTGGAAGAGATTGCTGACAACCAGCCACTCAGTATCGATAACGGCATCAAATGGGGATTTAACTGGGAATGGGGTCCCTTCGAACTCTGGCAAGGACTGGGTTACGACACCGTCCTGGAACGCATGAAGCTCGAAGGCGTGAAATTACCTGACTGGCTGAAGGCCGGAGTGAAGTTTTATAAGCCTGCTCCAAACAGTGTGGACTGGCATCTCAGTGGAGCCACATCCCAATTCTTGGGCATCAAAGGCAAGGATCAACCGATCAGCAAACAACCGCACCTCTTCTACCTGCCGAAGGCTAAGAATGCCGAAGATAAGCGGGTTATCCTGGGCAATTCCAGTGCCAGCTTGGTTGATTTGGGCGACGGTGTTCCCGCTTTGGTCTTTCATTCCAAGATGAACTCCATCAACGACGAGATCGGTGATGTGATCTTCAAGTCAATCGAAAAAGTTAAAACCGACTTTGCTGGTCTTGTCATCGGCAACGATGGCGAAGTCTTTTCTGCTGGCGCTGACCTGCGGCAGATTTTGGGCGCCATCAAAGAAAACAAATTCAGCGATATCGATGCCATCCTACGCCGCTTCCAAGGCGTGATGCAGATGCTGAAATACGCTGGATTCCCGAGCGTAAGCTGTCCGCAAGGATTGGTGCTCGGCGGTGGCTGTGAAGTTTCTCTGCATGCCAGCGAACAGATCCTGGCTGGAGATACCTTTGCCGGTTTAGTCGAAGTAGGCGTCGGCTTGATTCCAGGCGGCGGCGGCACCAAGGAATTGGCGTTACGAGCCTATAAGACTGCGGCTTTGGGCGAAAACGCTGATCCGATGCCATTTCTGCAAAGAGCCTTCCTACTCATCGGTATGGGCAAAACGTCCAGCTCTGGATTGGAAGCGATCGAGATGGGACTTTACGGCAGCAAAGCGACTGTTGCCATCGCTCGCGATTTCCAAATCATTCGGGCCAAAGCTCGCGTCTTGGAACTTGTCAACAATGGTTACCAGGCCCCGCTGCCAGCCACCCAAATCAAAGTGGTCGGCGATCCTGGTATTCAGACATTCAACATGATGCTGCATAATATGGTGCAAGGTCGTCAGATTTCGCCTTACGATGCAGCGGTTGGAGAAAAAGTTGCGACCGTCCTCTGCGGCGGCGAAATCGACGGCGGCCAGGTCGTGTCGGAAGACTACCTCCTGGAACTCGAGCGTCGCGTGTTCGTTGAGCTTTGCCAAGAAGTCAAAACTCAAGAACGCATCGAACATATGCTGAAGACCGGTAAACCATTGCGCAATTGATCAGAAAGGACTTAATCATGAAAACTGCTTATATCGTCAGTCCCTTGCGTTCTGCGGTGGGCAAAGCCATGCGTGGCAACCTGCGCAGCAAACGTCCCGATGACCTTTGCGCCGATCTTATTCGGGCTGTGATGGCTGCCAACCCAGGTATCGATCCCCGTGAGATCGATGACTGTTTTGTTGGTTGCGCTATGCCGGAAGCGGAACAAGGCATGAACATCGCCCGCTTTTCGGTCCTGCTGGCTGACCTCCCTGATTCAGTTCCTGGAGTGACAGTGAACCGCTTCTGTTCGTCGGGATTGCAGACCATTGCCATGGCTGCCTTCCAGGTTCAAGCTGGAGCCGCTCAATGCATTCTCGCCGGTGGAACAGAGTCCATGTCACTGGTGCCGATGATGGGACATAAACCCGTCGGCAGTCGTACCGTCTTGAAAAATGGTCGCGGGGATTATTATCTCGGCATGGGTCTTACCGCAGAAAATGTTTCGAAAGATTACAAAGTCAGCCGAGAAGATCAGGATCGCTTTTCCTACGAATCGCACAAGAAAGCCTTTGAAGCCATCCAAAAGGGTCACTTCAAAGCCGAGATCGCACCGGTCAAGGCCACTCTTCGTTCGCCTGGACCCGGTGGCACCGCAGCGATTCAAGAGTTGCTTGTGGACACGGACGAAGGCCCTCGCGCCGACACCAGCGTGGAAGCTCTGGGTGGATTGAAGCCAGCTTTTAGAGCCGGTGGATCTGTGACCGCAGGGAACTCTTCTCAGATGTCCGATGGTGCTGCTATGTGCCTCGTGGTCTCCGAAGAGTTCGTGAAAAAGTATAAGTTGCAGCCATTGGGTCGCTTCGTCAGCTTCGCTGTCGCGGGAGTTCCTCCACGCGTTATGGGTATCGGACCGATCGAAGCCATTCCTCGCGCTTTGAAATTGGGTGGTCTCAGTCTGAAAGACATTCAGCGCGTCGAGTTGAATGAAGCCTTTGCCGCTCAGGCCTTGGCTGTCATGCGGCATCTCGAAATCGATCCAGGCATCATCAACCCAACGGGTGGTGCGATCGCTTTGGGTCACCCACTCGGAGCGACCGGCGCAAAACTTACAGCTACTCTCCTGCACGGTATGCAGCGCGATCAACAGAAATACGGGATCGTCTCGATGTGTATCGGAACCGGTATGGGAGCCGCTGGGGTGTTCGAAAGGCTCTGAAGCAAATTTGACGATTTTCTAGGCAGCCTCAGGGGACGTGTCAAAGCGTCCCCTTGTCTCTTTCTACTTGTGTTCTCCCTTCCTTTTGCCGAACAATGATGAGATGATAGCCATCATATAGACCAGGGGAAAGCAGGGAAGGACCAGCTATGGCCAAGATCCTTATCGTGGATGATGAAATAGACATTTGTGAAATGATGTCCTTCACCTTCGATAGTCAGGGATTTGAAACTTTCGTGGCTCACGATGCGGCGCAAGCCTTTGACATCGTCAAAAGCAAAGATCCCGATCTCGTCGTGAGCGATATTCGGATGCCCAAAGGGGGAGGAATGAAGCTGCTTGAGGATATCAAGAAGCATAACCCCAAAAGACCTAAAGTGTTTTTGATTACTGGATACAGTGATAAAACGCGTGAGGAAGCACTGGCTGCAGGAGCCGAGGATGTTTTTGCCAAGCCCATCAAGCTGCAGGATCTGATCGATCGCGTGACCAAAGCCCTCGATTTGAACTAAAGGCTGAATTTTGCTAAAAATTCAGCTTTTACGGCGTGTTACGCCCGTAGACACCCCTAGGCTTCTTACCCAAAAAAAAGAAAACACCATCCAAGCTAGGATGGTGTTTGTATTTTCTGAGCAGTAACTGGTTAGATCGGGTCTGGTAGTGAAGAACTGTCGACAGTGACTACTGTCGATTTTCTTCCAGACCGACGCTTGGCTTTTTTACCGGCTTTTTTTTTACCGGCTTTTTTTTTGCCAGCCTTCTTAACAGCCTTTTTCTTTGAGGCTTTTTTGGTCGCCTTTTTCTTGGCTGTTTTTTTCTTGGCAGCTTTTTTGGTGGCCTTCTTAGCTGCTTTTTTCTTCACAGCTTTTTTGGTCGCCTTCTTAACTGCTTTCTTCTTGCCGGCTTTCTTTGTCGTCTTCTTCGCCATAACTCTCAATTCCTCCTAACTTTTGATGTGATATAAGCCCCACCCGGGACTGCGACGAGAACCCTAGAGTTCTCGATTACCACTAAACGGAAGAGCTGAACCTATTCTCATCTTAGCATACATCTTTTGTAAGAGAGAAGGTTCTTGAGACTCCTCCTCACAAGTTGATGATTACCTATCGGACCTCATCCGCAGAACTAAAGTACAGTGGACGCATTTTCTTCGGGATTTCTCCCCTCCAAAAACCTTTAGCATTTTTTTTCGCTGAATTTTCCAAAGCTTGGATCCCATATCAGACAAGGTTTTCAGACTAGGGTAGCGGCTCTTTCGGACCTGTTTTTGTGACAATTTCTCAAAACTCACAAGGGCTGGGCCAAGGCATCTTTCCATTCAGGTAACGAAGCTCTGCCAAAATCCGGTCATAACTTTTCTCGTGAACCACCACCTTGTTTGGTGGCGAAGATCTCCAAAGCGGCTCGAGCCTTTTCCGAGACCACCGTCTTACTAGGCTTCTGGGCAACCGGTTGAGCGACGGGAGCCTTTGGTACGCCCGGAGTTCCTACACTGACTCCAAGCTTTTGAACCATCTCGACCAACGCTGAATCTTCGGTGAGCAAGAGAGCGAGACCGGTATCATCGGCCAGCTCGAGTTGCTGAAGCAGGGCAATGCGACCTTTGTTGCCATGAGCATCCGTCTTCCAATGGTAGACAATGAGTGGATGGTCCAAGGTCTCAGAGGCAAAAATATGCTCATTTTTCAGGGCTTTGCTGCCTTCGGCTAGCAAACGATCCAAGCTCAGCCACTCGATGGCAGCGGCCTGAATTTGACCCCATTGATCCGTCGGCAGAGGTCGATCACTCCATCCGATCTGCTCCAAAAGTTTTCGCCAGCGCGAAGACACATGAGTAAAATCTTGCTCGATTCGGTCTCGAAGCTGGCTCAGAGCCTCCTGTTTGCTCTCGATAGCGCGAATTTTTTGCAGCTGCTCTCTTTTCTTGGCCACATACTGAAGAAGTCCACGGGCTTCCGTGAGGATCATATGGCTATGCTCCAGGCTCACCGACTTCTGACTCCCCGTATGGGTTCGCCACTCCACGAGGAGTCGACCCAAGGTCTTTACCTGAGCACGAAAGTTTTGCAGCTCATCCTCAATTTTCACACGGCGCTGGTAGAGGATCGTTATCTTGCTGTAATTATTTATATAATTGATCAGAGATCGGAGGGATGTTTCGGCTGGAATCTGCACCTTGCGACTGATGGCCAACCACTGCTCGCGGGCCTTTCCATATTCAGCCACGACTTTTTCATAGCGCTCATCCAGGTCATTGAGCTTTTCATCATGCAGCTCGGCATGACGCTCCAGGTCCCCATAAAGTTTGCCAATCTGGTTGAGACAAAGATTGACGGCCGAGCGGGACAGGTCCAGCTGTTGAGCGGCGCTGGGAGCGGGCTGTCCAGGCTGCTCACCCTCTTTTGCCTGCCAGCCGAGGAGCTTGTTCAATTTACCGGCGAGACCATCCTTGTGCTTGCCATCCTCGAATTCCGAACGCCTGACATGCTCACCTAGCTCATTCAAGCAGAGCTCCAGTTCACGAATCAGATCTCGATCGATTTGCAAGAAACGACTGACCGAGACTCGATACTCGTCATAGGCCGGCTTAATCATCGAACGGGCGTCCTGAACGCTTTTGCGGGCAGATTTTTCTAGTTTGTCACAGGCCAGATAGCGAGTCAGTGACTGCAGCACCATTGCCCAATCGACATCGGATTCAGCGAGGGGGAGGGCCTTAATATCAAGACGTTCGCAAAGCTCCTGTAGCTGCTGGTCGATTTCTTTGAGTCGCTCTTTGAGAATCTTGGGACTTCGCGCCGGCTCAAACAGGGGCTCGGCGATCTGGCGAATCTGCTCCAATTCCTGCAACTCCTGACCCAGCTTCGAACTCAGACTGGTATCCAATTGGCTCAGGTGAGTGCTGACGCCACCAATTTCTCGCGCTTGCTGCTTAAGACCAAAGCATCGCCGCATGAGACCTTCGCCATGTTGCAGCAACTGTTCGATCTGCACCCGAGTCGGTCCTTGCTCGAGACCGAGCATAGACTGCAAATTTTGCCGCAACTCTTCCGCGCGTGCCGCGCCTTGTCGCTCGACAAGCGATTTTCGGTTCCGACCCGGCTGCCGCATATGAGCATGAAGGCCGCTCCCATCATAGTGAAGATCGTATTCCCGCAGCACATCGGAAAGACTGGCTGACTCTCCTGCTTGGTTGGGCATGAAATCTTTAAACATTTCTTTCAAACAGAAATCGGGACGACCGTCAAAGGCCTGACGGTTTTTGAAACAACGGAATTGCTCACCGCTGCGATCGATCACCCAAGTATCACCATCATTGTCGGTGAGGTGAATCAAAGCGGCTTTGATCCGGCTATCCTTAGGACCTCCAAAACCCCAGCGCAGAGCCGCCATCAGCAGTTGCCGATCATCGGACGGAGCCCCGATAACGCAAATGTTGCGATGCATTCCCTGGTCATTTCGGAAACGCCATAGACGGGGAGTTTCGCCATCCTGGAGGATGATTTTCATACCTTCGATAAACATAATTGGATTCCTCGTCTCAAGGCTCCTTGGGAGCCTGGTCCATCGACGTCAGGGACATGAGCCCTGTTGACTTGTATCGTATGTGGGAGGGCGGCTTCCGAGTCTATCCGGGTGCCGGTTTCGTTCCTTGCGGTTCGCTTTGAGGAACGCTGAGGATAGATCGGGGGGAAAAGAAATTCCCCTTTGCTGTTTAATTATAACACTGCTTCGTGCTTTTTGCGTAGGGCCCGGGACCTTCCGTCAGAGAGTGTCGTGGACAGCTCGCTGCACAGGAGTTATTGATAGGGTGCATTTGGATGCAGCAACACTTCAGAACAATGGGTATGCCATGGAATCTCGTCTCATCGTTCGCAGTCATAGCCCCATCGCGCGACTGTCTGCTTGGGGAACCGCACTCCTCCGACTCCTGCCTGCAGAAGCTGCGCATGATGTCGGACTTTGGTTGCTGGAAAGAGACCTCTTGGATTGGATGCCCATACCCAGCTTGACACCACTGCTTGACGGCCTCGAATCGCAGGTCCCCGGTATCGGAGATTTGGCGCACCCTATCGGCTTGGCTGCCGGTTTTGATAAAAATGCACGCGCCCCACATGGCTTTGCACGGATGGGTCTGTCGTTTTTGGAATTGGGCACAATAACGCCGAGAGCTCAATCAGGGAATCCTCAACCTCGGCTGTTCCGCTTGGAAGATCAGCTTGGTCTGGTCAACCGCATGGGCTTTAACAGCCAAGGTGCTGAGCGCGTCTTAGCTCGTCTTAAAAAACTAGCCTGGAACCACGATCCCGTTCCCCTTGGCATCAATTTGGGAAAAAATAAAGACACCAGTGCCGAAGCAGCGATTGAAGATTTCAGCCATGGCTTAGAAGTTTTCAGCGCTCAAGCTCGTTACTTTGTGATCAACGTTTCCTCACCCAATACCGAAGGCCTGCGCGGTTTGGCCAATGAACAATTTTTGAATGAATTGGCCTTTCGCCATAAGAAAGATTTGTCGCGCATTTGGGTCAAACTCGATCCGGATATGCCCAAGAAAGCCTTTCAATCTCTGGTCAGCGCCTTGGCTAAAGCCGGATTTCAAGGCTTGGTTTTGACCAATACCCATCGCGTCGAGCAGCCTGAAAAGGGCGGAATGAGCGGTCATCCGATGGCTCTTCAGGCCAATGCCTGTCTCGAATGGGCCTATGAAGTGACCCAAGGTGCACTGCCTCTGATTGCATCCGGAGGTATACTTTCTGGTCAGGATGTCTATCAACGCATGGCTCGGGGAGCCTGTGCCGTGCAAATTTATACGAGTCTGGTGTATCGCGGTCCACTCGCGGTCGCCCTCATGCTTCAGGAACTAAAAGCCGAAATGGAGCTTCGAGGAGTCAAATTTTTGTCAGATGTTAAAGGCAGCTTCTACACTTCCTGACTCAAAGATGGGTGAATATGAGCCTCAATTTGGTTCGCCGGATTCGTGACAACCTTCATGGCAGCATCGATATTACGGAACTTGAAGATGCTGTGATAGCTCACCCCTTCTTTCAAAGACTGCGGCGAGTCAGACAATTGGCCTTTCTTCACTATGTTTTTCCTGGTGCCACCCATTCGCGCTTTGAGCATTCCCTCGGTGTGATGCATTTGGGCTCTGTTGCCTGGGAGAAGTTGCGAGCGAACCAAGCCAGACTCCGCAATTCATTGGCCCGCCATCAGGATTTTGCTGATACCGAGCCCCAGGGTGAAGGCAGCCAGGGTCGGCTGGCTCCTACTTTTGGACTGATGGATACAGTTTTCGCTTCCGACTATGTTTTGCAGAGCTTTCGCCTAGCTGCCCTGCTGCATGATGTGGGTCATCCTCCGTTCTCGCACAGCGGGGAACATTTTATGCCCTGCTGGACCGAAGTTCTGCAGGCCAATCCTGATTTGCCCGACTATCTGCAGAAGTATCTCAAAGACCGCATTGCGGAGTTACAGGCCAAAGGCCAAGATCCCGCCAAACTTAGGGTTCGGCATGAAATCTATTCCATTTTGCTGATCGAACGGATGTTTCGGGATGTGTATCGGGCTTCCCTCGATCTGTCGCCCAAGATCGATGTCCGCGATGTGATCTCGATTATTAACCCCGCAATTCCCCCATCGGAAGAATCTCCTTTGCTAGAGGCCGGAGCCTATCCCCTTTTACGCGAATTGATTTCGGGAGAACTTGATATCGATCGCATGGACTACCTTTTGCGAGATAGCCGCGAATGTGGGGTGGTCTATGGGGTTTTTGACGCCGATCGCATTCTTGATTCGCTCTGCCTTTACTTTGACGATGCCGATCAGCAACTGCATGTGGCGATCATGCTCTCGGGTTTGGCTGCTTTCGAAGACTATCTGCGAGCCCGCTATTCCATGTATCTGCAGCTGTATTTTCACAAGTCTTCGGTCGCAGCCGAAGCCATGATGCGGCACCTGACCGAGATTCTCCAGGGTTGGCGCTTGCCTGCAAGAGTGGAAAGCTATGCGGCGATTGATGAATACAATATCGGCCAGGCTCTTTATGAAGCGGCGCAGGTCCTGACTTCGACCGAAGAGCGTGAATCACTCATCATTCTGGTCGCGGATCTTCTCTATAATCGTCGCCTATGGAAACGAGTCTATGAAGTAGCGGGGCCAGCCCACAGTATATCTTTGGAAAAGATCCATGAAGTTCTGGCCATTTTGCAAAAACATGGAATCAGACACCAATTGATTTCATCCGGCAATTCCCTGACTCGATTCCAACCGCGCGCCTCGAATGGTCGCAGCCGCAATTATCTCCGTTTGATTCGCAAGGATGATCGCCAACTCCCACGAGTTTCAGCGATTGAAGACTATTCCAGCCTGATTGCTAGCAACGACTCGGTTGCCATCCATAGAATCTATGCGGTGCCATCCGCAGGCCGAAGCATCACCGAAATCAAAAATTTGATTTCGGATGGATTAAAAGTCTGATCACCTGTCAGTTGCTCGAAGTCGTTTTGCTGGCGGGCGCTGCGGCAGGAGCTGCGGG
>JBGSTF010000159.1:0-19691 GCA_041736645.1 Oligoflexus sp. | reverse complement strand
TTATGGTGGTGATCAAAAGTGTTGGATTACTCAATCGCTACAAGAGTATCTTAGAGGGTATTGGACTGCAGGTAAAAATTTGGAGTCCTGATGCGGATCTTAAAGACATTTCTCTCATTATGGTCGACTTGGATGATTTTCGAAGGATAGCATCGAATTCAAGGGCCCCCAGTGCATAGCCCTGGCAGGTTTTAGTCTGCATGCAGCGCGCCGGGTGGGGAGTGACGAAAGGCGGAACTTAAGCCAGTTGATCAATTATATGGCCCGCCCTCCACTTGCCGAGGATCGCTTGGAGAGAACGGCTACGGGCGATATCCTTTATAAACTTAAAAAAGCTTGGAATGATGAGTGGTGCTGAGGATGCCGAAAAGGGCCCTGCTTGGATTGAATAATTTTGCCCACGCATCTTAAACCATCAAAATACACCGAAATATCCCGCTTATAAAGCCATGACCTCAATGTTCTGGCTTCGTAGAAGAATGATTCTGTGCGGAACAATGGGGAAGATTGCGGCCATTGAACTGGAATTCCCATTAATAGCCGAAAGCGGTGATGAGTTTTGCATTTCCTACTGCCTGAGAGATTGTTGAAAATTGATTCGATATGTTCCGTTCACTGAATGGAGTGCCTATCCAAAAACCTTCAATGACCTGATTTTACCACATTCTGAAAAGAGAAACTTTGAAACAAGTTCAAATTTTTCTGTGATTATTTCACCTTGCCAAACTCAACTATCTGGCCTTTGGTAACTCCTGGCTGCTTCAATAGCTCAGAATCCTGCACAAAAGCTTCAGTGCCATCATCATCACATTTGACGTGTATCCATTGTTCCTGGAAATCATCGCTATCAACGTTAACAGATCGGAACTTTTCTGGATCCGAAAGAGTATCGCAATCAAGATTGATCGCTATTTTTCTCGCGCCAATTTTGGCACTACATTTTCCTTCGGAGTGATACGTGACTTCGGATATTTTTTCCATGCTCTCCAAAGTCACTCTCTCAAAATTTTGTTTTCTAATAGAAACATACTCTTTCAAATTATAGAGGCTAAAAAACGATATTGCAGAAGAAGCAGTCTTTGACCAAGGATGATAGAGACCATTCTTGATTGAGCACTTGATCGGATCATCTAGGATGCGTAAAATTCTAAAAGCTACAATAAGGGTGGTTCCGTTTTTTTTGAATGCACGTCGATAACGGGCTGGGGATATTCTCCGCTCCAAAAGTTTGATGAAACGCGAATATTTTTCTTTCCGCTCCGAGTAATTGGCAGAGTATAAGTAAAAGAATCTGCGAAAGCTAAACTCCAATATCCAATAAAAATGGCGATGATAGAACACGTTGACTGCATAAAAGTTCCCAATTCAACTAAGGCTATTTTAATTGAAATATTGCTTAGGAATAAAATTCTATGCGGAGTTGGCACTGCTGATCGTCGAGGTGTCGGCATCGAAGGAGATGGCGGCATTGTGCTTGCCGAATTTCCGGGAACGAGTCAAGGTCCGACGACGATTGAATCGGGCGTATTTCTGGCGGTTTTCATTCCTATTAAGGCATGCATTCATGTGTCCATTTTAGCATGGTGATCCCTAAAGTTCGATCTTTCGGAGCCAGCGCTGGCTGATTCTGGGTCGCGCAGGCATCGTACGTGGACAATCGTCTTGCAGCAATGACCCCGGCTCCAGAAGTACTTTGATTGCATGATATTCGCTAGTTACAGCATTCATGGCCAATCGACTCATCGGAGCAAGCCAAAGATAGCTGTAACTGCCGAGTATTGTGAGAAGAAATTTCGCAATGAAATAGGGACTTTCGATCCCATCTTTATTTCGTTGTAACAGTAAGTTATAACAAAATGTTGAATTTTTCAACAAGCTGGACGATAAGCAGTAGGGAATGTCAATGTGGGTAGATATTTGGAATTATCTCAGGGCCTCCAAACAATCGATAGGCGTGGATGAAGCCCATGTCAATGATGATAGGGACGGTCGATATCAGAGAAGTCTAAGATCCCTTGGGCGACTGCTCGCGACAGGAGAACCCTTGGGATTTAGATATTTCGAGCCACATGGGGATTTCGATGTCTGTTATTTGGCTGCATGGAAGAAAGAGGATTACGAGGAATCAGGGCAGTACTTTGTTTTTCGAATCTATTTTTCATCAAAGCCAAATTGCCCACCGAGCGAAGTTGGCTATCGAAGTTTTATCGCAGCAGAAATATGCTGCTTTTACGATGGAGAAAGCCCTAATCCTGGTCGCATACTTCGCACCCGAAACGAGGCGATTGACTGCATGAAAGAAAAGAGAGGCTACTATGAAAGCAAGTGAACAAAAATTCCTGAAAGAATACAAAATTAAGCTTGGTCCAAAGACTTATATTTTTCAGAATATTGCTCTTGAAAAAAGCCCCATCGGCAAGTGGACTCTTTCTTATGACAAAATGCATCAAATGATGAAGGCTGTTGCCGCCACTATTTTAGCTGACAAGGAAAAAGCTCTAAGCTTTGATGAGCTGGAGCATCTGGCCGATACAGCTGAGTTAAGCATGGCAAAGATAGCAGATCTCATTAAAGTTGATCGATCGACCATCACCAAGTGGAAAAAGGGAGATGGCTCCATACCCTATGCAGACAGCTATTGTCTTAAGGATAAGCTTCCAAAAATAATCTTCGAATTCGAAGACAGACAAGATAACGCTGTTAGCCGATCAACATTTTGGTTTGAAAAAGGTAAACTACCATATCCCAAGGAAGGCGCTGCCTAAATAAGTCATCCAAAAGATATTACGAATATTCGCAGTGGCAAATTTGATTTCATCAACCATTACAAGATAAGACATGGAATTGTCGGACGCAGTAAACGCGGTGGGATTCGTGTAATCTACGCCAACCATAGACGGCTCGGAGTGATCTTCTTACTCGTTTGCTATTCAAAAAACGATATTGATAGCATCACGCCGACCCAACAACAGCAACTTGCCAAAGTCTCAGAAGCACTGAAACAAGGGCTCCTAACTAGAAAAGAGGAGTGATCCATGCCACCACGCAAACCGAAATCCAAAAAAACACCAGAGGTGGAATTCACTTTTGATGATCTCATGTCATCCCTCCAGGATGCGGTTGCATATACAAAGGGAGAGGATATTCCTGTCAGGATCACCAGAGCTAACCCTTAACATTTCGTTATAGACATCAAGGTGGACAGAGAATTTGTGAAGCTATTTCATGCTAAACATAACATTAGCCAGCAGGAGCTAGCCGATCTGTTTTCTGTCAAGCTAGATACCGCAAAATCGTGGGAAAGCCGACAACGTGATCGAGCAGTGTCCGGGGCTGCAAGACGGCTTTTCCAAGTCTTTGCGCTACAGCCGGAACTGGTCGAAAACTTCAAGGTCAAAAAGGTTGCTTGATATCTCGGTCAAGATTTTTGATTACGTCTACTCTAAATTTGGCTGCGAAAATTCGCAATTGAGTTTTCAGTTAGTAAGGTTCTTTCCGGAGTTTAGCAGCAGATTTCAGAAAGACATTCAAGATTCGATACTGACCAGGGGATTTTAGGTTTGCAGGCAAATAGCGCATCTGAGATTTTGATTGATTTGCATTCGAATCAGTCGAGACTGCTTCGCTGCAATTTTAAGTTTATCTTGATCCTCACTCGCAAATCGACCTGTGATCACTTCCAGGGGAGTCGCTCCGTTTAATACCGGATGCGGAATTCTTTCGTTTGAATCGGTCAAATACCAATCCACATGAGCCTTTAGGGCATTAAAATCAGTTAAATCCTGCAGGTAAAGATATCGATTCTTAAGGCGGTGGAAGAGTGCTTCGATCATCGAATTTGAAAACTCGATATCAATCTGAGCGATAAGACGCCGAATCGAGGCTGTATTGAGCAGCGAATCCACTTCGTGGTTGAGATTTTCACAGCCGCTGTCCATAATCAGGATCGGATCGAGCCTCATTCCAAGTTCTCTAGCTTTCAAGATCGCTGCTGTTAGGAGTTCTTTGCTACGCAATCCCCCAAAATCGAAGGACACCTGCCAAGCCAGAACATAGCGAGAGAAGTTATCCAATACCGCCTGGATAAAGCAGCGAGTGCCATTCTTAAGCCGAATGAGCGACATATCAATGTGCCAGTATTGATGAGGAAAGCTTGCTCTCATGCCGACCCGTGGCTTATCGCGATATTTCCGCTCACCGGGGCGCTTGAGGCCGCACTCGTGCATGATTCGGTACCAACTCGCTACGGAGGCAAACACTTCTCCCGTGCGTTTGCCAAACCAACATAAAGCTGAAATGCTAAAGTGCCTCAGGTCGGGATCTTCTATCATAGATTTTATTGAAGTTACTTCGTCCGAAGTCAAGCGAGTCGGAGTGAGCTGAGGGCAGCTCGAGCGGTCAGCTAGCAGGCAATCTTTTTCACGGTTTATCCAGGCTGTATAGCGGGAACGGCTTAGGCCGATTAAATCCAGACAACGCGAAAGTGGAATTCTCTTGGCTGCAGCTTTGATCGATGAAATAAGGTCTTTTTTAAATTCCTCTTGCGGAAGTCTTCGGTATTGGAGTTGAAAGCCAAAGATTCTGAAGGTCTTGATGACAAGATCTTGTTCGATCTTTACAGACTCAATATCGTTTTGTAACTTTTGATTCTCTTCGATGAGAAATTCCTTGCTGGAATCAAAGCTGCTTATGCTGACGACTTTTTGAGGACCTTTTTTAATCCACTCTCTGGCCGTCGAGAGCGGTATCGCGAGATCAGGAAATAACTTAGGATCGCCAGTCTCGGCAATCATATTTTTTATTCTGTGATCGTAACGACGATAGCGTGATGACATAAGATTTCCGAATGTGCTTTTTCTTTATGCTAGCGGGTATTCGGAATTTTGGGGAGATGGCGAATGTTCGTAGGTTTTTTGTTATAATGTCCGGATTCGGCGCACTGCGCAAACACGTCCTCCTCACCCAGACTGGCGAACGCAAGCAGAAAAAGGATACTCAAGCATTTTCGATAAAGTAATCCCGCTGACACGCGTTTGCCTCCTGTCTTAGCTGTTACCCCGGAATTCAGGAACCCGTCAAAACCCGACATCCAAAAAATTCGACAGTCCCAAGTTTAATGCGAGTAAAAATGTTAGGGTGCTTGGCTCTGAGAGTGACAGAAAAGACATCATTGCCCTGGTAGGGCAGAATTTTCTTATAGAGATCTGTTATATTTAATGATCGAATAGGCGCTATCGTTCCGTCAGCTCTGATCACTGGATATTTCTGGCTGGCGACCGCCAAAGATTGCGTGAGTACCCCGATTTCATCGATTGTATAGTCAGAAGTCGGGTAACCAGCATAGGCGGCGTCAACATCGAAGGACCAAGATTTTGGCATGATGGCTAAACACCGGGACTGATCCACAGTTCTTGGACTACCATATTGCGGCGCATTCAAAAGACAATTGGGGTCAGGGAATATCGGTTCACTGATTCCTTGATAAAGGGGTGGGCTATCGATAACGCCTAAATTCAGAACAATCTTATTTACCCGCCTTTCAAGATCCGATCGAGTGGCACCAGGAACTCGGGCCTCATAATTCTTGTGAAATTGATCGAAATTCGCTAAAGACCAGAGACCTCCGGTTACGTTATCATCATAACCCACGAACACAAAAGCATTATTTCTTCCAATGAAATCGATATAGTTCTGAGTATTGTCCGGCTGCTGGTAAGCAAATGGCCTCAAAGGAAATTCACCAAGCAATTCAGTTCTGCTAGGGGCACAGTCCGGTGTAATGTCGATTCCACCGGGATGATAAAATCCATGAAAATCTGAATAGAAAAGAATCCTCTGCGCATAAGCGATATCTCGCTCCTCTCATATCTTACTTGGCGAATTTTCCTTCGATCTTGGCAATATCGGCCCCCGCAAATACAGACAAACTCATCCTGTCGCAATATCATCGCCAGATGGTAGTCCTAGGTCCGAATTATTTGCGGACTATTCATAGAACCAGGAAAAAACATGAAGAAAAGTTTAATCTCTATTGCGACCCTTTTCGTGCTGGGCTGTCAGCCACATGACTCTGAAACCAGTCTTGCCAAAGTCACAAATGGCATTCAGACTGATCGCTTCCCAGCTGTGCAACTCGTCAGGGGTAATGGTTACACCTGTACCGGCACCTTTGTCTCGCCGAAGACTTTAATTACTGCTGCCCACTGTGTGAATAGTGCTTCGACCAAGGGCGATGTGGGCGTCGTCAGTCGGATCAGCGGTCTTCTGGAGAAGTCAAGCAAACTGATCATTGGCAACTATGAAACTGAATTGAATAACGGCGTTAACTACAGCGATCTTTCCGTTGTACTTTTTGACAAAGACATTGTTCCAGAGAACGACACGGCCACCCTTGCCAATCACCAACCTGAGATTGGATCCACGCTTACCATCGTTGGTTATGGCAACAATCTGAATTACAACTCCACCGAAATCAACAGCCGGATTGATGACTGCATGAAGCGGGGCAGCGGTCTTGAATACTGCAGAGAGTTTGTGCGGCATGGGGAAGGTTCGGGCACGAAACGGATGGGGACCAATACAGTCGCCGCTCTTCGCAGCGGCATGATTGTGTTCTATGGAGTCAATCGAGCTGAGAACGGCCTCACAGGTGGCATAAAGGTGTCCTCAGGCAGTGGAGATTCCGGTGGACCGATGTTCGTTAACGAAGAATTGGTTGGAGTCACATCCGGTGGAACCGATACGGTCAGCCAATACGTGAATCTCAATAGCTTTAGCAGCCAAGCTCTATTGCGCCGCGCCATCGGCGAAGGGGCTGAGATCAAGGGTTTGTCCCCAGCCATCAGCAGTAACCTTTCTCCTGCAGATTTCAAAGTCGCTGTTGAGTTTGAAGATCAGCGCGATTCCAATGGCAAAAAACTGCAGGCTTTCCGCCTCCGTCTGACCCCTTCCGAGCGTGCCCTTCAGGAAATCAAAACGGTTACCTTCGATATCCATCCGACATTCTCGCCCCGTTACAGCATTATCGAAGCGGCGACGGCCCAGGGTATTTTCCTGACTGAAAAGCGTTACACCTATGCCAGCGGCTGGAGTACCAATGGTGTAGACGTCCTTCTTAAGAACAATGTCACAATCAAACTTCCCGGGACCCGAATCGACTGGAGCCATCTGTCTGAACAAAAGCCCATCCTGGCCGCTGACTTCACGGTCAAAGTGCAGTTCGGTTCCATCGAACCAGTCGGTGGTCGACCCTGGATGCCTTTCAGCCTTGCGGTGAATGGTAGCCCATCGGCCCTTGACGCTGTTAAGTCCGTCACCTATCAAACACACGCAAGCTTTGGTAGCGAGGCTAGCGAAACAGTCAGCGATCGCGCCACGAATTTCCAGTCGAAATCCCTGAAGACCTACAGTGCCTATTGGCAAACTGGCGGAGCTCGTATTGAACTGAAAGACGGTCGAAGTTTCGAATTGGAAGGCAGCCTGATCGACTGGCGCGCGCAGCGCGATGCTTTCTATGCAGACTTCGCCAACGCTATCACCGCCGAAGATTTGTTCCTCAAAGTATCATACGGCACTCTTAACGCTCAGAAGCGCATGCCGTTTACCTTTTCCATCGAGGCCTCGCAGAAAGTCCTGGAGCAGGTCACATCAGTAACCTACGGACGGCACGCAACCTTCGGTGAGAATGAGACGATTGCATACAGTAGCTTGAATCCCAACTTTACTTCATCAACTTCGGAGACCTATGTCTCTGGTTGGAAAGCCGATGATACTGTCGTTCATCTCAAGAATGGTCGTAATATCGCTTTAAAGGGGCCGATGATCCGGTGGCCTGCGGCACCAGTTGCCGTCGAGTCTTTGAAGCTCGACTACAGCTCTTCATCCTGGGGATCGTATATCAGTGTGAAGATCGACGATCATAGCGTGACACTAGTGGAAATTTCGACAGAGATCAGAGAAGGCCGTTCACCGGCTGAAGTCGTCCCTGGTGTAAGCGTGATGAAAACCTGCCAGGGTACATTTAGCAACGAATCATACAGCTATCTGCTTGACCGCGTGAAAGCAGAGAAACTGGATGCTTATCCTGCCGTCAATGGATCTGCTGGCACAGGTGGACTGAAATCCACGAGGAAGCATCTAAGCGTCGAGTTGGGTGACTGGACCAAAGAGATCGAAGATGCATCCGATCCTTCGACCCCGAGCGGCTTGACTGATCAGTTGCGTGCCTTCTTGCTCCACCTGGAAAACGTGAGCAGGGAAGTCGCGACTCTGTGCACTTCGAACTGATTCGCGATTTCCGTATTTGAGGCTATGGCCGAAGGGTCATGGCCTGGAGCATTAGCGAAAAGCAGATCGGATACTGTAATGAGACAAGCGATATTAAATCATCGATCAAGGACAAGACCTGCAAGATATATCTGAAACGACTGCCAGGTAAGGCATTTAATTGTCACCGATGCAGCTGTTTCTTGCAGCGCAATAGAGGCAATACCCATCGACCTCTCCACCTCCATTGCTGGCATTTTTACTTTGTCTGGTTTGTTTCTTGCTTTGACTAAAGAGTTTAGATCTCGCCTCTTCGGCTAATATTTCAAGCGGGTGGTGATACTCTCTATCAATGAAGGACTTCATGAAGAAAAGCAACGGGATGTTGTTACTATAGACGCAGGAACAGCGGGTCTGGCGGCGGTTGCTGAAGTGAAACGTTACACAGACAGTTACCTCGTCTTGGATCGAGGCCCCTTGGGAACGACCTGCGCACGAACTGGCTGCATGCCTTCTAAAACCCTCATTCAGATCGCTCATGCTTCTCACAAATACCAGTGCATGAAGCAAGCCGGCTTATGGGTTGGAAATAGCCAGATTCAGATTGATAAGGCCTTCGCCTTGGTCCGCAAGATGCGTGATGGTTTTGTGCGAGGTGTTATCGAAGATATAGACTCCATGGGAGAGCACTTTCTACAGGGGCAAGCTCGATTCACGGGACCAAATGCAGTCGTGATTGACGACGATCTTCAGCTTCACGCCAAACGCATTATCATCGCTACTGGAACCAAACCCATTATTCCCGATGAATGGCCTAGACATCACCAGAACATTTTTACCAGCGACAATTTCTTTGATATTGAACACGCACCCCAACGATGGGCCGTTATCGGGATGGGACCTATGGGTCTGGAACTGGGGCAAGCTCTTGCTTTCCTTGGATGTGAAGTCATGGGCTTTGACCAAAAAAGCAGCATAAGTGGCCTCGTCGATACGCAACTTAATGAACTGGCATGCAAAGCCATTCGTAATAATATGCAACTCACTTTAGGTCAGTTCGTCCAGGTGAAGGAATCTAGGCGACAATTGCAAGTCGGCAATGATCAAGGACCTAAAGAGGTATATGCCATTCTTTCCGCTATAGGTCGAAAGCCTCAGCTGGATGATCTCGATCTGTCTACTACAGACTACAGCGTCGACAAAGATGGTTTGCCACTCGTTGACAGAGAAACTCAATCTTTGCTGGGGACTTCCATTTTTTTCGCGGGCGATGTGGATAGGGCTTTACCCATACTCCACGAAGCAGCTGATGATGGCCGAATTGCTGGCTACAATGCAACTCGAGAGCACATATCCTCATTTAGCCGAAGAACACCTCTCGCTGTTGCTTTCACTTCACCCGGCATCGCCTCGGTTGGCCAAATCGGTGAAAGTACCAAGGATGCGATCGTTGGTTTCGCCTCGTTTGAGGATCAGGGTCGGGCTAAAATTATGAGTGAAAACAAAGGCGCTCTGCAAATTTATGTGGATCGAACAACAAGTTGTATCCAGGGCGCTGAGATAGTCGCACCTGCTGCCGAGCACCTTGCACATTTGATTGCCTGGGCTATTCAAAGCGGATCTACCTTGCAGGAAATGCTTCGCTTGCCCTTCTATCATCCTACGATCGAAGAAGGCTTGCGCACGGCGCTGAAACACGCTGCTTCTCAGCTCCCTCAGCCTATTCAAGAATTACACCGGGAGAGTTGTCATGACGTAAAAAGCTAATGATCGAAACGTCGGACAGTTGCAGAATTCCGGGCATAGATTATGCATGCGACTTCGTGTTCCTAATTTTCATTTGAATTTATGGAGAATGGCTATGATGAGCGGAAATCAAATATTCCCAGATGCGCCTGTTGTCTGTTCGGAAAACGGCCAGTTCGCTACTGTCGACCATATGGAAGGCAGCAATGTCATCAAACTCAAGAAGGACAAGCATGGCCAGCATCACTATATTCCCTTAAGCTGGGTCACAAGAGTCGACGGTGAAGTGCACATTGATCGCCCAGGAAATCAAGCGATGCGAGAGTGGACATCTTCACCCAGTATTGATCCTGCATCCGATGCAAGGGGTGGCACGCATAAGAGTAAGAGACAAATCACCGAAGACCGAACCTCGAATGAAGGCAGAAAAAATGCCAGCTCCACCGATCTCAAGGACAGAAAAACGAGTAAGGAACAGGAGCCATCGCTTCGCAACAGTGGTTCGCCAGGGCACTCAGGGAACAAGAATCCAGGGAACTCGATAGAAACGCTTTGAATGTTTCCGATGAAAACGGAGGTTCGGTGCATATAAGGAGGGAATTCCATGACAGCTTGGTTGCTCGCTATCCAAGCATTCTCCCTTGCAGATTTTGCAAGCGCGACTCGACTCTATCCAAGGAAAGTTTGGCCGGCGCTATGAGCAATTGCGCTGCAGATTTTGTTCTGTATGCTGGTCGAGTATTTTCTATTCTACCGGGCTCATCGCACATTTCTGGGATAAAATTCACGGATCAATACTGGAAGTTGAGCCGCGCCCGACAGCATCCAAGGCGCTGACTTCGGGACGGCCAATTGCCCATACGGAAAAGGCTATTCAATCGTAGCAGCGAAGGAACATTTCCAAGCGGCATCCTCGTCAAGGGGATGCGAACCCGACTCACAAACCTGGAAGGCATCATCTTTTTGGTAGGGAACTCGAAGGGTTCCTTCCGATGCGCCTGAGGCCACAATCAGAAAGCCCTGACAAGGTTGAGTGCCTGTAAATCCACCAGCACAAGCTTTTTGATGAAAAACATCCACAGATCCTTGTGCCCCGGCCCATTTCACCTGCGTTTCATAACGCGTCCAAAACCACTGACCGCTGATCTTTTTCTTGGTCAGCGTCATGACGATATCCGGCTGATGAAAGATCGAAAATGGGACTTCCGCCCGGTCCAGAATCTGGCCGTCAGTGCCTACGAGCTGAGCTTCGATATCGTAAATACCGGCTTCGAGCTCCAGCTTAAACTCAGACCCCTGAAGCGTTTGCTCCTGCAAATTGAATCGATGCGTCACACGCCAGGTAATGGTCGCGTTCGCATCACCCCGAACCGAAGCTTGAAAAAGAACGGCCTCACTATCTAGATATCGTTGATCATCCCGAGGGGAAACAATGTCCAAGGTCCCAGAAAAGCCCGCATACGCGGGCAGGACAAGGCAGAGGATGGAAAAAAGGAGGCCTAAATTGCGCATGAAAAATCCTTTACTTCGCAGGTTACAGCAGGACCAGAAGAGGTTTAGCACAGGCCAAGACTTGGAGTCAAAAAGTGTCATCGCCTGAATGAGTTGGACGTTTTGCCTTATGCCGCACAATGTATAACCATTTGCAATTATTAATGTAAATATTTCTCGCAGTCGAGCTCGCGCCGCGGCAAAGCTTGCCTTTTGGTAAACAAAGCTGGTCGCCGACAAGTGATGGGGTTCGGGGCAGATGGAAATGCAAACCCCATCACCACCTTCAGCTATTGATCCATATTCGGGCTAAATTGCCGCAATCTTCTAAATTTTCCAACGCAGGGCATGAAAGCCCTCGGCATTGGTGATCCTAAGGTCCTGCACCGAGCTGATCTTGTGCGCACAGGGTTGGATCAGTTTCGCTTAGAAAAGATTTTTACCTCGCTACGTTCCGCGCTTTAACAATTCGGTTGAGAGCGGCGTTGAGCCGCCTTCTCCATCCATCCCTTTTTGCTTCTCATGACCCTTTCCACTCCTTGAAAAGCAGGCTTTTCCGGAGTCGATCCAAACTTCTGAAGAGGCAAGAAAGAGTTGCACTTCAAGACTGTTCACTTGCTTGTCTAAGCAACTGAAGCAACAGCTTGAGTGGTGGCGTGGCCTTTGGGTAGGATCACAGAGAATTTTGTTCCCGATTGAGTATGTCCCTGCTCCTGGCTGCTGCCTTACTGTCTCGAGAATATCTTTGACTTGCCTTGTTAAACGATCGATCATGCCCATCATCTTTTGCTGGCGGATGGGATCGCAGTTCTTGGGTTGTAGCACATGAGTACTGGCTGCAATGATGCTGATAGGGTTGGCGATATCATGGGCTAAGACTCGAAGCAGACTTTGCTTCTCCAAATTTTTTTGAGCTTGACCATCGACTAAAGTCTTGTCGAGCATCAGCAGGAATACGGTGAACCCTGCATTCAAAGCGATCATCCCTATCAAGACTCTGATTTGAGTCAGAAATCGGCCCTCGGGATCCATCCCATTGGACAAAGGTATGTGCTGAAGCTCTAAGCTCATCAGTGTCAGTACAGTCAGCATTGCTAGCGCAAACCACAGCAGCGTGTGTCGAACATCGGTCAGTACCCCAGCAATCAGGGGTTTTCTGAACTTTTGAATTCCACAGCAAGAGAAACAGCTCCAGGTCGTTCTATAATCAGGTCGACTTCTGCGCTATGCTCGGGCTGGTCACAGAATTTAAGGTGGCCGTATAAATCCCCAGCACAGGATTTGGTAGCGCTTACGTTGAAACGAAGCGGCAATTTTAAATTTTCCGCTTCGCCGCTATATTGATCCTTCAGAACCCCAAGATTCATGTTAGAGCGGGAGGTCTGGTGTGAAGAGTTGAATTTCGGACAGATGCAAGATTGGATCCTGTTTGGACTTCAACTCGAACCGATAGTACCGATAAAGATTAACTTCTTTGAGAGAATAGAATTTAGTTTGGAACCGCTGATCGAACTCCTGGTTCTCTTGAGCATCGAGAGTAACCCAGGTCACCCTATCGTTGGATGCTTTGACTTCCCATTGATTGGGATCACCTTCTGGTGCGTCGTTTGCCGATACGATTGCATAGCGTCTGACTTCAACTTCAGTTCGTGCATCGTATTCAATCCAAGCTTCGTGTTCAAGCGTCAACCATTTGGTTTCGATCGAGCCATCAAAAGCTTTGTGTCTGCCTGTTACATGGTTCATCTCACCGCTGGCCGTGATCCCAGGATTAACGGGTATTCCTGGTTTTCCAAACATGACTATGTCGCTGAGTTGCAAGCTAGAACTTCTTTCGCCGTTCTTCAGAACAAATCGGTACCTGGAAAATGCCCTGGGATCATCCACAGTAAAATATCGTTTTTCCTTTCTCTCGGTATAAACTTCTTCGCTACGCTCATCGACCGAGGTCCATGCAACTCCATCATTAGATCCATACACGGTCCACTTGGATGGATCGCGCTCAGAGAAATCATTGGCAGAGCTCAGGTAATACCCCGCTAAGCTATAAGCACGATTCTGAGGAAACTCGTATTGAATCCAAGCAGAACTCTTGAATACGAGCCACTTCGTATCAGGGTTGAGATCGAACGCATTGCTGGCACCTTCGCCCTCTGGCGATTCACTGGTACTGACATTAATTTTGGAATCATTGGATGGAGATGTGATAAGAATTGTGTTGTCTTTGGCTTTTGGAGGCCTTGCACTGATCGTTATTCCCTCAGCCATGAGAGTATCACGATGCCTTGCTACAAAATCCGCCATGCTTGCAAAATGAGCCGAATGCTCCAGAGCATCTTGTGGACGCAGGTTCATGTCACCAGGTACATAAGTGAAAGGTTCACCCACAACGTCTCGAGTCCCTTCAATCACGATTGGACCGCCGCTATTACCGCCGTATGTTGAACAATTGTGCTGCTGACTTGGGTCAGCCTTATCCGAGTAGGGACTCGGACGTACATCGGAGAGGACCCAACAGTTTTCGGTCAAGGTCGCTTGACCTCGGCGCACGTCATCAGCCGGGAAGCCCTGCATGACGAGCCTCGTATTGATTGTAGGATGATAAGCCGCTAGTCGAAAATTTTTACTGGTGTCGCCAGAAAAGTCGGCTTCAAAAAGCATGATATCGTACCGAGGATCCGAAGCTACGATGCGCTTGCACGAGCCTACTTGCCCCAATTGGTCTGTGACCGAATTCGGAGTCGCGCACCATTCGGCTTCCTTGTCATACACACAGTGGCGCGCTGTCCCAACTATCGTTTTTCCCGTATTGTTTTCTACCAAAAAGGCGGTGCATCCGTTGCCAAGACGCAGAATGCCACGTTGCTCTTCAGAACTAGGGGAGCGACGGACAGAGTTTGAAAACATCTGCTTCGTTAGAGAACTTGGAGTTTTAGCTGCATCCTGGCAGCCCTGAGACAAGATCGCTGCAAAGCTAAGGTACCGAAGTGCTGCCAAGCATTGTGATGGCATCGTTGTTCCCCAATCATGGACGTGAGTTACTGAGATAAGACGAAGACTTTCATCTTGTTCTGGGCTTTTCAGATTGACCCTTCAAGCTTAGGACGATGTTCCCAGCGAACTATTGATAAAAAAATTTGGTCGCTCGGCTTTGGGTGCCCAGCTAAGCTTTTGAAAATGGCAATTATGTAAATAATACGAAGACTTATAGCGTCTACATGAACGGGCGGTGAACCCGCCTCGAGCCGCTTATCTTGAACCGCGGTCTTACCGCTAGAGCAAACTAAGCTTCAGACGGTCCCCGTTTACTTCTATTCGACTGAACGCTGCTGGGCCATTGGGCATATTTATCCCGTTGATAGACCAAAATAAGAACCGAAGGGGGAGACCTTGATGAACCATCATCAGACTCTCACCAGAGGTCTTTATGAAACATTTACAATGGTTTTGGGCTGCTGCTTCGGCTTTCGTTTTACCTCATAGCTTTGCTTTTGCAGCATCAATGGAGTGTCTACTGGAGGCAACGAGCTCCAATGAAGTCGAAGGCTGGCGTCAAACGGCCGCTCAGCAGTTGGAAGAGGGGCGAATCACAGAGCGCAATCTTGCGAGCAAGCTACGTTCGTGTTTTGGTCCACAGATTCCGGCCTGTTTGCTCAAGATGAATGATTACGTAACGCGCAATGATGTGGCATCACCCAGTTTCGATTTTCAGCTTCGAGCTTCACCTCAGAAGCAGCCTCCTGTCGAGCTTTTCTCAAATGATGCTTCCAACTTTGAATATAGAGTGCCAGAAAATATCGAGGCTCGGGCTGCGGCGCTCGGTTGGCCCTTGGTTCGTTATAAAAGTCGGCACTCCGGAGGCTTTGATCGTGATACCGCATCGCTGCTCATGATCTACGTCCCAGGAGACCGGGTGAATCCACCGGTGAAATATGATCGCTGGCTAAACTTCGCTTTGCCGGAGGATCCTCTTGCTATTGCGAGCCATCAGACTCCATCCATGCCGCTGCCCTCCTCGGATGATTATCTCGCAGAGGGTCGAGGTGAACTCAACTTGCCTAAAGTGTTTACGATGGTCTCGATGGATCGTCGTTTGGATAACAAGCCGGCCCAGGTGTATTTTCAGCGTTTTCTACGTGAAGACAAAGGTGATGCGATTTTTAAACCCGAGGGTAATGCGGATCCGAGGCGCTGTATAGGCTGTCATCCGAATGGTCTCAGAGCGATCAGTCCGCTCGGTTATCATGTGCGTAAAGATGAAAGTATGCTGGAAGATGAGGCCTAGCAAACAGTGAAGCTCATGAATGATGCGATGGTTAAGGCTGCCGGCCAAATAACGGTAAGCTGGCGCAATGCGCCGGTGATTAGGGGTTCCACGCAAAGCAAAGCTCTTTTGAATCCAGTCGCCTTTGGCCCGACAGTTTGGCCTCTGGTTCCATTAAACGGTCGCAGTCGCACCGAGGAATTTATCCTGCAGTGCGCTCAACGTCGCCGCTCCGTCGATGTCAGAGATATTTTTGAGCGTGCTCCTGGTCAGGGCAACGTCTATCGCCTTTCCAACCGACCTTAAATAGATGCAGCCAAGATCCTACGCTTATCTTCATCTTCCAAATCCGCTGGCATTCCGGCCAAACGGGGAGTTCCGCTAGGCGCATCTGCACTTGGAGCAGAGTCCGATTTAGACGACCCACTCTTAAAAGCAAGCATGAAGAATACGCTGAAAAAAAAACACAAGATTGATCGAGGCATAGCTGACCATTTCTAACACCCAGGGCATCGTTTGGAATCTGTCAATATCGCTTCGGGATTGACAATTTTTCTTGGGTATCCAATTTCACAGTACAAATCTTGAGATCTTGACATTCTGGACGTTTCACGTGCAATTGAGGTGGAACCCTTCCATTACCGCCGGTTGTCCCAACTTTGCCTAACGGCTAGTGTACGTCAACGACCTTAAAGTATGGATTTTTCACATCCGCTTCAAAGGTCTTACCAATCATCGCTCCGAACTGTTGACGAAAGTTAGGATCCGTCTCAAGTTTCTTCGTAAAGATTTCATCCGTCTCGAGGACCAGATGATTACAAAACTTTGAATTTGGATCATGCGAGATCGAGGGGCTGCAGGGAAACTTTCCACCTTCGACTTCGACTTCGACAAAGATCACGATAGGAGCACCTATTTCTCCCTTTTCATTCATCACCAGACCGTACTGAATAGTGTGTTCAACATTGTGGTGGGCAGGCTCGTTCTCGTCCTCGTGACCGTAATCGATAGTGTCGAAAATAACCTTATCCGCGGTTATAGTTTTGATTTCCCCATACATAATCCCGCCCGAGACTACAACCCGGAGTGGTCCGGTTACTTTAGTCGAAGCAACCGCTACACTTGCGGGTGTCGCGTCACTCACCCTAGCTGTCCCGTCTGGGCGGGATTCAGAGGCTGTAGCCAGCGTGTTGCTTTTCGAATTCCCTACGGGCGAGTATTTAAATGCGCTGACTAAAAAAACGAAACTAAGAAATACGATGGATTTTTGCATGGCTGATCCCCTTCTATCGACCAGGGCAAACCGTGGCATTTTCAAGGGGCCCGTTCATGCGTAAATTGACCCACTCTTGCGCTAGGCTCTGCCCCACCCAAACCATCGCTTCGCTTTCTCGCAAAATATTCAAACTTCCTCAGCGTACGTCGCCAACCTTGAAAAAGGGATTTTTAGGATCTGCTTCGTAAGTCTTGCCGAGCATCGCGCCGAAGCGTTTGCGGAAATCAGCATCTTTGGCCAATTTGCTGGCGAAAACGTCGTCCACCGTAAGTACGAGGTGGTTGCAGAATTTTGCCTCAGGGTTGTGACTAATGCGCTTGCTGCACGGGAATTTTCGCCCGTCAACCTTAACGTAGACCGTGATAGGTGCTCCGATTTCGCCCGAATTATCGATGAGCAAGCCATCGCGAAGGGTATGCTCGACATTTTCCTGGGTGGAGTCCTCCTGCCCATAGTCGATCATTTCAAACAGAACCTTGTCTTCCGTGAGATTCTTTATCTCACCATACAGCATGCCATTAGAGATGATCATGTGTAGCTGACCTGAGACGGTGGTCGAGGCGGTCGGAGCTGAAGAGGCGGTGGTATCACGCAAACTGGACGACTCGCTGGCTCTCTTAGCATTCGTTGTTGACGAAGTCGCGTTTTTGGAGCTTTCACTCACGGAGCATTTAAAGGCACTCACCATGAGGAAAAGGCTGAGAAGGAGGATTGACTTATGCATCACAGATCCTTTCTTTTAGTTTCGACACCTTTGAGCATCGTTAAGAGCGGGCTCGGGGTTCACAATTATTTCTTTGGTGTCCCTCTTGACTGAACAGTCCTGTATAGCCTGATCGCTACAATCGCGCAGTTCCATGTGCAGGTGGGTTGGTAGACTATTCTTCCCGTCCCCACCAATATGTCCAATATTGCCAACCAGATCCCCAGGCTCAATCGCTTGGCCGACCTTCACCTTAGGACTCCCCTTTACCATATGGGCAAGAATTACGTAATGGGGTTTGCCGTTGATGTTTGTCAGAATTTCCACCCGCTGACCAAAACCGATATTTTCATACTGCACGACGGATACGATGCCAGAAACGGGTGAGTTATTAGTCACGATAGATTTAATGAAATTATCCATACAGAAAAGAAGCTACGTCCAAGTCCGAGTAAATACCTTCCGAAGGAATATATTGAAAAACATCTCGCGCAATTTGATGATGGTGCTGTTAGATTTTTAACAAAGAAAAACATGGACAGATTTGGGTCAGCACAAATTGACGTCACTGCTTTCGTTCTTCCCAAAAAACAGGCAGAAGAAATTCTTGCATTGGCAAAGGGAGATAAGCGTATAATTGAAGACGCCTTAGGTTTGGAGAATGGGCTTCTTGAAGTTGCCCGTGTTTCGTAGAGCCATCTGCTAAGATGTTCTTGGAAACAAATGGAGCCATGAAGTGAAGTCAAAAGCCTCAAACAAATTAGCACGTAATCGTCGAACTTTCTCCCCAGAGTTTAAAGCTGAAGCGGTTCGCATGAGTAAAGAACCAGTTCAATCTATCGCACAAGTAGCCAAAGATCTTGGGGTTGCTGATGGAGTTTTGCGAACCTGAATTAAGCAAGCCGATGCGGATAGCGGTGCTAACAAATCTAATATTTTGACGACAGTTGAGAAAGAAGAACTTTCCGCGCTTCGAAAGGAAGTAAAGCAGCTCCGCATGGAGCGGGAGATCCTACGAAAGGCGACGGTCTTTTTCGCGAAGGAGCAGATGTAATTCGCCTTCATCGATGCGGAGAAGACCAAATACCCCATCAAGCGCCTTTGCAAAATTCTCGAAGTTTCTGAGTCAGGGTATCATGCCTGGATAAAGCGTCCAGAATCGCTTAGAGCGAGAGAGAATCGAAAGCTTGCCGTTAGTATCAAATCAGAATTTGAACGCAGTCGCAAGACTTATGGGAGCCCCAGAATCAAGCTTGAGTTAGATGCTCAAGGTGTCCCGGTAGGAAAGCACAGGGTGGCGCGAATTATGAAGGAAACAGGCATAAAAGCTAGCCCGCCGAAGCGATTCAAAGCAACGACTATGTCGAAGCATAAGTTGAGCAGAGCACTTAACTTGGTTGAACGCCGATTCAACGAGTTCGGATCCGCTCCAAATCGTCTGTGGGTGACTGACATAACGTATGTTTGGACCTATCAAGGGTGGATGTATCTTTGCGTTTTCCTTGATGCTTTTTCAAGAAAGGTAGTTGGCTACTCAATTGAAGATTCGATGGAGGCGTCGATGGTCAATGACGCTCTGAAAATGGGCCTTCGTCGACGTTCAGTGAAGGCTGGGATGATGATTCATTCCGATCAAGGTATTCAGTATGCGAGCCATGAATTTCGTTCAGTCTTAAAAGCCTTTGGTATAGTTCAGAGCATGTGTCGGAAAGGCGATTGCTGGGATAATAGTGTGGCAGAGTCATTCTTTGCAACCATCAAACGAGAGTTGATTGACAGACAATCCTGGGTTAGCAAACAGCAAGTGAAGGAAGCAATCGAGGAATGGATCGACTGCTTCTACAATGGCCAACGTCGCCATTCATCATCTGGAAATATGAATCCTATAGACTACGAACACTCGACAAACCAGAGAGCGACAGCTTAAGAAAAGACTCTACAAAATC
>JBGSTF010000154.1:0-38515 GCA_041736645.1 Oligoflexus sp. | reverse complement strand
CCATGTTCGCAGCCCGTAACAACATCGGGGCCACCATGGTGCCGTTAGCTCGAGTGAATAACGACAATCGCTTTGCATGCCGATCCCAGATGATCGAAAATGGTGTCAAGCGCGGAGCTGAGGATATTTGTTATGGATCATTTCGGTGAGATCGCCACCGTCATCGAGAATCATATTAACGTCCCAAGGCTTACCGTTCTTGAGAATCGTCTGCTCGATACACCAGTTACCTTCGTCGACCGTCTGGCCTTTCCAAGCGTAAACACCGATGCCCTGAGCTGCGATGGCAGCAGCGGCATGGTCCTGAGTCGAGAAGATATTACAAGAAGACCAGCGAACTTCAGCACCAAGATCGACCAAGGTTTCGATCAGAACAGCCGTCTGAATCGTCATGTGAATGCAACCAAGGATTTTGGCGCCTTTCAAAGGCTTTTCAGCGCCATGCTTGCGGCGAAGAGCCATCAATGCCGGCATTTCGCGTTCAGCGAGCTTGATTTCACGGCGACCGTAATCGGCAAGACTGATGTCGGCTACTTTGTAATCTGGAGTTGTCATCGACTGATCCTTTCAGTGATTGATGAGAGCGTCGTCTCTATCGCACGAAATAGCTTCAATTGAATTTGAAAGCCATTCTTCAAACCTAAGTATAAGCTCTGTTCTTCGATAAAACCGGCCTTTGAGGCCCATTCCTTGAGATCGTGGGGGTCAAAGCCCAACCAAACATCGCCGCAGGAGGCCCTTGTCCATTCCTGATTGTGCGAGCACAGATCAGCAATCACCAGATAACCACCCAGGTGGATGAGTTGACGGATTTTCTGGAAGGCTTGCACAGGTGATGGCATATGATGCAGCACCATATTCAAAACCACAGCGTCGAGCTCGGTGACACCCGGGTCATAGGACTCCAACGCACTTTGGACAAAACGGATGCGATCTTTGGTTGGAACGTTTTGCTTAGTAAAGCTCAGCATCTCTTCCGAACTGTCCAAAGCCAGGAGGTGTTCGAATCGTCGGGCTAATTCACGGAGCAGTTCCCCTTGTCCCGGACCAACTTCCATCACATGACTGGACCTGGGCAGATTCATAATGTCGAGAATCTCGCGTAGATTCGGCAGATACTGGTTCAATTCGCAGAGCATGCCTTGATTTTCGGCAAATTTTTCCACATTCCGCTCGAAATAGAGCCGCGATTGGGATGAGCGGTCATCGTAAACAGTCTGAATGAGTCGCATGGTTTCGTCACTGAGCGGAAGCTCGTCAATGGTGACGAACAGACTGTGCAAGAACTCTTGAAACTCGCTGGCACTGGTAAGCAAAGCCCGGCGATAGAAGATACTGTTGCCTTGCCGACGAGTCACGAGCAGTCTGGATTTGGCCAGGATTTTCAAATGGTGGCTCATGCCGGGCTGGGGCATCGAAAAAATGCTCGCCAGCTCCTGAACGCCGAACGAGTCGTTGCTCAAAACCCTAAGGATGTCCAATCGTAGAGGCTCAGCTACAGCTTTACATAAGGCAGCTAACTGTCCGCTTGGATGCGGAGCAGAGCTGCGTTTGGCTTCAGCGTGTGAGGTTAAAGCATCCAATAATAGTTCCTTAGATGGCCGAATCTCTTCCATACTACTGTGCTATCGGCAGGAAGGCAAATCTATATTAATAACTTTTAATATTTAAACTCTTTGATGGAGTTAAATATTTGAATTAATTGTATAAAAGTATCATTTTAGGACTAAGTAAAAAGTCGATTCATGCCCAGCTAAAGGATCTCATGGACTAGATTTGGAGGCTGGGCGGTTACCGAAAAGGCAGGTAGAGTGGGAAGATGTTTTGTCCCCTGTTGGGATAAGGAGCTGCGGCATGAGTTATAAGGTTCTTCTTTTCGATATAGACGGCACTCTCATTCGAGCTGGAGGTGCAGGTAAAGAGGCCTTGGTTCATACTCTAAGGCAACTCCATGCGATTGAAGAACCGCAGGTCAATATCCAATTCGGCGGGCGAACGGATCAATCCATTTGTCGCGAGTTGTTTGGTCTGCATGGCTTGCCATGGACATCTGAGTCCGGACTGGAATTTCTCGAGGTCTACACCGAACATTTTCGCCAATCGCTCCAAATCCAAGCACCTATTCTCCTGCCTGGCGTTAAGCCACTTTTGGAGCAGCTGAAGCAACTCAATCGTCACGATATGGGATTGCTTACGGGCAATATGGAACGCAGCGCGAAGCTGAAATTGAACGCTTTTTCGCTATGGCCGTACTTTGATTTTGGCGGCTTTGGTGATCATCATGAGGATAGGTCAGAGATTGCTGGCGACGCTTTTCGCAAAGCTTCCCTCAGACATCCAAAGGGATTGCAGGGTCATGAAGTTCTCATCATCGGAGATACAGCGGCGGACGTGCGTTGCGCTCGAGCCATAGGAGCTGATGTGCTGATTGTCGGTACCGGTCCTGTTCCGAAAGAATCGATCGAGGAGGCCAAGCCAGATTACTATTGCGATGATCTGTCTGGGTTAGAGTCCATTCTCGCCATATTGAATCGATAGTTATTTTTCGAAGTGCCAGAACAAAGTTGATTCCCAGAGCATGCCTGGCAGTCCAATCTTTGCAACGCCGAGGGTAGCATCAATTTGCCCGGCTTTGGCATCAATCATCTGCACCGTTAAAGCACCTGCCCGATAGGTCTGACCGGGGCCTGGTGCGTTGGATCGTACCAGATTGGTGACTGTAGGAATCAATTGACCACTGATAGGTTTCATCGGGTCGAAGGTTACGGTCAATGCCGTGAGCTTTTGTGTTCCTGCTGCACCGCTGAAACTATAAATTGGCAGCTCGCCCGATTGGGTACGCTTTTGCCATTCAGATGCCAGAAACGTTTGACCATTGATGGAAATGCGAGCTCCGGGTGAGAGCTGAGCGTTGGCCACGATGATTTTGAAATTTTGATCCGGAGTCATAGCCTCTTGGGGCTGGACAAATTTTGGATCCAGGAGCTTAAAGAAGTCGACCCCGGTGACATTGTATTTGTCATCGTATTGATGAACGTGTTCTACGGTTGTGCCTTGGTTAAAGGCATAGGTGCTGACGGAGGTATCCAGATCAAAGTGCCCGCCAGCGATTCCTCCCGCTTGAGTTTTAGGGACGGCGGAACCACTATTCAAGACATCAGTGCTGGATGGCTTGGCGTCATCATTCGATGGTGTATTCACTTCGGCCACTGGCGTAGAGTCGGCGGCGGGCTCCACAGGAGCCGTCTCCGCCGATGGAGCTTTTTGGGAAAAGTTAGCTTTATCACAGCCGATCCCGAGGGTCAGGAAGAGTCCAAGGCTTACCAGCTGATACAACTGAACTCTATTCGTTCCCATGGCATTATTCTCCCCGACTTTGTTTCGCATAGAGTCCTGATCGGTTGGTCTTGGATTCAAGTTGAAGAAGTTTCTTACATCCTCGAAATGATTCAATAAAGAGTCTTGCATTGGTTGCCATCATGGGAGGCAAAAACCTCTCTATCTATGTTCCAGCCGACGGCGTCGGCGAGGCCGAATTTTGTTATAATGGGGGACAACTTCTAGCACAGGACTCATCATGTTAAGATTGCAGCCCTTATTTGGGATGATTCTCTATCTTGTAGCAGGGTCTGGCCTTCTGGCCCAAGGCAAAACAGAGCAAAAGTTTCGAGATCCCAAGACCAATAAGTCAGGGAAATACACGGTAAAATTTGGGGGCCCTTCAGCCGGTGCCAAGAGCATGGGGCTTCTGGTGTTTTTTCATGGATCTGGCAATACCTCAGGATATGCTGGGAGCTTTGATGTGCTGGAATCTCTTGCGCAAAGTTTCAAGCTAGTGCCTCTGGCGATTCAAGCTCCTAATGATGCCATCACGTGGCCTGATAGTGGACGAGGTCCCAGCAATCAACACACTGTCTATGCTCGCTCCCTCTTGGACCAAGTGATCTTCAACAACCACCCAGAGATTGATCCAGGGCGAGTTGTTTTTGTGGGATTTTCAGCAGGTTCAACCTTTCTCAGCGGAGATTTTTTACCTCGGTATATAAAGGACTTTAAGGGTGGTGTGGTGCTGCTCTGCGGTGGAGGCGGTCCTGTCACTCAATCGCCAGAAACATTTTCAGCCCTCCCTGCTGATGTCGCCAAAGTCTTTAGTTTTTATGCCTACATTCAAAAAGGCGATTTTCTCTATGGGCAAACGCGGGAAGGCCTTGCTTACTGGCGTTCACGAGGGGCAGTTGTAGAAGCAGAAACTCCGGAAGGAGGTTCGCATTGCTCTTTTGATATGGCGAAGGAACTTAAGCGTGGACTGTCATTTATTTTGAAATAACAAAGGCCCCCATCGGATCGGGCCTCTTACTCAAGGATCGGGCGCTTCACGGAACTGGACAAGCTTTTAAAACGCCGGCGGAATCTTCGTAAGGCTTGTCTGTCCATCGCACCAGGAGCGCTGGAAACTTCGTACGAACAACCTCACAGAATCGATTGGTATCACTGCTGCCCATTGCCTGGAGGGATGTTCCTAGAGCAGAATTGAGAATGCGACTGAGAGTCTGCTTATTGCTGAGTTCCAAGACTTCATCACTCTGCCGAAGGTCCATGATCCATTTCATCAACAGCCCAGCTTTGGTCATTGCTGCATCGGTAGATTTTTGGGCAAGGGCGACGGTATCGAACGCTGCGTTGACGGTGTGAGCGATGAGGGCTCCGACGATATGAATATCGTCAAACGATGGAATGCTGCACAGCTCTATCGGTGTTTTGTCTTTTCGATTGATGAGCTCTATACCCGTTCTAGTCGAAATATCAAAAGTTTCAGACCAAAGCTCCTGACTCCAGACTTTGGCGATTCCACCATACATGACAGGACTGGTGACTTCGCGAGTTTGACTGAAACAAGTTATGTCGAACAGACCCGATTTTTCTCCCAAACTATAGTAAGCGTAAAGGTCGGCAAAGCCTTCATTCATAGAGCTGAAGATATAACCAGGGCTTGAAAGAAAATTGCGCCGCTCCTGTTTTTCTCTGGAGTCTTCAGTCGAGTTGGAATTTGCAAGAGAGGCATGAATGCGATGAAGATTCGGATGCTGTTGCCAGTAATCCATATAGCGAACGAAACTGAGCACTGTGGAATCGCCGAATAGCATTTGAAACACATGATGACCAAATTCATGTTGAAAAACGACGGGAAATTCCCAAAGCGCTTTGCCGTTGTAAAGTCCTTGATCTCGAGCTTCGATGCTTTGTGGAATGATCGATACGGCATAGATGCTGGAACTCAGGGTTTCATCGGCGAAGGGTGAATAGAAGGCGTTGTCAGTTTCCGTGGAAATAGTCTGGGTAGCACTTTGAGTTTTCGATCCATCGACTTTCAGCATCAGATCCACTCGCTTGATGTCTTTTTTATATTGCGGGTTGATACCAATGCCAATGGCCGGCAATGCCGGCAATTTCAAATCAGGCCTTTGCGATTCGAGTCGGCTGTAGAAAGAGGCTGCTTGGTCAGAAGCTTGTTGGATTTTTTGAGCAATCACTTCAATGCTTCCCGCAGCTGGACTTTCACTGCAGAGGAAGATCTCTTTTTTATCGCTTTTTACAGAGTACACGAGATCAGTTTTGTTCGTGATCTCGCGTTCAAAGGTTTGGTTGTCGATGACTTTGGTGGTGACAGCAATGGTCTGTTCGTTAAGATCTTGATAACCATAGTAAGCGCCCTGGACAGCCGAGGATTTTAAAGGCTGAGCGCCTGGACGCGCGGAGCAAATAGGATCGCTCGATACGGGAATCAAGGGTGTACCGCTAGCCTGTTTTTTGAAGTCAACGAGATCCGTTCCGTTGTCAGTTGGGGATTCTGGAACGGTGACCGTTACAATTTTAGTTTTGGTGCGAGGCTGACAGGCAGTGACCAATAAAATAGCAGTACAGACTGAAAGACCAGCATGTCTAATCTTCATAAACTTCTCCATAAAAACGCGGAGACACCGACTGCACCTGAATTTGGGATAGTACAGGCTCAGGTTATGGCACAGGCTTTTGTCGCTCGCAAGTGGAATAGAATAGATTTGACTGACCTATTTTTTAGTCGAGCTGTGTTTTACTATGACAGATTGTTGAAACTCAAAGGCGAGAGGCAAAGCTTGGCCTGGATTTGCCGCTCTTTCTCGGACTCTGTACTTATTGCCTTATGCAAATCAAGCATTAGCGGCGCACAATAGCTCCCGATACACCCGCAGGTTGCCGTCCACCATCGACTGCAGTGAGAAATGCTGCTGAACATGGCGCTGGGCGCTCTCACGCAGGGATTGCGCCAGGGTAGGGTCCGTCAGAAGTTTTCGGAGATTGCTGGCGAAACTTTGATAGTCATGAGCTGGCGAGCTCAGTCCCGTCTTTTCATGTATAAGAATTTCGGGGATACCGCCTACGGCTGTAGCGACCAGTGCACAATCACTATGGACTGCATCGAGCAGACTGGTGCCCAGTCCCTCATCCTGTGAGGACAGTGCAAAGATATCAGACGCAGCCAGCAACTGGGGGACGTCTTTCCGAATACCTAAAAATCGTAGACGTTCGGGTCCTAATCCCAGGGAAGCCGCCAAGGATTCTGCCGCTGGGCGCAGTTCACCATCACCGGCAATAAAGGCGAAAAACGGCACGCCCTGAGTGGCTAAGAGTCCTAGCGCTCTAATAAGCGTCGCATGATCTTTTTGTTCAGTGATGTAAGCAAGGTTACCGATGATGGGCAGGTTAGGATCGACCATACATTCTGTGACTAAATTTTGCCGTGCCATCTGGCGATTCACGCCAACAAATGGCGAAGCGTCGACAGCACTCCTTACTGTGCACAGACGCTGCTTTGGAACTCCAAAATCTTTTAGCACCTGCTCTATGGCCGCCGAAATGCAAATATAACGATCGATCGCTGGACTCAGATATTTCCTTCCATGCCAATAGCCTTCAGCCGGTGGGTAATCGACGCGACGATGGACGACCAGCTTGACGTCTGGACAGAGCTGCTTCACAAACAGCCCAAGGTTATGAGCGCGCCCACTTTGGCAATCGATCAATTGAATGCCTTGCTGCTTCACATAGCGAGCTAAAGTCCATGCAGCCGTAAGGATGCGTGCACCTCGCATGGGAACGGCGAGGGGTTGAGCCAGCTGAGCCATGCGAATGATCGCTTCGCTGCCAGGAGGAGCAGCCAGATGCCATTGCCAATCGCTGTTTTGTACCGATTGCAAGAGCAAGCGAATCTGATTTTCTCCGCCACGCCAAGTGCTTTCGCTATCGATGTGGAGAACTTTAATCGGCATGCAATCCTCAACTCTGGCAACAGTCAGAAAAACCTGCGTTGTTGCCGCATCCTATTCATGATAGAAACAGGGAACAACACCTTTTTCACCCTGCGGAGGTTTTTCTATGAAGCAACGCTGCCTGGCTCTGCTCCTCGCTGTCCCATTCTTTCTGTCCAATCCCGCCTGGGCCCTGTTCGATGCGCAAGTGTTGACGGGAAATCGATCCACAGCCTTTAAGCTCGCTGGAATCAGCAGTACAGAAGCCGGGTCTGAGCTCAAAGCCGCGGTTCATTTGGATCCGATTCCCTTGGTCCCCATTGGATTTGGCTTGTCTCTGGGACAAAGTACTTGGGATAAGTCGACCAAACTCGATTTTAAGTCAGTCGATGGATTTGAAATCGGATTGGAAGTGGAAGCTTGGCTGCCGATTGAACTCGCAGGTTTCGAACCTTATGCCAAGGTTGGCTATACGGTCGCCGGCGCCTATGTGGTGACCAAAGAAGATCCAACTCTGGGCACTTACAAGCTGGCCTATAAGCCTAAAGGCACTTATATCGCAGCTGGATTGAAATACAAATTTCTGATGCGTCTGGGCGTCATGTTGGAAGTGGAACAAGGTACTCGGACCCTGGCCTTTGACGAGATAAAAGATCTGCCAGTAGGCTTAGATGCGTCGCTCTTCAAGAAGGACGCTGATGCGACAAATACCAGTTTTCTACTCGGCGTACAGGCAGGGATCTGAATATTCCGGTCTTTGAGTAAGAATTTAAGTATATGAAAATATAGACAAAAGTGACGCGAGGCCCCCTCCTCGCTAAAGTTAAGAGACTTGCTGCCGATAGTCACCCTATCAAGTTAGCAGGAGGGGGGTCTTATGAAAAAAGTCACTGAACTCAAGAGCCGAAGTCTCAGGCGAGAGCGCAACGCGGATTTACTTCGCCGTATGCGCAATGGCGATCAGCTATCGAGCTTTAATAGCTATGCAAGCTGGTTCCCACCACGTCCCATCATTCAGAAAGACATTCATGCTCTGCAGGAGCTTTATGGTGATGATGTGGTCAGTATGGATCAAATGCATGCCGAGGTTCGTGATGCCGGCGGTTCAATGCATGAAGTTCCTCTACGCTTAGCCTAAATTTAAGTCTTTTGTCTTGGCCTGAGTCTTTGGCTCAGGCCTTGCCCATTTGAGTCTACCAAATGAACTCGTCAATCCCTGCCTGATCGAAATAAGTAAAAAGATTCACGCGGCTGTGACCTTGCGCACAATGCAAGAGCGCATTCTGCTCAATAAGTCAGGACTTTTTGTTCTTCATTAAGTTGCCTAGGCTGCCCTCCGAATCCCCTTGAGTCCTGAGCACTCTGACTGCTCTTGGAGGAGGGAAACGATGGATCTCATGGCCACGCCTAGTATGGGTTATCCTCTGCGTCTTACGGCAACCAATGCTCATCTCAGCTACCAACTCTATGAAGTCTCGGCTTGTACCTTGGGCATTCTTTCCAAGGATCTGCTTACTTTGAAGGACTATCTGGTGATGGAACTTGGAGGGCGCCGCATCCCGCTACGCGTGGCAGAAATCTTACCGCCGATCCGTCCGCAGTTAGGGCCCGTGATTCGCCGTTACCGCTTGGCCTGTTTGGATTGTCTCATGGAGCTGGATCGACTCCTGGGAGCTTCGTCTCCGGTTGAACCGGGCCGATCTCTCCAATTCCCCCGATGTCTGGTGAACCCTCGCCTCTATGTGGAAGCGAATTGGCCGGGTCGGGAGCGCGTTGAGCTTTTTGAATCGGTGGACATTTCACGCACGGGCCTTCTGCTTCGTATCGTAAAGAATTCAGAGTCATTGTTGATGTTGGGTCAAGGTTCCATCCCTCTGCGAGTCGATGTGGCTCGCCTTTGGCTGCCCGAAATAGTCCAAGCCCAAGCTCAGATTGTGCGGAGCTATCAATCTCACGAAGAATTCAAAACCTTCTCCTATATGGCGGTGCGATTGACGGACTTTCACAGCCGCGAGGGTGACGATTGGCAAAAACTTTTGCGACGTCTGGAACGTGGCTTTTTACCTGGACTCGCCCGTGTCGCCTGATTTCAGTGAGTATGTCTTTTAATCGCTATCTGGCCGCTGAGCGTCAAAATCGATGAAAATCCCGCTTTGATCGTGGAAATTCCTGCACTTTTAGGCTAGGCTAAAACATTGCCCCGCTCTTGCGGCGAAGTTCGCTGAACGGGTCGGGTTCTATTTCCCAAATTGCTCTTTGTGCCGGTCAGAATCAGGGTAAGCCCTTGGAGGATAAGTGTGGTCATGCGTAAAGAAGGTAAACAAGATGCGAAGGACAATATCATGGAAGAGAGCTTGCAAGCTTTCGCCAGTGATGTAGGCATTGTCTGCGCATTGGAAGCGGGCGGAAAAATAACCCCTCAGGAAGCCTACAAGCAGATTAAAACTCGCTGGAAAGAACTCAAAAAAGCCAAAAAAGCCCTCTATCCCAAAGACAAGGATGCCGACGACGACGATAAAAGTGATTGAGCGGCAAGCCTCCTGTCATCGACTTGCGAAAGACTTTTTGCTCCTTGCTCAGTCCGGATAAAGCGCTAAAATTGCCGCGACATCCCAACTTGTGATGGAATTGACTCCGCTGTAGCCCATAATTGAGGGATGCAGGATAGCTCCAGACGAGCTCCGAGAAAATTCATGGCCCAGTCCAAGCAAGTGTCCGACCTCATGGATGGTTGTGGTGAGCACAGGTTCACGAAACCGCGAGAGTGCATCGGCAAAGATTATAATGTGGCTGTCGACCAACGTGAAGTTCTGAAAATCCACCGTGGGCAGTGTCACTCCAAAAACAGCCAAATCCTCTTGCTCTTCCAGTCGATAATTCTTCACCAAACTTATGCAATGCTGGTTCACATCGCTAAACGGCTTTGGTTGGGTCACGTATTCGATTTGGTAGCGCAGGCTCCCGAGCTGACCCGTGGGAGATCCTGCGGCTTCGCTCCAGGCTGTCACGGATTGAGCAAAGCTCGCTTGGATGGTCGACGTCAGTTCACCGCAAATCGATATCGTCAGGGGTTTGGGCCAGCCGATGGCTAGGCCTGTGCCGGCAAGGTATTGATAGGAGTTAGAGAGTTGCGGAACAGCTTTTTGCGGCCCATCAACCTTGGTAAAGGTGAGTGCCGCTAAGTAATTACCAAGTTCATCCTGGTTGCTCACCAGAATGCTGAACACCCGTCCATCATCAGAAAGACTATAGTGTTCGGCAATCACCAGCTCATCGCCGACTGAACTGATGTCCCAGCGATCGCCGAGCTGGGTAAATTTAAGGATTGGATAGTCACTGAATCCAGAACCTTGCGGTTGATAGCTTGCTTCCGTACCTTTGACCGCAAATTGGTAGAGGGCTAGATCGGTCTCTATTGAACTTCCAGCGGTATTGTTCTGGTCTTCAAGTTCTTTTTGGCTACTAACCGTATCAATGGTGGAGGTCTCCACCTTGGGCAGGAAGACGGTAAATCCTGCTAAAGTATAGTCATCAAACTCGGATACTGAACCCATTTTGACAAAACTTTCTGAGTCCTTGATCGTTCCATCCAGCAACATCCGAGGATCGCCCAAGACAAAATATTTCTGCGGTATAGAGGTGTTGCGGCTACGGGGGGAGCCGCCCCCGCAGGCCGTTGCAAGGCCCAAAATCAGCCAAAGACCTGGGCGCGTGAGATGGGTCAGCATGAGTTGAAAAACCCCCCATAATACAGCAAATCGATCGGGCGTCATCAGGAAGCTTTACGGCGGGATTGGCTCAAAGTTGAGTCTTGTTTAAAAAAATTCAACTTCGTAAAAGATCCTACCAATTTGTAGCTTACTTGAGGGGGGAAGGATCGACCCTGTCGTGAAATTTTTCTACAAATTTCCTACATAAGTGCATCAAAGTAGGTCGTTTTGACGTAAATGACCGTATTCAATGTGCGCCCAAGGGCCTTTTTCGACTTTTTTGTAGCTTTTTGACTGGCGGACTTCGTTATTTTTTTACATAAATAAAGTGTTCAAGGCAAAAAATCGCGTTATAACCGGGCTAACACATACGGATGTGAAGATCTTTCCAAAGCGAGTGTACTGTCAAAAAGTGATGGGACCTTGATTGGACTTTTTCGCAAAAAAGGGAGGTAGGATGAATCCCCGAAGTCAGGCGGCGTCGATCTTGCTACAGCACTCTGAAGATCGGATTCGCCGAGAACGACAGCTCGATGTCCTGCGCATGGCCGCAGTCAACCTCGGGAAGAGTGCAGGATTCGTGGACGGGCTTCGCGAAATTTTGGGCTCGTTGGAAAGGCATTGTGATTTAGTTCTTGGCCGAATCAATTTCCTCGATGGCGTTATCGACATCGGCAAGGAAATTCGAGCGCCCGGTGGTGAAAAACCCATCGATCCGCAGGTCGAAGAGGCTATTCAAATGGCCAATCAGGACGTGCTTCGCAACTGGCGACCAAAGATGGTTCCGGTACCGAATTTCGAAGGCTCACGGTTTCACAGCACCTTTGAAGTGGAACGAGGCGTTCAGCTTTACGTTCTCAGTCATCCCGTTAAGTTCAACGAGCGAAAAATGGGTACCTTGACAGCTGTTAAGGTATGCTACGGAAGCTTCGAACCGAAGACTGAGCAGTCCTTCCTATCCGTTCTGACTTCGATGATCGCCCAGTCAGGGATGATCAACCGATTCTACCCCGATCAGCAGCACGACGCGGCCTCTCCGCAGCCATCTCAACCCGTAACACTTGATAAAGTCAAGTTCGACAGAACGCCCATCATCGGCAATTCGAAGGCGATGCTTGGTGTTTTTGAACTGATGCAACAAGTGGCCGATACCGATACAACCGTGTTGATCCTTGGTGAAAGCGGAGTTGGTAAAGAGCTGATTGCTGATGCTTTACACCGCAACAGTGTGCGTCGCGGCAAGGCCTTTATCAAGGTTAACTGTGCAGCTTTGCCAGAAACTTTGCTCGAAAGCGAATTGTTCGGTCATGAGCGGGGAGCCTTTACCGGAGCCCATACTCAGAAGAAAGGCCGCTTCGAACTCGCCGCCGGTGGAACGATCTTCTTGGATGAGATTGGTGATCTGTCGCTGACCACTCAGATCAAACTCTTGCGCGTCTTGCAACAGCGGGAATTTGAGCGTTTGGGTGGCGTGTCTACGATCAAGACCGATGTGCGGGTGATCGCGGCCACGAACCGCAATCTGGAAGAAATGATTGAAGCCAGTCAATTCCGTCAGGATCTGTACTACCGCCTCAACGTTTTCCCTATCAATGTTCCAGCTTTGCGTGAACGTAAGACTGACGTTATGCCTCTGACCGATTATTTCATCGAGAAATATCGCAAGGTGCATAATAAAAATATCAGACGTATTTCTACTCCTGCTATCGATATGCTCACCAGCTATCACTGGCCAGGAAACGTTCGTGAACTCGAAAACTGCATTGAGCGCGCTGTTCTTTTGAGCAATGAAGGCGTTATCCGCGGTCATCACCTTCCACCCAGTCTGCAGATTGCCGAAAGCACAGGCGTCGAGACGGGCAGCAACTTGAAAACGACTTTGGAGTCGATGGAACGTGAATTGATTTTGGATTCCCTGAAATCGAGCAAAGGCAACATGGCTAAAGCAGCTCGAGAACTTGGATTGACTGAACGTGTCATGGGCCTGCGAGCCAAAAAATACAACCTCGACCCTCGCAAGTTCCGTAAGCCGAATTCCTGATCCTTTCAGTGCGGTGGCTTTCTCTCTGACTTTCGAGCAGAAAGAAGCCACCGCCTGGTGCTTCCTCTTCCAGATCCCGCAACGGGAAACTTGAGTGCGACCAACCAATCATTGAGCTTTGCAGCTCTGCAATGTGTTGAAGTTGTGGATCTCAATCAGTATGCAGACTCTCCTTAAAACGTTCGGCCAAAAGAATCGCATCACATCGCATCACTACGATGAAGGACAGTTGACTTCACTTGGGTTCCTCTCTATGACAGACTCCTTGTGTGGGTAAGTCTAAATAGACAAGGGGCCTGGAAAATCATGGACTTGCAGAAATCCGAATTGCTCTTCGTGCGGGGTGACCATGCAGCGCTCCTGGCTGAAACCCTGGACCGCCCGGATTTTCGGCGACCCGATGAAGGACTGGCTCTCATCATTGGTTCGCTATGCTTTATTGGCCGACTAAGTGAGGCACAAACTTTGCTCGGCATCTGGCGTCCCTGGTTACCAACGGATGAGCTAGCGGCGGCTTTAGCCTATGTTGCCATTGCTTCAGCGAGACAGGGCGCACTGCAAGCATGTTTGCCGAAACTGCGGGAACTCGGCAGTCTCATGCGTCTTGCCCCTTCGCCTTTGGTCGTTTTTTTTCGTAGCCAAGCCATGGCTTTTTATAATTGGCGGCGGCATCGTTTACCCTTGGCTCTGCATTTCGCTGAACAAGCTTTAGCCGCCGCTTTCCAAGCAGAATTCTTTTTTGGACGAGCCTTGGCCACTGACATGATGGGTCATCTCCAGATTAATCTGGGACAGATTCAAAAAGGAATGGCGTCTTTAGAGAAATCACATCAGTATTTTTCCAGCTTGGGCAATTGCCAGCATGTGCATGTCATCGAAACAGCTCTGCTTGGCTATCAGCTCGAATACAAGCCTTTTGGTGCCGATTCCTTGGCTCATCTAAGGCAGCGAATGTCGCAACTTTCAGCGGATTCCAATAACTATTCTTTGAGCTTTCTGTATCTGGAGCTGGCTCATCAGCTGGGCCTACGAGGCGACTTACCAGGAGCGGCTCTGGCTTTAGATGAAGCGGGAAGTCTCATCCAACGCTTTGGTCATCGACGCCATCAGGGGCTTCTCTTGTTTCGTAAAGCCTATCTTGCTCATCTGAATGGCCGCGATCAGACGACTCTGCAGTCGTTGGATGATCTCCTGATTTTTGCGGAACGCGATCGAGATGAGAGACTGCTGATAAAGGTTAAAGGCCTTCAGGCATTCTTGAAAAATCCCAGCCAAGGCACCAGCAAAGCTGACGACCAAGCTTTTCGTAAGTTTGGCTACGCGATGGCTATGCGTATGGATCGGCGCAAGAGCGGGCAAAAGCAGAGCGCTGAGTGGGCTCAGGATGCCATGGGAGACTTCATGGACAGTCTAGAATCTCAAGATTTGGGGGATTTGGAGAAGATTCAGCAGATCCTTAAATCCGGTCTCCTTTCCTTTCTTTTCCGATTCCTTCCCGTAGCGCGCCAGGATCGTGTGCTTTATTTTGATCTTGAGCCGCAGTCGTTGTTTATTTTTGATCAGGGTGAAATTCAAAAAGCTGAAGGTGCGATCACTCCGCAAATGCAAAAATTTGTTCGTCTATTAGTCGATGGACCGAAAACCAAAGCGGCACTGGTCGAAGGCATTTGGGACTATAGCTACCACCCCTTGCGTCACGACCAGCTGATTTATGGACTGGTCTATCGCCTTAGGCTTGTGCTATGTGAACGGGAGGATTGGATTCAGGCATTGGGTGAAGGTTACGCGCTGCGTCCTGATATTCAGGTGAATTTTTTCCAGCTCTATGGGAATCTTCCCCTACCGACGAAGGAGTTGGAACCTCATCCCAGCACGGTCGATCTGAATATCAGGCAGCTCAAGATCTTGCAGTATTTGCAACAGCACGACACAGTCGATCTGCAAACTTGTGTGGAACTTTTCCAAACCTCCAAGGTGACAGCATCTCGCGATCTTTCGCAGATGACGGAAAAGGGTGTCTTACAACGAACAGGCAAAGGCCGCAACACATGCTACGGACTTCCAAAATATAAACCTAGGGAACAAGGACTCTCGCTATGAATATCATCAAGTTTGGAATCGCCTGCTTACTTTGGAGTTCAGTCGGAACATGGGCCATGGCGCAAGACTATTACAGCCCAACAGACAAAGATAAAGAGCCACTTGCGCGATTTCCACTGACAGATTTGAAAGTGGAAACCAATAGCGAGGGAAAAAGTGTCCTCAGCTATACTCTGCCCTTGGAGTTAACGGGGCGGCGCAATCACGTTGTACTCAAAGAAGCCAGCGCCTTGAATAGTCCTGTCCGCGTGTATGAAGGACCTTTGGCCATGGCGACCTGTATGGGGGCTGAAGGTGCTCCCGGCTGTGTCGTCAAACACAAAAGCTTGGATGTCGATCCCTTGATAGCGAGCGAATTGATCAACAAAAAGTTTGCCGATCCTGAGATCCGCAGCGCTGCTCTTGCCATTTCGAATTCCTTTAGACATTCGGGAAACGAACCGATCGGCTTTATCGGAGCCTTGGTGAAAAGGCCTGACGAATTTCAATTGCCAAAGGGGTCTTGGAATACCTATTTTTCGATGGAAAGCAGCCCTCAAACGGTGACGAACTCGACGGTTGAGTGGAACGCAAGTGCTGAAAATGTCATGAAGCCCACCTATACCTATGGCGCCAAAGCTCCAGGAAGCTTCACCGACATTCAGTGGCAGGCCACACACGTTTCAGGGCGTTGGTTAGCCGAAGGGCAGATGGGGTGGTTCGATTTTACTTTCGACAGTAAAATGTCTAAATTTGATGGGTATTTTGGCTTTGGGGAGCCTGGATCGCCAAGGGCTGGCCGCTGGTTTGGAACAATCAGTCCGGAGCCTCGCTAAAGAGTTATCCTTGTCCCTATGACATGTTTAATTTAAGCCATCTGACATTGACGATCCGAGCATCTTAGACTCGGATCGTCAATGGGATCGATCCTTATCATCCCCCACAGCAATTTTTCATGTTAGTATGAGCTTCGATCTGGAGCTCGCGATTCCGTGCACAAAGGTCGATCTTCCATCTTGCAGAGAAGGCGTCTTCCATGCCCGAAAAAATGATTTCCTTCCGCGACTATTTACAGGGAAGTTTGAAACACCCAGCTCAACTGATTCGTGGCGTTGAACACAAGGTTGAACTTCTCTCGGAAATCGTTCTCCATTTGGCCAACTACCAGGAAGAGGGCACCAGTCTTTTTCCTGTCGTCTTTGTGACTGATGATAAGGATCGATTGCTGGAAGATCTGCAAGGTAAAGAGGCGATCGCCATTGGCAAAGGTCCGAATACTCGCGAAACCTTTACCCGAGCCTTCAAAAGTTGCGCGCCCTTGGCCGAAGATCGACTTTGGTCTGTCTACATGACCACTGCGGGCAATGCGATCAACTACGGAATTTTTCGATCGGATCCTTCACCGCTCGCACCAACCATATTTGAGCGTTTACGGAATTTGCGGCAAGCCGATGGATCCATTCTTGGCATCACCCGACTTGGCGGTAACTTTGTCGAGATTCGTTCCAGCACCGGGGAATATCAATATATCAATGTATCGGGAACGCCTGATGACCACTATCATCCGGCTCATGTGATTCGATCTTTTGTGGATAATGTTTCGCGCGATGTGGCACCAGATATCAAGCCTATGCTGCAGTCTTTTTACTATAGACTCGGCATGGATATCTTACATGGAACCCACGGCAGCCTCATTGCGATCGTGAGCAAAGGCCAGGAAATCCCCGATCTTCTGCAGGATGGCATCCATCTGAAGCCTCATATTAAAATCGCCGAAACGATCGCTCTGATCGCCTTGTCTCCGCAAAACAGAGAACCGTATTTACGCCTGCTTTCCTATGGTCAATTGCTCCGTAAATTGACCTGGATGGATGGCATCACTCTGCTTGATACAGAAGGCGGAATCCTGGCTTACAACTGTTTTGTCCGGAGTTTGGACGCGCGTCCTCAGGACAAAGTGATTGGAGGAGCGAGACTACGTGCCTATGAAGTCTTGCAAAGACACGTTCCTCACGTCCTCACCGGAGCTTTCTATAAATCACAGGATGGAATGATCAAGTTTAAAGATCGATAAGCTATGGCTTCTTTTCAGGAGCACTAGCTGTGTGCGTTCTCCATTCTTTATTCAAGATCAGGCGGGCACCCTTTTTGTAAGTCACATAAGACCAGGCCCACTGCATAAAGACCAGCAATCGATTCTTGAATCCAATCAAATAGTAGATGTGGACGACCAACCAAGCCATCCAAGCGATGAACCCATGGAGCTTGATAGGACCCATTTCAGCAATGGCTTTGTTACGACCAATAGTGGCCATGGCTCCCTTATCCAGATAGCGAAAAGCTTCTATAGGCTTATTTTCCAGGCGTGCCCGAATCGCTCGCGAGATGTATTTTCCTTGCTGACTGGCCACGGGTGCGAGACCAGGTAAGGGCTTGCCATCGGGACCAACAAAGTGGGCTTGGTCACCGAGGACAAAAACTTCAGGAAAATCTTTCAGACTGCAATCAGCTTCGACGATGACGCGTCCACCGCGATCTAAGGCCACACCAAGAGTTTGATTGACACCAGTCGGCGCGACGCCAGCCGCCCAGATGACCGTTGACGCGGCCACAAACTCGTTGCCGATATAAACTCCATCCGAAGTGATCTGGGTTACCTTAGAATTGGTCCAGACGTGGACGCCGAGCTTTTCCAAATCTTCCGAAGCTTTTTCCGAAAGCGAAGGCGCAAAGGACGCGAGAATGCGTGGACCTGTTTCAATCAGAATGACGCGCGTTCGTGCAGGATTAAAATTTTTGAAGTCCTGGGCAAAGGTGTGCCGACTCAGCTCAGCAATTGATCCAGCCATCTCAACACCGGTGGGTCCACCGCCGACAATGATGAAGGTCTGATACTTTTTCTGTTTTTCGACCTCTTTTTCCTGCTCGGCCATTTCAAATGCAAGCAGAATACGTCGGCGAATTTCTGTCGCTTGCTCCAAAGTTTTTAGGCCGGGTGCATCACTTTCCCACTCATTTTTACCGAAATAGCTGTGCTTGGCACCACAGGCTAGGATCAAGTAGTCGTAGGTATAGATCTGTCCGTCCATGCTCAATGACTTTGCTGGTAGATCTACTTTATCCACATGACCCAGGAGGACGCTGATATTATCGTATTGAGCCAGCACGGCCCTTATGGGGACAGCGATATCCGCCGGACTGAGGGCAGCGGTTGAAACCTGGTAAAGCAAAGGCTGGAAAAGGTGATGGTTGCGCTTGTCGATAAGGGTGACGGTGACGTCCTTCATCCGTCCGAGTTTCTTAGCGGCATTCAAGCCAGCAAAACCTGCGCCTACAATAATCACGTGCTTCGGCATATAAACTCCCCTGGTCATCAGCCTTATTGTAGACTAAGACCGAAGGCGAGGCTACTCAGGAAAGTCCTGTTGGTGGACTCTCCCACATTCAAGAGGTGAAGCATGCGAGCCGTTCTCGTCGGAGGCACCGGGTTGATCGGTGGCCACGTCATCGATCTACTCTTGGCCGAACCAAGCTGCACAGAAGTGGTCAGCATTGGCCGCAGAAAGCAGGAAAAATCTGGGAAAAAATGGATGGAAAAAATCGGCAACATGGCCGATATCGAAGGCCTTTCGTCTGGTGTGAAGGTGGATGTTGCCATCTGCTGTTTGGGAACTACAATCAAGCAAGCAGGATCGCAAGAAAAATTTGCTGATGTCGACCTGCATCTGCCGATTCGCTTTGCAAAGGCCATGCTTGCCAATGGCGCTAAGCATTTTCACGTCGTTTCTTCTTTGGGTGCCGATGCGCGAGCGAGTAATTTTTACCTGAAGACCAAAGGACAGATGGAAGAGCAGCTACGGAGTCTTGGCTTTCAATCGCTTTCCATCTATCGTCCGTCCTTGCTCCTCGGAAAGCGGCAAGAAACTCGACCTATGGAAAATATCATGGCCGCTGGATATCGCTTCTTTGAGCCCTTCTATCCCAAATTTTTACAGACCTGGCAGCCCATCCAAGCCCTTGATGTGGCGAGGGTGATGGTGGCTCGATCGCTCATCTTAGGGTCGGGTGTGCAGGTGATTGATAACAGATTGATGCATCAAAGCTTGGAGAAAATTCTGCCTGACAGGAAGATTTCGTGAAGAGGCAGAGCTTGAGCTTGAAGCTGCAAATGTTCGGCAGTTGACTCTCTAATATATTGATATTAAATAATAAAGTGACACTTTGGTATTTGTTGTAAGTTCCTCAGGGGTGATGGCCGATGAGATTCTAGACAAAGGAGTCTCAACTGATGCTTTACCAGAACCGCGACATAGCTTCGCTCTTCTTTGGTTTCACTCTGCTGGCAGCTTGCCAGGCAGGTCAAAAGCCGCAGGACGAAACCGTCTCATCGCCACAATCTGCGGTGGCTGGGGCCGACACCGCTGTCGCGGAAAGTTCAGAGGGAATTGTAGGTCCCGATGAGGCTTTTTTTGCCGAACGTTACCTCGATCAAGTCTTTCGGTATTCGACTGAAAATAATAGTCCAAGTCTGGAGCCGAGCGTAGCGCTCACCCGCTCTGCCCCAGCAGGCTCAGCTTTTGATTTTGCAGCCAACTTCTCTGATAAAAGACTTGGCCTCATGGTCAAGGCGCTTTATCTGCAGGGCGATGCAGACAAAGACGGAGCGTTGACGGAAGCGGAATTTAGCAGTCTGAAGTTGGATCCGTCCGTGCTCGGTGTCAGTGGTGAGGCCTTGACTCACTCTTACAGTGAGACATTGTTTGCGCGGCTGTCGGGCGATGATGCTCTGTTACAGGCCGACGAATGCGCCACTTTTCTTCGAGATATTGGCAGCTCAGTCAAGGCAGTCTTGGATCGTCAGTCGGCACAGGATCAGCGTTTGGCGGTCATCAGGGCCTGGGAAAAAATTCTAGGTCGCTACGATGCAGATCAAAATGGAAGTCTCAGTCTTCAGGAACAGCGCGATCTTCGCAAAGATCGCACCCAAATACTGGGACGTTTGCTCGGCGAGTAAATTCGGGAACATTCGTCATCTCAAATACATGCGGCGCCACTTGACTTCCGTGAGGTGGCTTTTGCTATTTGGCGCCCTCAAATGCCGGATATTTGACTCCGTTCGGCAGATCAGCTAGGAAATATGCTGGAGTTCACATTTTCGTAGGTCTAGAAGAAGGAAACGGGCTATGGATCGTAACTTGGCTTTGGAATTTGTGCGAGTGACCGAAGCGGCTGCCTTGTCCGCAGCACGTTGGGTAGGTCGAGGGGACGAAAACGCTGCCGATCACGCGGCTGTGGAATCCATGCGCCTCGCTTTTGACTCTATGCTTATTGACGCGACTATCGTCATTGGTGAAGGCGAGCGGGATGAAGCGCCTATGCTTTACATCGGCGAAAAGGTCGGCAAAGGTGGACCGAGGATTGATATCGCCTGCGATCCTTTGGAAGGGACCTCCATCACAGCCAAGGGCGGCAGTGAGGCCATCGCTGTGATCGCTGCAGCCGAGCATGGCAATTTCTTGCATGCTCCCGACACCTATATGAAAAAGCTAGCCGTTGGGCCAGCAGCTCGCGGAGTCATCGACATCAATGAGACTCCAACTTGGAACTTGCAACGAATTGCCAAAGCACTGGGCAAGCAGGTTCAGGATTTGACCGTCATCATTCTGGATCGTCCCCGGCATGAAGATCTGATCGGTGAAGTTCGCCAGGCGGGCGCTTGTATTCGATTGATCGGAGATGGCGATGTATCAGCAGCGATCGCCACTGCCGAGCAGCATACGGGTGTCGATGTCTTGATGGGTACCGGCGGGGCACCTGAAGGGGTTATTTCCGCAGCGGCCTTGCGCTGTCTTGGTGGTGAAATCCAGGGTGTTTTGCAGTTCCGCAAGGAAATCGAGAAAAGCCGGGCAAAGGCCATGGGTATCACCGATGAAAATCGCGTGTACGGAATTGAAGACTTGGCCAAAGGCAATGTCATGTTCATTGCGACAGGTGTGACCAATGGCTCGTACCTTCGTGGGGTGCGCTTTACCCAGTACGGAGCGACCACGCATTCCATTGTGATGCGTTCGCAGACCGGCACAACTCGTGAGATTACGACTCGCCATCATTTCGCAACCAAGCCTAACTACGGCTGGTGAAACAAGGACCGAGGTCGATTCCTAAGGGAAAAGCCTCGGTCTTATGACAACAGTAATGCTAAGTCGCCAGAGGTGAATCCTGCATGGACCTCGACAAAAAGGTAATAGTCTGGTCGACAAAAATTAATCAAGCATTTAACATAGTGAATTCCAGACTGTATTTTTCGTCTTCTTCATCCTGACGGGTGGGCCCTGTGAAAACGTCACCAGCAGATTTGGGAATTTTAGCCAAGTTCTTCATTCCAGCATTCATATTGTGTGCTGTTCTTGCTTATTTAGCTTTACGTCGGATCGTTGTCTATTTTTGGAATGGTCGAACTCGAAGTTTGGCCAAGAAAAAGGTCGAAGCCGCAGGACAGGTCCAAGTGCCGATTGCCGTCCCAGCGGTCCCCGCGCCAACTGCTCGAAAAACCGATCGATTCGATCAGTTGTCTAGCGAGCAAAAACGAATTTATATGCAAGCCAAAGACTTGGTGGATCAAAAGATGTTTGTGGAAGCAGCCAAGCTCTTTGAAACCATCAATTTTCAGCGAAAGGCTATCGATACCTTGGAGTCCGCGGGATTTATCGATGAGGCTTGCGCGATCCTTTTGCGGATGGGAGCTCCTTATCGCGCGGCAGTGATCTATGAGCGAAACAACCTTTTTCTGAAAGCTGGGGAATATTATCTTCAGGATGGCAAACTCGACTTGGCCGCCCGATGCTATGAAAAGCTGGCTGAAAAAAACTTTCCCTACTTTCGCCAAGCAGGTGACTATTTTCTGCAGGCTGGGCTCATCGATAGTTGCCTGCAAGCCTACAGTCGATTGGAACTGAAGGATGAAATTCTACGGATCTGTTTAGAGCACAGCAAGCAGGAATTCCTAGTGAGGTATCTGGACCTGCCACATCACGCACAGAGTCTTTTACCTCAGCTGACAGCGCCGCAGCTGCAGGACTTAGCCGCCTCCTTAGGCCCGACACCTCAATCAGCGATGAGTCTGGCACACTGGACGATGTATCGCCCTGACGAAGCCATGGTTCTCGCAGTCATCGCCAAGCTCAGTGCCAGCAAAGATCTCGCGCAGATTTATTGGGCTCAGTTGGATGACAATTTTTGCAACTTCATCTGTGGAGTTTTAAACACCCAGTCCAAACCATTGCCGCTCGAATCGATACACATCCATGTGGAAGCTCTTCAGGCTTTGGGGCGAACTCTTTTTGCGGAGCAGCTCATTGCCCTACAAAATCGCTCTGTGCCACCGCCTCCACCTGTCGGAGCTCTGGCCATTGGTTTATGACCAGAGCGGGCTGCTGTTTATTCCACATGCAGCAGGCTGCCGCCTCGCAGGATCTCTTTGAGAAATCGCCCTGTATGCGATTGCTTGACCTTGGCGACATCTTCGGGCGTACCTTCAGCCACCAAATGACCACCTGCCTTGCCACCCTCGGGGCCGATATCAATCACCCAATCGGCGCATTTGATGACGTCCAGATTATGCTCGATGACGACCACACTGTTGCCGGTCGCCACCAGCCTTTGCACCACATCTAAAAGATGGGCGATATCTTGAAAGTGTAGACCCGTGGTGGGCTCGTCCAGGATATAGAGAGTTCGACCTGTTTCCCGCTTGGCAAGTTCACGAGCAAGTTTAATTCGCTGAGCTTCGCCCCCCGATAAGGTGGTCGCCGACTGTCCTAAAGAGATATAGGACAGGCCCACATCCAAAAGCGTGTCGAGGATTTGAACGATTTTTGGATGCTTGCTGAACACCTCACGAGCCTCGCGCACCGACAGCTTCAAAATATCGGCGATGGAATGGCCCTTGTAGAGAATTTCACAGGTTGTGGCATTGAAACGCGATCCTTTGCAGGCTTCACAAGGGACAAAGACATCAGCTAAAAAATGCATCTCGACTTTAATGGAACCATCACCCTGGCAAGGTTCGCAGCGACCGCCTTTGACGTTAAAGGAAAAACGCCCTTTGGTATATCCCCGCAGCTGAGATTCTGGAAGCATCGCGTAGAAGTCGCGGATCAGATCGAAGACTTTGGTATAGGTCGCTGGATTGCTGCGTGGGGTTCGGCCAATCGGCTTTTGATCGATATTGATTATTTTATCAATATGCTCAAGACCGCGGATGCGTTTATGCTTGCCCACTTCGCCATCGGCATCGTGTAATTTTTTGGCAATCGCCGGATAGAGAATATGATTGATCAGAGTTGACTTACCCGCTCCCGAAACACCGGTTACGGCCGTCAACATGCCCAAAGGTATGCTGACATCGATATTTTGGAGATTGTTTTCTTGAGCACCTTCGATCACGATGCAACGTTTATCGTCGACAACTCGCCTTGTAGCAGGCATTTCTATGCGCTTTTTCCCACTCAGATACTGACCTGTGAGAGAGGCACTTGCACCGACAATAAGGTCCAGCGTCCCGCTCGCGACGATTTGTCCCCCTTGAGTGCCTGCACCTGGTCCGAAGTCGACAATCCAATCGGCGGCTTCTATGGTTTCCTGGTCATGTTCGACCACGATGAGAGAATTGCCCAAGTCTCTGAGATGCTGCAAGGTGCTCAGGAGTTTTTGATTGTCGCGTTGATGCAAACCAATCGAAGGTTCGTCGAGAATGTAGAGCACACCGGTCAGTTCAGAACCAATCTGTGATGCCAGACGAATGCGCTGGGCTTCGCCACCGGAGAGAGTCGGTCCCTTGCGATCCAGGCTCAAATAGCCGAGGCCAACATTGACCAAAAAACTCATCCGACTCTGGATCTCTTTCAAGAGCTCTTTGGCAATAATTTTATGGGCTTCATTGAGGTCCAACTGATTCATAAAGCTGCGACTGTCTTCAATCGACATTTGACAGAGTTCAATAATCGATTTGCCCTGAACGCGCACCGAAAGCACTTCTGGCTTCAGTCTTTTGCCTTTGCAGGCCGCGCAGGACTGTGAGGACATGAATTTGTTGTACCACTCCTTCATGCCTTCTGACTGCGTGCTGAGATAGCGACGCATCATGCTGTTGAGGAGACCTTCGTATTCGGATTCCCAAGTGCCGGTGCTGCGCGAACCTTTCCATTTCACAGCCAAGGATTTCCCTGGCTCGCCATGAAGAATGAGGTTTTGATGCTTTTTGCTCATCTTGACCCAGGGCTTATCAAAATCGATACCCCATTGCTTTTTCATAGCCGTAAAGCGTTCCTGTCCCCAAGAACCGCCTTCTTTGCTATCACCATTTTTAAAATAGGAGGCCCAAGGCACGATCGCGCCTTCGCGTATCGAGAGAGAGGGATCAGGAATGACCTTGTCAGGGTCCATGGCCACCACATTGCCGAGGCCATTGCAGGTGCTACACATGCCAGCGGGTGCATTGAATGAAAAGAGCGGAGGATCTAATTCCGGATAGGCAATGCCACAGCAGCTTCGCTCTTCACTCATGTGAAGATCGCTGCCACCTTCGGCATGAATGATAATTTTCCCTTGTCCGCGCTTGAGGGCCTGTTCCACGGAATCGGTCAATCGTTGGCGAAAGCTCGCGCCAGGTTTTACGACCAAGCGATCGACAACAGCTTCAATGCTGTGTTTTTTGTGCTTCGCCAGTTCTTGAACGTCCACTAGATTAACCACTGAACCATTCACTCGAACACGCTCATAACCTTGCGATTGGAGGACTTCGATGATGTCTTTATGGGTTCCTTTGCGATGCTCAACTAAAGGAGCGAGGACTAATATCTTCGTTCCCTCGTCCATCTCTTGAATCTGTTGAACCATGGTTGCAGCATCGCCGCGACCCACTTTTTTTCCGCACTTGTAACAGTGTTGAACGCCGACCCGCGCATAGAGCACACGGAGGTAATCGTAGACTTCGGTGATCGTGCCAACAGTGGACCGAGGGTTCTTGCTCGCGGACTTCTGTTCGATGGAAATGGTCGGTGCAAGTCCTCGAATTGATTCATATTTTGGCTTGTCCATCTGCCCTAAAAACTGCCGAGCATAGGAAGACAGGGATTCCACATAGCGCCTTTGACCCTCGGCGAAAATGGTGTCGAAGGCCAAGCTGGACTTGCCAGAGCCAGAAACCCCTGTGAACACAACGAGTTTCTTTTTGGGAATACTGATATTGACGTGTTTGAGATTGTGCTCTTCGGCGCCGCGAACAACGAGCTCGTCACTTTCAAGTGCCGCAGCTGCGACAAAATTGGGCTTGGGAGGCGTCATTTGATTAATCCTTGTGTCGAAATTCGGGTTCAACCATACTTTTGTACGAACAAAAAATCCAGCAGGTTTTCAATAGACTTTCTGATCGCGGGAGGTTAAGTGATGCCTTCGGTAGCCCTGTTTGCCGTAGTGATAGGGCTGGACTTTGGAGACGAGATTTCATGTATGTCATGATGCAAATGCTTTCCCGACTCCTGGGGCGATTGACTCCAAGGGCGCTCGAACGTCTGGCAGCGACCCTCACTTGGATTGTCTTCGACGCTTTGCGTCTGCGCCGACAATTGATGCTGAAGAACCTAAGTTTGGCTTTTGCAGAGGAGAAGAGCGAGAGCGAAAAAGTGCGCATCGCTCGGGCAGCGGTGTGCAACTTTATACAGACTCTTCTGGAAACCCTCAGTTCATCGCGATATCCGCTGGCGGAACATGTGCAGCTCATCGGTGGAGAGCACCTTAAAGCAGCCTTGGCCAAAGGTCAGGGAGCCTATGTTTTGTGCTTTCATATGGGCAATTGGGAAGCGATGGCCAGCAAAGTTTCGAAAGACTTCGCTCCCGTCTATGCTGTAATGAAAACGATCGGTTCGAAAGGAATGAATCGCTTCGTTGAAGAGCTTCGCACGCGCAATGGTCTTTTTTGGATCAAACGTGAAAAAAAAGGCGATGGATTCCGTGGTATTCGACAGGTCTTAAAGCGGGGTGAAATCGTCGGCTTCATTATTGATCAAGCTCGCCCCGGTGAGCCTCGCCTGCCATTCTTCGGCCATCCAGCGAAAACGAACACCAGCTTTGCAGCGATCTGGCGTCGCGTTCAGGCCCCAATCGTGCCCGTGCATATTCATAGAGTGGGATTTGCGCAGCATGTAGTGGTGTGTGAACCTGAACTCATCCTGCCGAAAACGGCAAGCAGTGCCGAGGATATTCTGCATCATTCACAGATCTTCAATGAAGTTGTGGAAGCAGCTGTCCGGCAATACCCCGAACATTATTTCTGGTTCCACAATCGCTGGAAGTGACCGCGACTTAATTCATCTGGCTCAAGAGCTCGCCAAACCAACTCAACGATGCATAGTACAGAGGACAGGTGGCGTGGGTATAGGGCTTTGTTGGATCTGGGCTGTCCAAAGTCATCTTCGAAACCGGAGCCTGGGGTGCTAAAGCCTGGATGGCCGCTACCGCATAATCGGTAAGCTGCACAGGAACCGATTCATCATCTTTGCAGTGATAGAAACGAGTCGGAGTCGAGGGCACCCAGCCATCATTGAATTGGGTGTTTTGAGCCAGGAAGCTACGCATCGTCGTGGCTTCTGAAGTCGTTGGTTTTTCCAGCAGAAAGTCCGCAATGAATTCGGGTTTGAACAATTGGGCTGGTTGGTACGGCAACACTTTCAGAGCTTCAGCATAGGACTTGCTGCCATCCAAGGCGGCCTTCACATCCGCAGGATTGATGGCAAAGATTTTACTGAGATCGATTCCCGGAGCAAGGTAAGTGGCGTAAGACAGAACCAGCATAGACAGGTTGACGGGATTAACGGCTGGCAATGTCAGACTTTTCATCGCGGTCTTTTCGAGTTCATAGGGACCGGCAGCAGGAGCTGAAGCAATCAGCTTAAACTCATCCTTATAAGTGGTTTCCAAAGCCTTTTGCAGAACCATCGTTGCATATGCACCTTCGGAATAGCCGCGTAGAAAGAGTGGGCCGACAGTCACGCCATTGGCAGCCGTGAAGGTTTTTGCTGCGCGGAGAAGATCCACCAATACCCGAGGATAGGCGTTCTTGTAGAGATAAGGATGTACTGCGCCTGTCGTTCCACCAAAGCCGATTTGATCGGCAACGACGGTTACAAAACCTTGCGAAGCTTCGAACACACCTTCTTCAGGTTTGTTGCTGGGTGCTTGGGCTTCCCCTGTGATGGTCACATGCTGGACACTGATCCACGGAAACGTTGGAATGCGAATGGTCGGTATCATCACCAAACCAGTGGCCTTGACAGGAGTCCCTTTGGCATCTGCTGTCACATAATAGACTCGATGAATATCCACACCGGTTTTGGCTTTCACACCCATGGCTGCAAATTTCTCATCTAATTGCTCTTTACTTACGGCTGCCAATTTCACAGCAAGGGCAAAAGGCGATGGAGCCACAGTCGTGTCGGAAGCTGATTTTGCAGCTCCGAATGGTCCTTCGGTCTCGGCCGTTTGGTCGGGGACGGTTTCCTGGCAAGCCGCCAAAGGACCGACCAACGCAAGGCACAGGAAAAGCCGATTTGGCCAAGTGTTCATGGTTTGACTCCATAAGTGTTGCTTATGAAGCGTATCGGATTCCTTTAAGTGATTCTTAATAAGCCGAATAACAACATCATATATCGGGGTCTTAGACCTCTGTATTACAAAAGATAAGGAAGCCAGAAAAATGCGTAGCGGAAAGGTTTTAATAAAGCCGGCCTTCGGCCTTAGGATTGACGCTGCAGAAGGACTTGAGCCAAGTGTTTGAGATCTTCAGCCGGCGCACCAAAGCGATCCAGCTGTGCCAGAGCCATCTGCGTCAGCTCCCTAGACCGACGCAATGCTTCGTCACGATTCATAAGAGAGAGATAGGTGAGCTTGCCGGAATGTTGATCCTTACCCTGAGACTTGCCTGTTTGGGTGCTGTCATCCAGCAGATCATCAATGATCTGAAAGGTCAGCCCGATGATATGACCAAACTTTTTTAAGGCATCGAGTTGATCAGCGCTCGCTGAGGCAGTAATTCCCCCCATTTCGCAAGCAGCGGCGATTAAGGCGCCGGTTTTATGATTATGAATAGCATCCAGATCTTGAGCAGAGTAGCCGTCGCGGCCAGTCCAATGCATATCCAGATCCTGACCATAAACCATACCTTGACCGCCTGCAGCTCGGGTTAGAGTTTGGACCAGAGCAAGGATTGCTTTCGCATCTAAATCTGCCGTTTGCAGCAGCAGGCTGATACCATCGGTAAGCAGGGCATCACCAGCGAGCAGTGCAGTCGCTTCGTCGAAAACTTTATGGGTCGTAGGTCGACCGCGCCTTAAGTCGTCGTCATCCATACAGGGAAGATCGTCATGGACGAGGCTGTAGGTGTGAACAAATTCCACGCTTAGGGCGGGAATGAGGGCCTTGCGCCAGTCCGCTCCACAGGCTTCCGCTGCGGACAGCAGAAGTAAGGGCCGAATGCGCTTGCCTTGACCGGCCAAAGCATAGCGACAAGCTTCATGTAACCGACTCGAATCTTTATATAAAATACCAGATCGAGCGTTCAGCTCGGCCTCGAAAGCCGAGAGTTTCGCTGAAAATTTCTCTGAACTCACCATAACCAATTCCTCCGAACTCTGGCACATTTGATCAAAAACCAAGAAGCCTGTCCAGTGCAGCCCGTTTTTGTATACAGGGCCAGCTCCAAAGCCTTCCCAAAGCAGTTTTTAAGGCTTTGTAATCACTTGATTTAATATTTTAGAACAGCGAAAAAGTAAGGAAATTTCCAATAGAATTAAGTTCTTCAAGCTGAATTCCGACCACAGCCTATAGCTTTTTCTGGAGTGTTTGATGCCAATGGCCGGTCGAGTCTTCTTTCTTCTTCTCCTCCTCTTAGCGATTCAAGCAAGAGCCGAGCAGAATCCACTTGTTCTGGAAGCAGGCGTTGGGCGCTATGCGGTTGGACCGGTGAGCGAGGTGATGGAGGATAGGACCAAGAAGCTTTCGTTTGAAAGCGCTCAGAAGGCCTTTGCGAAAGGCAAATTTAAGCAGGAAATTCAGGAGCTCCCCAACTACGGATTCACCGGGCGGGCCTACTGGTTTCGATTTGAAGCCATCGCTTTGGAAGGTGAGCAGGAACCTTGGTTTTTGGGGCTGGAATATCCTCTTATCGACAAGATTGAACTCTACTACCAAGAAAACGGAAGCTGGGTCAAAAAAGAGTCTGGGGATCGTCGATCTTTCGGCACACGTGATATTAAAAATAGATTCTTCTATTTTGATATCCCAGTCCAGTCGAGTCAGCCCACTCTGTTCTACTTACGTTTGCAAACAGAAGGCGCTTCTGAATTTCTTCTCTACTTCAAAACTCTCCATGAGATCATGAAGGAAGATCATGAAAGCCAGTATCTCCAAGGATTCTTTGTGGGAACCCTGGCGGTGATGATCGCCTATTATTTGCTGATGACAATTGGTTCGAAAAGTTTTGAATATTTATTCTTTACCAGCTTCCTGTCGGCTCTCCTGTTCTTCAAAATGGCCATGAACGGCTTGGCCTTTGAGTATCTCTGGCCGGAGTCCATCTGGTGGGCCAATGCCGCCGTCGGGTTTTCCGTACCCTTTGTATTTCTCACTGCCTTACTGAATGCATTCAGCTTCTTGCCGATCAAGAGTCATAAGCGCTTGAGTCTGATCTATCTGGTCTTCATTGGTGTCATCAGCCTTGAATGTCTGGCAAGTTTCTTCTTGCCTTATATAGCTGTTAAAGGCTACGTCGTAACAGGACTTATGGCGACGGTTCTGATTCTAACGAGCAGCATTTTCTGTCTGCAAAAAGGTTATAAGCCCGCGCGATTTTTCATGCTGGCTTGGACGGCATTGCTTTTGGGATCGCTCATCTTTGGTTTTCAGAAACTTGGACTGATTCCCGTCAGCTTTTGGTCGATCAACGGAGTCGAACTAGCGACCTTGGTCTTGGTTGTGCTGCTGTCGGTCGGTGCCGCTGACAAGATCAACGAGATCAACAAAAAGATTCGTCGGGCTCAGAAAGCTGCCTTGAGTGCGCAAATCGAAGCTCGTCGCGTGACCGAGTCGATGAATACAGAATTGGAATCGCAAGTGAAGGCGAGAACCGAAGAGCTGAGGCAGCAGACCAAAGGTATGAGTGTTATGTTGGATAACATACAGCAAGGTATCTGTACTGTCGATGGCGATGGCGCAATCCACAAGGAATACTCACGCTATCTGGAACAGATTTTGGCCCAGGACAGTTTAGAGGGACGATCCCTTTTTGATCTTATCTTCAACAAATCAGATCAGTCGGCAGAGCAGGTCCAGATGCTGAGGTCAGTCTTAGAATCGACTATGCTGGAAGATTCCCTAAACTTTGAAACCAATGCTCATCTTTTGCCCAAGCATATTCATCTCAATCAAGGGGGCAATCGGCGCGACTTGGAAATTGAATGGGCACCGATTGAAGATGGAGAGAATCGGGTCCAAAAAGTGTTGACCTCGATTCGCGATGTGACGGATATCAAAAAGGCCCAAGAGGTCGCCGCCTCTCGGCAACGGGAGCTGGAAATTATGGGTCGCATCCTTGACTTGCCCGCCAGCAAATTCAAGCGATTTGTTCATTCTACAAGGCATTTGCTCAATGATTGTTACGAAATTCTAGCCAAGCCAAATGTGAGAGAATCCTGGCACATGATTTTGCGCAATGCTCATACCATTAAAGGCAATGCGCGAACTTATGGCCTGGATGAAATATCTCGAGCGGTCCATGTTCTTGAAAACTCCCTTTTTAGCTACGACCGTTCACTCCTTGGCCAAAACGAATTAGATTTTACTTATAAAGGACTTAAGACTATCGAAGAGCTGCTTCACTTCTATGAAGAACTCCACGACGAGAAGCTTAAGCGCGGTGCTTTTGCTGATTTCGAGTTGGCCTTGGTCAGACTTTCTGTGTTGGTCTCTGAACATAGAGAGCAGATGAGCGAATATTTGCAGAAAGAATTTTCTGATATACTCGGGAAATTGGATCAGCTCAATGTGAATAGTTTCCATAAAGCGCTTCAGCCTATAATTAATTCTCTGAAGCCTCTGTCGGAGCAATTGAACAAGAAATGTCCTACCGTTCTGATTCGTGGCATCGATTTCTATGTTAATCCAGAGCAGATCGAAATGATCGAAGATATCTTCGTCCATGCCTTCCGAAACAGCATTGATCATGGCTTTTCAGCAGATGACAAAGGTGAAATTACCCTCACAATCACCCATGAAAGCGATGGGACCGAAATCGTCTACCAGGACAATGGCAAAGGGCTGAACCTGCCCGTGCTGCGCAGCAAGGCCCTATCGAAGAACCTCATTGCCTCGGACGCGTCAGACCATGAGGTCGCCCGGACTATATTTGAGGCAGGTATTTCCAGTGCTTTAGTGGTGACGGAGATCTCTGGTCGCGGTGTGGGGATGGAGGCCGTACGAGCTTTTCTTAAGATTATGGGTGGCGATGTAGAAGTGGCCCTGGATGGCCCGGGACGACTGGATAGCTATCGGAAGTTTCACCTCACAATTCGATTGCCTGCGCAGCGCCGAATCGAGCAGCGCAGCATACAGCTGGTTGCCGTCTAAGTAGAGCATGAAGTTAACGAATCAAGCAGTTTTCTTGCGGGATTTGTTGGATCCCGTTTGCAGAAACATGGGCGAATAGTTGTCAGTATTGAAAAAGTGCAAAGCTGTATGTGACGAGTCCAGTTTACTTTCTTTAACGCTTTGCTCGATATCGATCAATCCGATAAATTCAGTTCGATTCAAGGGATCCACATTGATAATAAGGCTGTCCACGTGTTTATAGCAGAAGTAGAGTCCTAAGCCTGCTCCGCCGCTCTCTTCGTTGAAGTCGGGGGCACCTTTGATGGAAAAGCAGCGCGTCAAGCATTTCAAGACAAGGTCGCGGGTGATGGATCCAAAGGGATCGGTCACAGAAATGGCTATGCGTCGACCATCGCTGCCAAATTCCAGGCGGGCTGCTTGAGTCACGCTTAAATTGACGTTTTCAGACCGGTTTTTGTGATTGTGCAAACGATTGCCCCGAGCATCGATAGGCGCATCAAAGATAGCATTCATCAGGAGCTCTTCACCTAAGACTTCCATGTGCTTGATGATCGAGCTTCTGAGGCCCATGCTTCGACCGTATTCTTTCATAAAGTCTATATATTCACGCCGCTTGCTAGCATCTCGAATGTGAAAGGTCCAAGTATGAGCGCCCCACGCGAGGTATTTCTTCAATCCAAAGATATCACTCTGCATAATTTTAGCGATTGTACCCAGTAAGTCCGAATTGTTCAGGGCGTTGCGCGGTCCTTTAGCGATGAAATTGGTAAAATGACGAAGGTCAGAAAGATAGGGATAAATATCTGTCAAAGGTGACTGGGACATAACGATCGTGGGAACTGTGGCCAGCTCGATGCCACGCCCGATCAGGTGCTGATGCCCTTCCATGTCCAAAGCATAGGTACTCACCTGATGCTCGATGACAGCTTCTTCAAGCTTCTTAAATGACTCCGGAGCTATGACTTCGCAACCAGCAGCCGTGAGGATCCGCAAAGCATCGCGACGATTCTTACGCTGAGGATCAAAGAAAAGAATCTTGTTGTTCTGCATGGATAGACGTTCCCCATCTCCATTTGGCTAGCCTGCCTTCGCGGCTTTCGACTTCATCATCTCGGAAGGAGTGGCCGTAGACCTGAGTGATGGTTTGCACTGGGGCAGATAAGAGCTTGAAATTTAGACTTAAATTATATACCCAAGAGTACGCACAACTCCTCCTAAGCGAGTTTCAAATGAACGGTGATTGGTCACACATAAGAGTTCTCGATCCAGCGGTTCTTGATGCCTTGCGAGGTTATGCAAAATCCGCGGCATTTCTCAAGCAAGTTATTGAAATATTTGAAGAACATGGACAAACATCAATCGCAGAGTTATGTGCAGCAGCACAGGCAGATGATAGAGAGTCGCTGCGCCGAGTGGCCCATCGCTTGAAGGGCAGCTGTCTGAATGTAGGAGCTCAGCGCATGGCGCAGATGCTCAGAAGTTTCGAAGTGTTAACTGGTGAGAATGCCTCTGGTGATGACACCCATGTCCTCCTTGCAAGCCTTCCCGATACCCTCGAAGAAACCTGTAAAGCCTTGAAATCAATCCTTTGATGTGAATAGAACCCAAGTCACACACTTTCCTGCCGAAGATCAACTGGGGAGGACTCCACTCTGAGAAGATTTTTGGTAGACATCCATGGCCTTTAAACGAAACGTTTGGCAGCGCTTTCGGCATGCAGCAGCTCGGCATCTTTTTAAGCCGAAGCTGGGGGACATCTATGCGAATGCTAGCCAGGGATATCGACGGAAATATCATCGCCATGAGCTGTCCACCTATGAGCTTGCCTTCGTCAGCATGGGCGAAAAGACCTTTCGAGTCCTCAATATGAGTTATGGTGGATTGAGAATGCGGGGCGAGGGCTTAGAAAGTCTGGCTCCTCTCTTGAAAAGTGGCCAAGTCGTGCAGGCTGGAATCTCGATCATGGGCTCATCGTATAAGATTCCCGTCAAAGTCGTGACACTTGATGCAAAAGCCGCAGGACTCAGTTTCGAACGCATTCATAGTTTGGACGAACAGTTCCTCACTCGATTCCTCTACTTTATGGACGCCGGCATACTCCTCAAAGGCCTTCCTAAAGGAAGTGTCGGACAGATCTATCAAAATCCCGCCTGGCACTCTTACGGTGGGGTGAACGGCGCCATCGAAGTGCATCTGCACTTAGATGGTCAGAGCGAAGTGCTCGAAGCTCATGTATTTTATCTCAATGGCCTGCGGCAAGATTTTGCTGTGTTTACTTCGCGAGGCATCACGGTATCGTGTTTACCAAAGCGAGATTTGAGTCCGCGTGACAAAAGAGAAATTCTTGTGCATGTACTTTGCATCATGCTGGGGTTAAGGCAAGTCGGACGAACCGATCGACTGGATTTGCTCATCCGTAGCGGCCTCAGCAAACTCTTCCGACCCAGCAACAAGACGGCTTAAAGAGACCAGCTGCGCAATTCGCCAAACTCGACTTTTTCCTGTAAACACGTCGCATAATCCTTGCCCTCCAGAAGGTGTAGCAAAGCTCGCATGACTCCTGCGTGAGTGACGAGGAGAAGACTGTCGTGATTCTGCCAAACATTGGGATCGTGAATGCAGCTTTCGACTCTTTCGATGAGTTGAAGAAACGACTCGCCCCCTGGTGGTGCGCGACGCACCACATCATCAGTCCAAAACTCACTGATCTCCCGTGGAATATCCGCCCAAAAGAGACCTTCCCATTGGCCAAAAGCGAGTTCCAACAGACGTGAATCGAGAGTGACTGGCCCTCGCTGCAAATCAACGGCCAGTTGATGACAGCGTTGCAGGGGACTGCTGACGATGCGAGGGATGACGAGGTTTTGGAGGCGCTGTTGGATACCTTGCAGTTCTTTGGGATAGCCTTCCGCCAAGGGAACGTCGATTTGCCCATAACAAAGGCCGGTAGCGCTGGCGACAGCACAATGTCTTAGGGCATAGAGCCTCTTATGGCGATCAATCACCATCCATCAATCTTTCATTTTCCAAATCACCACGGGTTGCCGGGCTCAGTGCAAACCAGCGTCTTCGGTAAAAATATCCCCAGAGAATACTAGCCGAAAGCAGCATGAGCATCAATGCAAAAGGATATCCATAGTCCCAATCCAATTCGGGCATATTCCACTTGGAATGGCGACTGAAATTCATTCCATAGAGACCAGTAATAAAGGTCATGGGGATGAAGGTCGAAGTCACAATAGTCAGAACTTTCACAATTTCGTTGGAGTGGTGGGTCTGCAGGGATAGGTGCAAACTGATCAGAGTCTTCGCGGTATCCTTCTGATTCTCGAGGAAATCGAGAATCTGCATGGTGTGATCATAGCAATCGCGCATATAAACCGTAATGTCTTCGCTGATCGGTGATTCCGGGTCGCGCATCAGCTGACTCAAAAGCTCTTTATGGCTCCAAAGAATGCGATGAAAATAGTTAAGCTGTGATCCTGTGTTATATATTTCCAAAATAGCCGAAGGTTTGAGAGCATGCACAACTTCATCTTCTGCAGTTTCTAGCTTCTGTGCAAAAAACTCAGCCATAGGAAAATACAGATCGATGATCGTATCAATGATTGCATAGCAAAGATAGTCGCAGCCGCGGGATCGAATCTGTCCCACCTTCCTTTGGATGCGACCTCGAATCGATTCGAGATAGTCAACCGGGCTATTTTGAAAGCTGACCACAAAACCCTGCCCGATGATAAGACTCACATGTTCGCTTTCGTTTTTTGTATCGAGGCGAGGAATATGCACAGTAATGAAACTATACTCTTCGAAGTATTCGACTTTGGGCCTTTGGTATTGATTGATGATATCTTCAACGGTCAGTCTGTGGATCCCGAGCTCGGAGCAGAGCTTTTGGATCAACGACATATTACCGAGTCCGATGACACTGATCCAGGTGACATTGTGTTCTTTGACGAGGTCGGCCAGCCCGGGAACCTCATCAAGGTTTCGGACCTCTAATTTTTCGCTGTCATAGGCAGTGAGCACCAGACGAGTGGGAGTAGGATCTATGGGCTCGATGACCGTGCCGGGACTGCTGCCGGGTGGCGGGCGATGAAAAATATTGTAGCGGAGCCGCGACTTTTTATTCGGCAGTTTGCGGGCCAATACGATACTCCTTGTTCGATATCTCTCATGCTATCGGATCACGAGCCTCTAGGCAATCGACAACAGTTAAGATCGCTAGCCCATGGCCGAGGCGTAGCGGCGAAGTCCTCGGCTCCAAAGCCATAGATTAAAGCCAAGAAAGAGCAGGACAATGGCCACAACATGGAGGACAGACCACCAGCCCACATTATCGAACAGAGCCTGAGCTGGAACCGAAGCAAACACCGAAAAAGGCACAATAGTCAGCAGAAGTCCCTTGATCGCTCCTTTGAAGATGTGGTGAGGGCGTGAGGCGAAGTTCACGAATTCAAAATAGATGGACATGGGCCCTTCGGCACTTTCGGTCCAGAACAGGCTCATGAGCAAGGCAAAGATCACCAGAAAGTACAGAAAACTCGTAGCGACAAGCAGCAAAGCATAGACGACATAAGCGTGAAATGACAAGGTTCCTTGGTACTGTCCTAGGGCCCAAACCATAATCGATACAGCGATGGCGACATTGAGCAGTGATCCGAAATTGATGTATCGAAAACCCACAAAAAACCACGATGAAATCGGTTTGGTCAGGTAGTGGTCCAGGCTCCCATCGCGGAACTGACTTTGGAAAATGAAATACATGTCGGCAAAGAAAGTCATCTGCAAGGCATCGACGATCAGATAGCCACTGACAAAGACTAGCGCTTGGGCGCGGTCCCAGGTTCCTATGACAGAGGTGTGGCTGTAGAGAATTTCATAGAAGCCAAGAAAAACACTATAAAAAAGAACATCCATCATGACGCGAAAGAGCAACTCAGCGCGAAATTGCAGGGCTTTGGAAGCCGCAAAACGCAGGAAGTTGGCATAGATTCTCAGGTATCGCCACAGCATGAAAACTCCAAATGTCTAAGCACCGATGCCGGAATAGTTGCGGACGCCTCGGGAAAAGGTGAAGGCAGCACAAAGATAAAAGATGACAGTCCACACAACACCCACCAGACAGGTTCGACCAAACTCCAGCCAGGTCATCTTACCAAGCAGAGCTTCGGCAGGCCAAGCAGCGAGTATGGGGAAAGGTGTAAAAGATAGAAAATCTTGGGCCCAAACAGGATAGAGGTCCAGGGGAATGAGCTGTCCGCCGAGGAGCATGATCAAAAAGCTGAGCATCACCAGCAAGGCCCAAACCTGTTCAAACCAAAAGGCCATGCATTGAATCCAGGCATTTATGAAAAAGCGAAGAGTCACGGCGAATGAAGCCAGAATCCCAAATTGTAGAAGCGCAGATGGCTGTGGCAGAGGATTGTCTTGCCAGGCAAAAGCGACCCAGAAAAGCATGAGTGCCAGAAAACTTTGAAAAAAATTCACTATCGATCCACCGACGTGCATCGCGTAGCGAATCCCAAAATAGGAAACAGGATAGACGAGGTATTTATTGAGAGCTCCCGAGTAGATATCATCGCCCAGTCCCCCGAATTGATCGGAACCCATCTGTACTTTGCGCAGGATGGAGGTTGTTAACGAGTAAAGGACCAAAGTCTTCAGCGGAAAACCGGCAAAGGATTCTCCGCCTCGTGATGCAATGATAGCGCTCCAGAGGAACCAGTTGATTGATGAGACAACGAAGAGTTCAAGACCAAGGCTAATCCAAAATCCCCAGGGGTAAGCCAAACGCTTGCGAATCTGTCCAGTCATCACTTGATAGAACCATCTCATGACAGAATCCTCGCCGCTGTTTTTGATGTTTGCAGCGCATCGATGATACTGGCCAAATCTTCCTCTTCAATGGCGAGATCAACCAGTGGAGCGACTTTAAGAATTTGCAAAATCGTTTCGCTCACCTGGTCTTTTTGCACAAGCAGGGTCAATTGGCTGGATTCTTCCTTTTCTTCTTTTGCATCCGGACAAATCTTCAGGATGGCTGAACGCATCCCCTCATCTTTGATCCCCAAACGAATTTTACGCGAGCTGGCATATCGATCGGTGATATCGGATAGTTTTCCTGCAAAAACCAACTCGCCTTCGCGTAGGACCAAAAGCCTCTCGCAAAGTGCCACCACGTCTTCCATATAGTGACTGGTCAAGATCATGGCGGGCTTAAATTCTTTTCGATAGTCGTTGAGGAAGGTACGAATCGCTCGTTGCGATCCAATATCAAGGCCAATGGTGGGCTCATCAAGGAAAATGACTTTCGGCTGGTGGAGGAGCGCCGCCACCAACTCAAATTTCATGCGCTCGCCGAGACTGAGCCGCCTGATCTGAGTCTTGAGAAGTTTACGCAAGTCTAAAGTGTCGAGGAAATAATTGAGCCTCTCCGTGTACACCTTCGGCTCGATACGATAGATCTCCTGCAAGAGCAAGAGACTGTCGGCTGCTGGCAGATCGGGCCACAATTGGCTTTTTTGACCCAGGATGAGGGCGATCTGTTGCTTGAAGGCCGCTTTGCGCTGCCAAGGTACATAGCCTTGGACTTCTGCCTCGCCTGAACTGGGATGCATGATGCCGGCGAGCATTTTAATCAGTGTAGTTTTTCCGGCGCCATTCGCTCCCAATAATCCGACAATTTCACCTGGTGCCACCTCAAAAGAGAGGGGCCTCAGCGCGTGACGTTCGATCCA
>JBGSTF010000112.1:0-29031 GCA_041736645.1 Oligoflexus sp. | reverse complement strand
GAGGTCAGCTTAGTTTTTTGTTGTTCGGAATCGGTGCTGGCCTGCTTGGCCAAGGCTGCCGCTCTCTTATCCCTAGGATCTGCATCCAGAATCTGCTTCATGAGTTTGAGACATTCGCCGTAGTTGCCCAGCTTGTATACTATGCCACCCAGAGTGTAGATGAAATTGTAGTCGTTTGGATGGATCTCCAAATATCGACGAATCGCTCTTTGCGCGTCTTCGTAGCTATTGCTCTCGTGAGAGATTCGTACCAGAGAATACAATGCAGCCGTATTCTCGGGGTTGATCGAAAGTGCTTTGATGATCCATCGACTGGCTTCGCGCAACTCATTCATGCCTTGGAAAGCCAGACCTAAACCCAGATTGGCCATTTCATCATCAGGCGCGAGGCTGACCGCTTTTTGAAAATGTAAAACAGCAATGTCATTACTGTTTTTCATCAAACCGACAGTGCCAAGACCGATGTAAATCCTGGGTGAATAAGGATCAAGGTCAGCGCCCTGCAAATAAGCGTCCTTGGCCCCATCGATGTCACCCAACTTGGCAAAGCAATCACCGATCAATCGATAGAGATTGGCGCGATGATGAACGGGGACATTTTCCATTTTGAATACAGCTTCGATAGAATCAACCGCTTCAACGTACTGTTTGCTACGAACTTTAGCTTCAATCTCGAGCACACGGTGATCCAGGCTGCTGCGATCTGTCACACCCGAAGCATCGACAAATCCTTGGAACAGATTCATCATACTGTCTTTTGCGCGCTGCTTATGGAAGCGCTTGCCTGCTTCCTCTCGATTCTTCGCCACGATATCTTTGATGATCGAAGGATTGGATCGCATCTTTTGGATGGCTTTCGCCAGACTAATCGGCGAGGATACACAGTAATCAATGCGATGCTTGCCGCAGTATTCCTCTACCAACGCATTGCGCCCGGCGATGATGGGTATACCCTGAATCATGGCGCTCACGAGCCGGTAAGGGTCACCTTCCAGGCGGTCATGGGAGGCGATAGGTGAAATAAAGAGTGCATCAGTCGCTTGCTGAATGGCTCGAATGCCATCGCGCGTTGGGGCATAATATACAGAACAGTTGTCGAGACCCATATTGATAAAGGTATCGCGCAATTCGGCTGCATAGCTACCGACTCCGCAGAAGACCAAACGTAATTTGGATTTTAGACTTGGCTCACGCATGACCATAAGTCGTGCAGCTGCGACTAGGTCCGAGACGCCTTCTTCCCACTCGATCTGCCCAAGGTAGCTGATCATCAGATCGCTCTCGGCAATACCCAACATCGCCCGGGCATGGGCTCGACCCGCAGCAGTTCGATCGATGCGGTCTTCAGTCCAAGGAGTCATCTCAATGATACGATCGGCTTCCACACCTTCCAACTCCAAAGTCATACGAGCTGCTTTGGATTGAACAATGAAGCCATCGGCAGCGTTAGTCATTTCGGTGCGAATCGTTCGCATCTGATCGACATCCTGAGCCGGGAAGGGTATCAGGTTATCAACCCAAACCAGCAGGCGAAACTGATAGCGCCAACGGGCCTTGAGAGCTTGGTAAGCATAGAGTCCCAGGCGTTCTTTGACGATGACGATATCGAAACCACTCAAGACCTTTTCCAGACTTGGAAGAAAGGTTGGGTTCTCATCGTGATCTCGCAGAGCCACACAGGTTAAATCCTGGAAATACGAGTTTTGGGTGAGATACCCACAAATCGATTCCGATGTGATCACCTGGATCTCGTAAGCGTCAGTCAAGAGGCGGAATTGATCTACCTCTTCGACGCTGGGCAAGCTACCCAGAACCAGAGCAATCTTCTTCTTCAACTCACCCATCGAGCGCCTCCTCTGGCCTTGCGACTGCGGACCTATACCGTTTTCTGAAAGCCTGCCTGTTCTTGTACGCCTGAATGAAACTTGCCTATTCCTGCGCGATGTCGACTGATCTTTACGAGTTTTTGATTCAGACGATCTTTTTGCTTTTCGATAGCTTGGCCAAGCAGCTTGTCAGTCATTTGCACGTTCTGGCGAAGGTCCTGCCACTCCGGTTCTGCTAAGTAATCTGCTCTCTTCAAACTTGCCAAATGATCCGCCGCGCGAAAGTTATGAAAAGCGGCGTTGCGCCAGCGCATGGCATTGTCAAAGGCTTCCCAGTCTTCCCTGCCAATAGCATCAAGTGCCGCTTGAGAGCGTGCAAGATACATTTCGAGAATCTTTTTGATGCCTTGATGTTCGGCTTCCATTTCAGCCTCAATGCTCTACATATCTTCATTGTATGGGAGGGGGTCTAAACGTGTCAATCCAAGCAGGATTTACCAGGATTCTGAGGTCTCTCGACAGACGTTTATCCGTCATACCATAGCATCTGCTATCCTGCTTAAACTAAACAGAATTATGTGCTTATTAGGGTTTTTCAGTGGAATTTGAGAGCTTAAAGAAATCGTCAAAATCGATGGACAAGGGCAGCACCACCGGAGAAGGAAAGGAAGGATCTACCGACGGCATCGGCCCTTCGTAAACTTCTTTATCAAACCTTCAGCCATTGCCCTGAAAATTAGGGCGAGCGATCGTTCCATTGATTTGATAGTTGAGCTGCCCCTCGTTGCCACCGACAACACTGAGGATAAACCCAAAGTTATCCTTCAGTGTTCCTTCCAACTTGAGAGCTATGACAAAATCCAAGAGAGAGTTCGGAAATGGATTGCGCAGAGAGGTCGAGCCTTTGATCTCTGCCTTAAGTTCCTGCGTTTCGAAACCAGACTTGTTGTCAAAACTCAACTTGCCGCCCTGCAAGGAAGCTTTAACGAGCGCTTTCTTAAAGGTTTGTTTGGCCACCACGAGAGTTGGGTTGGCTAAATCCAGGCTAGCTTTATCAATTTTCAGCTCGACACTGCCTGTGGATTGAAGGGGTTCATCAATAGCCAGTTTGATTTCACTGCGACCACTCAAATTTCCTTGAAAAATGAGCTGCACCAATAAGTCTTTGATCATATCATTGGACGAGCGAGCAAATTGATGCAAGCCAACGTTGACCAAACCTCCCAGTTCGAAATCACGAGCTTCTAAAGAGATGTGATTTGGGACGTAGTTTTTGTCTTTAAGCAGCTGCCAGATACTCCAAGTGACGCTGGCTTCCAGAACCCCTTGATTTTTGCTGACGAGTTCCACATTGACCTTCGCCCTGCCGATCAGAAGATTCAGCAGGGACACAGTAGCATCAATACTCGTGAGTTCGACTTGAGCGGTGCCATCGGATGTCGCAATTCGGACACCATTGGCATCCATTCCAAGCAGAAATGATGGTCCCATCTCTTTCACGCGAACGGTGAATCCAGTCGCTTGAGAGACTTCCGATACAATGGCTTCCTTCAGCACCCCATAGGGAAATGTGAAGAGAATAAACACCAAAAAGCCGCAGAAAAACAGAGCGACGTACCAGGCGGCATTGAAGACCTTGCGGGTCTGTTCGGTCACTTCCGTCACTTAGTTGCTCCCCGTTTTATAGGCAATAACTTTAGCACTGGTCTCGAAGAACAGCCGATCGCCATAGCGAGTTCGAATTTGCAGGCTGTGGACGTTTAAATTGCCGTTGGATTTCTCCACTTCTTCCATGAATTTGAGCAAACGAGGAAGAGAAACCTTGGGCAGTTTGAATTCAACCTGGGTGTAGCGGAAATCCGCGGCTAAAGGGCTCTCAGCGGGAATTTCGGTGTCTTGAGAACGAAGGTCTGCAATCTGCACACCGACCTGATTGGCCTTGCTCTCAAAAAAGACCTTCGGCTTAAACTCAGCAGCGTTCCGACTTACCACTGCCTTGAGATCCTGGTACCGCTTCAATTCCTGCTCGTAGGTCATGCTCAGACTTCGCACTTCAGTCAAAGCATCAAAGCTGGCGTTGAGTTCGTCTTCCAAAGCGTTGATACGGGTATAGTAAATGGTAAAAGCACCCAGAACAAAAACCAAAAGAAGACCGGCCACTCCTCCCAGAACACCCGTCTGATGCTCAGGCGACAGTTTGTAAAAACTGTCCATGACGAAATCGATGCGCTCATTGTTCGCCCCGAAGAGGGAGCGACGAATCTGATCGACCACACGGCCTACCAGCGATTGGATGCTATCACGAATGCTTTGCAAAGCGCTCATAACTGGCTTGCCTCACTATTGGGATGGGCGTATTCAGCCTGGATGGTGAATTCGATGATCTTGCCTTCCGAGCCTGGTTTGGCTCCGGAGCTCTTTTCTTCCACTTTACGCAGGACTTTGGTTTTGTTGAGCGCTTCAATAATTGCAGATTGAGACGCAAAGTTATCTGTCTCGGCTCGCATAACCAGCTTCCCAAGGCCGGGTTGGGTTGTGCGGAAGTCAAACTCTGTGACCTCGATTTTGGTATTCTTCGGTACCACTTCACTGATTTCCTTGAGAACCCGAAGTGGGCCGCTTTCATTGTTTGCCAACATAAACTCAGTTACTGCAGCCTGCTTATCGCGAATTCCGGCCTTCAGTTTACCTTCCGCATCGGATCTCAGCTTTTTGAAGGTGATACTTTTATCTGAGTATTTTTTCTTTAAATCCGGGAAATTGGTTATGAATTCCTGGACATACTGATCCTTCACCTTATCAATCTGCTGATTATAGAAGTAATACTTAACGATATAGGTGAACATCAAAAGAACGAGAACCAGCGAAATGACCTTAAAGGCTTGCGCAACGCCTTTCATGATCGCTTCGTAGTTCTGCACGTAGGCGAATTCACCGCGTCGCAGGTTGATCTGAGAATGCTTCTTTAGATTGGTAACGGCTCTCAGACCGATGGCCAAACTTTGCGGCAATATTTCCTGCCGCTTTTCCAAGCCAGAAGCGATGCTGATATTGGTTTTAGTCAAATCGAATTTCTCAAAATTCAGTTCCAGCTGATCACTGAGAAAACGCTCAAAATTCTGCAGTTTGGACGTTCCACCGGTCAGGATCACTCGACTGATCGGTTCCTTGTCCCAGGTTTTATAGGCATAAAAAGTTCGTCCGAGTTCCTTGACGATTGCATTGGCGGCCAGGGTTGTGCGCTCGGCAATTCGCTTACCACGCTCGGTAAGATCTTCGCCGCGGTAGTTAGCATGAAACACCGTACTGACTTCGTGCTTTGCCCGTTGTGCCTCATGAAAACTGCATTCCAAATCGCGCGACAAGAAATCTGTGATGTAACGTCCGCCCAGGTTAATCGATCTAAACATGCGCAAAACGCCGCCTTTGATGATACAAACAGACGTCTTTTCATTACCAACATCAACCAGGGCAAAGCATTCATTTTCTGCCGCGACGATTGTCGGACACAGGTTATAGAAGGCTAAACTATCGACATCCACCAATTTGGGATCGATGTTCACACGACCTAGAAGATCTAAAAAATTTCGCAGGAACGCCTTACGCGTCATGACCGCCAGGGCCATGGTTTGGCCTTTAGAATGGCCAAGGATCTGATGATCCACAACCATGTCTTCCATATTGAACGGCACGTATTCTTCCAGCTCGACGGCGATCGATTGCTGAATTTTTCGTGGATCACTGAAAGAAAAAGGAATCACACGAGACGAAATGAACTGACCCGGCATGGCCGTAATAATCCGGTCAGCTGTCAGATTATGTTCATGAAAGAGCTGCTCCATACAAATCGGCACGATGGCATCAAGCGGCACACCTTCGAGATTGGGAATGACCGTCTCGTAGAAGTTGACCACTTCATAGGACTTGAAGGTGTTGACGATCTCGATGGCTTTGATCGAGTAGCTGCCGATGTCGAGGCCTATGACTTTTTGCATAGAAGCGTTTCCGTCCTAGTCGCTGGCAAAGAATATAAAGTCCGGGATCCCGGCTGCCCGCCCCAACCCGGGACAAAGGCCGAATCCCCCCAGATCCATTCTATAACATTTTCCAGTAAAGATAGCGGTAGGCTGCCTTGTACTGAATTTTGGTATCGTCGGCGTCGGGCAATTTCCGCTGCATCACAATTTCCAGGGTCTTGGTCTGCCCATAAACGTCGGCCTGTACCTTAACTCGATAGAGATCCGAGCGGAATGTGAATTTTTTTGCGATATCATCAGTCTCGGAACAAAAGGCCGACTTCAGCTTTTCCTGAATTTGTTCAATTGAGGTCGCTGGACCATTTTTCTCTAGCTTATTGAAGTATTCTACTGATTTTTCAGCGCAATCCGTGTTCGCTTTGGGAAACAGACAACCCAGAAATTCACGGGAAGCTGTGTTGAAATTAATCGGCGTCCGCATGGCTCCCTGCGTGGCGGGAGGAATAGGATAGACGGTCAGCAGAGGCGAAAAAATTGTATGCATGTCGACGTCCCAGTTGGGGATCATCCGCAACTCGTCCAATGTGTCGAAAGGGGCGTTCTTGGCCTTGACTTTCGGTACTCTATCAGCGTAGACCTCGTCCTCGCTGCCCTTGCCCGACTCTTCTGAGGGCCTCTCATCCAAATCTTCCCAATCCTTGATATAGGCTACGATTTCGCCTGGATTTATCTTTTTCTTGTCAAGATAGTCCTTTTCAGCCGGACAGCTCATCAAAGCCTTCAGCATAGTTCCATAGACGCTACCGACGTTGCCTGATAGATAGTTCACATTCAAACGTGAGCTTTCGTCAGCAATATTAATCACAAAATGGCCGTCAAACAATTTGAGTTGCTCGAGGACATCACTATCGCCGATTTTACTCAAATCGAAGGTCTCTTGCATCTGCCCTAACATTTCCAAACTATCCGCACCAATGGGAAATCCGTTCATGAGAGACCAAAAATCACTCGGTCCGTCTGTTACCGCAGCACTGGCTCCTTGCATTTCCGCTTGACCCAAATCAACGGCTAGGTCAGCCATCAAAAGGAAGGTCGCGAGATTAGCTCCTGATTTCGCAATATACTCAGCCTTAACATTGTCCCGCGTTCCTGCCGCAAGCTGGGAATCCACAGCCGAAGTGACAATCATATCGGCACTGAAAAGCGCCATTAAAACGATCATGAACAGCACGAGGATCATAGCGATACCACGATGCTTCGGCTCGTCCGTCACGGACTCAGGCCGAGGCTCTCCCACTGGAAACCCCAGAAAGGTGTTTGGCCATGGAAAAGGTTTTTTACCGATAAATTTCAACTCAATGATCCCACTTTGGTGTTTTGGTGCCTTCTTTTTGTTCCTTCATCTCGAAGGCTTTGGAGATAGCAACCACAGTCCGCAGAGTTGTAATTGGGTCAGTCTCACTGTATTGAGCTGTTTCGCCATCGAGCTCATTGATATAGGCATCGACTTCAACTTTGACCAGTCGAGGCAAGGTGTCACGCCATTCGGTTTTCGTGGAATTCCAGTCTTCTTTCCAGTTTTCACCGTCCCAGGGCTTTATTCGAATGGCTTTGATATTGCGTGCCAGAATCACCATCGGCACTTCATCTTCAAAGTTGCTCGGAATAACTTTGGTTTCGCCACGAAAGAGATGCGGACGCTGCGTATCCTTATCCTTTTCAATTTTATAAACAACAAATGTCTGATCGGATTCGTGGGCGCTGGCGACCATAGGTTTATGGGTCAGGGTCGTCAGCTTAAGTTCGCTGCTATTGTCCCACATTTTCACGAAAAAATAGGACTTGGTCGCACGAGTGGTCACATAGTCCAGAAATTCTTGACGTTTGAAATTCAGCAAAAAAGATTGCTGCAAATCATTGGTGATGCGCTCCATAGCCACGGAAAGGCGATGATTCACCTTGGATCTCTGTGAAAGTTCCAATCGCATATCGATACCATTGGTCAGAAGACTTGAGGTGGCCACAGTCATGACCAGGAGAAGCGCTATGGAAATCATAATTTCAAGCAACGTCATCCCCGCTTCGTCTTGGCTGAACCAAGTGAAGAACCCTGAGGATTTTGGGAAATTTGACTGTTTGCTCTTCACGATTCGCTTCTGTCCTTATGCGCTGCACCTATTTTGCAAAATAACTGAGACTCCATGAGACCTTTGCAAGGATGCCCCACCGACTGGACAGGTGGTGACATGGGACGAGTGATCCCTCCTCCTCATGGAGGCGGAGTCCCTCCCTGCCGGGGTTGCGCTTGCTCGGGAGGCGGTGGCGGAATCACCCTCCCATCAGTCAAGATCTTCGTCCCATCCGGTTTGCGAATAGTGCCGTCGGGCCACTTCATCGACCCGTCGTCCAGAGGAACGGAACCAGGCGGATCACCTGATGTTCCTTGCTGCGCCGTCACACCCGCCATCTTTTTCAGAACTCCATCGAAAACACCTCTTTTGGTCGCAAGGTATTCATCGAGAGCTTTGGTATTGGTCAGGAGATAGGTCAGTCCAACCTTATCGCGCCGGGCTCCATCAGGCCAACTGACTTCGACATGAGCGATTTTCATGATATGGCCTTTGAAGATTTCTTTGAGGATCCCATCCAAGCCTGGAATTCCACCCGCCGCATTGTTGTTTGGATTCTCATCCGAGGGCTTCTCGCCGTCTTCGCCTTCCTGCGCCGGTCCGCCCTTTAACAGAAAATCAAACAAAGGGAATTTCCACTCTTTGATTTCAACACTGTAGGTGTAATCGAAGTCTGTGTTTTCGGAATCGATCCCCTGAAATTTTTGATCTTTGATAGAGCTAGTAGTATCCAACTCTTTGAGGTCGAATCTTTGGTAGTTGTACTCCACTTGAGCCATAATGCGCTTAGCCAACCAGATGGCATCGTTGGACCGCCTTGCATATTCCACTTTATTGACAACATTGCCCTGTCCACCCGCCATTTCCAAGGTGAAGGCCATGAGCAACCCAACAGCCACTATCGTTTCCAGAATAGTGAAACTCAGCTCGCGAGGATTTTTATGGACGAGCTTTTTCATCACGGGTCAAATCCACCTCTCGATAGCCTGATGTTACTTCAGCCACGCCCTCGTACGATTCGGTGGTCATGGTATAGGTCCGCTCATCATATTTCGATTTATCATCGACTTCACTGGGCGCTATATGAATAACCGCTCGCTCCACATATCCTTGAGGAAAAAAGTAAAGATAGGCAAAGCCTTCCTTGCCCAGTTCCTCGAGCGTTTGCAAGCGGCCATGATGCTCAGCCTGCATGCTACGAATGACAAATTGCGGCCCCAGATGTCGCACTTCCCATTCCGAATCTTCCACTGGTTTCCAATCAACGGGAGCCAGCTTGTCTTTGGCAGCCAGCAGGGGTGAAGTAGGCTTCACGACCTTTTCTTCTTCTGAATCCTCAATATCCTTGCCAGCTAGCAGCTTGTACTGCTCAAATTCCTCTTCAAATGCAGCCTTTTTATCTTTAATTTCATCGGGCGTTGGATCTCTATCAGCCTTGTCATCGCCCATATAGAAATCGTCGCGCTCCGTGCGTTCCAACCAATAGTCGCCCGATGCAAAGGCAAACACCAATCGATGCGGTTTCCGAGATAAGACCGTGGTATCGTAGGCAGCCCTAATATCACCGGCAAGGGCACCCAATTTCTGAGCAGCTTGGGTCTGTTCAGACACTGTAAAACTCGGCGCAACCGCGACAATGATAGCGACGGCTAACGTGATCACAATGATCATTTCAATGAGACTGAATCCACTCTCGGCGTTGGGATGGCCTTTCGCTCCAAGCAGAGGGAGGGTCCAAGCCAAGTCTTTGCTGTGGGTCTGGGTTCCGGACTCCGGGCGCCGAGGGCGCGGCTCGGGCCGGCGCCTCGTCGGTTCCGTCATTGCCCCATTCCAAAACCTGCAGCGCAGGAAAAGAGGTTATTGTGCTGGAGCTTCGCCAGCTTTTTTTCCGCTATCATCGGGATAGACAACATCATCGTCCGTTCCTTCCTGAGCATCGGAACCGATCGACGTAATTTTGAAGGACTTAGGTCCAGTGGATTCGTAACGGAAGGGCTGGTTCCATGGATCCAAGATTTGATTGGCATCAACATAGGGGCCACCCCAGTTTTTCGCTGTCGCGGGCGCTTCTACCAGGGCATTCAAACCTTCTTCGGTGGTTGGATAATGAAAATTCTTCAGGCGATACATGTCCAAAGCATTTTTCAAACTGCCCATGCTAATGCGGGCCAAGTCTTTTTTAGCGTCATCCTGTCGATCCAAGAGTTTTGTGACCAAAACAGCCATAATACCAGCCATCAAGGCGATAACGATCAGGATCTCGATAATCGTCATACCACGATCACCCTGGTCAGCAGGTCCAAAGGGCCGCTTAAGAACTCGCAACAAACGCTCCAGCTTCATCTCGTCACTCCTCCGAAAAAACGTTTCCATTTTGATAGCACTTTTGACGGCCAAGCCCAACTGCTTACTTGATCTGCTTCATGATGTCCATCATTGGCATAATCATACCAATGATCACACTGATGGCGATAACCATGAGAAACATCATCATGATAGGTTCAATCAGGGTCACCATTTTGGAAATCTTACGCTCAACTTCCGCATCGTAGGCTTTTGCCACGTGGGATAGCATCGTCACCATTTCACCGGTCTTTTCGCCTGTCGCGATCATGTGAGTCACTAAACCAGGGAAGACTCCACTCTTATTGATACAGGAAGCTAGACTGTTACCCTCTTGCACTTCGATTTTGGCTTGTTCCAGAACGTCAGTCAAAACCATATTGTTGACAACGTTTTTGGTAATATCCAAGGCCGCGATAATCGGCACGCCCGACGATAAAAGGGTCGAGAGCGTTTTGGTAAAACGAGAGACTGCCAACATCAAGAAGACCGGGCCAATCACGGGGGCCTTCAGAATCCATTGGTCAAATTTACGTTGGCCCTTTTCTGAAGCCAACCAACTCCGAGTCGAAAGGAAAATCACCACCCCCAGGGCGATGGGCACAAACCAATAATCGCGCAGGAAGCTTGAGATTCCGATGAGAACCTCGGTATACCAAGGAACTGTCACCTTCATACTTTGAAAAACTTTGGCCAATTTCGGGACGATAATGACCAACAGAAAAACCACAATCCCCATGGAAGCGCTGATCATGATGGCCGGATAGGTCATGGCCTGCACAATTTTACCGCGCACGTTGACCTGATATTCCATAAAGTCAGCGAGCCGTTCCAAGACAAGGCCCAATGTCCCTGAGGATTCCCCGGCTTTGACCATGTTGACAAATAACTTATTGAAAACATTAGGAAACGCAGCAGCTGACTCAGCCAAAGACTTACCCTCAGAGACGGAGTCTTTGACTACAGACAGGGTGCGACGCAGAGCATCGTTATCCACTTGGCTAACCAAGGCTTTGAGCGATTCGTCTACGGGAACGTAGGCTCCCTGCAGAGTCGCAAACTGCCTGACCATGACCGAGAGTTCGTCAAGGCTTACACTTTTTTTCGAGAGGCTGAAGGTATGACCATTCTTATCACTCGCTGCCTTGTCTTCTTTGATTTCAGCGACAATGATCTTCTGTCTCTGACGCAGCGAGGCGCGAGCTGTCCGTTCGGAATCTGCGTCGATGCGACCCTTGACGTTAGCGCCACTGGCAGCATCGTAGCCTTTGTAGGTATACATCGGCATCGTCAGCTCATCCCTTCTCTGTAACACTACTCATATCAATATCGAGTTCGTCAGTCTGGGTTTTCCTGACAGCCTCGTCCAGCGAGGTGTCGCCAGTCAAAACTTTGTGCAAAGCAGCATCACGGAGTGTCGCCATGCCTTTTTCCACGGCCCGCTTCTTGATAGACTTCGCATCCTGGGTGACCATAATGAGGGTACGCATCTCTTCATCGAAAACCATGAGCTCGTAAACACCGATTCGACCGTGGTAGCCGATGCCTACGCATTTCTCACAACCATGGCCTGCACGATAGATCAGTCGACCTTTGAGATCGGCTCGTTTGATTCCGATCTGCTGCAGTTCGATATCGCTAGGATCGTAGGACTCGCGGCAATTTTGGCACAAGCGGCGCAGAAGGCGGGTGGCAACAATCCCCAGAACAGCCGAAGAGAGCTGGAAAGGTTGCACGCCGAAATCGAGAAAGCGAGTTACGGTGGACGCAGTATCGTTGGTGTGAAGGGTTGAAAGCACCAAGTGACCGGTAATGGAAGCTTGCACGGCAATGCGCGCAGTTTCCGCATCCCGAATCTCACCAATCATGATCACATCCGGATCCTGACGCAAGATCGCTCGCAATCCACTGGCGAAGGTCATACCGATCTTGTCTTTCACTTCGATCTGGCCCACACCCGAGACTTGGTATTCGACGGGATCTTCAATCGTCAGAATATTGATATCGCTGGTGTTGATATGCATCAAACAAGCATAAAGGAGAGTCGATTTACCGGAACCTGTAGGACCCGTCACCAATACAATACCGTGCTTTTGCTCGATGAGACTGCCCAAAGAATCGTAGGTCCGCTTCTCGAGGCCCATTTGATCCAGACGTTTTCCACCCGAAGACTTATCGAGCAAACGCATAACGATCCGCTCGCCGAATGCGACCGGAATCACGGACAAACGCACATCGATATCTTTACCAGCGACCTTGATCGAGATACGACCATCCTGCGGCACCCGCTTTTCAGCGATATCGAGCTTGCCGATAACTTTGATACGGGAAGCTAAGGAGCCCGCATGACGCTTTTGAATCTGGGTCTTATCTTGCAGCATACCATCGATACGGAACCGCACTAAAACCTCATTTTCTAGAGGTTCTATGTGAATATCCGAGGCTCGTTCCTTAACAGCTCGCGCCAAAAGACTGTTGACCAATCGAATGATTGGCTTTTCGTCGTCAGAAGATTCCAAAAGGTCACGGGTTTGCTCAAGATCGCCTTCATCACCCACATCGCCGACATTCAATTCATCGAGCACTTTTTGCGAAGCATCATTGGCTCTTTCGAATACTCGGTTGATGCTGTTCTCGATCACCGACGGTGGGCTGACGATCATGTTGATGTTCGTCGAAAGGATCAAACGCAAGTCATCCAAAGGATGGATATTCAGCGGATCGGCTACGACCACTGTAACGTTGAAATCATCGCGGGCAATGGGCAAGATTTTGTTATCACGACAGAACTGAATAGGAATATTATCCACCAGCATGGGATCGATATCATTGATCGGCAACCGATCGTAGTAAGGGAGATCGAGCTGCATGGCCAAAGCCTTGAGCATATCCTCTTCACTTACAAAGTTGTTGGCGACTAAAACCTCGCCCAACTTCTTGGTGTTGCCTTCCTCGTTCTGCTCGCGCAGCGCTTCGGCAAGCTGCTTTTCGGAAATAGTTTTAGACTCGACGAGGATCTGCCCCAGCGTTTTATGCTGGAGATTCCGAAAATCGACGGAGGGCAATCGGGTCCACTTCGGTGCGCCCCGAGAATCCTCAGATTTCTTGTTGTTTTCAGTGGAATCCGTCATCGAACCTTTTCCTTCATCGCAAGAGCGACTGCATCACAGCCAATCAATCAGGACAAAATCATCGTTCAACCCTGAGGCGGTTCCATAGGCTCCGGCATATCCATGGGTTCCGGCATAGGTGGTGCCGCTACGGGTGGAGGTGGAGGTGGTGGTATACTTCCGTCTCCGCCGCCTTCGATCACGCCGCCGCCCATAGGTGCCGATTCAAATCCATTATCGTGCGGCATAGGCACGGTGGTGTCTTCACGGAGACTCGGATCTTGTTCTACTTTCTTGGGTTTTTCTTCTTCATCGAAATTGCCGCGATCTTCCTGCTGCTGCCTTTGCAGGCGCTTCTGCTCTTTTTCCTCGCGAGCATCGTTCTCGTCCGGACGATAACGCCCTGCGTCTTTGGTTGGCAAAGCTTTGAAAAATTCATCGTCTTCATCCGAGCCGAAAGCTTTGATCATAAGGTCATCGCGTTCCTGAACTTTCTTTTCATAGATGGCAGCCAAGTCGTTGGCTCCATAGACGATATGAGGCGTCAGGAAAATCATCAAACTGGTGGTCTCTTTCTTGATCGAGCTATTGCGGAAGAGCCAGCCGAGAATCGGGATATCACCCAAGAGAGGAATTTTCTGGAATGTTTGTGATTCCCGACGTTTCACCAAACCTGAAATAACGGCGGTCTGACCTGTTTTGACGGTCACAATCTGAGAGGTCTGACGTTTGTTCACATCGGGCAGGCCACTTGGATTGATTCCACCTTCATTGGCTTCCAAATCCAGCTTCAGAGTCACATAGTTGCCGGTATGACTGATATTGGGCTTAAGTTCCAGGCTAAGATCGACATCTTCTTTGTCGACCTTTTCAATAGCTCCTACGCCGATAGCTGCACTTTGTGTTGCAGTTTTATAGAAGAGTTTCGCACCCACCACGATCTTGGCTGTTTCATTGTTTGAAGTCAGAAGGTGAGGCGAAGACAAGACCCTGGTGTTTCCATCTTGCTTCAGCATAGTGATCAGACCGGCAGGACGCACTTTACCGATTCCGGGGATTTCAATGTCCTGACCAGCAAGAATACCAATCGTAAAGTCTTTGCTAAGTGCACCGGCTACGGCCCCTTTAGTCGCCGCATCCAGTCCGGTTCCACCGGCGCTGGTCACTGACGAGGCGGCGACGATGGGAGTGACGCCTTGACCTTGCCAGCCATAACTTTGGATATTTTTGCCGCTTTTGCTACCCAGCAAAAGTGAAGTTCCAAAGTTAAAGTCATCGGTAAGGTTCACATCCAGAATATCGGCTTCCACATAAACCTGTGGCCGACGACGATCGAGTTTGCGCACGATGCCATTGATGGCATCGTAAGCAGCCCGGGAACCTGTGATGAGAAGCGAGTTCGAACTGTCGTCAGCGGTGATCTTGACGTTTTCGCCAAGTTCTGCGACAGGAGAAGGTTCATCCGGACTGCCTGGTGTTCGGGCTCTAGCTGAATTGGGTTGACCAATGGTCCGCATCGGTTGATTCAAAACCGATGAATTACGCCGGGTGGAGGTTGGGGAACCTTGCGCCAGCGAAGAAAGGGTTGTGGCGACTTTCTTAGCATCAGCATAGTCCAAAAATCGCACGCGGATAGCCGCTTGATTCGCTGGATCGTCCACTGGAAAGTCAAACTTCTTTACCAGATCTTTAACGTCTTGAATGGTCCGCGGCGGTCCGAAAATAACGACTGAGTTTGAACGCTCATCGACGCTGACTTTGAAAGTTGCGCCACCGGTTCGACCACCGCGCTTGCTCGCTTCTGAAACTTGCAAAATTTCTTGAACCTTGGCCGAGATCGCTTTCGCATCACCATAGCGAATCGGAACCAACGCCACTTTCGGCTGCTGTCCCGCGACATCTAACAGTTCCACGATCTGCAAAATTCGCCGAACTTTATAGCCCGTATCGCTGATGATCAAGGTGTTGGTGGGTTGGTAAGCGATCATCGAGTTGGTGGAAACCAACTGCGAGAGAGTTTGTTGAATTTGCTTGGCATCGATATATTTCAAGGGGACGATTTGGGTGATGAGCTTGTCGGTCCTCGGTGCCCAGGTGGTCCCTTGATAGATGTGCAGGTTACCCTTCAGCGCATTGCGGGTGGGGAGAATTTTGATGACTTTACCTGTTTCCACGGTAGTGTAACCGAGGACGTTCAAAGCCGAAAGAAAAGCCTGGTAAGCTTCATCTTTCGTGACTTTTTTCGGGGAAATCATTTGGACTTTACCGCTGACACCCTTACCGATGATGACGTTTTTTCCGGTCCAAAGAGCGACCGCACGGATGATGTCTTTGATTTCTGTAGGCTCAGGAAAGTCGATACTCACCAGTTCCTGGCCATCCGGAACGTTGTCCGAACCAGGAGTGTCTGGCTTTTTCGCTCCGGGCGCACCAAAGGCAGGTCCACCAGGGAGCCTGGGACTATCGCTTGGACCTTCCGGTTCATCCGGCATGGACTCTTCTGGGGTCGGCGGAGGGTTATCATCCTGAGCCAGCAGGGCTTGATCAACCCCTAGACTCAGAAGAACCGCAGCTGTCAATTTTCGTAAGCGAATCACACTCTCTCTCCCCATAGTGTGAGGCAGGTAGCTTTCCAAGACTTGGGAAACTAGCCTCCCCGCTACTTTATTTCAACGTTTTGTATGCAAGGCGTCTTGCCGCCCTTCAGGTATTCCACGCGGATCTGCTTATCCGTTTGCAAGGACTCGTACACAGCAAAACCTTTTTCTGGTTGTGCCATGCTCGTACCGTTCACGGCCGTGATCACATCACCACTGCCCAGGTGAACCTGCGTCCAAAGCGACCCGCCTTTCACACCGATCAACTTAAACCCCACCATGACGTTATCGCGATGATAGGGAACGAGACGACCCTGCTCCAGGATCTTTGCAAATCCAGGCCCAAGGGACTCCTCGATAAAGCTACTCTGCAGACTAACAGTCGTCGTGGCACAATCACCCGACTGACCAGAATCTGCAGCACTGACTGAATTGGGGACGGCAGAGGCAGCGGGCATTCCGGGACTTTGTGCTTCCGGCTTTTTGATATTGTGCAAGGAATCGATTTCTAAGCATTCCTTGACCCCATTGTTGTTGAGCACAACTTTGCCCTCTTCGATGGCATAGATCAGGGCTTGATCCTGACCGATGATGCGCTCCCCTGCACGATAGATGTCAGCTATAGTATAACCCTTTTCCTGGATGGTCGCCAAAGAGGTCTCCGCATTACCGGTATGAATAATACCCAAAAGTTCGACATTCACTGTTGGTTTCTGGCACTTGTCATTCGGATTGAAGGTATTGGCTGAGCCGCCTTCAGCATCGGGTTCGGCCTCTTCCGGCAAGGCACCTGCGCTATTAAATATATTGCGAGCTATGATCACCTTGCGCACATCCCGGTAGTTCGTATCTTTACTCAGGCGCGGGTGTTCCACATCCTGCTTAACCTTGAACCTATGTTGCATGGCAGGCCCTGAGAGAAAGATAAGGCTCACCGAGGCTGCTACGGACGCACACAGATAGGCCGCAAACAGCACGGCGGCGCTGCGCAAAGCAATAGCAAGGGCTAGGCGATTCAGATCTTCGTAAGATCGCCAGTAGCCAATCACTTTGTCTTTCCAAGCCAAAACCTGCATGCCGCTGTCCCTATTGAATCTGAATCTGCATATTGGACGAGGTCCCGTTCCGATTCACCCGAACTTCTATATCTTTTTCGGTCTTCAACTGATTGAGCAAACGAATCGCTCCCGCCGCATCGCGCAAGGGAATGCCGTTGATCTCTTCGACGATATCGTTATTCTGGAAACCAGCCTTTTCATAGGCTGAATTCTCTCTTATTCGCGTTAAACGGAAACCTTTAAGCTCGCCGCCCACCATATTGGGCTCAGCCTTGGCATCCTGCAGCACCTTGGTCAGCATTTCCGGAGCCAAAAGGTTGCGCTTAAATTCTTCGGTCAGCTTGATATTCATGCCTTTGCGTTCGAATCCATCCTCGCGGTAGGTATCTGGAGGCGGCTTGGAAGCCAGACGATCCAAGGTGACACCGCCGATACCAGGACTGGCCTTTTGACCTTTCCGTTTGGGAACCGGCACTGTGAATTTTTCCAGCTCAACATACTCGCGACCGACGTGTCTTTCTAAAATGACTCGATCATCATAGACTTCCAGGAGTTTGGCGTCGTCTTGAATGGTGTCGCCGACCATGTAGCTGCTGGTACGCTTTTTCTGGGTATTTTCGATCATAGCCAAGCCATTGTACGGATCCCCAGAAAAAATCAGCCCCACCAGCTTCAGCGGTAGATCTGATTTGACCAGTTTATCCGCGGCCCGAGGTTCTCCGGGCCGCGCCGGACCGTCGATTGCATCGCCGGTCTTACCTTCGCTATTGAAAATATTTCGACCCAGGATCAGTTCTTGGTCGGTTTTGCTGGTTTTTCTCTTGTCAATTTTTAAAATCTCCCCCGCCACTCGTACTTTGGCCCGGGGAACTTTGCCAACGGGAAGAAACTTATAGGACATATAGAGGGACAAACCGCTGGCCATGATAAAGCTCAAGGCCAGAACGGTGGAAACCCATTGCAACGAAAAACGCCGCACGAACCGGACAAGCCGGAGCAGCTGTTTACGATCGATAGAGATCAACACCCTTTCCATATCCACCCTGAGCAGCAAGACCATGAGCCGTTGTTGACCTGGCATATACCGAAGCCACTTCCGGCCTTCGAGTTCTACCAAAGACCCCATGAAGGACGACTAAGCAAGAAGACATCCCCCATGAAGACAATAAGCAGGCTCTTTCCTAACGCATCTTTCGGCTATTCGCCTAGTCCTGCATGAGGATTTTTTTTCGTGTCTGCCTTGGAGACGCTGCAAGAATAGGGGCAACTTTACGCATTTTCGGGGACTTCGCTCGACAGGAGAAGGCTCTTAATGAACTGCGCACAAGTCCCGGCGGTCGCAAAACTTATGGTCATCGCATAGTCGGACTGGCGATATTGATCAAGACGGCGACTCTCCAACTGACCGAGACGCTCCTCCAGATAGACCTGCCTCTGCTGGCGATCGCTGATGTCTTTGGCGGCGGCCAGCATAGGACGCTTGTCCAACTCTTCCGGTCTTTGCAGCAATCGGTAAACCACCTCCGACATCGGCGTTGCCAGCCAGATCGTAGGGCCGAGACGGCGCATGAGATCCAGATTCTCTTCACGCTCAACCGCTCCCGCACCTGGGATAATGATGTGATTGAGAATGCTGCCAATGGCACCAAGCGCTTCCGTTTCCATGGTCCGAAACACCTCCTCGCCATCCTGCGCGAAGATATCTTCAATTTTTCGGCCTTGCTTACGTTCGATCCACTGGTCCAGGTCCAAGACGCCAAAACCTATCAGCCTTGCCAATTGGTAGGCTACGGTTGTTTTGCCGCTCGCTGTCGCGCCGACCACGACTAAATTTGGGAATTGCTTGCGATTGAGCGTGGGGTATTCGAGGACTTTTTTCAAAATCAATTATCCGCTATAGATGGTTCGACCCTCTTGCAAGGTATACGTTTCGCAAGGGGATTTTTCTTTCTTTCTAACATTGCTGGCCCGTTGCGTGAAGGGGATTTATGTACGTATCAGTCCAAAAGCTCGGTACCACTCTCGTTTGGACACTGAATCGTCCCGATCGCTTCCATGCGCTCGGCCCCGTGATCGGAGGCGAGCTGCTGCAGCTTTGCCTAGATCTCGAGCAAGAACTCCACCCCTTCTCCACCAGTATAACTCAAAATGATCCGGCCTACCGCTGTCTCTTAATTAGGGCCTCTCCTATACGTCGGGGTGATAAGCAGCCGATCTGGATTGCAGGGGGCGACCTCAAGGAGTTGGCTCAGCTCGAAGAACCGCGCGATGGCAGGGCCTATGCCATGGAATGGGCGCGTATTGCCAGTATTTTGCAGAGTTTACCCATTCCAGTCATAGCAGCCATTCAAGGCGCAGCCATTGGCGGTGGCGCTGAACTGGCTCTCGCTGCCGATCTACGTCTGGCAACTCGTGAGAGTTCGCTCCACTTCAAGCAACTTGAAGTGGGTCTGGCCACGGGCTATGGCAGTTGCCAAAGACTGGTAAGCCTTGTGGGCCTTGCTCGCGCCACGGACCTCTTGCTTCGCTGCCGCAAACTATCCGCAGACGAGGCCTGCAATCTAGGTTTGATCAGTGAATGCGTTGCTGACGATGAGGCCTTGGAACGTTTGATACTGCAAGTGACCCAGGATTTGACTCGACTTTCTGCCAAAGGACTTATGGTGCAAAAACAAATGCTCAATGGTCCCTTTGCCGATCGAAAAAGTTCCTGGGTGGAAAAAGAATTGGATCTATTTGAAAGCCTATGGATGGCTGAGGCGCATAAAAAATTTCTCGACCGATTCACCGGAGGCGAGCCCAAGTAATTCTCGCCATAGTTTATCAGGCAGGATGGGCACATGAGACTGTAAAGACGCGAGAAAAGTCTGAGCTTGGGTGGAACACCAAAATCTAGCCGCATCCTCGACAGCAAAGGCAAGAGCCCCTTGCCGAACCGATGGAGCAGCCCAGGTGGCGATATTCAGATTCTGACACAATCTTTTCCACTGAGGCCCTTGGGCCAAAGGACGTTCGAGACAGATCATCTTCAGGTCCGGAAAGGCCAGCCTTAGACCCAGCAAAACCAAGGCATGGGAGGCTTTGCTATCCAAGCCTTCTAACAGATAGCTGCGATCAGGAAGAGCTTGGAATTTTTCCCTCATGGCCCAGCCCAGACTATGCTTCCAGCCTATGATCTGCTTTTGAGCGATCCACTCCGGAAGATTCGATCCCGATAATAGGGGACCACTTCGCAGCAATGAAGGCGCTCCAGGCAAGACATAGCCAAGGGCCTCTGCGTTTTGAATCCAAAGCAGCGGACCATCATGCCAACGGTCTTCATACCAGCCGCGCAGAGGCACATAATAGATTCGAGGATAATTCTGCTTGAGAAGAAGTTCGAGAGAGGGTAGACGCCCCCAGGCTAGGCATCCGAAAACCACTAAAGAGCCATCAGGCGTTTGGCATTGCCAGAGGTTTTCCAAAGCCTGCACAGACAAGGATTGATAGCTTTTCTCGGAAATCCATTGGGCCTGAACCTGGCCCATGGGCCCCTGAGACCATAGCAAAGTGGGAACTTCGTAGTTTCCACTCTGGTGACTGGTGATATGCAGCCGGCAGTCCTGTGCAGGATTGCCAGCGCCGCCTCTGGATAACTGCCAGGTCATACGTTGAAACGGAATTCCATGACATCGCCGTCTTTCACGAGATACTCGCGACCTTCCTGACGAATCAATCCCTGCTCTTTCAATTTGCTGCGAGCACCCACCTGAATCAGATCGGGTATGGTAAAGACTTCGGCGCAGATAAATCCACGTTCAAAATCTGAATGGATGACACCTGCTGCCGCAGGCGCTTTGTCACCTTTATGAATAGTCCAGGCCCGAATTTCTTTTTCACCAGCGGTAAAGTAGGTTTGCAGACCGAGGAGGTGATAACCGCAGCGAATCAGACGATTCAATCCGGCTTCACTCATACCAAAGTCTTTGATCATTTCTTGCTTTTCTTCAGCCGTTAGCTGGCTCAACTCTTCTTCGATCTTGCCACAAATAATGACCGCTTCAGCTTTTTCCTGGGCGGCGAATTCCTTGACCTTTGCGGTAAAGGCATTGTCCACCGATCCATCAGCCAAGGATTCTTCGACATTGCAGACGTACAGAACACCTTTGCCGGTGATCAAATGCAATTCATCGTAAGCTTTTTGCACGGCAGGTTCATCACCTACAAAGTCCTGGAGAGGGAAGATTCGCGCCGGTTTAAGTTCATTCAAATGTGCCACCAACGCGGCCAGCATTTCGGCAATCTTGATGGTATCTTTTTTGCCGGTTTTCAGCAGCTTTTGGTAGCGATTGTTGGCGTTATCAACCGTGGACATGTCGGCCAAGACCAATTCGGTGTTGATGATCTCAATGTCACGCAGAGGATCAACGCCACCTTCCACGTGGGTGATGTCACCGTCTTCGAAGCAGCGAACCACATGGGCAATGGCGTCTGTGCTTCGAATGTGACCGAGAAACTGGTTGCCGAGGCCTTCGCCTTTGGAAGCTCCCCGAACCAAGCCAGCGATATCGACAAATTCCATGCTGGCGGGAACGATTTTCTGGGCCTTCACATAGCGATCCAACTCTTGCAAGCGAGGATCGGGAACGTCGACCCGCCCCACGTTGGGATCGATAGTACAAAACGGATAGTTGGCCGAGGCCGCACCCGCCGATGTCAAGGCGTTGAAGATGGTGGACTTGCCTACGTTGGGCAGACCAACGATACCGCATTTAAAACCCATGTCTTTAGCTCCGCATATTTATGAATTGCAGGGGAACACCGATATCGGTGGAGGCCCGCAAAGATCGGATTGTTTCCTGAAGGTCGTCGATACTCTTACCTGTGACTCGCACCTGTTCATCTTGAATCGCCGCTTGAACCTTAATCTTCGAATCTTTGATAAGTTTAACGATTTTCTTCGCGTCTTCTTTATCGATGCCGTTCTTGAGCGTCACTTCTTGTTTGATGATATTGCCAGACGCATTCACCTCTTTGCCGTAATCAAGAAGACGCAAGTCCACAGAACGTTTGACTAATTTTTGTTCCAGCAGCTGATGAATGGAACGCAATTTCAGTTCATCGTCCGCGACAATATTGATCTTTTTATCGAGTTTATCGAATTCAATCGTGGACTTACCGCCACGAAAATCAAACCGAGTCGATATTTCCTTCACCGTTTGATTCACGGCGTTGTCGACTTCCTGAAGATCTACTTCACTCACAATGTCGAAAGAAGGCATATCCAGCAACTCCTCACTCGCAAACTTGCAATTGTCTAAAAAAGGGACTTCCCACCAACAGTCGATTTCTTTAACCTAAAGGATTATGCCAAAGAACAGAAGAATCATTGCAGCGGGTTTTTGCGTCGTATTGACCCATACGATCGGCGTTCCCTGTCTCTTTGCCGAAAAAGACCAAGTCAAGCTAGTCGCTCCGATGAAACCCGCCCAGGAGCGCGAAGATTACCAGGAGTGTCTGGCCTCGGTCATTAAAAAATACCGGGGACCTTCTGACCCAAAACGGAATAAAAGACTGCAAAATGGCTTAGCCGCCTGCCGCGATCGATATCCAGCGGTCTCGATCATGATCGACTGTAAAAAAGAAATGGCTGCCGCTTACAAAGACGATCACGAAACATTGAAAGCGGCCCTCCAAGAATGCAAAAGTGAATACGTCAAATACACTTTCAATCCCAAAGTCCCTGTGCCTTTTGTGCTTCGTAGCGATCAGATCTTTTTTGCCGGAGCTGGCATGAATCGGAGCCACCCGATTCGCGCTCAGGAGGAAGACGATCCGGATAGCGGTCTGTTCATGAATGAAAATTTTGGCAATTTTTCCTGTGATGTTCTCTATAAGACGATGTTTCGCGAGCAGCAGCCGGAATACCTGCTGTTTGGCAATGACCCCTTCATCTATACACCCCTGCGCCACGCCAAGCGCGAAGAATTCTTGAAGGCCGTTGGGCTTGGAGCGGCGTTGAACAAACCCAAATCACTTTTGGTGTCGTTCCACAAAGACTTTGGCGAGCTGCATTTCCAACCCGAATTGCAGGAAACGATCAACTATTTCCCGGTTGGCTACTGCAATTTCGATCGAAAACTGGGTCCTGTGTTCGAAGGGATCAAAATCTATTATCTGGTCGACCGCAGCACCGCGCAGGTGACTCCTTATTTTGGAACGGCTTTCTACCGGGATGAAACCAAAATTCCCGTTGCTGAACTCGCCGAGCAGATTCGTCAGGCTTTAGGTGATCAGTACAAGATCTTCAAAACCAAACCCGGCATCAGCTTCATCACGCAAACTGAGCCTAAGTTTTTTGATAAAGAAGGCGACCCGAAGAACATCTGCCAGGTCGATCAGGCTTCCCCTTATATTGCGGTTGTGTCCGAAAAGGATAAAACCGGCTTCGCTGCCTACACGCTCTTGGCGAATATCAACAATCTATGCCGATATGGCGACAAGATATCCAGTCGCTTCCTCAAAAAAGGTCAGTGAGGTTCAGAGGACTTGCTCTGTCCCAGTTGGCAGCTATCGAAACTGCTAGCAGCGTGCTATGATCCTCGCCGCCCTATCGACCCAAGTGGAATCGCTGCGGAACATAAGCCCAGGAATATAGATGAGCGTCGAAGTCGCCAAGCAACGCATCCTGCAAAGGGTGCCTCTCGCCACATTGATCGGTGAAACAGTGGCCCTGACCATGCGCAGCGGTCGGCAAGTCGGCCTGTGTCCTTTTCACGGCGAAAAATCGCCGAGTTTCACCATCTTCGATGATCATTATTTTTGTTTTGGTTGCCGAGCTCGAGGCGATGCCATCACCTTTGTGCGGGAAATTCAGGGTCTTTCCTATCTGGAATCTCTGCGCTTTTTAGCTGACAAATTCGGCATCGAAGTTCCCGAGCTGGAAAGTCCAACTCATGACAAACAGCAGCGACTCACTGAAGCCAACCTTTACAAAATATGCGCAGAAAGTCTGAAATTCTTTTCAGGAACGTCTGTCTGCGTCACCAGGCGCTTTTGCCTTGGAATATCTGCTTGGGCGCGGTTTTTCCAAAGAATTTATCGATCAGCATCAATTCGGACTGAGTCCTGTGGAACCGCAGTTTCTGGTGAATCATCTTTTGCGCAAGGGCTTTGCCATTAAAGATATGATCACCGCCTCGATGGCTAACAGTTCCCAGTACGACAACCGCGCCTATGACTTCTTCAACAATCGGCTGATGATTCCGATTTTCGATTTGCACGGACGAGCTATTGCCTTCGGTGGTCGATGTTTCGGCGACGAACAACCCAAGTATAAAAACAGTCGGGAAACCCCGCTGTTTGATAAGTCTCAAGTCCTCTATGGATTGCATTTGGCCAAAGAATCCATCCGTCGAGAGCGTCGAGCCATTGTGTGCGAAGGCTACATGGATGTCCTGCAGCTCTGGCAGTCAGGAATTCCCTATGCCGTGGCTTGTCTGGGCACTGCCTTGACGATCCATCACCTGCGGCGACTGGCGGCCCTCACGCCTCGTGTTTACTTGATATTCGATGGTGACCGCGCAGGCCGTGCCGCGACGTTGCGAACTGTCAGTCTGGCTTTGGAAGTGCCTCAAACTGAGTTCAAGGTCGTGATCCTGCCGGAAGAGCACGATCCGGACACTTTCGTTAAAGCTTATGGGCCCAAAGGCTTGGAAGAACAATTGGAAGGCGCCCAGAATCTCTTGGAATTTGCGATTCAAGCTCGACTGATGGAAACTCACGATTTGGGCGTTCCGGACTTGATTAACAAAGAATTCGTGCCTTGGCTGCAGTCAGTCGAAGATCACGTTCGTCGCCAGTATCTTTTGGTGCGAATATCAGAATTAACTGGCGTCCCTGCAGCCGAAATTGAACGCAGCGTAAAACCTGAAACGGTGAAGCGAGCTCTGGCTCCAAAATTGGAAGCTCCAGTTGCTCCGCTGCGAGCCCCTTTGCAGCCCTTAAAAAAAGAGGAAATTGGCTTCATCGCTCACCTTTATTTTTCGCGTCCTGGCGAAATTGATTTGGAAAAGATCGAGGCTCTGCTCAAGACCCAACTCGAATTGGATGAACTTTGGTTGGAATTTGCACTGGAGCTCGTCAAAGCTTTGAAGCGCCAGCAGGTTCCCTCAGAGATCAATAAAGCTCAATGGACGGCTGTCGTTATTCCCGAAGCTTTGGCTGTCATCGAGCAATTGGAAAAAGATGCACCGGCCTTCATTACGACTGCCCGTCAGAGTCAAATGGAAAAACTTGCCAATGTTGTGCGACGCAAGGCTCTGAAAGAAAGCGTTGCCAAACTCAAGCAACACCTCAGTCACGCCACAGAAGAAGAACAACACGAAATTCTGAGTGCTGTGGCGAGAATCAATAAAGAACTCAATGCAGCATCGATCGATGCTCGCCAGAACACGTAAAGGGCTCCTGCATGCAAGATATCGTATACGCTGGATTTATGCGCCGCTTCGCGGCAGTTTGTTTGGATCAGGTCATCCTTGGTTTCATGCTTGCCTGCTTCGGTTTTGTCTTGATATTCCCGGCCTTGCTCTTGGGCTTTTTCTCTATGGTAAGCATGGTCACAATCACGCTTTTCACCGTCGGTTTGTGGCTGGGTGGATTCGCCCTGCTCTTTGGCAGCCATTGGCTGTATCATGCTGGGTTTGAAGCGTCTTCCTTACAGGCCACTCCTGGCAAGTTAGCCTTAGGTCTGCGCGTGTGTGACAAGCAGATGCAGCGGATCAGCCTGCGGCGTTCCACGATTCGCTACTTTTCTTCCTTTCTTTCTGGCCTACTCCTCCACATGGGCTATCTGATCGCACTCTTCACTGAGAGAAAACAAACACTCCACGATCTGATAAGCGAAACATACGTGCTGCGCGTTGCCACAAGACCAGTTACCATCAACGTGGTTCCGACAGTCCCAACGCAAGTCGCCGCTGAATCTATGGCAAGAGCATCGTTGTAAGACTTGATCATGCCAATGCGAGCTGGCGAATGACCAGCCGGCAATGAGAGGCCAAAAAGTCATGCGAGAGGATGCAGGTGATTCAGACTTTTCATCTGTGATTTAAGCTTCGCCATGGATGATCAGCGAAATTTTACGCAGAGGCATCGATCGAGCCTGTTAGAATTTTTTAACCAGGAACGCCGCTTGCATTTTTGGCTAGCGGTATTTATAACTATAGATTATTCATGCCGGTTCACCGAGCATGACTCCTGATCAAAGCAAGCCACATCGACTTATCAACAGCTGCGGAGAATCTTTCTACGTATGGCTATTAAGAAAAAAACCGCCACAAAGGCCAAAGAGTCTGGGAAAGCAAAAGCAGTGAAAAAAACAGCTGCCAAGAAGAAACCAGCCAAGGCCAAAAAAGCTACGGCTAAGAAAACTGGTGCCGTAGTTGAATCGACCGCGGTTGCCGGCAAGAAAAAAGAGAAAACCGTTACCAAGAAGAGTAGCAGCAAGAAGGGCTCCGAGCGGGAGCATGACGATGCTGAACTCGAAGGTCTGGACGACGAGGATGATGAGATCCTCGACGGCGACGATGACGAACTTGGCGTTCTTCCGGATGAAGAGGAAGAATTCGACGAAGCCAAGGCTGCGCCTACTGAGGATTTCGATGAAATCCCGGCCAAGCCTAATAAAAAAGAGATCAGCAGCAAGCTGATCAATAAGCTCAACGGCATTTACCAAAAGAAGGGTACTTTGACCTTCCGTGATGTCGATGCAGCTGTTTTGGACGAAGATGCCGGTCCTGAAGTCATCCAAAGTGTTTTGAGCGAACTCAAGACCCGCGGGATTTCGGTTCAGGATACCGCTCAAGACGAATTCAATGACATCAAAATCGTTGGCGCTTCCAAAGGCGAAGACGATGTTTTGCTGACGGACGAACTCGACTTCGCAGCAGCTGATGAACTCGGCATTGATGATGATGTCGATATCGACGTTGAAATCGATGTCGAAGCCGATACCGAAGTCGACGTCGATGCAGCTCCCGATGTTGAAAAGAAAGATACACGAACCAGCGAAGACTTTGGCAAGTCCAACGACCCGGTGCGGATTTATTTGCGCAAGATGGGGAGTGTCGCTTTGCTTTCTCGCGAAGGCGAAGTCGTCATTGCCAAGAAAATCGAAGCGGAAGAAAACCGTATTCTTGAGCAGATTCTGAAACTGGCGATCGGTCGCGACACTGTCGTTGATGCAGCTCGTAAGTTCGTCTCTGGCGAAATCCGCATGAAGGGTTTCATCAAGGGCTTTGACGATGATGAAGCGTCTTCCAATGAAGAGGCTCACTCCGATAAACTCCGCAAGGTGACTGAAGTTTTCTTGCAAGAGTACGATAAGTTCGAACGATTGCTGGTCGAAGGCGGCGTCACGTCTCCTCCGAAAAGCACCGGCAAGGGTAAAAGCAAAGATCCGCTGCAAACCCAAAGCGATAAGATCTTCGACATTCTCAAAGAGCTGAACATCAACCGTAAGCTCTTGACCAGTGTGATCGATCGCTTGGCTCAACACGCCAACGTTATTCGTGAAGCGGATCAAGACATCGGTTACTATGCCAAGCGCATGAACACCAGCCGTGAAGGCTTGTCTGATCATGTGTCCAAGCATCCTGGAACGCCGCTCAACAATGCTTCCGAGCGTGAGTGGCAGCGGGTTGTTCGCAACGTTTCCGCGGCGATTGAAAACGTCGATCGCGTGCGCAACGAATCGAACATGCATCCTGCCGATTTGATCGAAAATTACCGGGCTTTGCATTCGATGCAGCAAGCCGCCGAGTCGGCCAAGAAGGAATTGGTGGAAGCCAACCTTCGTTTGGTGGTTTCGATCGCCAAGAAATACACCAACCGTGGTTTGCAATTCTTGGATTTGATCCAGGAAGGCAACATCGGTTTGATGAAGGCTGTTGAGAAGTTTGAGTACCGTCGTGGTTACAAATTCTCAACCTACGCCACCTGGTGGATTCGTCAGGCGATCACGCGTGCTATCGCTGACCAAGCTCGTACGATTCGAATTCCTGTGCATATGATCGAAACGATCAACAAGTTGATCCGTACCAGCCGCTATCTGGTCCAGGAAATGGGTCGTGAGCCCACTCCGGAAGAGATCGCAGCCCGCATGGACATGTCGGTTGATAAGGTTAGAAAAGTTCTCAAAATCGCCATCGAGCCTATCTCGCTGGAGACCCCTATCGGCGAAGAGGAAGACAATCACATTGGTGACTTCCTGGAAGACAAGACTCAGTCTTCTCCATCGGAATCAGTGATCGCTGGCAGCCTCGAAGAGCAAACTCTGAAGGCCCTGGCAACCCTGACCCCAAGGGAAGAAAAAGTTCTACGCATGCGTTTTGGTATAGGCGAGAAGAGCGACCATACTTTGGAAGAAGTCGGTCAGAACTTCGACGTAACCCGCGAGCGGATTCGTCAGATCGAAGCCAAAGCTTTGCGTAAACTGCGTCATCCATCTCGTAGTAAAAAGCTGCGGGCTTTCATCGAAAGCTGATGCGAAGAAGGCTGTCTCAACGAGGCAGCCTTATGTTTGTCTTGTTCCAGCTGCCTGTTTCTGCTAAATCTTCTGTCATTCTTTAAGGGCCTATAGCTCAGTTGGTTAGAGCAGCGGTCTCATAAACCGCTGGTCCCCCGTTCGAGTCGGGGTGGGCCCACCAAAATACGAATCATTCCAGCGGCCTGCACTCAATCGCACACAATGTGTTGGGGGAGACGATTTCTAATTTGTTGGTTAGATCGGCACCGCAACGCGAATACCTTGAAACATCCACTGAGAAAACACGCCGCAAGAGTCGAGCCAAGCTGCCGGCACCGGCCTTGGTTCTTTTCGGCTTTTCACCACAAGCTGCCATTGCCGTTCCAACCAACTTAGCCAAATCTATCCATGACTGGATTTTCTTGGCTACCGAAACCCGAACAGCTGGGTTTCTGGTCCCTCCTCACCCTGAAGCACAACGCAGT
>JBGSTF010000038.1:0-4393 GCA_041736645.1 Oligoflexus sp. | reverse complement strand
TTTGCTACCGAGGCCAAGCCTCACTTTCGGCCTATACCATTCTCTATCAAAACCTTAACTCCGCCGGATCTTTTTGCCGGGAAGCTGCACGCAGTCCTTTTTCGCGATCGCATCAGAAACCCCAAGGGCCGTGATTGGTATGACTTCTTGTGGTATATAGGCCGTGACATTCCCGTTCATCTGAAACATCTCGATCAACGCGCTCGGCAATCTGGACATTGGAAGACCGACGAGACTCTCAACGAAAACTCGCTCAAGTCTCTCTTGCGGCAGAGACTCAGCGAATTAAATATAGAAGAACTCAAATCAGATATCCGCCCATTCATCAAAGACATCGGTCGATTGGAAGCTTGGAGCGGAGATCTAATAAATGCGGCCATCGATCAGATTATCATTGCATAACTCTGCGGCTAGAAAAAAATAAGCACAACCCCGGATCCGTGCCATACCCTAGATGACAGCGATTTAATACGCTTGGTCGATCTGTATATCTTCATGATATTCTTTACATATATTATGTGATGCAGCATATTCGTGGAATATCCGGAAATTCCACGACATGGGTGCGGAATGGTAAAAAGACATCTTAACTTACAGATAATGCTAGGAAAATCATCACATTTTCTGCTGGGCGCCAGGGGTACTGGCAAAAGTTACCTGATTCGGGAAAGTCTTTCAGACCTAGATGCGAGCTACATTGACCTTCTCGATTCGCGGGTCTTTCTTCGACTACAGAACGACCCGCATGAAATTGAGAATCTAGGCACGAAAGACATTGTCGTTATTGACGAGATTCAAAGGATCCCCGAGCTTTTGAACGAGGTCCATCGACTCATTGAAAGCAAGGGGAAGCGGTTTTTGATGACGGGCAGCAGTGCCAGAAAACTACGTCGCTCGAGCAGTAATTTGCTGGCGGGACGAGCGCTACCGGCCTTTATGCTTCCCTTCACGTGGCAGGAACTTAGTCAGTCTGGACAATTCGACCTTGAGCGCTATCTACTCGTCGGGGGATTGCCGAAGGCTTACCTTGAACAAAATCCGCATGAATATCTCTATGCATATATTGACACCTACTTGAAGGAAGAGATCTTCGCCGAAGCTCTTGTCAGAAATCTCGCAAACTATTCCCGTTTTCTCGAACAAGCTGCTTTCAGCAGTGGCCATATTATTAACTTCACCAAGATCGCTCAAGATGCTCAGTTAGCTCCAAATACCGTGCGTGACTACTATCAAATACTTGAAGACACTCTCTTAGGATTCAACGTTCAGCCCTGGACCAAGTCCAAAAAGCGAAAGGCAGTCAGCACCGCTAAATTCTATTTCTTCGACGTCGGCATAATGCAAGCCCTCAACCAAATTCAGCAACTCCCGCTGACTGGTGAAATATTTGGAAGAGCTTTTGAGCACTTCATCGCTCAGGAGATAAGAGCCTACCTATCCTATTGTAGGCGGAGAGAAGCGCTTACTTTTTGGCGAACTAAGCATCACCAGGAAGTGGACTTCATCATAGGCGATGACATCGCTATCGAAGTAAAAAGTTCCAAACGAGTCAGCGACCGCGATCACGCTGGACTGAAGGCCTTGGGCGAGGAAAAGTCCTGGAAGCGGCGAATTGTAGTCTCTCTTGATTCGCAAGAGATGAAATTCGACTCAGGTATCGAACACCTTTTCTGGCAAGCCTTCTTGGAGCAATTGTGGCAAGGCAAGATTGTCTAAGATAGGGGTAGATGATTCTGGAGTGATAATACCGACCCTCTTTCACAGAGTCGGTACTAAATTTCTGTTCAAGATTTATTTTATCGACTTTTCTGTTGCTTCGTCTTTTTGCCAGGCTTACTCTTAGCACTGGATTTTTTCTTGGGTTTAGCTAGATCCTGTACCTTCTTCGCCTTCTTCTTGTTGACCTTTGCCACACTAGGCGCTTTCTTCGGTTTAATATTGGATGCCTTCTTGGTCTTTTTCGGAGACTTACTCTTAGATGCCGAAGGGCTCTTCTTTACTGCTTTTTCCGCCACTTTCTTCACCACTGCCCGCTCGCTCTTCACCGCTGGAGTTTTAGTCTTCACTTGACGGGACTCTTGCTGCGAGGGTGTTTCTGAAACATCTCCAAATTCGATATCAATCCCGAACAAGGCCGACAGATCCTCATTATCATCAATTCTATGGCTCAAACTCCGGCCTGCGGTCAGCAGCTGCTCGGAGGAGCTTGCGGCCTGGATCAATTCTCTCTGATCAACTTCTCGCAAAACAAACAGAAGTTCGGGCCTCTCATCCAAGCGATGACCAATGCCATACATGACCGCCGCGATATGTTTGCACATACCTGCAATATCAGGACAGCTGCAAGCGAAAGAAATCTCACGCGGTTTGGGAAAAAGTCCGGTATGCCGATCGGTCACGCGAAGCATGACCGCTTCCGAGATTCGTCCTTCAAGCAGTTCCATTATGGTGGAGATCTGACCCGAATTCGACAGGACCAAAGCTTTCCAAGCAGCTGGAGGCAGAGCTGATATCTTAATATCTACGCGATAGAGCGAGGAACCATTGACCTTCGCCTGCACTCGACCGGCAGAAATCTTCAGATCCAAAACACTGCCATTGCGCACATAAGTTCGACCTCGAGGCAAGCGATTGGAATAATCGCTGTAGGCTTCTAGATTCTCGCACCAAGCTTGCCCCCAAAATGAACGAGCAATCTTTCGACCTTGAATCTCCACAGGTTCCAATACTTCGCCAGATTTTTTTAGCTTGGCTACAGCTTTTCGAGCTAACTCGCGCTTTTCTGCGGCTGACACATAAGTCGGCCAGAGCGATCCTCTAGAATAGGCCATGGGATACTCCTTGTGTTATTCAATCATCATCAGTGATCGATCCCAGATCTAATCGAACCAGATCCAAGAGTTCCGCGTTCGACATCTCAGTCAGGAACGATGATTCACCACCCTCAAGAATTTCATCGGATATAGCCTGCTTTCCGGCGATCAGTTTATCTATCTTTTCCTCGAGAGTCCCTTTACACACAAATTTATGGACCAGAACATTCTTTTTTTGGCCGATTCGAAAGGCTCGATCGGTCGCTTGATTTTCGACTGCTGGATTCCACCAACGATCAAAGTGAATGACATGCGATGCGCTTGTTAAATTAAGTCCAGTTCCTCCAGCTTTGAGCGAAAGGATAAAAAACGGTGGCCCATTGTCCGCCTGAAACGCTTCCATCATCGCTTTTCGCTGCTTAACGGGAATTCCTCCGTGCAAAACAAATCCAGGTTCACCAAAAATGCCCGCAAGAAATTTTTCCAAAATATCGGTAATCTCTCTGAATTGCGTAAAAACAAGCACTTTTTCCTGTTGAGAGGAGATGTCCCGACAAATTTCTTTGAGCCGCTTAAATTTGCCACTTTCCTCAAACCGATAGAGCCCATCCTGAGTCCATTGCGAAGGATGATTGCAGATTTGCTTGAACCGCAACAAGTAGGACAGAACAATGCCACGCCGCTGAATGCCGTCCACTTCTGCCAACTGCTTGGCCATCTGCCGCACAGAGTCCTCGTACATGGCAGCTTGGGCTTTGGCTAGGTAGCAGTAGCTTCTCATTTCTGTTTTTTCGGGAAGGTCATTGATAATGGACTTGTCGGTTTTTAGTCGACGCAGAATATAGGGCTGCACCAACTTACGGATGCCTCCGTAGGGTGAGCGACCCTTGGCATCCGAATTCTCAAGATACTTACGGAAGACTGTCGGACCGCCCAAGAGTCCGGGTGAAATAAAGTCCATAATCGACCATAAATCACCAACCCCGTTTTCGACAGGTGTCCCCGTGAGTGCCAGACGATGATCGGCTCGAATAGATTTGACTGACTGTGTTTGCCTAGCCGCAGGATTTTTTATTGCCTGAGCTTCATCTAAAATCAAGAGGTCCCACTTTTCCTGTTGCAAGGCATCCAGGCGGTAGCTCATTCCATAGCTGGTCATGCAGAGATCGTAGGACTGGTCGGCAAACTCCAAATCAGCCACAGCTGACTTTGCCGAGGCATGCAGAATTTTCAAATTGAGTTCCGGTGCAAAACGTTGAGCTTCATTCTGCCAGTTACTAAGAAGCGAGGTCGGAACGATTAGGAGCGACTTATGACCAGGTTTTTCACGCTTCTTTATGAGCAGCAGTGACAGGACTTGTATCGTCTTGCCTAGACCCATATCATCTGCCAAACAAGCTCCAAAGCGCAGTTGATTCATCATCCAAAGCCAATGGACACCTTTTTCCTGATAAGCGCGTAGGGTAGCTTTAAGTCCAGGTCCGGGTCGTATCATGTCATTATTCTCTGGATTCCGTATCGTCTCCAGCATCTGAAACAGCCACTGTCCCGCAACAACTCGCGTGCTATCACGAATATTT
>JBGSTF010000031.1:0-27002 GCA_041736645.1 Oligoflexus sp. | reverse complement strand
ACTGGTAATTGCAGATTTTCGGGACTTTATCGTGATTTTGGGTTTGTCCGACGATCCCGCGAAAATTTCACCTCTCAAGGACTCAAAATGAAGACATATGGAATGCTTCGACTCCTCTTTACTTTGGTAGGTATTCTTCTCGGCAGCGATGTTGCTCTATCCGGACCGAAAGAGCAGTGCATTGACAAGATCGTCAATGGATTGCAGGGTCGGGGCGCATCGGCTCAGGAAATGAACAGTCCAGTTCGGGAAAATCTTGTGGATGCTCTCCTGGCAGATCCTCGTTTTGAAGAACGCTGGTCGAGGCATGTAAATGACTACTTCAATGATTCGGTAGCTGGATCAAACGATGAGGCCAATGCACCTTACTATCTTGCTCGAAAAATTTTGACGGATAAGCTGCCATGGAGCGATATGTTTCAAGGTCCTTGGTCAGTGCAAACGGAAGGGACCGGTGCTGGAGCGAAAGTCGTCGTCGTCCCAAATGCTAATGCACTCGGCTATTTGACGAGTCTGCAGTGGGAGGTTCGCTATGAAGGCGGAGAGGGTGAGGGTTATCAGCTGCGCAAGGCCTACCGCATCCCCCATAATATGGTCGGCCTGCGCATTGAACCCGTCGATGCTCAAGGCAGCAATCGCAAGGATCCTGCTGGCACTTGCTATGCTTGCCATTTCGAACCAAAAAATATTTTTGCATTGGACTTGATTGCTCAAGCTTTGCCTCGCAAGAAATTCCTTGATGGTCAGCCACAATCTGGACAGTTTGTTGCTCCAGTTTACACCAACCCTGCCGATGCCCCCGATGTTTTGTTGAGTAAAGATCTCAGCGGTTTGAAATCAATCGTGCAGACCCTTTTGAGTGATAAATTCAAGAATGACTACAATTTCAATGTTTGTCGCATGACATTTCAATATTTTTATCACCGCAATGAAGCCAATAATAGCTACGACTTCAAACAATTTGATGCGTGTATGTCTGCATTTGAATCTTCCACAGCACCTATCCAGAACATTCGAGCAGCCGTAAAAGCTTTTGTCATGTCACCTGAATTTTGCACCTACCCTTGAACGGAGAGCTTTCTATGAACAGACTTGGATTTATGGTGTTGGCTGGAATATTTATTCTACAAGCTTGTGGTGAACCTAGACCGCGAATGAATGTTCGAACACAACGGGCTGCGGATGTGCCAATTCCTCAAGACGCTATGGATGCGGAAGTTCACTCGACTGCTGAATCGGTCATGACAGAAGATGAGATATTGGCGCGCGATAGAGTCGAAACAGAAGTGCTGAATCAGCAAATGAAAGAGCGCTACCTAGGTGCGCGAGGCCTGGATTTACGATTGGCGCGAGCAGAGCTGGCGCCGGGGGTTGAGAACGCAAGCCTGCGCTCGTACCAGTCTCTCGTCGATAAATTGATGCTGGTCTTTGGTAAAAGTCTGGCGGAGATTCCACTGACGGATTCGAGTTCCTTTACCATCAGCCGACCCTTGCAAAATGATACCCCGAACTATGGAGTGAGTTCTTATCGATTGTTCGCGACGGCAACGGTTGGTCTCTGCAAGGGGTTAGTGCAAGCTAACGCAGCAAAGTTTATAGCATTGCCCAATGCCGATACTCTGCCTAAGCAGTGCCAAGAGTGGGGTGAAAAATTTTGGTTCCGTTCAATGACAGCCGCGGAATTGCAGATCTGTATGAATGCGGGTTTGGAGCTCAGCAAGACGACCACAGTAGTATCCGATCGGTGGGCACAAGTATGTGGTGTGATTGCGACGGCACCCCAATTTCTAGTGATCGACACTCTATTGAGCGCCATGAGCGGTAGTGGCACTCCAAGCAATACCGGGACAACGCCGTCCTCGACTATTTTGGGCAATGCTGCTACGGGGAGGCAATTGTTTACGGCAAGTTGCGTCGGTTGCCACGGCGCGAATCGTCCCATCAAAGCTCGCACGGATCCTGCACTGCAGGCGGCCATCACGAATATGAATCATATTGGAAGAGAAGTTTACTTCAAGCCGGCGGCGACGCCGACGGAGTACCATCATATTTTGGCTTTTTTGAAGAGTCTTGGGATGTGAGCTTGATGATGACGGAGTGACGATAGGACTGGTGGGAATTCACGGATTCGAACCGTGGACCCTTGCCTTGTAAGGGCAATGCTCTAACCAGCTGAGCTAAATTCCCGATAAAAGTCTGGACCTGTCTCGCTGTGATACTTTGTCGCGGGCTATCGCTATCAGCACAGACTGAGCGAAGCACTCGTATCTTCAAACGAGGAATCGCTTATCGCAAATAATCCGAGCGCTGTCAATCGAGTCGAGTTGGCTGTATCGTTTGGAATCAGCCAGCGTCCTCTTCTTCGTCATCCTCATGATCAGACTTTGGAGATTTATTGAGATTCCATCCGTCCTCAGTCACCTGAGTGGTATCGCCTTTGGTAACGGCTGGTAGAGGTCCTGCACGGCCCATCAGACGGCGTGGGCCCTGGGTCTCGTTGAGCAGACTATTGTTCTTTGGATTAGAGCGTTTGGTTGCTTCGGGAGCCCATGTTTCGCCCTCCTCCTCGGCGTCCTCATGGTGCTCGCTCTTCGGTATAGCTTTGCCTGGAGTCGACTTCTTAGTGGGTTCGACGGCCCACTGATCCTGAACTTCTTTATCTTCGTCTTCCTCGACCAGCTTTCTGGAGCTGGACTTTTTGCTGGATGGGGCAGCCCACTTATCTTCTTCCTTCGAACTGTCGTCATCTTCGTGTTCAGTTTTGTCGTCATGATCATCATTGTCTTCGGATTTTTTGCGCCAGAGAAATCCCTTGCGCTTGGGCTTGCTCTTTTCAATGGTTCCTGCCCGAGGAAGAATTTCCGAAAGCCTTGCCTCTTCCGTCATATCAGGCGGATCGCGGTCTTCTATGTTTTGGCTAGTCGGCTGTTGCAAAGCTCGAGTCGGGCTATTCATGCCTTGCATTTCAGGCGGCATAACCGGTCCACTGCGCTTCGATGAAGACACAGGTTTGAGCTCAGGAGCGGCAATACCTGCAGGAATCGGCGGTGGGCTTGGGTCCTGAAAAGCCGCGGGAATTGGAGGTGCAGAGGCCGTGGGTGTCGACGCAGGACCTGGCAAAGGTGGTGGTGCCAGAGGAGTCGGCACCGCCGATGGAAGAACAGGCTTTGGCGCAGCTGCAATGGGAGCCGGAGCAACAGGAACAGCGGGCGCCGAAGTTGGTAGCGGGGGTGGATTCGGCAGCAGATTTTGCGGCTCTACCGCAGCTGCATCCGACTGTTCTTTGCCGCGTTTACGTCCAGGATGTAAAGATTTTTCCAGAGTCGACAGAGGTATGACATCGGATACATCGGCTTCATCATCATCATCTTCAAAATGGGAACTTTGCATGGTCTTGGCTGGTCGCTTCGGACCCTTTTGAGCAGCCGAAGCTTTCGCTTTTGGTGCCTCCTGCTTCCACTCTTCTTCATCATGATCATGTTCCAGGCCAGCGTCTGTCGTTGTACTGTGACGACTGTAAAACTGGGACTCTTGGTCATCATGAATTTCTTTGTGATCTTCATCTTCAATGCGCTGTCCCAGACGATCCATGCGGTTGCCGCGTATCCATCGAAGGACAAACCATGCGACAACTATAGTCAGCAGCACCAGTCCAATGATGGCAAAGAGCTGATATCGCCATGGTGGGCGGGTGGCAAGCTGAGCTGAATGCATTGAGGAATAAGCAACGGCGAGTCCTTGAGCATTTTCATCTTCAAACGTTTTCGCCAGATCGGTATAGCTCATGAGGAAGTGATTGGATGCTGATGAAATGAGGATATGCATCTGCATGATGGCTACGTCATCATACTGAAACTCTGTATAGTAAAGGATGGCTGGATCGCCAGTCTCCATCTGCACGAATTCTTCACTACGTAAGTGGTAGCCAGTGACGCGATTGGATACCTTGCCAAATTTTTCAACAATGAGGTCGCCATATTCTTTCTTGGTCACCTCATCTATGTAGCGAGGATTGCTGAATACCATAACTTGGATGGTCGGTTGATAAATTTGATTCGCCTGTTTGGGCACTTCAAACATCAACGAGGATCCATGCGAATTACGATTGACCAACCATCCCGTCGGAGGGGTAATGCTAAATCCGACTTCCGGCAAATCAATTCGTTCGCCTTGGGAAATGGTTGGTTGATCTTCAGCTTGGGCCCGCATAGCGAGGCCAACCGTCATGATGAGTATCAAAGCAAGGAGTCTCATAAAACTTCCTTATACGGAGCGAGCCAATTTCAGCTCTGCGAAAACTTGGGCAAAGGATTGATCGTCGAGCGTAAAACTCTTCACACTATCTTCAATCCAAACCAAAGCCGAGTCGTCGATTTCATAGAGGCCGTAACGGTGAGGTCCCTGTTCAGGGAGTCTTGATCGCTGATTTCCCTCTATTTCTAGAGGTATAGAGACCTCAAGTCGCATCTGGAGTTTGAGTATCGTCTGCCAGCGATGTGTGGGATGCCACTCAGGATCAGTGATGGCTCTATAAATCGCCGACAGTCGCCATATGCCCACAGAATCGTCACTGGCCATACGGCTTTCCGAAATAAACATGCAGGTGTCGCCTGCTTTTACATAGGGGCCCATGGCTCGATGCAGGTATTCAATTCGATGTTCGGGTTTCTGGTATAAATCATAGCATTGTTTTGCTGAGAGTTTGACGATCCAGTGCCGGCCTGAACTCGGGACTTCCTGATCATCTTGAATTCGCAAGAGAAGCTCCTGAGGATAATCGGTTGGTAATCCCTGGGCCTTCAAGCGTAGGCGGGCTTTTTCCAGGTAGTATTGGCTGCGCTTTTTAACTGCATCTGAAAGCGGTTTTCGGCCACCTCGCAAGAGGGTTGCACCAATGAGAGTCAAGACATCGGGATCTTCTTCTTGATTCCGACGGTTAAGCCGGACGAATTCCTCAAGTGCAGTCTTATTGCGGTCAATGAGATAGGAGGTGTAGGCAAAATTGAATTGAAAGGAGCTGTTCAAAGGAAAGGCATCGCGTAGGATCTTGGCAAACTGCCAAGCTTTGCGATACTGACGTGCACTAAACTGTTCGTGGAAGCCTATTTCAGCGCCAAGGGGACTTTCCCCGATATGTTCGTCGATACTTTCTAGAGCTTTCTTGGTCAATGCCGGTTGTTCCAATCGAAAGCCCGTGAGTGCGGCACGGCGCAGCAGGAAGTAGTCAGAACTTTGTCGAATCATCGCTCGACTGATCTGAATCTCTTCATCAGAAGAAAGTTCTGTGCCCAAGACGAGACAGAGCTCTCGATTGTAGCCGTCTGAGGTGTGCCTTACGAGTTTTCGCTGTAGGATGCGTGCGGCTTCAAGCTCACCAAGCTCATAGTGGATCAATCCAGTCAGAGCATAGAGGCTAATCCAGCTTGGATGCTGAAAATCGATTTGTCTTTGGATATGGCGTTGGAGAACCCTTAGACTGCCTTCGTCATTGTCTTCGGCGAGAGATTCGATCCACAGTCTATAGTAGAGATGAGCTTGCTGCGATTTGCCCTCTGCAAGCCGCTCGCTTGCCAGGGAAAGTGCTCCCTCTCTCTCATTTTGCCAATACAGACGGAGGGCTTGCAGGTACTCAGCTTCGGGACTTTGAATCCTGCTATTCTTTTGATTCTTGACCATCCGATCCTCCTGGGAACTGTCCTGCGTAAGGCACGCAGAGTTGGTATCGGCCAGGGGATTCGGAACTTTAGCTTAACTCAATAGAATCTATAGACAATTTTTGCCTAGGACGCGGCATTGTTTGCCGCGGTCACGGCGTAGCTCAGCTAGCGATCTGAGCGTCCGGCAATTCACTCGATAGAAAAGCAGGAATCTCATGCACATTGGCAAAATCGGGGTGAAGTGTCGACATCCTCTCCAATTCATCGGTGCGTTCAATCAGAAGATCCCGAAGTTCACGATAGCAACCTTCACAAATAGGTTGTCCCATCGTTTTAGGAGTCACTTCGCCCCAGATACTGAGAGCAGACCAAGCGTGTGGGCTGAACTCGCGAGTTCGGCTCTTACGTGCCTCGGCACAGACACTGCATGAATTGGTGACTGACTTACGCATGCCCCCTCCTTTCTGAAAATCAGATAATGAAATCCGACCGTCGCGCAAGCAGCGCATAGGACTGCTTGCGGTACCGTCTAACGAAGCTCAGCAAAAACCTATGATCTAGAGGTGCGAATGCCTCAAGACCCTGGGCGTCATATGCTCAGCCGCATCAGAATTATTAGTTATGTGTAGTGCTCGTGCTTCATTCTCCACATCCCGAATTTGATGTCAACAAAAAATATCGCGTGCAGCCTGTGCAACGCGATGATTTTTGTTTGGCAGAATTTGGAAAATAAAGACTGGGAAAAGACGCTAAAGGGTGTTGCAGCCTTAAAGGTCGCAGCCCATATCAGTTAATTCCTCGATAGGGCTCTTTGTCGAAGTAGTAGCGCATGATCTCTTGCTTGATGTTGTGAAAGCGTAGGTTTTCCGTGCGATGAGTTAGGAGTGGCTTCCAGACTTCATTCGCCTGCTGAAAAGCGCCATTGCGATATTTAACGAGTCCGCGTAGATAGATGACTTCGGGATCTTTGTCCCCTTCGTTATCTTCCAAATACACTTCAGCTTGCCGAACTTTACCCAGCTTGAGCAATCCATGGGCTAGAACACGCAGCGGTCGTTTGTCTTGATTTAGGCCCAAATCCAAAGCAAGCTTCGCATATTCCACAGCTTTTTCGATTTGCTGGCCTCTCCAGATGTAACAGTCTGCCTGCTCAAGGTAAGCTTTTGCTCTCAGTTGATCTTTGAGAGATGGAATCATAAGCATTTGGTCAAACCACATGCTAGCCGTTTCGAGCTGCCACAGATCTTTGAACAGAACGCCCAGTGACCAATAAATTTCTGGACTATCGAAATTGGTATTGAGCAACTTGAGAAGGTCATAGATGGCTTGCCTTGCATCAAAGGCTGAAGCCGCCTGAACAAGGCGCATTAAAATGCTGTCTTGACCATCGCCATAGAGAAAGCGTAACTTCTCGCGGGCATACACCAATTCTATTTGCCTAGTGCCAGCGAGAGCTTTGGTTTTAGCGTCGTATTCGGCCCAATTCAATTCAGACTCGTCGCTTTCGGCAAGTTTCCGCAGGGTGTTGTCGGTCGCTTCGAATTCGACTTTGCCGCGAGCCAGTTCGGAAAGATTGCGAACCTGCAAAACAAGGTAGGCAATATTCCAGGGGTCATGCTGAAGGACCTGATGCAATTGATCGAGACTATTTTGGAATTGACCTTTGCGATGTTCATAGTTGGCGTGCAGCCAGTGCAATTCGCAGAGCTCTTCTTCACTCATGTTGTCGGTGCGATTGATGTTTTCCAGAATACCTTTGGCTTGATCGGGATCGCCGAATTGCATCATGAAGGCGGCATACTTAAGAGTGGTGATACGACTGTTTGCGTCAAGCTCAAACATTCTATGAAAATGCTTGGCGGCTTTGTCTTTGTTGCCCAATCGAAGGTAGACTTCACCCATATGACCCTGGACATCCGGATCTTCGGGAAATTTTGCGACTAAGGAATGGAGGAGGCTGAGCAACTCAACTTTGTCAGACGGATTATCCAGCAGTTTCTTTAAGCGTTCTTTGTTGATGAGGTAGTCTTCGACATTGACTTTAGCTAGGCGCAATTTCGAAACCAGCAGACAGAACCTTATCTCTGGCTGATCAGGATGGGCGCGATAGGCTTCGTGAAACAATTCATTAGCCAACACGATCTCACCCATGGACAGAAATTGTCCGCCAATTTTTTGGATGACTTCTGGGCTCGCGGTCTCTGCTTTCAATATCTTCCGATACATTTCCACTGATAGATTGAATTCTGAGAATTCTTCGAGAACTTTGGCCGAAAAGTATAAAACACCTTCCGATAAATGCTGGTCGTCCAAGATGCGATGTGAAACCAGACGAGCCTGGCCTCGACGCTGTTCGGCCAGAGCTCGATCACCACGCAATTCAGCAACCTTGGCTGTAGCTAGGCGCTCAAAAAGCTGAATTTCGGGAGGGCATATTCCTTTGTTTTCCATCCACCATTCGGACAAGGTTTTAATCGCCATCTCGGCGGAATCAAAATCATTGCGATCGATGAACTCATTGGAAAGTTTTCTATGGGTTTCGAAGTTGCCATAGACATTGTAGGGTGCCATTTCCTCAAAGAGGAAGAAATACTGATCACCTCTTTTATCATCATGGGCTTGGTAGCAGATCTGACTTAAACCGAAATAACCCGGATACCAATTTGGGTCAAGATTCACGCACTGTTCATAATTGAAGCGGCTGCGTTCCAGATTGTTTTCGATTTCCATACAGAAACCAATACCATAGTAGATCGCAGGGTGTGGACCTACGGTCCGGAGCAAGGCCTGCAGCCTTATCATGGCTTCTTTATTTTCGATAAATTCGCCATGCTGCTCGACAAAAATGAGTGCGATGCGTTGGGTGAGATCGTCTGGGTGTTTGTTAAGTTGTTCCTCGTAGACCTTGCGCAAGTGGGCAAGATTGTCCAGTTTGGTGGCAAGCTCGATTCTGCGCAGGTGCAGGAGGAGGTCATGGCGATAGGCATCGCTGTTGACCAAGTCTTCGATCATTCGTTCCGCTCGATCATAAGCCTTCACAAAGATGAATTTGTTGGCTTCGTCGAGCTGGGGATTACTGGAATGCGATGGAGTCATATAGCTTACCTCACCCGCTTTCCAGGCTTATCGACTCAGCTTTTCGAAACTAAAACAGACTTGCCCAAATTGGCTTTACGATATGGGCAAGATTCTCTTGGTGGATAGGGAAATCAGGGACTTAGAGTCCCAAACTCAAGGCGGAGAATGAGGATGTACCAAAAATAAAGAATTTCACTCAATCTTTTTAGGTGAAAACAACTCGAATGGTCTTTCGGTGCAGTAAGGTCCTTACGACGAGGAGGACGAGCCAGAGTCCGGCAGCGATCGGTAAAGCCATATGAGGCAGGAGATCTCTTTCGATAAGAACCACCAGAAGCCAACCGAGAATGAGCCGGCCCAGACGTCGTCTGATGTTGCTGTCGACACCGATAAGGCCTCGCTTCCAGGAAAAGTCGACCGACGCCAGACCTGCTTCGAGCTTATAGGGAAAAATGGTAGGCACCAGTGCAGGTACGAATCGTCCATAGCGAAAGCTAGCAAGATTCCGTCTTTTCTGGAGCTGTTCCTCGTGGAGCACATCGAGATGATAGATAAAGGGCAGCAGACCTAAGCTGATGAGAAGGCCAGGAAACGAACGAGAACCAAGGCTAAAGCCAATCGCCAGGAGCCAAAGACTGAGGCGCATAGGATGTCTTACGAATCGATAGGGGCCGACAACGGGTGTATCCTGTGAGGTCTGTTGATAGCCTTGCACCCAGAATAGAAGCAGCAAAGCAACCATGGATATTCCGGTGCCAATCGTCAGCGATCTCTGCTCAGGGTAAGCGGCGCACCAGGTGGCCATGAGAATCAGATCTTCTAGACAGAGAAAGGGCAAGGCTGAAACTAGCCTTTGCTGCCAACTGCGACAGCGCTGACTGAAGAGCTTGAAGGATGACGCCAACGCTTGTAGTTCCATAGCCATTGCTCAGGATAAAGGCGGATCACAGATTCGATAGCAGTCGCCATCTTTTGTGTCAGCTCAGTTTCATCGCTCAGCCCATGATCAGCAGGAACAATCATGTTCTGGATGATTCTATATTGCTGCAGCCCAGTCCGCATACAAAAAACTGCCAGTACGGGCGAGCCTTGGCGAATGGAAAGCTTGGCCGGACCACTGACAAACTCAGTCGGCTCTTGGAAAAAGTCAACAATGGGGCCGATTCGACCTTCCGGTTTTTGATCCATAACAAAGCCCAGGCATTCGCCTGCTTTGAGAAGTCTCAGCATATCCTTGAGGAGATTTTTGCTATCGGTCCACAGCACAGCTGTATTCATGCGGTTGCGCAGCTGATCGAGCAAGCGGGTCAGTTCAGGAAGCTTTGAAGGTTTGGCTAGGGCATGGAAGCGGCGACCACTCGCCTGAGCTGTATACCTCGCGACAAATTCCCAGTTGCCAAGATGCGCCGTGACGATAATCAAGCCTTTGCCTGCTGCCATCAGCTCCTTCACGGTGTGGCCTAGTTCAGGCAATCCTTCGATCGTATTGGGGTCTTGCTTGGCCAGATTGGTGCGAATGGTTTCCATCATTACGCACCATTGGGAACGAAAGACTTGCTGCTGAAAACTTTTTGAAAAGGAACTGTGAGCGGGTAAGGCATAGACTCGCTCGACATTGCTGGCAATCAGCTTCTGATCGCGAGTTAAAAGGCGAGCACCCAACTGGCCCATAAGCCTGGACATCCATGGAATCCAGGCTGCAGGGACCAAAGCGATGGCTTGAAAGGTCCATTTGAGTAGGGCGGTGATAAAGCGCGAGCGCAGATTCACGAGGGATCGGCTCCATTCCTCGCGGCCCTTGTTGCCAGGGCCTTTGCGTAAAATTCACTGGCCTTATAAGAAGATCGTACCAAAGGTCCGGACGCACAGGATAGAAAACCCAATTCATCAGCCAGCGCGGCGAGTTCATCGAAACGTGCAGGATCAACAAACTCTTTAATAGCGAGGTGTCGTTTGGAAGGACGCATGTACTGGCCAATGGTCACGAAATCCACCTGATGCTCGCGGAGATCTTTCAATGCTTGCACGACTTCATCCATTGTTTCCCCCAGACCAAGCATAAGCGCGCTTTTGGTGAACACCGGATAATCGGCAAGTTGTTTGGCTCGAGCGAGAACTTTCAGAGACTGCCCGTAGGAGGCTCTGGCGTCGCGGACGCGTGGAGTGAGTCGCTCCACTGTCTCTAGATTGTGAGCAAACACTTCGGGTCTTGCGCTTAAGACAAGCTGCAGAGAGCTGTCTTTGGCCTGAAAATCACCGCCCAAAAACTCCAGAAGAGTCTGCGGCGATTTATCGCGAATGGCCTCAAAGACAGTTTTAATATGAGCAGCTCCGCCATCAGCGAGATCGTCGCGATCTACCATCGTCAAAACAGCATATTTAAGCTGCATCATCGCAATGCTCTCGGCGGTCTTTTGACCTTCGTGGGGGTCCAGCCAGCCCTCAGGATTGCCTGTCTTGACGTTGCAAAACCGACAAGCCCGGGTGCAGGTGTCACCCAGAATCATAAAAGTGGCGGTATTGGTGGCCCAACATTCATTGATGTTGGGACACTTCGCTTCCTCACAGACGGTAAAAAGGCTTTTCGATCGCAGATCGCGTTTGATATCGAAAAACATATCGCCCGTGGGAATTTTTGTTTTCAGCCAATCTGGCTTATTGATGTGCAAGGGAGCAGGTTTTTTTAAAGCATCAGCTTGGTCGGACACGACATAACCCCTTGATCGATGGGCTGCTGGCAGCGTTGGTGCGAACAGCCGCACATTAGCACCGAAGCTCAGTGATTGCCACAGGAGGATGGTCGCCTTTTGGCTGATAACATGCTAGAAGCTGTCCTCCTTGTTTTACCAGAAAGGTGACCGTCATGGCAAAAATCTCACGCCCGGCAAATCCGGATACACTGCTGACCAGCCGGCGCAGCTATTCGATCTGGGCGGCGACAGTGGCCAGCCTTGCCAAGACTCCTCGAGGCCTGGATCGCCCCCGCAAAGATGTTTCAGACCTGGATCTTGCGGCTGCTGTTATCCCGGAACTCAGGAAGGAATTGGTTGAGCTGTGGGAAGCTTTCACACTGAACCGAGCTGAAGTCTCTCGTTACCTTATGGATCCTAAAAAGGAAGCTCTTGTCTACCTTATAGGCTTTCACCTTTCGAATATGGCCCGTACCCAAGGCATGCTGCGTCGCAGCGAGCACAGATTGGGCCTTCTCAGTTGGCTCAGGGCGCAACCCAAAGCTGTTCACCTGGAAGATCTAGGTGCAGGAACCGGAGCGCTGAGTTTTGCAACTCTGGACCTGCTCTATCGCGATGAAAAGAAAATTCCCTGTTCGATCGAACTCGTGGATAAATCGCAAGCATTTTTGGAAGCGGCAGCCCATGGCTTGCAACTTTTGGATCCGAATGTCAGCGTCGTGACCAGACGTCAACGATTGGATGAGTATCTGAGTCGTGAGAGTCGCAAAGCGGAAGATGCTCAGGATGCGATCGTTTGGCACCAGATGGGCTATGTCTGGAACGAAGTCGCCCACAATCCAAAAACGGCACAAGCGCTGCTCAAACATTTGGCGCAAGGTTTGAAGCATGGCAAGCGTCTTATCACCCTCATCGAACCAGCCAACCAAGATCTTTCTCGAGGCGCGATGCAGTTGCGCGAAGAGCTTTGCCAAATGGGTTACCAGGCTCTTTATCCCTGTACGCATAGCGATGCCTGTCCGATGCTCGAGCGCACAAGAGATTGGTGCTATAGCGAATGGGAGTGGCAACAGCCGTCTCTCATGCAGAAAGTCGATCGCATATTGGATATCGATCGGCAACGCATCGGCGCCACAGCTTTTCTGTTCGCCAGCCCCGATATCGTCATGGCTCTCAGGTCAGCGAGAAATATCGATGCTTTGAATGAAGCCGTTGTGGTCGGGCGACCCTTGGAACAAAAGACCGGTCGTGCCACCGGCAGTCGCAAGTTCAGCTATTTGCTTTGCAGCGCCGAAGGCTTGGCTAAAGAGCCGGTGGATGCTGGTTCTGAACGATTGCGCGGAGTGCTCTGGCAGAAAAAGGAAAAGCCTGTTGTGACACCGATCAGTAAGATTCGCACGCCGACGGCAGCTCCGAAGAAACTTGTGGCCAACAAGACTCCGGAGAAACCAAAGAAATCCAAAACGAAACCGAAAAAATCTCGTCCCAAATTTAAATAAGGTCGGCAATCGCGAGAAAGCCGGCGAACGTTTCTGGATAGGGAGCCTGAACTTGAACTGGCTCCAGATCTGGTGCTGGCTGAAAGCGAATGCTTGCCGCATGCAGCAGCTGGTGCGTCGCGACCTTGAGCAGTTCGTCAGACAGAGTCTGGCGCTTGCCTTCCCCATAGACCTTATCGCCTACGATCGGATGTCCTGCTTCGTCAAGATGCACGCGAATCTGATGACTTCGACCCGTAATGGGTCGACACTCCACCAAGGAAACCTGCAAAGCGGGATAAGTCTTCAAGACTTCAAAGAACGTCTGAGACGATTTGCCACCGGATTTCACGACTTTTACTTTGCCGGTATTGGGCTGAATAGCACTCAGCATGCATTTGATTTCAAAGGGCTTTTCGATCAATCCCCAAGCCAAGGCATGGTAGGATTTCTGGATGGTATGCAGACGAAATTGTTCCGTTAAATAGGTCATCTGCGCTTTGTTGGTGGCAACGACCAGAGCACCTGTGGTGTCTTTATCGAGTCGATGGACCAACTGCAAATCCATCTTTGGATGACCCATCTCTGCCAGACACTTTTCCAACAGTGGTATAACGTGGAGTATAGCCTGGTCTCGGGTAGCTTGTGATGGCAGACCCGCAGGTTTATTGATGACGATCGTGTCTTGTGCAAAATAAAGGATATCGTCAGGTTTTAAAGTCAAAGCTTCTTTGCGGCCAGCTTCGAACAGTTTTTCGTTATATTCCACATCGATACGATCGCCTTTGCCCACAGTTTTGGAGGCAATGCGCACACGCTTTTTATTGACGTAAACGCCACCCATATCGACAATGGCTTTGGCTCGTCTTCGTGAAAGGCCTGCAATCGAATCAGACATGGCTGCGTCCAGTCGCATGCCATTCAATCGATAACTGACCTGGATTGTATGCCTTTCCATGGGATTTTGACTCCTGATGATCCTTACAAAGGGCAGCAAGTGTTATCATTATGGCTGGGAATTATCCAGGGAAAACCCTGAGATGACCTCGCTAGCGAGCATTTCTTAAATGATTTCCATTGTCTAGCTGGGATTGCGCGTCTATATTGCGGCTGATAAGCCATCGCCTCACTCTTCGAGTCTTTTATGTCCAAGTTTCCTATCGATCCTTTTTTAGAAGATATCACCAAAGCCTTGGTGCAAGAGCCCTACGTTTTGCTCAAAGCTGAGCCCGGTGCGGGCAAAACCACTCGCGTGCCGCAGGCCCTTCTGCAGACCTTTAAGAAAATTCTCGTGGTCCAACCGAGGCGATTGGCGGCCCGTCTTGCGGCGGAGTGGGTAGCTGAACAGCTCGGCAGCGCCTGCGGACAATTGGTCGGTTACCAGATTCGTTTGGAAAATAAGAGCAGTCCCGCCACCCGGCTTCTGTTCGTTACAGAAGGAGTGTTAACGCGTAAACTCCTGCATGATCCGCTCTTGCAAGACTTTGATGTGGTTGTCTTGGATGAGTTTCACGAAAGACATATCCACACTGATATTGCTCTGGCCCTCTTGCGCAATGTTCAAAGCAAGCGCAGCGATCTCCGCCTATTGATTATGTCAGCGACTCTTGATACCACAGCTCTTGAGCAGTATCTGCAGACCTCCAAACTTTTCAATATTCCGGGTCGGACCTTCCCTGTGGCTTTGGAATACCTGCCTGGTTCGAGTCAAAGCTATGTGGAAGATCTGGTTTGCCAAGCGACCGCTCAGATGCTGGACGATCCTCGCTGTGGTGGCAATATTCTGGTGTTCCTAAGTGGGATGGCGGAAATTCAAAGATGTTTGGAGCGACTGAAAAATCAATTGCCGGGACGAGCGGAATGGATTCCGTTAAGCGCGGAGCTAGCAGCCAATTACCGCCTTCTCGAGCAAAATCCTGGTAAACCAAAAGTGGTTTTGTCAACCAATGTGGCAGAAACATCGGTCACTTTACCTGGAATTCGAGGGGTCATCGATGCCGGTCGTGCCCGCATATCAGGCTATGCGCCTTGGAGTGGATTGCCTACCCTTGAATCGCAAAAGGTGAGCCAAGCATCTTGCATTCAAAGAATGGGACGAGCGGGACGTATCGCTCCCGGAGTCTGCTATAGGCTGTTCAGTGCCATGGACTTCAACTCCCGATCCAAATTCACCGAACCCGAAATCAAAAGGATCGATCTCTGTCAGACTTTGCTGGAAATTCAGGCGATTTTGCCCCAAGAAGCGCGAGCATGGGAAACCTTGCCTTGGCTGGAAGCTCCCGATGAAGCGATTGTTCAGCACAATATTCAGCTGCTGCAAGCCCTGGGAGCCCTCGATGCCGAGGGACGACTGACCGAAGATGGTCGGTTTATGGCTGAATTTCCTTTGCATCCACGTTTGGGTCGAATCATTTTAGAAGGTAAAAAGCAGGGTGTTTTGAGTGCCGCGCTGATGGCGGCGATTCTTATCAGCGAAGGTATGTTGCTCTCGACGCAGGAAACGGCACGAGATCATTTGGATTGCGACGTTTGCTATCAACTGGACATTGTTTTGCGAGCGTTAGCGCGGCATGGACCAGCGCCAAGGCGAGATTTGGACTTCGGGCGTCTTCAGCGATTGAAACAGCTTTATGAAAATCTACGTATGCGCTGTGGGGCGGCCCCCCTATCGTCTTTGTCGGATTTGGATAGCGTCGGGATTCGGCGCAGTATCTTTGCGGGGTTTGCTGATCGAGTGGCTCGTCATCGACCTTCTGCCCATCAACCCGGACAAAGGAAGCAGCGGCAGTTCAACTTTTGTTTGGGTCGCGGTGCGGTCTTGAGCGAATCTTCAGTTGTTCGCGAACGCGAATGGCTTTTAGCCATTGATGCCAGGGAAACGCTGAGCGAAGAGGCTGACGCTCAAAGAGGTCGAATCTTTGTCGCTTCCGCTATCGAAACTTCATGGTTGAAGGAGGATCCTTTCCAGCTTTTGCAAGAAACTTTGGATATTCGATTGGATGAAAAGACGGGTCGAGCTCGTAAAGTCACGAGCACCTTATACGGTCGGCTCATCGTTGAAGAAGCGGTCGAGCAAGCCGATGCTGCTGCCATGGAAGAGTTGCTTTTTCAAACACTCAAACAGCGATGGCCCAATGCTTTCGCTGATATCTCAGATTTTCTTGTCTATCATAAGAAGTTGGAACTCCTCGATCGATATGGTTTCAGCCATAAATTGCCCAGATTTGATGGCGATTTTCTTGACCTCCTGCTTGCCCATCTTTGTGAAGGAGCAAAATCTCTGAGCGATATCATCAATCGCAATCTGCGTCGGGCGATTGAAGAGCAGCTTGATTATGACGACATCGAACTTCTCCAGAGGCATTGTCCCGATCAAATCACGCTGGGCAATGGTAAGCGCTTTCAGGTGCACTATGAAGATCCAGGGGAGCCCTGGATTGAAGGACGTATCCAGGAATTTTTTGGACAAAAAGAGACTCCTAAAATCTGTAGCACTCGTCAGCCTTTGCTCTTGAAACTTCTGGCGCCCAATCGAAGGCCGGCGCAAATCACTCAGGATTTGGCGGGCTTCTGGCGCGGAAGTTACCACGAGGTCAAGAAAGAACTGAAAAGGCGATATCCCAAGCATTCCTGGCCTGATGATCCAGCCAACGAAAAGCCTGATGAACGGCGACCCCGCTCGTCGTAGAGGACTTTTTGTGGGGATTTTGCCCGCGAAAGCCTTTCGAAGCGCAGGACTTTGCTTTATAGTAGCCGCCTGGCTGCCTCGTATTTATGGCGAAGTGGCGTATCTGCTGGAAGGAGAGGTTTCGAATGTCTGGAAAACGCAAAATCATCATCACGGCGGCTCTTCCCTATGCCAATGGTCCGGTTCATATCGGCCATTTGGTGGAACATTGCATGGTTGATTTCTGGGCGCGTTTTCAAAGGATGCGAGGCCATGAATGCCGCTTTATCTGTGCTGATGACACGCATGGTACACCCATCATGGTCAACGCCCGCAAGCAAGGAGTCACTCCCGAGCAGCTGATCGAAACAGCTCGGGTCGAACATGTGCGTGATTTGCAGGGATTCGAGATTCTGTACGATCACTATGGTTCGACCAACAGTGAATCCAATCGGAAAATATCTGAGCGGATTTTCACAGCCTTGAAAAGCAAAGGTCATATTGAAACCAAAACTTTGCAACAGGCTTTCTGTGAACACGATAAAATGTTTCTGCCAGACCGTTTCGTGAAAGGAATATGCCCTCGGTGCGGTTCGGCTGATCAGTACGGTGACGGCTGTGAAGTGTGCAGTGCGGTTTATGGCACTCATGAATTGAAAAATGCCCATTGCGTCTTGTGCGGTAATACACCTGTTCAAAAGGACAGTGAGCATGTATTTGTCAAGCTGAATGACTTTCAGAACTTCTTAAAAGAGTGGGTTCCCGAACACAATAGCCCAGAGATTGCCAAGAAATTGGGTGAGTGGCTGAAGGAAGATCTGCAGTCCTGGTGTATTTCTCGTGACAAGCCTTATTTCGGTTTTGAAATCCCAGGCCATCCCGACAAATATTTCTACGTTTGGTTCGATGCTCCCATCGGATATCTGGCTTCGTTAGATGATTGGGCTAAGAAGCATGGGGCTGATTTCGAAAAATACTGGAATGAAAGTGAAATCTTTCACTGCATCGGTAAGGATATCATCTACCATCACAGTTTGTTTTGGCCCAGCATGCTGAAGGCGGCAGGTTTGAACACTCCGACTCAGGTTATGGTGCACGGCATGCTGCAGGTCAACGGTGCGAAGATGAGTAAATCACGGGGAACGAATATCTCCGCCGGAACCTATCTGAAGCATTTGGATGCCAACTACTTGCGATATTATTTGGCCTGTAAAATGTCTTCAGGTATCGATGACTTTGATTTGAATTTCGAAGACTTTGTGTCGCGAGTGAATTCCGATTTGATCGGCAAGATCACCAACGTCGCATCGCGCGGGGCTCAGATGCTGCAGAAAATTGGCGGCAAAATGGGGGCACTCTCCGACGAGGGTCGCGATTTGGTCAAGAGAGCTCAGGGTTTAAGCGAACAGATCGCCGCCCACTACGAAGCTCGTGATTTCACCAAAGCGATGCTGGCTATCCGTGGTATCGCCGATGATGCGAACAAGTATTTTGATAGCTACGAACCCTGGAAATTGGTCAAGACTGATGAAGCGGCGACCATTCAAATCCTGACTGGAATTTTGAATCTGTTCCGGATCATCACGGTTTATCTGAAGCCGGTTTTGCCAGGCTATGCGAGCCGAGTGGAAAAATTATTCCAGGAAGACGCTTACACCTGGACAAGTGCCCAGCAGGTCTTGGAATTCCATGAACTCGCACCATTCGAGCATCTCGCGAAACGAGTTGATATGGTCCAGGTTCAAGCCATGCTAGAAGAAACCAAAGCCATCGTCGCTGCATCGCAAGCAGCGGCACCGGTCCTTGGGGGAGAAGCGGCTCTTGGTCTGGCCTCCACCATCAGTATCGAGGATTTCCAGAAAGTCGACCTCAGGATTGTAAAAATCATCGATGCGAAATTGGTAGAAGGTGCTGGCAAGCTCCTGCAGCTGACTTTGGATTTAGGGGAAGGGGTGACCCGCAATGTTTTCTCGGGAATCAAAGCTAGCTATAAACCCGAAGATTTGATCGGAAAGCTGACGGTTATGGTGGCCAACCTCGCGCCCCGAAAAATGAAGTTTGGAGTGAGTGAAGGCATGGTTTTGGCGTCAGGTGATGGCGAAAAACTAGCCTTGCTCTTCCCCGATAAAAACGCCGTTCCTGGACAGCGGATTAGCTGAATTGATCAGAAAGGCAAGGCTATGGAGTTGAGACATTTTCTCGAGCTAAACGAAGCCATGGCCTTGCGCGAACTTTTGGATGGCATCCTGCGAGTTGATCAAGCCTGGGATAGCGAAACTTTGCGTTGGCAGGAGCTAGCTCGTCTCTTGGAACTGTTGGATGGCGCTGCCCTTCATCGAGGTGAAAAAGTCAGAGCAGTCTCTCAGCTCCGGCAGAGAATTCCCGCTCAACCCAGTTATCACCAGTTCATGAGTCTGGTTGTCCCTATAGAACGTCAGCATAGTCGAGCAATCGCCGATGGAGATTTTCCGGTTGCGAGTGAAGATCGAGCCGTGCCGGAACGGGAGCAGTTGTTACCATTGGTTTTGGTGCTCGATAATCTCCGCTCGGCCTTTAATCTTGGTTCCATTTGGCGTTTGGCCGAATGCCTGGGTGTCAGCAAGATTCATTTAACAGGATATACAGCCACTCCGGAGCAAGCGAAAGTGAGTCGTGCCGCGTTAGGTACGGAGCAATTCGTCGCTTGGCAGTGGCATCCTCATCGAGAGGAATGCCTTGATCAACTGAAGGCTCAAGGCTATGCATTGCTAGCCATGGAAACCAGTCCCATGGCACAAAGCTTGGATCAGTTTGTTTTTCCATCTCAAAAAACTGCTTTGCTGTTTGGCAATGAGCGATATGGCTTTGAATCAGATCTTCTGCAGCGTTGTGATGCTGTAATTGAAATACCTTGCTGGGGGCGCAAAAATTCTCTCAATGTTGCTGTCAGCGCCGGCATCGCGGTTCACGAACTCAGACGGCAGTGGCTGGAGCAAGGTTTCCTATCAGGGTTAAAAGCATGAGCGAAAGAATTCAGAAGCTAGCTTCCTATGTAAGGCCGAATAGCCTTGTCTATGATTTGTGCTGTGACCACGGTCTCATTGGGCTTTCGGCATGGGATAGCAAGCCATTGCGAGGCATTGTCTTTGTTGATCAAGCACCTCGTGCTTTGGAAGCTTTGCGCAAGGATCTTACAGGTCGAGGTCTGCACAGCGATCCTCGTATCCAAGTGAAGGTATGTTCCGCCGAAACTCTCAAAATTCCTCGTGAGGCTTGCGACTTTATTATTGCTGGAGTGGGTTGTCGTACGATTGTTACGATATTGCAGAAGCTCTTTAAGAAGGGGCTCTTTCCTCATCGGCTCATCTTGTGCCCCGAGAAAAATTCCAGCAGTCTCAGGCAATTTCTGCATGAAAGAAAATTTGGTCTGGTCGCAGAAGGTGTGGTTCTGCAGATGGGACGCTTTCGTGAAATCATTGTGATCGAGGCAGAAGGAGGTCCGATTCACCTTATGGGTGAAGGATTTTCTCAGGCCGAAGATGAGGCCTCCAGAAATTTTGCAGCAAGCCTCCAGCGCTGGCAGGACGCTATCCAGGCGAAGAAGAATACCGGTCATAAGCCCCAAGGAAAGTTCATTCCTCAAGTCGACCATCTATCCCGCTAAGGACGCAAGCCTCATCACTCAGTCTTCGGGGCGGTTTCCGAAGTCTTATCCTTGGCATCGAAGACGCCGTAAACATGGGCGTTCAAACCACCCACGTAGGACATCGACTTCATGAACCCGCCGATGACTGCGATGATGAGGAAGACGGCGCAGGTCATGATGATGATGCTTCGTCGCCGACCGGCAGCACCGAAGTTCTTTTCATAACGCTCAATCAGTTCAGCTGAAGTTTTGGATTCGGGTTGCATGGCTTCCCTCCAAAAAAGTTATTGGTTCCCATATCCATATCGGTGATGGTGGTTCAAGACCTTATCAGGCATGCATTAGGCTAGATGTTCCAGGGGGATAGCCACATTTAATTCTATTTAGAAACTGATGGATGGTGCCTCTTGGATCACTGAGGGTTATCATGCTGTCTGTGATTTTAAGGCTTTACAAGAAGGCGGAAAGGACACCCGCTGGACCTTAAGTTTAGCAGGGTGATTCGGTGCGATCTTGCTTCTTACAAGTAGCGGACGGCGAGCAGCTGAGCCAGAGTCACAACGGGAATGAACAGAGCGCTGACAATTAAAATGCAAGGCAAAATAAGCTCAGCATTCAATTCTCGAAATTTGGCAGTCGCGAGTTTGGTTTTAGGATTGTTGGTTTTCATTTCTTTCTTCCTCTCTAGTTTGGAAACCTATCAACACATGCTCTATTGCGAAGCTCGTGCCATCACCAGGAGGAGTTCGTGAATTGAGAGTTTGGATGGAAAAAAGCGAGTAGAATTAACGCAAAAAATCTTAGCCAATCGGCCAATCTATAGCATGCCTGTCTCCGTGGATAGGCATCTGTCCGGAATCTGGTCAAGCTAGACTGAGCCCGGGACACGGCACTCTACTTCAAGATCCAACGCATAAGTTGGTCCTTCCATTGGGTCCATGGCGCATAACGCGCGGGAAGATCGAAGTTGGTGCTATTCACTAGGACCGCTTTCATGTGGGAAAAAATCTCAAAGGAATATTGGCCGTGATAAGCTCCGGTCCCGCTGGCTCCCACTCCTCCAAAAGGCAGCTTAGGATTGGCCAAATGCATCAAGGTATCGTTGATGCAGCCACCGCCAAAGCTCACGGTATTGATGATCTCGGCTTGTTCAAGTTCGCTTTCTGAAAAGAGGTAGAGAGCCAAGGGTTTTTCAAAACCGGAAATGATGGATTTAGCTTCGTTCAAATCTTTATAGGGGATAACTGGTAAAATCGGGCCAAATATCTCCTCTTGCATCACCGGATCGCTCATTTTAATGCCTGTGAGCAGAGTCGGCTCAATCAACAGTTCCGAAAGATCATTTCGACCACCGATCGAAACCTTGCTGGGTTCTATGAGGCGCATGAGTCGATCGAAGTGTCGGCGATTGATAATCTTTGGGAGCTGACTATTGCTAAGTGGATCCATTCCAAATCGCAAGCGAATTTCCTGCTTCATGGCCTGAACGAAAGCATCGTGAACGGAATCTTCGACCAGAACGTAGTCGGGTGCAACACAGGTCTGACCGCCATTCAAAAATTTGCCAAAAACGATTCGACGAACCGTAACATCAAGTCGGGCATTTTTGGTCACAAGGCAGGGACTTTTTCCGCCTAGTTCCAAGGTGCAGGGCGTGAGATGTTTGGCGGCAGCACTAGCAATCACTTTGCCGATCGCCGTACTCCCAGTAAAAAAAATGTGATCCCACCGATGCTCAAGTAGTCTTTGACTTAAATCGGCACCACCCGTTACGACATGAATATACTCTGCCGGAAAATGGCTATTGATCAAGTGTTCCAAGATTTCAGCCGTATTGGGGGCCAGTTCTGATGGCTTGATAACGGACACGTTGCCTGCAGCCATGGAGCCTACAAGAGGTGCGAGAGTGAGTTGAAAGGGATAATTCCACGGACTGATCAAAAGACTTCGGCCTAGAGGTTCGGGGACGATTCGGCTTCGGGCTGGCCAAACAACAAGGGGTGAGGAAACCTTTTTAGGCTTCATCCACTTCTTAAGATGCTTGATCGCGTCGGAGATTTCGGCACAAAGGAAACCCACCTCGGCGAGGTAGCTCTCCGATTCATGCTTTCGAAGGTCCTTTTTGAGGGCATCGAAAATGACTGTTTGATTGGCCAGGACGAGGGCCTTGAGTTTTTCCAGCTGCTGACGTCTAAAAGCATAGGACCGCGTGGCGCCTGATTGAAAATAGCTGTCCTGACGAATAAGCAATTCATCCAAAGGAACGCTAGGCGCGACGTGCAGAGTTTCTGGTGAAGCTTGACCTTTGGTTTCAGAAGTTCGCAGCATGCTTCACCCAGCCTAAACGTGTCGCTTTTGATAAAAAAGGGCCCCCAAAGACCCTACTTTAGCACGCTCTTTTCCAGCGGCAAACAATGGAGTGGCAGGTCCTGGACCCATCATCTGTTAAATCGGCATGGGCAGTTTGAGAAGGCGGAACACCTGCCGATTCTTCTTGTGTTCGGTGTCTTCGATATATGAAAAATACTTCTCTCGGTCTTCAGGGTGAATGTCGCAGATGTTAATTCCGTAGCGCTTGAGTTTCTTTTCAAAATCGACTTCGCAGCGAATAACCTTGCCGAGACATCGAATAGGCTGATCGTCCAAGAATAATGTCAGTTCCAAGAGGGTCGATTCATGAAAAGGAACTCGAAAGCCGGGAGGGCTCGACAAGAGGAAGCCGGATTTGGAAACGTTGATAGTCTTCATGTGATAAGGCTCTTCGGAGCCGAAGGTCCTAGCTTCTACGCGGGTTGGAATCTCGGTAGAAAATCGAGCGAATCTCACATGATAGTGGTGTCTGTTATTAAATGAAACTTTTCTATGGGATGACTCAGGAAGCAAACGCTCGAAATCGATCTCAGGATCAGTGGTAATGAGTCGATATCGTTTGTATCCAGGCGGCAAATTTCGCTTTGGGACGATCTGGTGAACGATCATAGGAATTATTTGATTTTCGCGGTATTCCACCGTGAGCTTAGTTCCAATCTCAAGAGGATCACTCGAGATGATGCCAATATTATGATGAGAGACTTCATAGAGTGCATAGTCGACCGATTTCTCCCAACCCGCAACAGACATAAGGCCGAAGCCAATACTCTGTTGCGCCAGAGCCTGGTCAAGGACTTGTTCTTCTTCAAGTGCAGCAGTTCCCATCATAAAACGGTCTCCAAGACAAAAAATACCTCTAGAAGAATATATCGGCGTTGTTTGGGGGATATTGAAAGATTTTTTTAGCTAGCTGGAAGAATTGGATTTTGTTTTAGTTAAGTCAAAGCTTTGGGACTTTTTAAATCGAAGCAAAAGTTCGCCAAAGTTTGCCATTTTCAATTATTCAATCGTTACAGCTAGATAGGTCAAGGCGGAAGATGGGCATCGGAAGCTCCTTTTAATCCAATAATTGTATAGTGTTACATTCATGCCTTGGCCCCATGAGCTATAGACTAGGCTAGCAGAATCCATGTTTAGACTTGCTAGGGAAGTCCCACGTCAGCAAGAATTGAAAGATTGAAATGAATGAATATCGGGAGACTTTCTATGACAGCAATATTTCACCTACTTTATACAAGTCAAAGTCGCGATACTGTCACAGCTGAGCTTCTGCAGTCAATTTTGGAAGTAGCCCGTCGCAGGAATGCGGTGGATGATATGAGTGGATTTCTAGTCGAAAGGCAAGGCTATTTTTTGCAGCTGCTAGAAGGTCGAGAAGATCTTGTGAGAGGATGCTTTCAAAGAATTCGGAAGGATGTGAGGCATCACAATATCGTTATTCAAGGAGAGGCTTTTACTGAGGAAAGGCTCATGCCTGGTTGGACTATGGCTCAGGTTGAGTGGAATCCGAAACTGGCATCTGCCGAAGAGCTGCTGGAAATTTTTGAAATGGGTCGAGACGGAAAAGTCTATACGAAGGCTTTGAGTATTCTCGTGGCCATCAGGCAATTTGCTCGATCCGCTCAACCAATCGTGGGGACCGATTCTCGAGTTGGGTAGCGAATCTATGCGAGAAGGGACGGCAAAACCTCGGCCATCAGCCTTGCAAAAGTTTTTTCTGCACGCTGGCTTTCTGCCAGCACCTCTTGGTGGTCGAGCGTGTGATTTGAAATAAGGCCGGCAGCGGCATTGCTCAAGAGACTGAGAGCGCAAATCCGGGCTCCCAAGTGGCGCGCAGCAATAGTTTCAAGAACCGTGCTCATACCAACGGCATCAGCTCCCCATTTTTGAAAGGCACGAACTTCGGCTGGAGTTTCGTAGCAGGGCCCAAGAACGCCAAGGTACACACCTTCCTGAATTTTTATGTTCAATCGCTCTGCAGTGCTTCGCCAGGCCTGCAACCAAGCTTTGTCATAGGCGGCTGTCATATCGAGAAACATAGGGCCAGCCAGTCCTTGCCGATAAGCCCCAAGAAGCGGGGTGTGACCGGTGCCATTGATATGATCATTGATGAGCATGAAGGATCCAGCTGACCATTCTTTGTGCAAACTTCCGGCAGCATTGGTGAGAACGACGCGAGAGCATCCCCACTGGATTAAGGTGCGTAAGGGATGGACGACAGCCGCGGGGCTATGCCCTTCGTAGAGATGGACTCGTCCTCGCAGAATCGCGATGCGAGAGGATCGAGCTGATCCTGGTCCTTGGAAGTTCCCCAGAATTAGTTCACCATCATGGCCTTGGACCGTCGTTGGAGGAAAGCCAGGAATTTCCTTAAAAGATAGCTTTTGGGCATCTAAAAGAGGCGGAAGAGCATCAGCAAATCCCGAGCCGGCTACAATGAGCAGATCGGGATGAGGTCCCCCTAATCGATTTTGCAGGTATTGGAGGCTTGTCTGAAGAGCGTGGAGTTCGGTGTGTAACAACATGGCGCGATGTTTCCCCAATTTACTATCCAAGAGGTCTTAGCGATTTGAAGCGATAACGGCAACGCGGCGATAAATTTATATCAAAAGAAAATCCTTCAGTCCGAATTATCGAATCGGGGGATTTCTGATGAAGGTAAACGGAATCTAGGGATCGAGTCTTATAGAGCGAAATTCTCGTTAAGCCTTCTTTTGGTCTTTCTTTATCCATTTCAAAGACGGCCTCAGCTGAGCATCAGCGCAATCACGAAGAAACATGTTCATGAGGAGCTGATAGCGAATGCCTGTCTCTGTGGATAGTTCTTTGAAATAAGAAACAGTTTCGCGATCGATAAGCATGGTCACTTGCTGCTTCAACTCTTTGGTGTAAGGATTGCGCTTGGATTTAGAAAAATCATATTCTTTTTTCATGCCTGCCACTTTAGTGCTGACTTTTACCCAGAAGTTTACAAGTCATTGAATTTGCTTTATAAATCACCATCCTCCTGTTGAAATTGAATTGGTGGTTGCGGATGTTGCTTTCAGATGAGTTTAGGGTTAGCAATTTTGGTGATAAAAGACTTACACAGAGAGTTATGAACTTGGCTGACACGATATCTGAGAATCCAGAGTGCTCGATAAATGCTGCTTGTGGCAGTTTTGCCGCAAGCAAAGCAGCTTATCGCTTTCTTCAGAATGAGAAGGTTAATCCGAGAGCCATTTTAAAGAATCATTCAGATAACACACTTAGTCGGGCCAATGCTTGCGAAGAGCGAGTTTTAATCATTCAAGATACTACTGATTTGATTTACACCCAGTTTCCATCAGTTAAAGGCCTTGGTCAGAGGCTTCATGCCAAGGATGGATACAAGGGTGGAGTGAATGGACTCCTACTGCATTCGAGCTTAGCAGTAAGAGCAGACGGCGTACCACTTGGCCTGCTAAAGCAGACTTTTTTTACCTATGATGAAATCAGGGAGAACCGAGAACAGGATGAAGTCAATGTCCCTGGCCTAAACAAGAAAACACCTATTGAAAAGAAGGCGAGTTTTAGGTGGATCGATCATCTTATGGAGACAAGTAAAGCACTTGGTTCAATTGCTTCTCATATCGTACATGTAGCTGATCGCGAGTGCGACATTTACGAGTTTCTGCAGGCTGCGCACGACCAGAGTTCTAATTTTGTTGTTCGCTCAAGCTGGAATCGAAGGACGCACGAAGGACCAAGTTTTCACGAAGCCAGCAATATTGAAGAGAAGCTAAAAGAAGCAACAATTTTGGGGAAAATTACTCTTAACATAGATGGCAAACCAGTCAATTGCTTCATCAAAATAATCGATACAGTCTTAAAACCCCCGCAAAGAAGCCGTGAGGCAAAGAGCATGGTTCTCAACCCATTGCCGATCGGGGTCGTAGAGGTCAAACAGATAGACTATGTTTCTGATCCTATCCATTGGCGCTTGCTTACAAATTTGCCTATTCATTCGATTGACGAGGCTGTCGAGGTGCTTTCCATCTATAAGCAAAGATGGTCTATTGAATGCTTCCATAGAATTCTGAAGTCAGGTTTTGGAGTCGAAGAGTCGAGACTTGCCAATCGAAAGCGATTGGAAAACCTAGCAAGTCTGCTTTCAATAGTCTCCTGGCATATTTTTTGGCTATTTCAATTTGGAAGAAAAATGCCTGAATTGGCAGCTGCAAAAGTATTTGACCCCTTGACGATAGAAGTATTAAAAACTTCAGCAAAAAAGCTCAAGATCGCAATCGGGCCGAAATTATCGATCGGGAAAGCCGTTTTCATAATTGCTCGATTGGGCGGATTTCTTGGCCGAAAAGGTGATGGAGAGCCAGGAATGAAAAGTATATGGCGAGGTTGGCGAAGCCTCCATGAGCGAATTATATTCATGGAAGCACTAACTTGTGGGTAAAAGTCAGC
>JBGSTF010000309.1:0-20420 GCA_041736645.1 Oligoflexus sp. | reverse complement strand
CAATCAAGTAACACTGGCTCTTTACTACCCAAGTGTTGTATCTTCTGAACAGTTTGTGATGATCATGCTCCTGACGACCTTTCTTTCTTCACTCATCGCTACCAGTCCGTATTTCAGCAGAACCCTTTTCTTGAATGGCCTTTTATTGGGGCTCTATACTATAGGAATGCTTTATGCGGCGAAACTTCGGCAAATCGATGTTTTGCGGCACTCCATTCAGGGGATAGGACTTGGCGGTGCGCTGTCTTTCGTAATGATGACAATCTATCGCTACCGAGTCTACTTCGTGGTGCAGGAAAATGCACTCAACGAGCGGACCAAGAAAATTCAGGTCATTTTAGCGGATTTGGCGACTATGCAGGATACTATCCCTGCCTGCATTATCAAGGTCAACATCGAGCAGCGCATTATCTATGCAAACAAGACAGAAGAATACTTAGGCGGCATAGATTTGCACGGAGTGATGTTCAAGGACTTCGTCGCTTCCATCGACGAGACGGAAGATATCAATGCCGATCGCAAAGATCAGTTTCTGCAAACTATGCAAGCCGCTTTGGGCGACAACTTCGAACTGAGCTATCAGCCAAATGCAGATAAGTTGTTGACTGAATTCAGGGTGAATGGCCATCCGGTTGCTGCTCAATACGGTCCTCACGTTGATGCAGCTGGCAACATTGATTACATTCTCATCACAATATCTGACAACTCTGCAAAAATACAAAGCGAGCTTCAAAAAGCTGACAATGACATTATTCTAGCCTTGGTCGAGCGTTTGAGCAAAGTGTCTGGATTCATAGCCGACGCCCACTTCTATCTGGCAAAGATTGCTTTCTTATTGCAGACAGCACAGGACGCAGGACAAAGAATCGAGTTGCAACGTGCTTTACACACCTTCAAGGGCGTAGCCCGCACCATGGGACTTGCCCGTCTGGCTACTTCTTTACATGAACTGGAAAACAGCACTGGATCGCTGACGGATAGCTCCCCCGACCAGTGCCAGAAACGCTTACGCCAGATAGAGGCTCAGGTCCAAGACATCAAGCATCTCGCGCAAAACAAGCTACGAATAGCTTTGGACGAGAAATTAGTGGTCTTAAACTTCACAGAACGTCAAATCATTGATGCCTACAACAAGAGAATTCTCGATTCCATCGTCCTGGCTCAAGCCTGCTACGATCTACGCCTATCGATCACTTTTTTTGAAGACACTTTGAAAAAACAAGCCATGGCTCAGGGTAAGGAAGCTCCCCATCTGCTTGTGCAAAGCCCCAACATCTATATTTTTAAAGAACACGCTAAATCAATGGACGCAATTTTTGGTCATATCCTTCGCAATGCTGTCGACCACGGTATAGAGACTGCAAAAGAACGCCTCAACTGCCAGCCTCCAAAAGCAGCTCGGGGTGCAATTACAGTCGATGTGACGCTCAAAGATGGAGCCCTTCATATCCGGATGCATGATGATGGTCGGGGACTGGCTCTTGAGAAAATTCGCGAAAAAGCGATCCTGCAGGGCCTTATAGGCAATGGCATGCAACTCGATGCTCAGGACATAGCTCGTCTGATATTTTCGCCAAGCCTCTCGACCAAGGATACGGTCTCAGAGACAGCTGGACGCGGGGTGGGAATGGATGCCGTGCGGGCCGCGGTTCAACAGCTGGGCGGGAACACCGATATTGAAGTCCATAGCGCAAAAGACGCAGCCTATGCTCCCTGGTCTCTGCTTATCGAAATTCCCGATCATATCGTGGTCAATTTGCGAGAATTCCTTCACACTCATGATCTGGCCAGCTGAGGCTTTGGCGCCTTCAGACAACCTGATCATAAACCTCTCTTTTGGCCGCTGGACGATCCAGGAATTGGTAATAGAGTTGAGTGGCCGCAGGATCATCTCGAACCACGATATCCTTATCCTTCAAGTCCAAGGCCAAGAATCCAGCTCGATGCGATGGGTCCAGGCTTTGATACACGACCGCTTGAATGATTAAAACGCTGCGATGACTTTCGGCTTGAAATAGCGTTTTGCGCATGCCCTCATAGCGAGTCGCTAGAACAAGCGCCGGTCCATAAATATCATATTCCTTTGCTCCCGATTCGGGATAAAAACCGCTCAGAGTATCCAGGGCTATACCAAAGCCGCAAGCTATAGGAATAGGCGAATGAAGCAATTCCGCTTCCTCAACTAGGGCCTCTGCGATTCGCATCGCCAGATCGACCGCTTCGTTTGCAGGGTTATCGGTTAATGACGCAAAAGGATAGCCTATCGAACACAGTCCACCATCGCCAATTTCCTTGATTCGATAAGCTTTCGCCTTCAAATTTTTGCCATCATATCCTTCATTCATGATCTTGTTACAGCGAGCAAAGAAATTTCGGAAAAATTCCTTGGCTTTTATGTGCTTGATTTTCGAGCTATTGATAATATCAAAGGCAAGGACACAGCCATGACTTGGAGTCGTGGGCATGGTTTGCTCAAGCTCGGTGCCATGCTTGATCCTTTCTATTTGATGGGGATAGACCACTTTCTGTAATTGTGACAAGGCATGCAGTTTATCGGCTATGGCTTTAAGCTCAGAATCTCGTGTTCGATAGGCCAGAGCAACTGCAAAGAGCATGGATTCGACAGCATAGGCGACATAAGCCGAATAGACCAAGCCCCTTAAATTGGTCAGATAGATTGCGGCCAGATTGAGAGCGTATCCCGTTCCTAGCACACCCCAACCTAAAGCAAAGAAGGTGGCAGGCATATAGCCCACCATCATGCGACGCACGGCGGCATACATGCAAATAAAATAGCAGAAGAGCCCAACCAAAATCCCCACATAGCCAACAAGAGCAGAGCTAAAAAAGGATTGAGACGACATGCACACAGTCGACACAATCCAAACAATGTAGGCATTTCGCAAGAGTCGCGGATGAAATTCCTTCAACCGCAAGACGGAAGCGCTCATAAGGATCGTGAACAGTCCATTGAGGCTCAGGGCTAGATTCCAAAACACTGCAGTCACTGGATAGAGATCCCCGCTGCCAACCATCAAGATGTACAATATGGTCAAGGAATAGCACACATAGTGAATGAAGTATGGCTTTCTATGAAGCAGAAACATCGTGAAATTGAAGAAGACAAAGGCCGCCCCAACGCCATAGACAAACAAGTAAAACTTTGACTCGGTGAGATAGCTGCCACCGACAAAAGCCGAATTCATGACAAAAATATTGCTCTTCATGTCTGACAACGCTGCCGGCTCAGCAACAAAATAGACTCTATAGCGCCCTTCCAAAAGCTTTACTCGCGCCAGGAACATTGTGCTGCGTACTTCTTCCGCTTCAACTGTCACAGCTTGACTATCAACTATGAAGAACTTCTGCACTTTGAGGGGAGGAGCCCACATATAGTTAAAAAAAACAGTTTCAGTCACTGTCGAAATATCGAACGAGAAAATGACTCTTTTACCATCGATCTCATCTCGCAGAAATCGTCTTTGTATCTTCGCCAACGACCAGCTATCTTGCTTGATAATTTTCTGAATATCCAGAGGGACGGTGTCGGGTTCCAGAAAATAGCGCATTTCGTCAATATCCAAGCGCTGCTCTTGCGAACCGATCTCATAGATCTTCGATGCATTCTCAGCTAAACACGGCCAAGTGATCAGCCACCCGCCCAAAATCATAAGTTTAAAGAGCAGAATGATCACCCGCCCCCACAGGTCATCACGAATGCGTCCTGACTTTGAAAAATAGGACTTCACCATCCCCCGGGCTATTCCTATCGTAGAATATATCTTAATCGGCGCGTCCAAAGCTTGCACAAACAGCTCAAATTCGTCGACAATTTTTTCAGCTAGCTCGACTGCTGCAAGCGATTTGAGTCGACCATTCTGGTGAAAGGGATAACCGACGGAGCAGAGAAATCCATCGCCCATCTCTCGAATCATATAAGCGTTGCTCCTAAAATCCCTGGGATCGTCGTGATCCATCACCAATTGGCAACAACGGATCATAAAACTTTCCACACACTCTTCATAGACTTCATGCATGAGCGAGGAGCCGCCCACCATTTTAAAGTAGATGACACCTATCGTTTGCCTCATGAGCGGAATCCTGCGCTGGCGCCAAGGCTATCGTCCAGCTGGCATCTATGTTAGAGCCTTTGCTGTGTTCTTCCTTGGTGCCGCATTGGGATCCGCTGTTCGATTTGGTATTGGTACCAGTAATATCTTCACAGAATTCGGAGCACAGCTTGGCGCTTCCATTGAAGTGATTTTGCTCTCCATCGCCCTCGCCAGCAAAATCAATGCGGAGCGAAAAAGTCGCTATGAAGCCCAGAAAAAAAGTCTCACCCTTGCCCTTGAAAAGCCGCACCCGAATGAACAAATGTCCAAAGTTTTCTACCCCCATCATATAGCCATGATCCAGGATGGTCGACTCATCGAGCAGACCATGCCGAGGGGATTGGAGGCAGCTTGCGTTTTATCCTTCAACGTCATCAGCAGCTCTAAAATCGACAATGAGGCGTTTAGCGAACTGATTGAGGATTTCATTGCGGAATGGAGCTTAATCAAGGCTATACTTGATCCGTCCAGTCATCAACGATTCAAAGGCAGACGCGGGTGTATTGTCGGACAAGGCGAACTCAAGGTCGGAGGCTTTGACCCATTGTTCAGCCTCAATCACACTTACGCGATGATCAGCCAGTTTTTAAGCTTTACGCAATTCAGATTGCCGAACGAAAATCGATGGCAGCCTGATCTGGAAAATGATGTGGCGCTGTGATAGACTATGGCTCTTGCACCTCCCTACCACGGCCTCGGCCACTTTGAATGGTAGGTCCAGCTAGAATGGCTGATCAAAACTCACAGGGATATGCGCAAGTCTTGGCTTGAATGGTTAAAAATTTCAAACCAAGATTCTGAGTGATGATCGATTCTGATGGATGGTTGAGCCTTCAACGTGTAAAACCGCGCTTGACCCGATTGTCGTGCATAGCCACTTTCCGGGAAATTAACTTGACCCAGTTGGGGAAAGTTATTGATTATTCTCGATTTACTCAAGCCAGGTTCACAGCCTTTTGAGGTAAACCTTCAGAATCCAAGGGAATTATGTCTAGTAAACTGCGTAACATTTGCATCATCGCTCACGTCGACCACGGTAAAACCACACTTGTTGACTTCCTGCTGAAGCAAGCTGGGACCTTTCAGGCCCACGAGACCACTGCGGACCGCATGATGGACTCCGATTCTCAGGAAAGGGAGCGCGGGATCACGATCTCGGCGAAGAATGCGTCGTTTTTGCTTGGTGACGTCAAAGTCAATGTTGTCGACACACCGGGCCATGCCGACTTTGGCGGGGAAGTGGAACGCATCATGGATATGGTCGACGGCGCCATCCTACTCGTGGATGCAGTCGAAGGGCCTTTGCCTCAGACCCGTTTCGTTTTGCAAAAAGCGATCGCTAAAAATCTTAAAATCGTCCTTTGTATCAATAAAGTCGATCGGCCCGAAGCCGTTGGCAGTACGATGGTTGCCGAATGCGTTGACAAGGCATTCGACCTCTTTGTCGAGCTCGGCGCTTCGGACGAACAGTGCGACTTCCCGATCATCTACGCCTGTGCCCGCAAAGGCTGGTGTACGGCTGATGTTAACGCCATCCCAACCCTATTGGAAGGCGGCGGCGAGCGCACTTTGAGGCCACTGTTTGATACCATCCTTGGCATTCCTGCTCCGGAAGCTGATACGACAGCTGAAGTCCAGATGCTCGTGTCCAACATCGCTTACTCCGATTACCTGGGCAACCTTGCTTTAGGTCGGATCGTGACTGGTAAAGTCCGCAAGGGCCAAGAACTGATGCGTCACGGCATTTCGGGCGATAAGCCCATCCTGCAAAAGTTTCAAGTCTCTCGCCTCTTGTCCTACGAAGGTATGAAGCAGGTGGAAGTGGAAGAGCTTCTAGCGGGTGACATCGGTCTGATCGCTGGCTGTGAAGTCCTAGAAATTGGCGACACTCTGAGTGGCGTGAATGGCAAAGCATTGAAGCGTATCAGCGTGGAAGAGCCCACCATGCGCATGATCTTCTCGATCAACACCACGCCCAACTCGGGTCGGGAAGGCAAAGCCATCCAATCCCGCGAGCTGCGTCAACGATTGCTCAACGAAATCCGTAGCAACGTGGCTCTCCGCCTGGAAGATACCGATCAAGCCGATCAGTACTACCTGCTCGGTCGCGGTGAATTGCAATTCGGTATCCTGATCGAAAAAATGCGCCGGGAAGGTCATGAATTCATGGTCGGTCGTCCCAACGTTCTGATCAAAACCGAAGGCGGTCAGAAGATGGAGCCATTTGAAAAAATGACTCTCGATCTTCCCGAAAGCTGTTCTGGCGAAGTTACCAAAATGTACCAACAGCGGAAGGGCACCTTGGTTTCCTACGAAGCCGCCACTGTGGTCGGCACGGAAGAGCCACGCGTTCGCTTGATCTTTGAGATACCCACTCGCGGTATCCTGGGTACCAACTCTATGTTCAAGACTGCAACCCGCGGCTCGGGCTTGATCAGTTCGGAATCCATTGGCTACAAGCCCCATGTCGGCACTATCTTTCACCGACAAACCGGTTGTTTGATTGCAGACCGTACAGGCAGCACCACGGAATATGCTCTCGCTTCCGTCCAGGAACGCGGCATGCTGTTCATCGGTGAAGGCGTCGAAGTTTACGAAGGCATGATCATCGGTGAATGTGCCAAGGACAACGATCTGAACGTCAACCCTGTGAAGCCGAAAAAATTGACCAACATGCGAACCACTGGATCGGATGGTATAACCAACCTTTACGGTATCAAGCAGATGAGTTTGGAAAAATGTATCGAATGGATCGATGATGATGAGTGGATTGAAGTCACTCCCTTGTCGGTTCGTTTGCGTAAGAAAATTTTGGCCTCCAACCTACGCAGCGTGCGTAAGGCTGATAAGGCTTAAGTTTCTGTCCATCTCCAGGTGACCGTCTAAAATAAAAGGCCGGAGGAATCAACCCCTCCGGCCTTTTTGCATTTTCGCGAAGATGTCCAAGCATTGCAAAGCGAAAAGCTATGCACCCTTCGAGTCTTCTTTGAGCATCAGTATATACACAGTTTTTCATACCGCCCGTCCTGCAAAAGTCAGAAAGCAGGACAGCTCACTGCCAAAGTCTAATGCTCTGATATCTCACTATCTTTAGGCTTTTAGTCTCAATTGACTAAGCAAAAGATTCTCGAGGGCGCATATTTTTCTCACTTAAGCCCACTCGATAATACACGAACATCGTAGGGACGAATTCGTCCTATTAAGCTTGCCTCGCTTTGCAGACGATCGGCTTACTTGTCATTTGAGTGCACAAAAAAAAATTAGGTACTTAAGCTTCCAGACCACATCCTAGAACGCATTAGAGGTAAACGACATGACAGTAAAACCATTGCTTGCGATCGTTCTTGGCATCCAGCTCGCACTGACAAGTCTGGCTATAGCAGCTGAATCCAGTCCTACTCTGAAACTGGTTGGCCTTCCGGAACGTCCAAAATCGGCACTGAGTGGATCGGAATTCATGCAAAAGGTAAAACATCTCCCCGCAAAATTACGCGAGAAAATGATTGTCGACGAGGTTTTGCGCGGCAACATTCCCGACTTTCAACGCAGCCTAGTCCCAGTGGAACGCACTCTCTTGTCGGGTCCTCACAAAGGCAAGACCATGCGCTACTGGGTCTTGCCAGACTATTTAGCTGTTGGTTCGGATCAGGATTTTGTGCGGGTGCCATTGAATCTGGTCAGCATCAATATTCTTGCGCAAAAACTCAATCTAAGTCTACCAACGACTTTAATGGTCGACGATATCTACGCTCAAGCCCAGGTCAAACTCAAACCCTTGACTTTGCCGAGCGGCAAGGATATGTGCAGCGTCCCATACTTCAAGTATCACAATCATTTGGTCCAGGATCAGCTGCAGCAGCTGATTTGGAAACCAGGAATGTTAGTCGCCGGTCATAAAAAAGATGTGGTGCAAAGTCTCAGGCTCATGGCAAGGCCGGAAGCAGTTGCCATCTATGGATGGCATGAAGGAAGCCATAGCCCGATACAGCCCCTGTCAACTGTTCACGGAATCGAATATGCCGACTACAGCCATGGCGTCAGGTTCGTATCAAATATGGTAGAGGTGAATCATACCGCCTTAGATCTTCGTCAAGTCTTAAGCCAGAAATTTTCCGCTTCGATGGCAGCCAAGCCCGATCTCGCTGGGCATCCTCGAAGCTAAAAGGCAAGACCCCTGTGCAAGGTCTTGCCATTAAGAGCAGAGCAAGCACTCTGCTCAGACTTTGATGTTTTCCAGTTTCAAAGTTGCAGGCCAGTAACGTTGCGACCGCACAAGTTTCTTTGGAGCTTCTTGGACCGTCGCTGCATCCTTGTTGATATGATAGACCTTCCATTCAGCCTTTTGTTTATCCATCGATACGACCGTGTAGCCATAGTACACAGCTCCAAAGTCAGTGAAGTGTGGATTGACCAGCTTCAATTTATCGTCAAAAATCCGCTCAATCCAGCCCGCTTTGGTATAGTTCGACCCTACGAAGGCATAGACGCTATCTAAAAAGGTCTTTTTATCTTGGGGAGCGGCTTTTGCCGTAAGCTGCAGACCCAAGGCGAAATTGGGTGATGTCACAGAGGGCGTCATCAATTCGAAACCCAGAACGTTACCCGCATCTTTATTGCCGGCTTTATTGTAATCAATTTTTACAAAGGAACTGATATAGGTATGAAGGTCTCCGGTCAAAACGAATAAATTCTTGACCGAGCGATCTTTCAAGCTTTGAAGCACTTGTTTCCGTTCACCACGATACCCATCCCAAGCATCATATCCAGCAAGGAGCGTCAGCGTTTTATGCGACAGGCGTTCCAGAACACCAAACTGCGATAGAAGAGTCTGATTGCCCCAAAGCTTCCAGTGCGATGACGACTCGGCCATGCCATCGATCAACCATTGACGCTGGTCTGTTCCCAACATCGTATGAGTCACTGGCGACTCTGTTGGTTCAATCGATGCATCGGTGATATTATCAACTTGCTTGGTCCGGTAGGTTCGCGTGTCGGTCATAAAAAGTTCGGCGAGATTACCAAACTGAAACTTTCGGTATATTTTTAAGAAGGCAAAGGGATGGCTGGCGTTTTCATCCAGCTGAACACGTGCTGGAACATACTCTGTCCAAGCTTTTTGGGCAGAAATTTTCAGATTTCTCAGAGTCTCTGCATCCGCCTGAGCGAAAGGATGATCCGGATCGACAGAGATAGTGTCATCGACATAGTTCCAAGAAACGTCATTAGCCGTCTCATGGTCGTCCGCGGTGATAATCCAAGTATGATTTTCCATTGCCCGTTGCAAACTGCGGTCCGCGCGATAGGTTTTGTAAATCGTACGATAGTCTTCCAAACTCAGAGCTACCGAGCTATTGAGAGGAACTTTGCGGGTATGATTTTCTAAATCAGGATACTGGGCATATTCATAGACGAAGTCTCCAACCTGAACCACAAAATCCAGATCTTCATTGGCCAGCGCATCAAAAGCATGAAAATATCCAGCCGAGTAATCCATACACGTGACCAAGGCGTAGGTGATGCTCTCAACATTTTGATCGGCAGTTGGCGCCGTCTTGCATCGACCCGTGCGGCTGCTGACGCCTTCATACATGAAGCGATAGTAGTAGCGAGTCGATGGCTGCAGCTGAGCTTCAGGCTGGCTGGCAAGATCAACTTTCACAGTATAGTCATAGGCCGTAGTCAAACGATCACCAGCAACCGTTCCTACATAAAGTACTTTTTGAAATTGAGCGTCTTCAGCTATCTGAAAGTAGAGAGGTTCACCTGGGTTTTTGATTACGTCTGGATTGAGTCGAGTCCACAGAACAACGCCATTGGCCGCAGGATCGCCGGACGCAACGGAATGCGGGAAGCTTCGATCAGACTGTTCGGTATCGCTGGAGGCGAACAGAGCGTTGCTGACACTGATACTAAAAGGAGCTGTCAAAGCAAATCCAAGGTTCTTTAAAAAGCTGCGGCGATGAAGTGACATGGAATTCCTCTCTCAAAGTAGTGCGCCCTTCTAGCAGGTCAACGGCTTGTGTGCAATGCTTTTTTTACTGAGAATAACTCTTTGTATTGCTTGTATTCTTTAGCTAGTACCTCTGAGGTATGGGCTATGTCATAATACAAGAGAAAGTCCTCAGCCCAGCCCGGGAAGGCTTGGCAATCCTTAGCTTCTGACCAAAAGGAAAATCCAACTGAAGCGGCATCGACTCAAGATTGTCTTGCTCATCATGATGGCTACATTCGCCGCTATGGCTCTGCCCATGGTGTATGGGGAATGGCTTGATATGCAGCCCAAGACTCAGACCGTGCTGCTCCCTAAAGAACTTGAAGGCGAGTTTACCCGGGTTTCGATCAAAACTCGTCAAGGATGGAATCTGGCTTGCTGGATGGCAACGTCGCGCAACGGTGGAACGGTCGTGCTCCTCCATGGATATAGACAGAATCGCCTCCATATTCTTCCGGAAGCTCGCCTGCTCAGCAAGAATGGATTCGGCACTCTGCTGTGTGACAGCCGTGCTCACGGCGAGAGCGAAGGACCTTACATCACCTATGGTCGCGAAGAAGCCAAGGACCTATTGGATATCCTGGACTGGCTGAACGCCCAAGGAACTCGGGATTCGGCAAAAATCGCCGCCTATGGCTTTTCCATGGGAGCTGTCGCCTTGGTTTTGGCAGCTGCAGAAGACAATCGAATCTCGTCCCTAGCGCTGGCGAGTGCCCCCAGCAGCCTCTATGAATTGTGTTGGGATGAGGGAGGAATCTTCCCTTGGATCAAAGCTCCTATTAAACTTTTCATCTTACAGTTGATGGGTATCGATCCCTATTCAATCAGCCTCCAGACCAAGATCAGCAAGATATCTCCACGCCCCATCTTACTGATTCACGGCGGGCGGGATACAGCGGTGCCACGGGGACGAATGCAGCAAGTTTTTTCGTCGGCCGCGGAACCTAAAGAGCTGCTCGTCCTTCCTGAGTCAGCTCATGGGGATTTCTATCGAAGCGAGACCGATCTCTATGCGACACGCCTTGTCGAATTTTACAAGAAAACGCTGAATATTCTCTGATAACTCACCCAAAGGATGAATGCTTATGAATGGACCTCGATTTCATAGCGGCGCTTTACTCGGCTATACTTTTGCCCTTCTTATGCTCTTTGGCTGCAAGTTTCCTGGTTCCTCGAATCCATCCGATCAGGAAGTTCCAACGAGTGGATCCGAAGCGGCGCCGACGTCATCTGCTGGCTCGAACCAAGCCCAGGACTCCTCTGGACTCGGCAATTCCAGCCCGAGCGAGGTGGTCGCTGACTTGCCTCCCAATCCAGGCACAATCATTGCTGCTGGGACATTGAGCACCTCTCGATGGACTGCCTCTGGTTCGCCCTACCGAATCAGTGGCGACATCACTCTCCCAGAAGGCTCCACACTCACCGTGGATGCGGGCGTGACAGTTATATTTGAAGGGGCTTACAAATTTTCAGTGTTGGGAGGTGAACTCCTTTTGCAAGGTGCACAGGATAAACCTATTCGCTTCACTGCTAAAATCACCAATCCAGGATGGTACGGGATTCTATTTTGTCCTGACGTCAACTGCTCTTCATCGAGCAATAAAGGTATTCTTGAAGCCCAATACACCATCTTCGAATATGCCCGTGCCAATGACAAGGACGGCGACTTTCGCTACTGGCGACGCGGTGGCGCTCTTCTCCTCCTCCATACTGCCAGTGTGAAGATTAGCGACAGCATCTTTCGCTACAATTTTGCATCTGAAGTCGGCGGGGCTCTCGAGTTGATTGCCATTGATAACAGCCAGACCGCCCAGCTTGATCGTATCCTTTTTCTGGGTAATGAGGCGGGTTCTGGAGGTGCCCTTCGACTCTCGCACATCAACAATCGAACTTGGACAGGGTTGGTCTTTGAATCCAATCAAGTCCGCGGCTGGCCTGATTCCTATGGTGGAGCGATCGAAGCCGAAGATATCGGTGGTATTACCTTGAGCAACACAATCGCCAAAGGCAACCAAGCGGAGGTTATTGGCAAAACATCTGGGCTTGGAGGTGCATTCTACTGCTATGCGCCCAGTCTTGTGCTCGCTCCTCCCTATGAAATTACCGGCAACACGCCCGAAGACAGCACAGGCTGCGGACAGGAAGGCGAACTGAAGAATCTTCAGGGAAAAAAAGGTCAGGTGCAAAGAACAGTTCCCAATTATCAACTCAAATCTCGCCTATGATTCCAGGGTTCACTGGCATCAGGCTGTAAGACTCATCCGGCTAACTTGACTTTGTTTGTAAGCTCAGCACTGCTGGGCAAGCGATACTAGATTGATGATCAACTCATACCTTTAAGTGGACTCGCCATTGAGTTGCAGAAAGAGGCTATCGCGATCTGTCTGAGGCACATAAGAGCCGTCCAGCCCCAAACTATCGAGAGCACTTCGGAGTTTGCGGGCTTCCGCATAAAAAAACATCTGGAGCTTCTTCAGATATTCTTCAACCTCAGAAGCCATCTGCCGCGCCTTAGGTTTTTCAAGCAAAGTCAAAGCAAGTTCACCAATGAACGCCATACTGCGGCCATCAGCCAGTAAAATCAAACTCTCAATCCAAGTCGCGTCCAGTTGTCGAAATGCAACCATGCGTGTGTAAGGAACAGGGCCAATTTTTTTCGTTTCCGATGGAGTCTTATGGCCCAGATAACTCAAGAGCTTAACCAGGGCCTCAAAGGCCTCTGTTACTATCTGCCGGGAGCGAAAGGCTCCAAACAGCATAAATCCCTGGTCGAGCAGCTGTTCTGGAGAGCTCGAACAGGCGATGATCACGCTTTGCGGCTGGAGGACATCTCGTTTGAACCCAATATAGGGATACATAAAGGAATACGCTCCAGCAATATTTAAAGCCGGACGATGCTGTTGAATGAGCTTATTTTCCAGGAGAAGGGCCGCCTGCTCGCTGTCACAAAGATGAAGCTCGATAGCGCTGGCTTTTTTTACAACCAGCCGCATTTTCCTGTGCTGTTTGCGGCGAGTGGCAAGCCTGTATTGACTCAAACGCTTCTTCAGATTCTTCGCCTTGCCAATATATACAATCAGTCCCGCCTCATCTTTCCAGATATAAACCCCACTTCTTGCCGGAACACTGCTGAGGTAGGAGGGACCTAATTTGCAGTCAAATTCTGGATTCATCGTTTAGCATTCCCTTGCTGAGTCGATTGCAGCAGAAGAGTGGCCACACTTAGCCAAGACATTGTCGTGAATTTTGATGAGAGCGATGGCTTAGCAAGGCCGAGTATGGCTGGAATATGAAGCTGTAAGGCGGACGGGGTTGCATCCCGTTTGACGGCAGGACGAGTGCCTGCAATCAACGGTCTCCTCACTCGAGAGGTTTCGCCTCAGAATCAAACGATAAGGGACCAGCGAACCGGTCCCTGCTTCAAAAAGTGATCAGTTGAAGGTCGTTCGGAGCGCAAACGGAGTCACAACTAGCAAGCCGTCTGTGGTCTCGGTATCGGCCTTGTCTTTTGAAGAAACCGATTGGTATTTGATACTAGGAACGATAAAGAAGGTCTTGGAAAGAGGGTAAACGGCGGTCACCTGCAAGGTGAACCCCATTCCATTGTTTTCAAGTTCTGTTTTGGTGCCGGTTGCTGCATCCGTCGATTCTTCCGTCGACTGGATAACATCCAAACTCAGGTAATTTTCCAAAGTGATATTACCCATTGTATGGTAATAGGTCGCGAAGGGAGAAATAAGAGTCGCATTCTTGGATGCTTTATTCTCATCGGTTTTGGTTTGCTCGAGCCCGAGAAAAGCTCCAATTTCCCAATCCGCATTTGGCAAATAAGAAAGCCCTATCGGCGTTCCGCCTGTAAAGGGAAAAAGATAGAAATTCCACTTACCATTGGTAATCCAAGCATAGCTATCGACTCCCGTCGTGCTCAGATCAGTCGAGCTTACGTCAGTGGACGGGCCAGACTTGGGTTTTACACTGGAATTTTTAGATTCGTATCGAATCCCTGAATACTGAAAGGTGATCGCGGTGGCATCCGCTTCTTCACACATAACTGGGTTCGCAGCATAGGCAAGACCGAGAACAACAACAGAAATAGAACCAAGTGATAAGAAACGCATAGGAATCCTTACTCTAGGAAAAAGAAGGGGTTTGTCTTTTCCTAACAAATATCGGAGGCCAAAGCTATCAAAATATTCTGAACTTAGCCCGGATTGGCTGTAACGAAGCAGCGTTAAGGAATCCGATTCTAGTCCCCGTGGGGCATACCGACGGTTTTGTCGCAAACTTTTGATAGGCCTTATGCAGGTAGATTAGGTTCGAAACCTGCGGCGGCCACGAGGCTTGGGTTGCTGGCGAGGCAATGGAAGAGCTGGTTGATGTCGGTCACGCGCAGGACGCCACCACCCTGCTGTTCGTCCTTGATCGTGTAGCCAGCTGCCAGGGCCTTTATTCAGGCCCTGATCGATTCCTGAGGAGGGGGCAACTGTCACGCGCCAGGATCTATGCCAAGCTCGAGAATCGCTCCGTCCGAGAAGAAATCGTACTCGGTTTGATTGTTATCTGTGCCGCGTCGCTTGTCGCCGCCCCAGATGATGACACCCTTGTCGGTCGGAACCATGTGCATCGCTTCGCGCTGCGGTCCAGGCATAGGCGGCGTAACAGCAAATCGACCCGCCTCTCCCTCAACAATCATGAGCCGGGCCTCTACTCCGTTGAGTGTACCAGACGTTTGACCGGCAACCGACCCCAGACGCTGCAGCATAATTGCGGCGCGCGTTCCAATGCTGACAGCTTTCAGCGGGTCGTAGTAAATGCTGTCGAATCCTTCGGGCTTGTGATGATAGGCTTTGCCTATCGTAGACAACTGATGGCTCACTGTGCCGTTGAGTGGATCGAACACGATCGCACAGAGGATTCCGGACTCGGTGCCATCGGAGTTCTTGACTGACGGGGCGGTGAGCGAATCCATCCGCATCTGGATCGCGGCATTGGAGACTCCGATGCCCATTCCCTCTTGATTACAATGCTCGGATCCCCCAAGTGCTTTTGGCAACTCAACGGCTTTCCATGCGTTAGTCTCGTCGGCAAGGGGACGCGCGGCAATTTTCTGACTGTAGGTGAGCTTGCCGCTATCGTCGCGTTTCCAGTAGTTGGTGAACTCGACCAGATAATCATCGCCAGTTAGATACGAGCGACTTTTCTGAGTGCCGTTCTCGTCGCTGCTATAGGGCATACGACCGTCATTCGACATGGAACGAATCTCGGCGGTCCTGGCATTGACAATTTTGATCGCGTCAGATCTCAAGACGATGAGCTCATGGCCGTGCGGAATGACGTTTACAAAGCCTTCAGTCGTGAATTCTCCTGATCCTGTATTGCTGATAGTGAACTTTTCGTAAACCAAGTCAACAACCCAAGTCGGGGCCTCGCTCCAGGTGCCCAAGGCAAAGTCATAAACTTGACCCGAGCGTCGCTCAGGGCTTAAGTCGTCACGGACTAGATAAAATTTGCCGTCAAGTAGAAACTCGAGGTGATTGCCAATCTCGACGCCGTTGATGACGAGCGGGTTGCCTGGAGGCGCCGGAATCTCGGTCCATGTGTTCTTGTTTGTATCGTAAAAGCGTCCCTGACGCTTGCAGAGTGAGACCTGGGTCGTGCCGTCGCCAATTCCCCAAACTAGAAGACCTGAACCCGTCCAAAACGTTTGGGTACCTGCAAAGAAGCAAGGAACTGGAGCACCAGCAGTCGCCATCGCGCGCCAGGATCCTGTCACTGGCAAATCAGTCAGCGGGTCCTTGAGCGCTGCCCCCGTAGCAGGGCTTGGCAGCAGACCAGGGCTGTTGTTGCCGCCTTCGTTTGGCTTCTGCTTGCCGGCTTGGCCACATGCCGAGATTGTTATCACAATTGCGATCAAGACGCCAAAACTAGATCTTGCTTCCATTCTATCTCCCGAAATTCATTCACTCATTCTAATTATCGCTATGCCGAGCAAAGTTCAAAACCTGGCTCATCAGATGGTAGACGAGCGAGCCATCAAAATCCCTGCATGCGATAGGGAAAATGTTTTACAAAAGCGAGGTGAAGGTGGCTGCCTTCACTGCTTATGAGTAAAGATAGGAGGATAGCTCAGTGGGAGAGGGTCAGCTTGGATGGTCAGCGCGGAGCATCCATCCAAGCTACGATCCGTTTACTGACAAGCGCCCATAAGAGGAGTTCCTACGGTTCGAATCACCTCGCTCGGTAGCGGATCACGTCGCTTTTGCTCGAGCTCGGCACTGATGGTAGCGATCATGATTTCATTCAGCTTACGAATGTAGTAGCAAGGGATATGCGGCTCCGCATGAGCGTTGCCAATGCGTGAATCATCACTGAGGAAGAGGTATTCACCACCAGTAACCAAGGCACCATACCGCATGATGCGTTCGGCAGCGTCGGCCGCACCACTCGCGGCCACTGGATAAAGATGCACGCCCTTGTCTTTCAGCTGCAGTAGACTATTAAAAGTTTCGGCCAGCTTGTTATCATGAGCTGGTGCATCAGCGATCAGAAAGCTGAGCTTTGCGGTTTGGGCGTCGCCCCATTGCAGTTTGCTGTTTGCTTCGCTGAGTGCAGTATCCAAAGCTTCGGGATAGTCACCACCGCCGCCAGCACTCTGCTGATCAAGAAAGCTCTGAAAGCTCGAGAGATCTTCGGTAAAGGGGTGGCCTCGGGTGATGAATTCATCGCCCTGGTCTTTGTAGACGATCAGTGAGAAGCGTTGTTTGACGTCTGGGTAACGTTGGTGAATTGTGTCGACGATATTCTTCAGCTCTCGCTTTATATAATCGAGCTCGTCACCCATCGAGCCCGTCACATCAATGATAAGGGATAGATCAAGGGCTGTCGGTCGAGACCCTGCAAAGCGTTTGGGAGGAGTCAGGTCTGCGATGCTGGCCCATTGCACCTGTTCGTTGTTGATTGATTCCCAGGACATCCCATTGCTGACGGGTTGATTCCAGTATTTCTTGAAGATCTCGAAATTCATGGCGTCGTCAAATGAACCAGCGGTGAGCAGGCCTGCCGTCATGGGTTGTCCTGGATCGGGCCTGCCATATCCAGGCACTGCCGAACCCCCTGTGTCGACTGGATCCGACCCAACGGGTGCGCTAGAAGTCTTCATACTATCGGCAGTCGCTGTGCTTGTTTCGTAGGCTGGCTCGCCGACGGTGCGGCTGTCGATGGGTCCGCTGCAGTTGCTAGGAATCGGGTCGATTGACTCTCGAGTCTCGATGGCTTTCGGCCTGACTGCTGTGCCGGTTTCCCAGGTGCCGGCGCTGAGACCGAGCCCATCCTTGAGGGCCACCGCCGAGCGGCAGCGCCGCTGTTCGGCGTTAGAGCCACAGGCCAGAGAAAGGAGGGCTGGCACGGCAAGTAAGGTGATAGTTAAGAGCCGTTGGCAGGATTTCAGCATGGTTTGACCTTTCTAAGGTGTATTCTGGTTAAGTCTCTGTTTTATCGTTTTGATAATGGCTCTTCGGCTTAAGTGTCCGAAAAATCGACTGGATTGGGTCTTTTTCCGTATACTGCTGTATTCTAGGAAGGGCTGAATTTTATGATCGGAACTCAATATCCGCGTTTTTAGAGTTCGCTTAACAGCAATGCCGAACCTAACGGCACGCCGGCAATGATCTGACTTGGGTTCCCGCGACTGCTGGCGATTTTGATGGTCAAAACGGGCCCGAGATTCTGCGGCGAAAGACCGTGACTGGGGACATAACAATCAGCAAACTATTTCGGAAAGAGGACTGTATGAAAGAAGTTAAAGGCAAATTTGAAGTCAAAAGCTTTCCTCTGGAAGGTGACACCCTCGCCAGTGATATTGGGTTTATGCGCATGCGATTTGAAAAACGTTTTGAAGGACCCTTGGCAGCGAATAGCGTCGTTTCCATGATGGGGATTATGAATCGTGAGATCGGATCCGGTGGATACGTTGCGTTGGAGAAAGTGATCGGTGAGCTCGATTCCAAGCAAGGATCGTTTTGCCTGCAGCATAGCTCTACAATGTCTAAAGGCAAACCCGAGCAATCGATCAAAGTCATGCCAGATTCGGGGACGGGTGAATTATCAGCTATCCGAGGACATATGATCGTCGATATCATCGAAGGTCAACACTTCTATACCTTTTTTTACGAGTTCTGCAGCTAGAGTATACAACCCAATGTGTTTTTCTGGTGCCCAGGATGGCGGAAAGAATATTCATATTCTATACCGTTCCCAGATTATCTATTGGTCACAGTGCATGGTAGCGGTGTTTATCGCCAGTCCATGAAGATAGTTGCAGGTCTTCTGCAGCAGAATATCCAAACTATAAGGAATGAGCCGGACCACTTTCTCATCAGGGAAAAACATCGGCAAGATGGATACACCCGAATCAGGAGACACGACGCGGCTCTGGATCAAACTCCCTGGGACGCGTACGCGTTTGAGGCCTTTCCACTCCACCAATGTCGTCAAATCCTTCGGACCGGTCCCGTCGCTTCCTGTTAAAATGAAATCCGGATAAACGACAAATTGCAGTGTTTCTTTCGGCAGTGGCAGCAAAGCGGCGTCTACCTGGAGCCAGACAGTAGAGTCATTGTCTTGAAAGAGTTCAACAAAATGCCCATTGACCCATTGCCTTTGCCAATACTGTCGATTCTGTTCGATGGCCAGTTGGGTCGGTTCTTGGATGATTTCCGAAGTCCAAAGATTCTTGATGCTGCGGCCAGGTCCGATATAGGCCAGATGCTGATTCCAAAGAAAGGGTTCCGTGAAGTTCATTTCACTCCATGCCCTCTCACCAAGCACTTTTGGCTTAAAATCGGTAAAATCTACCGCCACTCTTCCGAATTCGCGTTGCCAAATCAGCATACCTGTATCGCCCAGATAGCTGGGATAGCCCGCAAAACGTCCGATAATTTTGCGTTCTTGCAAATCCCAGAGTTCCATTTCTGGGTTACTGTAATCGCCAATTTCAGCCAACACCCAGCGGGCATTAGGGCTGACAACAAAAGTATAAGCTACACGATCGGATTCCAGAACCACCTTCCCATCCTCCAACAAGCTCGCAGTACCTTTTTCAGGCCGAGCACTAAGCAGAAGGTTCTCATTGGGCAGCGGAAAACTTGGACGCAAACCCGATTCATCGGGATAAGGTCGAGTCTCCACACGATCGTGAATAGCATCATAAACATAGAGCGCCTCGCTTGTAGCGATGTTATAAGTTCCTCTACGTTCGCCTGCTACAAAAGGATTGGCAAATCCAGGAATACTGGTGAGGATCCCTTTGTCCATACTCACGCTTATAACAGTGCTCGTGGTCTGGTAGTGAAACAGATTGGTCTTATCTGAGAAGTATCCCGCTAACGGCCAAAAACTCAGTTCTCCTGGGGCCTCCAGTAAAGTAACAGGTGTTTCCCAAATCGCGGGACCCAACTTCCAAACGGTCAGACCCTTTTCTGACAGGACGGCTACTTTCTGGTAATCCGAACTCAGCACGAACCGAGTGGACAAATGCGATGGATTGCTCTCCAGACCATTAAAAGGAATATATCGAGTCGAGTCATTCGCAAATTGTAGATCCGGGCCATAGCTTTCGAGAGCATAAGAAGCACCATACTGCCGAACGAGCTTGATACTATCACCGGCAGGGTTCCAGTCAGCATAGAACACATTGGAGTAGTTCTCGGTGTAATAGTCCCGTGTTTTGACTAGACTCAAATCACTCAATCGATACACGGACACGGAGAACTGATCTCGTAGCAGCATGAGCTGTTGATCAGTAGAAAACAGCAGTTCATTCCACCCTTTGAAGCTCTGTGACTCGAAGACGTCATTTTTCTTGATAAATACCCGACCAATTATAGATGGGTTTAAAGGCTGGGATAATAGGAGATGATTCCCCTGCGGGCTAATGCGGAGGTCCATACTGTAGGCGTTTTCTGCTAGTCCAACTGTAAGATGCTGAGGCTGATCTCCACTTTGCCAGTCCAGGAGGATCACAGAACCATCGGCCTGCATAATACCGGCAAAGCGTCCATCATCATTACTCCGCACTCGCAAAGGCTTAGAAAACGGAAGCTGATCATGAAAAACGCGATCATTTTTCCAATCGAATCGCGTGAGAAGCTGCTGTCCATCTAATACAAAAACCACATCAGCGCGCTTCGCTACAGCCAATTGCATATGTTCACCCTTGGCCACAGGATAGCTCTTGATTTCGACGCCGGTCTGAGTTTCATGAATGACAAGAAACTGTTCACCGCCTCGCATATCAAGACAAGCTGTATATTCAGGAG
>JBGSTF010000279.1:0-46603 GCA_041736645.1 Oligoflexus sp. | reverse complement strand
GAGGTCTTGGTCGGGAAGTGAAGGGGCCAAGCTGCCCCTTCGCTTTTTCTAAGCATAATGGAAAGCTCGTTCAAAAATAGCTGTCGAATCTTGAAGAGTGGTAATCGGCCTTGGATTATTGTCTAGAATGCGTGTGATAGTGAGCACACTTTCGGCCATAGCAGGCAATGCCAAAAGATCGACTCCGTTGTGATTCAAGCCGAGATGTATCTGCAAGTCTTGACAGAGAGCGACAATGCTGCGAACCACATCCTGCGCTCCCGCCTTAGGATCGTCACAGAGGCACCTAGCGAGTTCTGTGAAGCGGAGTTCTTGAGTCGGCCGATTGAATTCTAAAACAGCAGGCAGCATGAGAATCACTGCCAAACCATGGGGCAGGTGATACCGCGCTCCCAAAGGATAGGCAAAGGCGTGAGCCGCAGTAACGCCTGCATTGGCGAAGGCGATTCCCGCATAATACGCGGCCAACTGCATGGCTGCCCTTGCCTCTAGATTTGATCCATGATGAAAAGCCGTCCGTAGATTTTTCATGATCAAGCGGATCGCTGCCTGAGCATAGAAATCAGTGAGGCCAGTGGCTTTCTTGGAGTTAAATGCTTCCACGGCATGAGTCAAAGCATCCAGACCCGTCCAAGCCGTTTGCTTTTGAGGCAAATTTACCGTGAGCTCCGGATCAAGTATCGCAAGGCAAGGAATCAGTTTTTCGGAAACCACGCCTTTCTTGATTTGATCCTGAGAATCGGTAAGTATGGCGACGGGTGTGACCTCACTGCCTGTTCCCGCCGTTGTGGGGATGGCAATCAACGGCAAGACACTTTCGACCAAATCGGTTCCAATAATACTTCGAACAGAACTATGATTGCCGATCAAAGCAGCCGCTACTTTCGCGGCATCAATCGGTGACCCGCCGCCAAGGGCGATGATAACATCAACCCCTGCCTTCTGGCCCATGGCGACCAGTTCCTCGACCTTTCCCATGCTGGGATCGGGCGTGACTTGGTCGAAGCAAAAAACTTCAGCTGCTCCATAGTCCTGCAAAACAACAGCTAGTTGCTGATAAACGCCGCAGTCTTTCAACTCGGGTGAAGTGACGACTAATATTTTCTTGGCGCCTAAAGCGCTCAGGCTTGATCCTAAAGTTTTCAGAGCTCCCGGACCAGCTTTGAGCGCAGGCATGCGCAGCAGCTGGGGAAGAAATGCTGACGTTGACATAGATACTCCTTTGGATCGCATGCGAGCGATCTCAACCAAATACATCTTCGGGAATGCGGCTTTGTGCCAAAGGCATCGCCACAGCTTTATAGTTGATGAGCTGCTTCACAGAAAGATTGATGGATTCCATAGGCATGGTACCACCATAAGCGCCACAGCCGAGAGTGGTGCTTGCCGTGAGCCAGTTGTAGCGGCTGCCGCCAGACGATGTTGCGGACGCCATGTTGACGATGATATGGGTGGCCGGCATCCGCTCCGAGAAGGTCAGAAGATCCTCTTCGCATTGTTTTTCATCAATATGGATGGCCGCGGAATGACCTTTGCCTTGGAAGTTGAGCAGTCGTTCAGCGATTTCCAGTCCTTCACTGTAGGAATTCACAGAAAACCACGAGAGAATCGGACATAGCTTTTCCGCCGAGTAGGGATCACGACCTATCGTGTCTTTTTCCAGGGGCACGATGAGGACCCGGCAATCATCGGGGGCGTTCAAGCCAGCTTGCTGAGCGATATAGGCAGCCGGCTTGCCGATGAATGGGGTTTTGAGATGGGCGTGATCATCGAAAAGCAACTCTGTCAGTTTTTGTCGTTCCAAAGGATCCCGAACGATATAGGCCTTGGATGAAATTAAAGCTTCTTCAACCTGTGGCGATATTTCCCGAGGGGCAATGATATGCTGTTCGCTCGCGCATATGATGCCGTTGTCAAAGGAGCGACCTGTGATCACCTTTTCAATAGCAGCGGGAAGATCACAGCTGGGGTGGAGGTAAACAGGAGTGTTCCCGGCACCGACACCATAGGCCGGAGTCCCGCTATGGTAGGCGACGTCAACCAGTTTTGGGCCACCTGTGGCGATGACCATCTGCGCCAGGGACATCACATCCGAAGCGAGTTGGAAAGAATCAGAACCGCTCAGCTGGGGTTCGTCCAAAATCTGAATGATGTCGTCGGGAAGCCCAGCAAAGGCAATGGCTTTGCGCATCAGATTCACCGTCACATGGGTGGACTTGACAGCTCTCGGATGGGGAGAAAGAACGAGAACGTTTCGCGTCTTTAGGCAGATCATGGTATAGAACATAGCCGTTGCGATCGGGTTGGTACAGGGTGCAACACCGGCTACGATTCCCAAAGGATCTGCATAGTAGATCATGCGTTTCACTTCATCGCGTTTGATGATGCCGACCGTTCGTCGGTCTTTGATTTCGGCCCAGGTGGCCTCCGCCTTGGCCCTTTTTTTGAGAATCTTATCGCGAACATTGCCTAAGCCTGTTTCTTCAACAGCAAGCTCAGCCAGCATTTCTGCATTATCAAAGACGGCTTTGCCGCAATGAAAGGCGAGCAGATCAACTTCTTTTTGTGTGAGCCGATGAAGATGACTTTGGGCTTTTTTGGCTCGATTGATGTAAGTTTTTGCGATTTCGTGAATTGCTGTATTCATAGTCTTTATCCTTGAACGAAAGCAGTTTTTTGCTTCGTCTAACATTCTTGGAAGGCCCAAGAGTGTGGCAGCAGAAGAACTGCTGCACGATGAGATGTAGTTGTCTTACACCCATTTAATTCCACCGTACAATAAAAAGAGAAATTCGCTGAGCCGCGCTATAAGCGCTATAACTATCAAAAATCTATCTAGAATTTAGATTACAAGTCGGGCGAACAAAGGGTGATGCTGAGAGGAATGACCTAAATGTATCTTCGGTCTGAGCTGCGTTTGTGGATTTGGCCAGTCAGTTATGCTGCGTAAATTGCTGATATCATGCATAAATTCAGGAGCAAGAGAGATTGGTCATGGCCGCTTGACCCGCTTGGAGAGCCGGCTGCGTGGCCGATTGTTGTAAGTTGACAAGCTTCGTCAGCCTTGAGAAAACATCTGGGTGACGGAGATAGTTAAAGAATCGAAAATTTTTCTACTCTTTCAAGATCTCTCCAAAATTCGCAAACAGTGCCTCTCACATTCTGCCATCGCGGGCTCGCGATTTCTCCAGCACCTTGTGAGGTTCTGTGAGGAATAGAGTTATGAGTGCTTGGCAAAACAGCTTCCAACGTAAACTTCTTCGAGATCCTTCAGAAATAGTGAGTCTCATTCCCAACATGAGTCGGGTAGTCTTGGGCCATGCCGCCGGCGAACCACAAGTCCTTGTTGACGCTATGATGTCGGCCTACCAGCAATTCCAGGATGTGGAAATTGTTCACATGGTTCCGCTGGGATCGTGTCGCTACTGTGAAGCCGGGATGGAGCAACATTTCAGGCATAACTCGATCTTTGTGGGCGCTCCGACCCGAGATGCCGTTCGGTCTGGTCGAGCTGACTATACACCCGTTTTTTTTTCACAGGTTCCTCGCCTGATTCAAGAAAAGCACATGCCTATCGACGTTGCACTGATCTGTGTTTCCCCACCCGACGAACAGGGATGGATGAGCTACGGTGTGTCGGTTGATTATACCCAGGCCGCCGCCCGCCATGCACGAATGGTGATTGCCGAAGTGAATGAGCTTATGCCGCGAACCTTTGGAGCGCGCATCCATGTTTCTGATCTTGACTACCTCGTCAGGAGTGAAAGGCGATTGCCTCAGCTTCGTCCAGCGATCTTAGGCGAAGTTGAGCAGCAAATTGGTCGTCACATTGCGGATTTCATCGAAGATGGAGATTGTCTGCAGCTCGGTATCGGATCGATTCCCGATGCAGTGCTAGGCTGCTTGATGGGTAAGCATGATTTGGGAATTCACACGGAAATGTTTTCGGATGGAGTGGTGGATTTGGTCCGCGCCGGTGTCATCACCAATCGAAGAAAAGCCATTGATCCCGGTAAACTGGTGGCCACTTTTCTGATGGGAACCCAAAAGCTCTACGACTTCGTACACAACAACCACGATGTGTTGATGCAGCCCGTGGATTATACCAACAATGTGATGGTGGCTGGGCAAATTGATCGCTTGATTTCCATAAATTCCGCGCTGCAGGTCGATCTTCACGGCCAGGTTTGTGCGGATATGATAGGTCCTCTGCAATACAGCTCCGTTGGCGGCCAGGTGGATTTTGTTCGAGCTGCTGCTGCCTCTAAAGGTGGTCGCTCCATCATCGCTTTGCCGTCCACCGCTAAAGGTGGACTCATCTCCCGCATCGTGCCCCAACTCGATGCAGGGGCCTGTGTCACGACTTCTCGCTTCGATGTCGATACGATTGTTACTGAATATGGTGTTGCAGCTCTTAGGGGGAAGACTCTGCGGCAAAGACAAAAAGACCTTATTGCGATTGCTCATCCGAATTTCCGTGCTGAGTTGGAATCCTTGGTGTCCGCTCATGAACTCAGGTTTTGAACTGAGTGCTAGAAATCTTCGAAACCGTCTAGATTTGGAGTTGTTCCATGACATTGATGACAGGTAAACAATATATTCAGAGTCTTCGTCAACGAAAACCCCTTCGTCTTTTTATGAATGGTGAAGCAATCGACAACCCCGTCGATCATCCCATTATCAAGCCATCGATCAATTCTCTGGCACTGACTTACGATGTGGCCCACGAGGAAGATCATAAAGATCTTCTGACAGCACGTTCATCGATCAGTGGCGAGCGCATCAGTCGATTCAGTCACCTCCATCAAAATCCCGAAGACCTCATCAAAAAAGTGAAAATGCAAAGGCTTTTGGGACAACGCTGCGGCACTTGTTTTCAGCGTTGCGTAGGGATGGACGCCCTCAATGCGATATTCTCTACGAGCTTTGAACTTGATCGGAAGCATGGCACTCGCTACCATGACCGATTTATCGCTTATATCACCCGTGTTGAAAGCAATGATTGGGTGATCGATGGAGCGATGACCGATGTCAAGGGTGATAGAGCCCGTCGCCCAAGTGAGCAAACCGATCCCGATATGTATCTGCGCGTGGTGGAGCGCCGGGACGATGGAGTGGTGATCCGTGGCGCGAAAGCTCACCAAACGGGAGCCATCAATGCCCATGAGCATCTGGTGATGCCGACCATGGCGATGCGAGCCAATGAAGCTGATTACGCCATTTGCTGTTCCGTTCCCGTCGATGCCGAGGGGATCACCTATATTTATGGTCGCCAATCCTGCGACACTCGCAAGCTGGACGAAAGTGAAGCTGGTGAGATTGATTCTGGTAGCTGCTACGGCGGACAGGAAGTGCTGGTCATTTTCGAAGATGTTTTTGTTCCCAATGAATGCATTTATCTGAATGGCGAAACAGACTTTACCGGAATGCTGGTGGAACGTTTCGCTGGCTATCATCGTCAAAGTTATGGTGGCTGCAAAACAGGTGTCGGTGATGTGGCTATCGGAGCTGCGGCCCTCATTGCAGAGTATAACGGTGCGGAAAAGGCCTCGCACATCAAAGACAAAATTGTTGAAATGATCCACCTCAATGAAACCATGTGGGCCTGCGGCTTAGCCTGCTCGACCATGGGTCAACCCACTGAGGCCGGCAATTATTTGGTCGACATGCTGCTAGCGAATGTCTGCAAGCAGAATGTAACCCGTTTTCCTTATGAAATAGCCCGTCTTCTGCAGGATATTGCTGGCGGATTGTTTGTAACCATGCCTTCGGCCAAGGACTACTTTAACAAGGAAACCCACGGCTATTTAGAAAAATATCTCAAAACGCGCGACGACATCGATGTCGTGGATCGTATGAAAATTCTGCGTTTGATTGAGAATCTCACCTTGGGTCGGGCTGCTGTCGGCTATCTGGCAGAATCGATGCATGGAGCTGGTTCACCACAGGCGCAACGCATTATGATGGCTCGGTTGGCCAATCTTGAAGATAAAAAGCAGCTGGCTGCTGATCTGGCTCGAATAGGGGTGGAACCACAAGGGGACCATCTCATGGTTCAACGTCCTTCCACGGAAGCACCAACCCTACATTCTTAAAGGATGCGATTCGTGCCCCTAGCATTTCAGCCGTCAAATTTTGGAGGTCCCTATGCATTCCGTTCTACAAGCCAAGCTGATGAAACCAGAGGAGATCGCTGCTCTGATTGAAGATGATGAAATTATTGCCTGCAGTGGTTTTACGCCAGCAGGCTATCCGAAAGTCATTCCGCCAGCGATCGCGGTTCGGGGGCGACGCCTTAAAGAACAAGGCTATCCTTTTGGCCTAACCCTTTACACGGGAGCCAGTGTTGGCGATGAATTGGATGGTGAATGGGCGCGAGCGGGCATTATCAAGAAGCGATTGCCTTACCAGTCCAATCCTATCTTGCGCGATCAGATCAATAAAGGCTTGGTTGAATTCATGGACTATCATTTGTCCGGAATTCCTCAGCATGTCAGATCTGGGTATTTGCCAAAACCCAAAACGGCCATTGTTGAAGCCGTTGATGTGACTCCGGATGGCAAAGTCTATCTGAGTGCCTCCGGTGGCGCGACCGCTTCTTATATGCTGATGGCGGATCGCATCTTTATCGAATGGAATAGTTTTTTTGGTGAGAGCCTGAAAGGTTTTCATGACGTCTATATTCCTGAAGATTCATCCTCGCGACGTCTCATTCCTATCTACGAGCCAGGGGATCGCATAGGCCTCCCTTATGTGCAAGTTCCTCTGGATAAGATTGCTGGGATAGTATTGACCAACCTGCCGGATAAAGGCGGTGATTTCAAAGAACCTGATGCGGAATGCAAGGCGATTGCCGGTCACATTCTTGAGTTCCTGAAAAGCGAAAGGCGAAAAGGTCGATTGCCGGCTGGGCTCCCTTACCAATCGGGAGTCGGCAATATCGCCAACGCCGTGCTCGGTTGTATGGCAGAAGATCGGGAGTTTGAACCTGTGAATCTGTATACAGAAGTGGTGCAGGATTCAATCTTCAGCTTGATTGACCACGAAAAACTTTTGGTGGCCTCGACCAGCGCCTTAACCTTTTCTCCCGAAGGACAAAAGCGTTTCCGACGCGATATTGATAGCTTCCGCAAGTATTTTATCATTAGGCAGCAGGAGATCACCAACAGCCCCGAGGTCATCCATCGCTTGAACCTAGTGTCGATGAATACCGCCCTGGAGTTGGATATCTTTGGTAATGTCAATTCCACTCATGTGTTTGGCAGCCAATTGATGAACGGCATTGGAGGCAGTGCAGACTTCACCAGAAACTGCTTTTTGCCGATCTTCATGAGTCCTTCGACGAGCAAAGGTGGCAAGATCAGTAACATCGTGCCAATGGTCACCCATACCGATCAGAGTGAACATTCAACCCAGATTTTTGTCACAGAGCAGGGTATCGCCGATTTGCGTGGGCTCAGCCCAGTGGCCAAGGCTCGGGTGATTATCAGCAATTGTGCGCATCCTCGGTTCAAGTCACTTTTACACGAACAGCTGGAATTCAACCTGTCTCATGCGCCTGGGCGGCAGATTCCGTTGGACCTTGAGCATGCCTTTGATATGCATTTAAATTTTATGAGAAATGGCGATATGTTGAACTTTGCTTAAGACATGACCCCTTGGGGGGGGCTCATCCATGTGGAGGATATGAAGCTGTTTCTCTGCTTATTCTGGCAAATTTTGTAGCAATTGGTTCAGCCGGGCAGGAAGCTACAAGGGAGAATCTTCTTTTGCATGCAAAGCCCCAAGCATGGTTTAACTTTTACGCCGCTGTGCTATGAATGGAGTCGAACCCTGCGCCCGAGATGGATCGGGAACCGGGTGCTCCTCATGAACTACAGACTGCTCTGTCGCTCGTATGAAGCTGACAATAGGACGAGGAAACATTTATGCAATCCAGCCCATCGTTTGTATCTGGTCCTTGGCAAGATCTCATTCAAGTCAGAGACTTTATCCAGAGAAACTATCAACCCTATGACGGGGATGCCCGGTTTTTGCAGGGTCCGACCGACGCGACCCTTCGCCTTTGGCACGATGTTCTTGAGCTCATGAAAGAAGAACGGCAGAAAGGCATTTTAGATGCTGAAACCAAAATTCCTGCCGGACTTTTGGCTCACGGCCCTGCCTTTATCCGTAAGGATTTGGAAGTGGTGGTCGGCCTGCAGACCGACAAGCCATTCAAACGAGCGATCATGCCCCAAGGTGGCTGCCGAACAGTCGAGCAGGCCTTGGAAAGCTATGGTTACACACTAGATCCGGCCACGAAAGAAACCTACTCTCGCTATCGCAAGACTCACAATCAGGGCGTGTTTGACGTCTACAGCAAGGATATGCGAGCGGTTCGATCCAGCGGGATCATCACCGGATTGCCGGATGCTTATGGCCGCGGGCGTATCATTGGTGACTACCGACGTGTTGCTCTCTATGGCGTCGATCGTCTGATTGAAAGTAAAAGAGCAGCTTTTCTAAAACTCGAAGATGAAGTGATGACGGAAAAAGTCATCCGTCAACGGGAAGAAATATCCGAACAGATCAATGCATTGAAAGAACTCAAGTCGATGGCAGCCGCCTATGGATTTGATATCAGCCAGGGCGCAAAGACTGCTCGAGAGGCTGTGCAATGGCTTTACTTCGCTTATCTTGGGGCTGTTAAGGAACAGGATGGAGCGGCGATGTCCTTGGGTCGAGTCTCGACCTTCTTGGATATCTATTTCGAGAGAGACCTTGCCGATGGAATTTTAACCGAATCCCAGGCCCAGGAGTTGATCGATCAGTTTGTCATGAAGCTTCGCATGGTTCGTTTTCTGCGGACGCCGGACTACAACGAACTCTTCTCGGGCGATCCAACCTGGGTTACCGAAGTGATCGGCGGATTGAGCGAAGATGGACGACCTTTGGTCACGAAAACCAGCTTCCGCTTCCTGCATACTCTGCGTAATTTGGGTCCCGCCCCAGAACCCAATCTCACCGTTCTTTGGAGTCAAAAGCTGCCGGATGGATTTAAGGATTTCTGTGCCCTGATCAGCGCTGAAACGAGTGCGATTCAGTACGAAAATGATGATCTGATGCGGGTTCATTATGGTGATGATTACGGCATTGCCTGCTGTGTTTCGGCGATGCGAATCGGTAAGCAGATGCAGTTTTTCGGTGCCCGGGCCAACCTCGCCAAGGCTATGCTCTACGCAATCAACGGCGGGCGGGATGAAAAAACCGGGGAACAGATTGGGCCTCGCACCGAGCCGTTTCATGGCGAATATCTGAGCTATGATGATGTGTGGGAACGGTTTGATAGATTGCTCGATTGGCTCGCCAAAACTTATGTTCAAGCTTTAAATGTCATCCACTACATGCATGACAAGTACAACTATGAGCGACTGGAAATGGCACTGCATGACGAAGAAGTTCTTCGAACTATGGCCTGCGGTGTAGCTGGACTTTCGGTCGTCGCGGATTCATTTTCGGCTATTCGTTATGCCAAGGTCAAACCAGTTCGAAACAAGGACGGTCTGGTGATCGACTACCTTGTCGAGGGTGAATATCCTGCCTTTGGTAACAACGACGAACGCGTGGATGGAATAGCGGTCGAAGTGGTCGAACACTTCATGGCGAAACTTCGCCACCAGAAAACCTATCGCGATTCTGTGCCGACCCAATCGGTCCTCACCATAACTTCAAACGTTGTCTATGGTAAAAAAACCGGAAGCACACCTGATGGACGTAAAGCCGGAATTCCCTTTGCTCCTGGCGCCAATCCTATGCACGGACGTGACAAGCAAGGAGCGATTTCAGCGATGGCCTCGGTCGCCAAGCTTCCTTATCGAGATTCGTTAGATGGGATTTCTTATACATTTTCGGTCGTGCCGAGTGCTTTGGGGCATGAAGCGAGTGAAGCACGACGGAACTTGGTTGATCTCATCGATGGATACACCGGAGCCGGTGGGCATCATATCAATGTCAACGTCATCAATCGAGAGCAGCTGCTTGAAGCTATGGATCACCCAGAGCGCTTCCCGCAGCTTACGATTCGGGTGTCCGGTTATGCGGTGAATTTCATTAAATTGACCCGTGATCAGCAGCTCGATGTCATCAATCGTACCTTTCACAGCTGTATGCAATGCTAGGATATGTTCATGTTTGACAAACAAGGTTGCTGCGAATCGTTAGAAGGTGTTCCCTGCGTGCATGAACGTGGGCGGGCTCAGGATGCATTGGACCAGTCTTCTGTGAAGGGTTTCGTGCATTCCTACGAAAGCATGGGCGCCGTCGATGGACCCGGTTTACGTTTTGTGGTGTTTGTGCAGGGATGCCCCTTGCGTTGTCAATACTGTCATAATCCAGACTGTCGTGAGCCGGGTGGTGGACGCGAATTGAATGTAGCGCAGGTGATGGATGAAATTCGTCATCACCGGAACTTTCTGCACCATGGTGGAGTGACCATCTCTGGAGGAGAACCCCTCCTGCAGCATCGCTTCACTGCGGCCCTGCTCAAAGCCTGCCAAGCGGAAGGCCTTCATACCGCTCTGGACACTTCTGGCTTTTGTACTCTTGATCACGCGTCGGCAGCGCTGGATTGTTCGGATCTGGTTCTTTTGGATATTAAGAATTTCGATCCGCACCGATATTTTGAGGTGACCCATGTCGAGTTGAGCACGACTCTGCACTTTGCGGAAGAGCTCAAAAGACGCAACAAACCTTTCTGGCTGCGCTATGTGCTGGTTCCTGGTTTAACCGATAATTTGCAAGCTATAGCAGAGCTCGCCCAATATCTGACCGATTTTCCGAGTTTGGAACGGATAGAGATTCTACCTTTCCACAAGATGGGTGAACACAAATGGGAGGCCCTCGGCTATCCCTATCAGCTCAAGTCAACTTTACCGCCTGACCCTGCCCTCGTGCATGAGGTTAAGCAAATATTTAGCAAAGCAGGACGTCCGGTTTTTTCGTGATGAAACAGCCAGTGGCTGCAGGAGCGAAGGCTAAGCTCGGATGAGACTGTTAAGGAGATCAAACGTATGCCCCTAGCCCATTTTTTATCCAAAGAAAAAATCACAGCACCCCACAACTACAATCGCTGGTTGATTGCACCAGCTGCTCTGGCTATTCACCTATCGATAGGCCAGGTGTATGCTTTCAGCGTTTTTAACCTGCCATTGACCAAACTCCTAGGTGTGACCGAGTCTTCAGCGCTCGATTGGCGTTTGCCGACGGTGGGTTGGATCTTCTCGACAGCGATTGCTTTTTTAGGCATTTCAGCGGCCATATTTGGTAAGTGGGTTGAGCGCGAAGGACCACGCAAGGCGATGTTTTTGGCCGCCTTGTTTTTTAGCAGTGGTTTTTTTGTGTCAACTCTTGGTGTCTATCTACACAACATTTTGCTGCTCTATTTCGGATATGGAGTCTTGGGCGGCATCGGTTTAGGGATAGGTTATATCTCGCCGGTGTCCACCTTGATGAAATGGTTTCCTGATCGGCCTGGAATGGCCACAGGCCTAGCGATTATGGGCTTTGGCGGCGGGGCGATTTTAGGATCTCCGCTGGGTGTGGCTCTGATGAATGCCTATAAAACCACCGAGAGTCTCGGCGTATGGCAAACGTTTTTAAGCATGGGTTGTCTCTATCTCGTACTCATGATGACCGGTATGCTGCTGATTCGCATTCCACCCCAAGGTTGGTTACCCGCGGGTTTTAGTCCTTCAACTCAAAAGAAGAAAATGGTGGCCAGTCATTCGACGGCTGTTGACCAGGCGATCCGCACGCCCCAGTTTTGGCTGCTGTGGATTGTCCTTTGTACCAATGTTACAGCGGGAATTGGTGTGTTGAGCCAAGCCTCACCCATGATTCAGGAAATGTTTAAGGTCACTCCTGCTCAAGGCGCAGCTTTCGTCATGCTGCTCAGTGCTTTCAATCTTCTGGGTCGATTCTTTTGGTCTTCGGCTTCTGACTATATTGGTCGCAAGAATACCTATCGCATCTTCTTTGGTCTCGGTATGGTGCTTTATGCGCTGATTCCATTCACAGGACCCACAGGACAAATCACGCTTTTCTATGCTGGATTTTGCATTGTATTGAGCATGTATGGAGGTGGATTCAGCACTATCCCATCTTATCTGAAAGATATGTTTGGGACTCTCCATGTCGGCGCTATCCATGGCCGCCTATTGACAGCTTGGTCAGTGGCCGGTGTTTTGGGTCCGGTCCTGGTCAACTATATTAGGGAGTATCAAATCAATCATGGCGTTCCAAAAGCGGAAGCCTATACGGTGACGATGCATGTGATGGTCGGAGCTTTAGCTCTTGGTTTTGTCGCGAATCATCTCTTGAAAGAAGTGAACAGTCGTTATCACTATAGGCCTAGAGGAGAATTCGGGCTCTCCGATCCGGCGAAAGGATTGGGCGCTGCTTCAACCTAAGAAAAAATACTAAACATTGATCTATCGCACCAGACATTTCCATCTATCTGTCTGGGCGATCCATCCCCAATAATTGACATTCTTCCCTAAAGGTAAGCCTTTTATAGCCCTCTTTAGCCGAAAGTACCTAGGTGCGTATATTTAGCTGGAGGAAGTTTATGGGTTCCGCAAAGATCAAGCGTTGGTTTGAACAAAAAGGTCTCGCTGTGCATTCTGTTGTTGTGCTCAAGGTGAAGGGCTCTCCTGTAGTCACTGGATTTGAAGTCCAGACGAAGGCAGGGAAAAAAGGCCATTTACCGTTCAACGCAAGACAGCATGATTTGGAAAACCTGCGCAGGGTATTGCTTCAAAAGTAAATATCTTTGTCAGGTACGCTTGATTGAATGGCTGGTCTGAAAAGGCCATAAATTCTGTTACTGTTGCCGAACTGTCTCTAGTTCTGGTCAACTGCCGCCATCGTTGTGAGTCCAAGTGTTAACTCGATCCGATTCGAGCTGGAAATCTTTCTTGGCCTCGCAGTATGATCAGGTCCAGGTACAACTCCCCGAACAGCTCTGGGATACTGGAGGCGGTCGATGACTTTCCAAAGTCTGATTGGGAACGTGAATTTCGCATTTAAGGATCTCAAGACTCTGTTGGCTAAGGCCAGCCCCTTGCGTTCGGCAGATCAACTGGCGGCGGTTGCTGCAGTGTCTGAATCCGAGCGTATCGCAGCTCAGCGGTGTTTGGCTGATGTGCCTCTACCAACTTTCCTTGAAGATCTCGTCATCCCCTATGAGAGTGATGAAGTCACTCGCCTCATTATCGATCGACACGATGACGAAGCCTTCAGCCCGATCGCTCATTTGACCGTCGGGGGTTTTCGCGATTGGCTTCTTCATCATGATACAGATACTGCAACTCTTACCAAGCTGCGGCAGGGTTTGACTCCAGAAATGGTTGCTGCTGTTTGCAAACTGATGCGTAATCAGGATCTGGTCCTCGCCTCTCGCAAGTGTCAGGTGGTGACGCGGTTTCGTTCGACGGTCGGATTGCCAGGACGTCTTTCGACCCGCCTGCAACCCAATCACCCAACGGATGATCCCAAGGGCATAGCCTTGAGTATTCTGGATGGTTTGCTTTTGGGAAGTGGCGATGCGGTCATTGGGATTAACCCTGCCAGCGATAGTCCTGATCGGGTCGCCGAACTCTTGAAGCTGCTTGCCAATGTCCAAGAGATCAATCAAATACCGACCCAAAATTGTGTGTTAGCGCATGCCACCACCCAGATGCGAGCCATTGAGCGTGGGGCTCCCTTGGATCTGATGTTCCAATCAATCGCCGGCAGTGAAAAGGCCAACCAAGGATTTGGGGTGTCGCTCGATCTTTTGCGTGAGGCGCAGAGTGCTGCTTTGTCACTTGGTCGCAATCCTTCGAGTCAGCAAGTGATGTATTTTGAAACGGGACAGGGTTCAGCTCTGTCCGCTGATGCCGCATTTGCTGTGGATGCGCAAACCATGGAAGCTCGAGCCTATGCTGTGGCTCGGGCCTTTGATCCGTTTTTGGTGAATACGGTTGTGGGTTTTATCGGTCCGGAGTATTTGGCCGATGGGAAGCAGATCATTCGAGCTGGTCTCGAGGATCACTTTTGCGGCAAGCTCTTAGGGCTGCCGATGGGCTGCGATGTTTGCTATACCCTACATGCCATGGCCGATCAAGACGATATGGATGCGTTGCTGACTATGCTTGGAGCAGCAGGCTGTAACTATATTATGGGCGTGCCGGGTGCAGATGATATTATGCTCAATTATCAGAGTACCTCGTTTCATGATGCGCTTTACTTGAGAGAAGTTTTGGGACTCAGACCGGCTCCTGAGTTTGAAGCCTGGCTCATCGGGCAAGGATTGATGCAAAAGAGCCAACCCTTGCTGACAACGAAGCCGCAGCATCGCCTTCTCTTGCAAGGTCTAACGGAAGGGTATCTATGAATGATCTTAAGGCATTGACTCAGGCTCGAGTTGGACTTGGGCGATATGGCAGCAGTTTGCCCACAGAGCAGCAACTCAATCTCTTGGAAGCTCAAGCTTTGGCCCGAGATAGTCTTTGGCGAGTATGGAATGTCACGAGCTTGGAGACCTATCTTCGCACTCAGCAATGGCCCTGTTTTCTGGTTCAAACGGCAGTGAATGATCGGCATCAGTATCTCATGCGACCTGATTTAGGGCGGCAACTGTCAGATTCTTCATGGCAGCTCTTACAAGGTGAGGCTCTGCGCCCAGATCCTTCATTCGATAGTGAATTGGTGTTTTGTGTGAGTGATGGGCTGGCCACCGATGCTATCCAAAGGAATCTCGAGCCGTTTCTCGATATCTTTCTGCCCCGTTTGTGCCAGGAAGCTTTCTATCAACATAGGCCCTATCCTTTTGTCCTTGCACCATTTTCTCGAGTAGCGGTTGCTGATGCTATTGGTGCTGCACTTGGAGCCAGACTGTCTGTGATCTTTGTTGGGGAGCGGCCCGGCCTGAGTGCTCATGACAGCTTGGGTATTTATCTCACTTACCAGCCGCAACTAGGCCTTCCAGATAGTCGTCGCAATTGTCTATCGAATATTCGAGTTCCGAACGGACTTAGCTATGAAGCGGCAGCCGACCAACTTTTGTTCCTCATTCGCGAGTCTTTGAGGCGAGAGCTTTCTGGTGTCGAATTGAAAATGGATAGCCAAGTGATTGGAGATTCTGCTCAGCCGACTATACAAGGTTTGGGTTCTTCCTGAATTCACTGCTTAACCTTAAGTCAAAATGCTAGAGTTTTCTTGCGACAGAACCCACGGGGATCAGCCCCCCCTCAATCATTTCCGACAGCTTACATCGAGCGAGATGCGTTTGTCGTTGGCTTCAAAAAGAAACGCCTTATCTGCAATCGTCAGACCACGTGAGAATGATATGAGAAGCGCCCGATATTCACCTTTCTCGAGATACACTTTGGCTCGAAAGGATTTTTTGTCTAGCTGACGTCTCATTAGGATTTTATCACCCTGGCGAATCTGGAATTCAAGATCCGAATAAATCGTTGGTGTTTGGCACTTGCCGTCTAATATCTCAAGGGAGAGTTCAGCATCGAACATCTGCCCAACCCATTGTTCGACGTGACCGACTGCGCTGGCGGGAGCAGCCTGATAGGCATTTGTGACTTCGGGTTTGTATGTTGGATTGTCCGTATAAAAAGTCCAGCAACTTGTGCTTAGGAAACAATAGAAAAGAGTCAGAAGAGCTGAACCCAAGAGCCGAATGTTCCATTGTTTTTTCATTGGATTCCTTTTTCTTCAGTCAGGCGAACGAAATAGAATTCAATATTCATAATGCCGAAATTTTTTCGCAGACATCAGAAAAAATTGAGGCGTTAGTCACAGTACCCATCATAAGACCATGATTTGACTACGTTCTTGACAATAGTGAACTCGGTCTTGCAGGATCTGTTTTCAGCGGTATCGGTAAATCGGTTCCAAGTCGCGCCCTTATCTTCGATATACACATAGATGAGTTGAGTACCATCATCGTCAACATCGAACTTGCGAACAGGTGCGCCCCATTTTCCAATAAGAACTTTCTTGCTCTTGCCAACAAACGCTTCCAGGTAGGCTTCGTATTCCTTTTCGGAACCAAGAGTCACACAAGCGTTTAGACTCAGCAATACCGACACAAAAAGAATCGTTTTCATGCTTTTGACTCCTCCAATATTTCTGAAATTTAAGGGGAGAATGCAAAATCAGTGCTAGATACAAGGTTATGATTTTATTGACTTTATGAAAGCGAAGTTCGACTAGGCCACCTTCAATGGCTGGCGCCTTGTCTACGCGTTGTAAGAGTCGACTCGATGGTGAATGGACTGCTAAAAAATTGCGGCGAGCGGCACTGTCCGGCTCAAGGCACTTCCCGGACCCGTCCTCGATTGACGTAGAGATTCTGTTTGCAATATAATCCGCAATAACGAGAGGCTTTTGGTGTCTCTATCCAAGCACGGGTTCAAGCTTGAAGCCTTGCTGGAAAGTGAACTTCTTTGAGGATAACATTGTGTTCGGAATAAAATTCGCCAAATTTGAGCCTGGAACCTATATTTTTCGATATTCCAAAGGGAGGTTGACACAACAGGGAGAAGGACTCGCTTTTTTCTACTATGCTCCTTCCACCAGCTTAGTAGCCATTCCGACGGCCACCCGCGAAGCCAGCTTCATTTTCAACGAACTCACAACTGATTTCCAGGAAGTGACCATCCAAGGGCAGTTGGTCTATTCGATTGCCAATCCTTTGCAACTATCAAAAATGTTAAATTATTCTCTAAAAAGTGAAAGCCTAGTTTATAACTCTGACGATCCCGAAAAGTTGTCTCAACGGGTCATCAATGTAGTCCAAGTGATCACGCAGACAGAAATTCGAAATCTGCCCTTGAAGAAAGCCCTTTTTGCCTCGCAAAACTTAGTTCAAAAAATAGCCTCGGACATCAAGACGAACAGTACCATAGAAGCACTAGGCATTGATGTTCAGGGCGTATCCATCTTGGCCATCAAACCCAAGCCCGAAACTTCTAAAGCACTGGAGGCAGAAACCCGGGAAAAAATTCTGCGCGAATCTGATTTGGCCATTTTTGAAAGACGCAATTCTGCATTGGAAAACGAAAGAGCCATTCGCGAAAGCGAGCTCAACACTGAAATTGCTGTGGAGTTTAAGAACAGAGAAATACGGGAAGCCAAGATGAATGCTGATCTGGCGATTCAAAGCAAAAAACAGGAAATGGCAGAAGCCGATTTGAGTTTCAGAATACAACAGGAAGAGAAAAGTAAAGAGCTCGTGCAACTGAAGACCGCCAATGAAAATGTGCAGGCTGAAGCCAAAGCTTTCGCCGTCCGCACCATGATGAAATCCTTTGAAGGGGCGAGTAAGGAAATTCTTCAAGTTCTCCTTACATCAGGCATGCAGTCCAACCAACTCATTGCAATGGCATTTCAGGGCATTGCTGAGCGGGCTGACAAAATCGGTCAACTCAATGTAACGCCGGATCTTCTTAACGAACTTCTCCAGACTAGCGGCGAGAACCAACGTGATAAATGATCGCAGGATAGTCATCGTTCGTCGTCAAACGCGGCTGGACGAGCTGATCATCCGATACAATACGGTGGCTCAGGCCAAATTCTATATTGAGCATATGGGAGGCGACTTCACCGACATCGCCCTTGAGCACCACGAATACAAAGATTCACTCAGTAAAGCTATAGCGCTGCTGAGTGATTTTACTCGGCTGCACATCTTGGATCGATCCCATTTGCCGAATTTCATTTTTTCAAAAGACGACCTAGTCGTGGTGATTGGGCAGGACGGTTTGGTGGCGAACACCATGAAATACCTAGACGGCCAGCCTATCGTTGGCGTAAACCCTGACCAAAAAAGATGGGATGGCATTCTGCTACCTTTTTTGGTGAAGGATCTGTCAAAAATCATTCCGGAAATCTTCCAAGCTAAACGTAAGATTCGACCCGTATCCATGGCCAAGGTCCGTTTGAACGATGGCCAAACTCTCCTCGCCGTTAACGATGTCTTTGTCGGACAGAAAGGCCATGCCTCTGCTCGCTACCGACTTGTTTTCCAAGATCGCCAGGAAAGGCAGTCATCAAGTGGTATTATTATTTCAACAGGGTTAGGATCTACCGGTTGGATGAAAAGCATCGTCACTGGTGCCTCGCAAATACTACAATTCAAGGGGCCCGATGAGGCTTTAACTAAGAATTGGACCCGAGCCTGGGATACTAACGAACTGCTATTCTCGGTCCGTGAGCCCTATCCTAGTCGGTCGACGGGCACGAGCATTCTGAGTGGGTCGATTGTCAGAGGAGATGCCCTGCGCATTTTGTCGGAAATGGGTGAAAACGGTACAATCTTCAGCGATGGGATGGAGAAGGATTTCCTTGAATTCAATTCGGGAATGGAAGCTACCATAGGTTTGGCGGAAATTCAGGGGCAAATTGTTATGTAGTCAGAAGCTTGTTGAACGATACTTGAGTATTTGAGAAATTGTTGAGTCCCATTCTTCGCTAAGGTTTATTTCTCAGACGTGATCGAAAACGTCAACGATCTTGGCTTAAACTTACAGATTCTTACCGTCTCTTTCCACATTCACCTCCATGTTGCCTTATCAGTTAACGTTGGGTATCGGTTTGAAGAGCCTTTATTTAAAGGCTTTCAGGTGATGCTAAGCGAAAAAATTCCTGGCAAAAAAATAGATCGCTCAAAATGTTATTCAAAGCAGAGATAAAAATTCCTGCAGTGACCTGCATGTTCGTTGTCTTGACAACGATGCGCAACTGGGTTGTATACTAGCCGACAATTGAGTGGATTTGGATATATCTGCATTATTTTTCATGCCCAGGGAAATTTTTGAAGAAGGAGTACAGCTTTGCTTAAAAAAATGATCACTGTCCTTGCCCTATGGAGTCCGCTGGTTGGCTTTGCTGAAAGCCATTCTGGAAAAGGAATTCAAGCCGAAGTTGGACAAGAGGAAGGCTTCTCTCTTGAAATTAAGTCGCAGTTGCTTGAGAAGGATGGGAATGTAACGCTACTTTCAACATCGGTATCTCCTATTACGATCCCTGCCGAGTCAATTCGTGGAAAACCGTATTTGATTGCGACATTTCCGGGTGGCTTCTCGCCAGGTAATGATCCAGCCATTGATTATCATTGGGGCTTTGTGGGGGATGATCTGAGCTACAATTTTACGACTCCTGCCCATTACAAAAATGGTCCCTATGATGCAGTTCTGATCGTCTATGTGAACACTCCAATTACTGATGATATTCGGAACGGTGACCCTAGCGAAGCTCCGGTTCCTGTGAAAGGTGATCTGGCTAGTTTTACGGCAGATGACAGTGTCGTTCTTGGTGATGATCCAGGTTTTTCCAACGGCCTAGTTCGTTTGAATGTGCGCGATGCCAATGCTGCCATTGAGTTGAGCAACCGTCTGCCAGGGGATTCGAGCTTCGAAGAGATCATGAAAGCGTTAACCAACACCGTTATGATTATTCCATAAAGAGCAAAAGATTGACGGAAGAAAGGAATATAGCATGCGGCATCTGACCAAAAGTGTTTGGGTATTGTCTCTTATTGTGATGACTGGACTGGCTCTTGTCAGGTGCTTGCCGCATCGGTCATCTGGTAAAACCCTTGGGACCATGGAGTCCAGCCAAACTTGGGTCATTCAGGAGGATACTCGTCTGCGCATTCCCCGCTTGGGTCCTGTTCCTCCGCTTCCGGAGTGGCCAGACAATCCGGCGACGGAAGCCAAGAAACAATTAGGACAAACGATTTATTTTGATGCTCGCTTGTCCGGCAGTGGAACGATGGTGTGTGGAGGCTGTCATCCGGCGACCACAGATTTCCAATCATCGACCGCTACAGATTTGCCGGATCGATCGTATCCCAATCTAAGTCCGTCCCTCACTCGCAATGCGCCTTCTCTATGGAATTTGGTCTATGCCCCGATGCTGCGCTGGGATGGTTCGCATTTCACAGATCTTTATGATGCGATGGTGCTACCTTTTGCCGAGGCGAACATGAACCTCTCGAAAGGAATTCCATCCGAGCATGTGGAAGTTGTGGATGTTGCTTCTGCACAGGAGACTCTGCGGACCAAATTCACCCAAGAAATTCCAGGCTACATTCCTCTTTTCAAAGAAGCGTTTGGAGTCGAAATTGATCAGTTGAGTGCAGCAGAAATCTGGCGTCTGACGGGCAAAGCCATGGCTGTTTATATTCGTGTCGCAGTGTCGAGAGATGCAGCTTTTGACCGCTGGAATGCAGGAGATGATTCAGCCATATCTGATGCTGCCAAACGAGGTGTGGATCTGTTTGTCGGCAAGGCGGGCTGTATTGCTTGCCACAATGGTCCCATGTTCAGCGACTATGATTTTCACAATATGTCGACTTCACTTCCAGGCAGCAGCGGCAAGCGTCCTGATGAAGGACGATTCCTGGTGACGGGCAGGGAGGAGGATCGAGGAGCATTTCTGACTCCGACTCTGCGCTCGGTGGCACGCTCTTCGCCGTATTTTCACACGGGCACAGTCGGCAGTATAGCCAAGGTTATTAAACATATCACCGGCCCGACCGCGACCTTGGATCCCCTGCATGATGTTCTTTTGGACGATCCAGTGGCTTTGAGCGATAGCGAGATTGCTGATCTGGTCGCGTTTATGAAAACGCTGGATGGTAAGGCCGTTCCTCGAAGCGAGTTGAAAGGTCCCTTGAGTTTTCCGTAATGAAGGTCTCGGGACCGGGAGGACTATCTCGCTTCCGACCGCCTTTAATCAGTCACGCCAGCGCGCAGAATCAAAGCCTGCTGGCCACTTGTCTTGGCATTGCTCCATTCGATGGAAAGTGCGCAAGGTGCAGCAAAAATTTCGTACTGAGCAGGAAAGCTGGGAACATCAGGAATGCTGGTGATTTTGGAATACTGCAGGCGCGCTGTCGGATCGGTTCGCAGCAATTGTCCTTCCATTTTTTGCAAGATGCGCAGGAAGGCATTGGCAGCGATGGTTTGGAGATCTAAAATTTCATTAACTGGACCTGGCTCGCTCACGCGGGTTGCTTGGTATTGCGACAGGTGTTCACCATAGGCTCCCTTACTCATAAACACGCATTCTTTGACAGCAGCCAATCGCTTGGCATCATCACCTTCCACAGCGTTTTGATAGGGAATAAATGAGGGTAAAGCGTCTTGAGTCAGGCCAGCGAGCTTGGTTTTGCTGACAAAGGCCGAGCTCACTTGATTGTTATCCCGACCGATCAAGTAAAGGCCTTCAGCAGCACCGCGAATGCGCTGGAGGGTCTCGCAACCGGCACTGGAGCAGTTCGATTTGTAAGTTTGACCCATCCCCGGCACAGAAAGCAGAAGCATAAAAAATAATGATTTCATTAAGGTAAGCCTTCAAAATAAAATGACCTACTAAAAAACAGTAGGTAGCTTTGTAACACCACTCGGTTTGGATTTAAACAGGATTTAAAGGATTTTAGTATGAACACTTCGGTGCAGGGGGGCCGTCTTTCAGACAGTTCGCTGTCAAATGACGGCTGGGGATGGTTTGAATTCTACTTCGGCTATCTATCGGCAAGATGAGCCCAACCCTCTTAGAAACTGAGGGCTGGCACATTCCGGAAAAGCAAATAGGTTTATGTTATCTTACTTGATCGTAACGTGTCCGCCCACATGCTTCGGGTGCATGTGGCATTTGAACTCATAGTCCCCAGCTTTGGGTGCTTTTACCGTCAGGATCTTGGTTTCATTCGCTGGCACAGCAATTTTTTCCGTTAGACCCGGAACTTCAAATCCATGGACATCTTTAAGTGTATTGACGAGCTTGATTTCCACATCTTCACCGGCTTTAAGTGTCGTGATGGAAGGTTCCCAGACTTTAGCGCCGTTGACTTCTTTATTGGTGAAAGTAAGCTCTTGAGCAGCAAAAGCGGACCCTTGCATCGTCAGAGCGAGAGCTACAAGCGCAGATTTTAAACCCATACAGCATTCTCCTTGATACGAAATCGAAGCATATGAAATGTGTTGAGCATAGTAGGGTGGGGGGCTGGGGCTTGTAAAGAAAAAGCTTGATGATGGGGGTGTAAAGAAAATGGCTGATCTTCCCAGTCTCCTGGAAACTGGGAGAGCAGCTGAATCGTTATTTGGCGTGATAAATGACGTCATCCAGAGCGGTAGGTCTCTGCTCCGGCGAACTTCCATCGAGTTCGTCCGTTGCTCGGCCCATCTGAATGTCGTCTTTGTTTTCTTTGATTCGGTCGTATACGGATGTTTCGAGCCCTGGGATGACCTGGCCGCCACAATCAAGACCTGCTACATTTTCAGCCCTGCTTACAACCCAGTGATCAATGCCACAAAGCTGATAGTGATTGAAGTTGTCAGCAACCTCAGAGGTCAATGGCTGGAGCTTGATGCTGTTGAAGCTATAGTCCAAGACGCCCAACGTTTCATCGATCAGATAAGGTCCTTCGAAAATAAAGTCGTAGGCCGGTGTTTGGCAAAGTTGATCGCCAAATACTGTCTGCACTTGCTTCAGATTCTCGCCATCAAAAGCAAGGTCTTTATATGCGGATAATCCCTCGACACTGAGACATTCGCTGCCATACAGTCCCTGAACTGCGGCGACAGCTTGTGATCCCATCAAGAGCAGGGCTGCAACGAACGCTGCGGATTTCAACATCCCAGATCCTCCATGCCTCATGTTGGTGTTAACAGCTGTGAAGGCGAGCATAGGCAATCCCGCTCGTTGAGGTCAACCCGAAATCGAGAGTCTGCTCGGACAAAAAGCCGCCCCACTGGCGGCTTCAGGCGACAAATCTCAAAATTTCCGGGGATTTTAGTGAGAAAAGAGTCGCTCGCGGAGGGCCTGCAATTTGTAAAATTGTCTGTGCATACTCCGCTCTTCTGTCAGGTTTTTGGCGTCATTAAGACTCAACTAGCACAAATCCTTCGATTCTTCACTGATGACAAAAGGCATTTCAGGATCAAGTTGGCAGAGAAATCGAAGGTCAAAATGAAAGTGTTAGGCTTCATTTTTGCGTGCTGGAATCGCGTCGATGGGCGGAAGTCCTATGCAATTGTGCAAAAGAACGCTGCTGCCGAACATATCGAAAGTCCGATCAGCAGCCAGGGACTTCAGTAAAGCCATCATCGCCGGTGATAAATCATCTCTGGCGATGTGAAGCCTAAGTTACTGCTCTTGACGCTGAGGGTCCGCTCATCGCAAACATACTGATACCGAGCCTGACCTTGGGCGCCATCGTAAATCTCGCGGAACGTAAAATTATAGCGACCGAGGGATGTCTCCGAAACGAGCCCTCCTTCCGTCGCCTGCGCTCGCATGCAAAACTCACCCTTGCGCTGCATCAGCATGTGGAATTTGAAATATCCGTTGTATGCATGACTCGTGCTTTGCCAGCCATTCGCTTCACTTCCGGAATCAAAGTTCAGATTCATAGACTGGTAGCTGAACTGACCGAAATTGCTTGTGATCTCTAAATTCATTCCACCTGAATGTTGAAAGTTTCGAATCTGGCCTTGGCTGATCTGATCCATATAATGCCGCATGGAATCGATATCGAGGTCCCAGGTTCCGACTAGGCAGGCGTCAACCTCGGCAGAGGTGTCATCACAGTCGCAGCTCATGACCCCATCCTGCCTTACTTCCAGGGGAAAGGTTACCGCTTCATTTTGATTGGCGGTGGATGTCCAGACGATTTCAAGCTTGCGCTGATCGACTCCGCACGGGACCTCAATCGAGATTTCGCCTTTTATGCCCGGCTCAATCACTTGCCAGGGCTCACCCCTGAGACGGACCGAGAGCTTAACCTTGGATTTGCCAGCGGTGAAGGGCAGGCTTAATTTGGTGCGACTGGCGGCTGGCAGAAACATGTGTCCGTAGTTGACGGTTAAGGGGACAGCACTGAGCTTCACTTCATTTGATTCGGGTCTGGCGGGAATTTCGGTCGAGCTCAGGACAGGGCTTGGTACCGTGCCACCACCCGAATCTGGAACAGCACGATGAACCAGGAATTTGGCGAAATTATGAAACTGTTGCGACATATCCCAATAATTCACGGTCAGGGTCTGGAGCTCTTTGTCTGCATCCGAATTCAGCTGATGATACTGGAGACTTTGAGCAATTGTGGAGTTATCCAACCCGGAAGCCGCGAGAGACTGATAGAAAATCGAGGTGGAATAGGGATTGGACTGCTTATGGAGAGGGACGTCAGGCTGATATAAGGGCGAGAAATCATGCTCGGTATTGGTCTTGGGATAGATCACGCTCGAGAAGTACTCCGCGGCTCCTTCCCGCCAGTAACTCCCGGCCTCAGTCGGATGCCCGCCGAGGGTGCTAAACTCGAAACAGTGAAAAATTTCGTGGGCTATAATCTGTTTTATGCGATCCTTGTCCATTTCCATGGTCATATAAATACGAACTTCGCAAGTTTCGCTGGCATCTGGGAGCTGCGCATCAGCCACCCTATCATCATCGCTGAATTCAGGAACAAGTCTGAAGAAAATCGAGTTGGACCAGAGGCTCTCGTTAAAGACAGGAATCGCGTCCAGGGCCGCTTCGCCGACTAATTTAAGGAGGTCAACCTGCCCTTGCTCGGCTGTCCAGCCTTCGGAGTAGTGAGCAATCGTGACTTCGACGCCGTCGACTCGACGCGGGAATCCGGTGTCCGAAAACAGCTCGCATGGCATGTTTTGACCGGCGTAACGAGCCCAAATCTTAGCGCAGTTCCCTTGCTCGCCTAGGAGCAGGCTGGTCTGACCCTGCCTGGGATTGCAGGCCCAACACGTCAATACTATCGTCACGATGGAAATCAGCCGAATCATAAGGCCTCCTGTTTCATGAGGAGACGGCGAGGCTCGTGAAATGCTGCGTGGGGGTGCAAGTCCCCGGACGATGCTGGATAGCGTTCGCCGGGCAGCTGGCGGCAAGATTTTAGTGAGAAAAGAGTCGCTCGCGGAGGGCCTGCAATTTGTAAAATTGTCTGTGCATACTCCGCTCTTCTGTCAGGTTTTTGGCGTCATTAAGACTTAACCAGCGCAAATCCTTCGATTCTTCACTGATGACAAAAGGCATTTCAGGATCAAGTTGGCAGAGAAATCGAAGGTCAAAATGAAAGTGTTCCGTTTCATTCTTGCGTGCTGGTATCGCGTGGATGTCCAGATCGAAAGGCAAGGGACCTATACGCAAAGAGGGTCCTGGCAAAAGGTGCTCGTAGGGGAAGAACGCGACTTCCGGACGTCCGGATTCTTCCCGTGCTTCCCGAAGAGCGGCTTGGTGTACCAGCGTCTCGCCGTCCACATGGCCTCCGAGCTGCAACCATTTATGCAGCTTGGCGTGTAATGTCAGAAGGACCTTTTCGCAGTGCGCATCGGTCACCAGAGCTGAAGCGGTGATGTGACCTTCTACGCAGCTTCTTTCGAAGCAGTCGCTTTCTCGAAGGACAAACTCACGCAATCGATTGAGTGCACCCAATTCTTCGGCTTTTTCGTAGCTAGGGTAGGGGAAGCCGCCCTGAGCCCAAGTCTGCTCATAAGACGTCAAGAGCTGGAGGATAGCCTGTCGATGCATGGAATCTTCCTTATGCGGGCGAAGGTCCCTTCGCCCGGGATATCTAGAGTCTAAAATCGGCTCCAAGCAGGACCGTCTGTTCGCTAAGGAGGAAGAGTTCGGCCCTGAGGTCGATCGATGAGTCGACGGCAAAGGCTCCGCCCAGACGAATGTTCAAGCGATCATCGCGTTTGGTGCTGACCGAGTCGACGCTATTTTCCAGATCGCCTTTTGTGTAGAGATAGGCTTCCAATCCGCCGTAGAGGGAGGCGCTGCTGATGCGATGGACAAAGAGTCCGCCGATTTTGATTTCAGTCATGGTGAAATCGAGATCGATGCTTCGACCGAGGATATCTTCGTTAAAAGTGTAGCGGTCGTGGGTTAAGGCAAAGGTGCCAAGGAGGGCGTTTTTACCCCATTGTTTGATTTCAAACTGACCGTCGAGAAACAGCTGCAGGCCGCTGCCGTCTTTGGCCCTATAGTCCTGGCCCAACTCGCCATCGAGGACCAGTCCCAGTCCGCCGCCCAATGCAAATCTAGGCGACAGAGCCGCTTTGTAGCCGGCAAACAGCAGGGTGGTGTCGACATCATACTTGCGTGTTGTGCGGTAAGTGGTGTCCTGAAGCAAAAGACCACCGGTCAGACGTCCTCCGCTACTGACGCCAGTTACGCTGGTATAGGCAGCGGCCGGGCCTGTCGCGAGGACAAGACAGAAGAGAGAGGCGAATGAAGTGATAAGACGCACGGGATACTCCGAAAAAGGGCAGCAAGAATGTGAGAATCTCACAGCCCTTCCTCTTATCCTCAGTCTATGTATTTTTCAAACACATAATCGCTAGCCTTGGCTTGGGCGTTATGGCACTCATAGCAGCCCTTGACGACATCGACGGCTTTTTTCTTGCCAGCATGATCGTAGACTCCGTAAGCCCACCCACCGGTGCTTTTTGCTTTGGCGGATTTTACCATGACAGCATCCATGATTTTTGCGCCTTGGTTGCTGGCGCCTCCTTCAACTTTCACGTCATAGAAAGAGACCACGAAACTGGCGCCTTCAGGATAGGTTCCTCCTGATTTCAAAGTCGGCAAGGCTTTGGCGTTGGCGTAGATATTGTGAAAACCATAAAGCCCATGAGTTTTGTCTGGAATCACCATGGATTTGGTATGCACCCAGTTGCGAAAACCCTTGGGCAAGGGGGCAAATTCAGTGGCCAAGGCCAATCCGGTCGAACACAACAGGCAAAGAGCACCGATGCGAGACACAAAAGTTTTCATGGAAAATCCTTCGGAAAATAATGCTGGAGATACCAAGCATTTTAGCGATAGCTATGTCCTATCGGTCAAGCAAAATGTGCGGATTTAGCTCAGAGAGGCGCGAAGTCCCTGTGCTGCGAGTTTTCTGGCTTTCGAGGCAAAACGCTCAATAAACGGGCAGCGCTGGCATAGCTCTTCGCGCAGTTCGCCTTTGGCAAATCCTTGGCGCATTGACTCTGCTCTGGAACTTGACAGGATTTCCGTGAGATTCTGTTCAAGAGCATTCCCCAGGTTGATCACAGCTTCCTTGTCCAGGCAGCAGGGGACGACGGTGCCATCGGCATGAATTCCGAAATGATTGGAGAGGCCATGACAAAAGCCTCTTGTACCACGAATCGGCAGCTGAGGTGAGGGCCAGATAAAGCGGGAATCAAAGTGTAAATAGATTCGCCCTTGCAATGGGACATTCTTGCGACGCCTGATATCGACTTTAAGCGCGGAAAGATCGATGCTAAATTCCTGCTGCAAATGCTGGCGAATAGCTGCGTTGGTATCGTTCATAGTCGTCGGGTCTTCGAGATCCCAAACTCGCAGATTGATATAAAGATCGGGTCGTGAGGCAAGAGCTGTGCGAGTGAATTGAAATACCCGCTCCATATAGGCACTGACATCTCGTGGTCCAAAATTCGCTTCGAAACTATGCACCGAGATATTCACCTGGCGAACAATATTATGCAGAGCCCAAGTTCGTCTTTCGCCGCTGAGGAGCATGCCGTTAGTCGTCAGGTTGATGGGCAGTTCATACTTCGCGCAGGCAGCTACAAACTCGGTGAAATGCGGATGATTCAGTGGCTCACCCATGAGATGCAAGCACACCTCGTCCACCAAAGGCGCAAGCTGAGCTGCCAATTGTTCGAAAGAAGCCGGCGTCATGGTTTGCTTTTGACGATCGACCTCCGGGCAAAAGCTGCATTTCAGATTGCAGATATTGCTGATTTCGACATTAGCCCGGCGATAGGCTTTGCTCATGCGGGGCTCCTTCCACTTTCGGTCCTTGCCAGAGTAGGCCTGGAACCTATTACGGATTCAGGGTAGCTGCAACTGCGTCTAAAAGACATCTTGAGCGGAATTCTAAGTGCCCTGAATGCTTAGCTAGACCGCATGGTATTGCTGGGCAAGGGCGAAGATTTTTGCCAAGATTGCCTGCCGTTGTCTGCTTTGAATCATGCATTTCCACTAATGGGGCTATCATGACGATTAAAGTCTATAATTTGAACCGTTCTCGATCGCATCGCATTGTTTGGTTGCTCGAGGAAATAAACCTGCCTTACGAGCTGGTCAAAACCGAGCGTGATCTTAAAACCAATCGCGCGGGTCAGGAGGCTTGTGCGATTCATCCCCTTGGGAAATTTCCCATCATTCAGGATGGCGAATTCACTCTGGCCGAGTCCGGTGCCATTGTCGAGTATCTGGTGCAAAAATATGGCAAAGGCCGTTTGGCACCGGCAGTCGAGAGTCCTGAGTATCCCAACTATTTGTTCTGGATGCACTACGCAGAAGGCTCTTTCAGCCTGCCCCTCATGATGCGACTTTTTCAGAAGCGCATGCAGCTCGAGAGTGCTCCCTATCAAGCTTTTGTTGATGGCGAACTGAAAACGCATCTAGAATTCATTGATAAGCATCTGCAGAAAAATCGGTATTTCCTTGGTGATGAGCTGTCCGGAGCGGACTTTATGATGGGCTTCGATCTGGACTTTAGCAACACTTTGCAGCTGCTTGATGCTTATGAACACATAAAGTCCTATCTGAACCGCATATGGAGTCGTCCAGCCTACGCCAAGGCCGCGTCTGACTCGTCTTATGGGATCACCGACAAAAATATCCAGGCGCTTAAAAAGCCGTAAGGAAGAGTAAAACGGTGATGCTCCACACTCTCTCCATATTTCTCTTCTACAGTGCATCAAATTCAATGTCTGGAGAGAATATGGATCACCGACTGACTCGCTTTGTGATAATGCTTCTGCCGCTTGGGGTCTTTGCCTGCACTTCCAAGAACAAAACAGCAGATAATCCACCACCTAGCGTGGCTGATGCCGAAGCTCGCGTATTGACTTATTACGCTGATGTCAAACCGATTTTGGATAGTAAATGTGTGAGCTGCCACCAAGCGGGTGGAGTGGCTCCCTTTGTTCTCACTGATCCGACAACGGTTGTGCGCTTGCAGCGTTCGATTGTTGCGAGCACTCAGCAAAAGACAATGCCGCCATGGTTGGCCGACAATAGCTGTCGAGACTATCAGGGAGACCGCTCTCTGACTGAAGAGCAAATCAAGACGCTGGCTCTATGGTCGAGTTCTGGAGCCAAACTCGGCAATCCTGATGAGGCAAGCAGTTCTCCAGCGATCGTTGGCGGACTCTCTCGAGTTGATCGAGAACTTGTACCTGCTGTTGCCTATAAACCCAAGGATCAAGGTGACGACTATCGATGTTTCGTGATGGATTGGCCTGAAACATCAACCAAGTTTGTCACAGGCTTTGGAGTGCAGCCGGGCCGACCTGAAATTGTGCATCATGTGATCGCCTATCGGGTTCCTGCCAACCAGTTGGATGCTGTTCAAACTCTCGATGATGCCGAAGTGGGTCCTGGCTATTCCTGCTTTGCTGGGCCTTTGGGTAGCGCCAGCAGCCTGCCTCAATTGGCTCAATGGGCGCCTGGAACAGTCGGGCGCGATCTGCCAATGAACACTGGATTGAAGATCGAGCCAGGATCGAAGATTGTGATGCAAGTTCATTACAATATGGATCACGCTCCCGCTACCGCCGATCAGTCGAAGATCCTCCTGAAACTGGATGACAAAGTGGAGATGGAGGCCTTTATTCTACCCTTTACCGATCCGTCCTGGGTTCGCAACCGAACCATGAATATTCCTGCGGGTGAAGCGGACGTCAAACATAGCTTTACCGCGCCCTTGTCGTTCGCCGCGGCGCGAGCAACGGATGGGAAAATTCCAGCCGGATCTGCCCTCAAGATTTATTCATCCGGATTGCACATGCATCTTTTGGGTGAAAAAGCAACTCTGAGTCTTCAGCATAAGGATGGCAGTCGGTCTTGTTTGCTCAATATTCCTTCGTGGGATTTCCATTGGCAAGGGAGTTATGTGTTTAAAGATCTTGTGTCCGCACAGCCATCAGACAGTCTGAATATTGAGTGCCATTTCAATAACTCTGAAGCCCATCAGCCTATGGAACATGGGGAGATGAAAGCACCCAGGGATGTGAATTGGGGGGAAGGAACTGAGGATGAAATGTGTTTGGGTTTTGTTTATGTGAGTCTGTGATTTTTGGGTTCCGGAGAGAGAGTGTTTGAGCAAACCCAGCCCAACGTTTTCGTTGGGCGGGGCCTTAAGTCTAATCACTCATAGCGCAAAGCATCAATTGGATTCAATCGAGCAGCTTTCCTAGCAGGATAGATCCCAAACACCACTCCAACTCCTGCCGAAAAAAGAAAGGCCAAAGTCACTGACGAGGCGGTAATCGTTGTGGTCCAACCCGAAACGGCAGACAGAGTCGTGGTTATGACAATCGCCAACAGAATCCCCAGCACACCGCCGACCAAACTCACCACCACGGCTTCGATCAAAAATTGCCAGAGAATATCCGCTCGCCTTGCTCCAATCGCCTTGCGCAGACCAATTTCGCGAGTCCTTTCGGTGACAGAGACCAGCATGATATTCATGATGCCAATGCCCCCGACTAAGAGCGAAATCGAAGCAATGACTGATAGAAGGAGTGTCATAATCTTGGTGCTCTGACTCAGAGCGTTTTGGATATCGGCCATGTTGCGAATGGTAAAAGCATCCTGCTGTTTGGAAACAGGCACACGTTTTCGCGCATAGAGCAGGTCCTGGGTTTTTTCCTGGACATCGTCCATGGCTGCGGCGTTTTCCACTTCAATTTCAATAAAATCCACATAATCTTTGCCCATCAGCCGGTGCATGGCGGTTTCGACGGGCATCAAAATCTGGTCATCCTGATCGCGGAAACCATTGGCGCCTTTTTCTGGGAGAAGGCCAATCACCTGAAAATTGACCTTGTTGATCTTGATCATCTCGCCGATGGGATTTTTACCTTCAAACAGCTCTCGAACCAAGGTGCGACCGATAACGGCCACACGAGCCCGCTTCTTGTTATCTTCATCATTGAAGAACCTGCCGACGTCGGGTTCCAAGCTATGCATGCGTGCATAGGATGAATCGGCCCCGATAATGGAAGTGGACCAGTTTTTATTACCAAATGTCACTTGGCCTCGACCGTTGACATTGGAAGTGGACGTCTTCACGCCTTTGATCTGTCCGGCGATGACTTGCGCGTCTTCAACGGTAAATCGTGTTGCGGCTCCGGCCTCCGACATGGCACCACCAGGACCGCGCGAGGCTCCTGACCGCAGGATCAAGAGATTGGAACCTAAAGATGACAACTGTCCTTCGATCGCTGACTGAGCGCCTTTACCCAGAGCTAACATAGCAACGACCGCGGCCACACCAATCAGTATGCCCAGCATCGACAAGCCCGTGCGGACCTTGTTGGCCGCCAGAGTTTTAATTCCTTGCACAAAATGCTGCCAGATATGACTGAGCCCTGATCCGCCTTCAAGATCACCATCTGTGAGTTTGGGTGGATTGCTGACCAGCGGCAAAGGACTGAGCCTTTCGTCGGACTGAATCTCCCCATCGCGCATGCGAATCAAACGGCGAGCCTGTTGGCCGATTTCGTCTTCATGAGTCACGATAATGACTGTGATACCCTGCTCGTTTAAGGTCTTGAGCAGAGCCATGATTTCTTTTTCACTCTTCGAGTCCAAATTTCCAGTAGGCTCATCCGCCAGCACCATCAAAGGCGCATTGATCATCGAGCGAGCGATCGCCACCCTTTGCTGCTGGCCACCAGAAAGTTCGTTGGGCTTGTGCCACATTCTTTCGCCCAGACCGACCTTTTCCAAAAGCTTGATGCCTTTGCCTGTGTTCAGTTGACCTTCCGAGTAGAACAGCGGTAAGGACACATTTTGCACCGCGCTCATTCTTGGTAGCAAATTGAACTGCTGGAAAATAAAGCCCAAGACCTTGCGCCGAAGAACCGCCAAATCATCTTCAGCAAGTTGGGAAACTTCTCGGCCATCGATTTGATAGGATCCCGACTCAGGAACATCAAGTAAACCCATGATATGCATCAGCGTGGATTTGCCTGATCCAGACGGCCCCATAATAGCCACGAAGTCGCCATTTTCGATTTTGACCGAAACATCGCGGAGAGCATAGACGGTGCTATCGCCCATGCGGTAACTTTTATTGATACCTCGCAGTTCGAGCATGCTCTTACTTGCCTTCCTTTTTCTTGGGTGGTCCGCCGAACGGCATAAAGGGATTGCCGCCGGCTTTCACGCCTTCGCCCATGGCCTTCAAATCGGCCACGAGCACAGTATCACCTTCATTGAGACCTTCGAGGATTTCGGTCAACTTACCGTCAACAATTCCCACCTTGACTTCCGACTCAGTGGGGTTGAGCGGATCCTTGGCATTGGGAATCAACACCGACGGCTTGCCCATTTTATACTTCAAAGCTTCGCTGGGAATTGTCAGGGCATCGAGTTTTTCTGACACCAAAAACGTTACGTTGGCAGTCATGCCACTGCGCATAAAATCAGGAGTCTGGGTCGGCAGAACATCGACGGTATACGTGGTGACGTTGCTGACTGTTTTGGAATCATAGGCCAGCTTTTCCACCTTCCCCGTAATCGTTTGGGTGGGGTAAGCGTCGAGGATAACCGTTGCCGATTGATCCTTGCGAATCTGGGCTAAGTCTGTTTCGTCGACTTGAGCCTTAATCGTTAGGCGATTGGACATGGAGAAGACGGAATCAGCCGATGAAAAGGTTTGACCGGCTTCAACATTGCGCAGAATGATAGTTCCATTGATGGGAGCCATGATCGGTGTAGGGCGATACAGTTCTTCCCAGCGTTTGACTTCTGCGGCGCCCTTTGAACGCGCAGCATCCAAGAGGGCTGCCCGTTCCGTTGAACTCATCCAGGCCAGGATTTGGCCTTTTTTCACAGTAGCACCTTCGGCAACCAGAACTTCCTCGACTCGACCGGCGATAGGTGGTTTGATTTCTAGTCTATTTTCCGGCTGAACGATGCCTGTGCTAAGAATCGTGAGCTGCATTTTTTGTTTGGTGACGACCATTGATTTGTAAGGGACGGCCTGCGTTTTACGCTTTTTGCTGAAGTAAAAAAACCCTCCCGCTCCAAGCGCTGCCAGGAGACCCAGCATTATCCAAAGTTTAACACGCGATTTTGATTTGCTTTGACTCACTGCAGTGCTCCTCTTCCCTGCGCTTGTTCCCATGCTGCTTCCGCAACAACTCGACTGCCTTGGCTAGAGAGCACGGCCCTCTGCCGATTGATCAAGTCGTTTTCAATCAGATCCCAATCATCAAAGGTTGTCAGACCATTGTTGTACTTGCTTCGAGCTATCTCTGCCCTTAGGGTGACCGCATTTTGAAAACTCTCATCGACCTTAAGCTTTTCAATAGCCTCCACAAAGCCTGTTTGCGCCTGTTTTAGTTTGGCAACTAGGTCGCGTTCCCCGTTTTCGCGATTGAGTCCAGAGGCTGTTAATTTATTTTGGGCAGCCGCGCGGCTATAGTAATCTCGTCCGCCTGAAAAGAGGGGAACAGTGAGAGTCATGCTGATCGACCAGGATTCATTGTTCGGAAAAAAGTCTTGATCCTGACGTCCCACGCGACCGGTGAGCCCGACTGTGGGATAGTATCCAGCCCTGGACAGAGCGAGGCTGGCTGAGGCTTCTTCCTCTTGGGCTTGATAAAGTCTAAATTCCGGAGTGTTGCGAGCCAGACTCACAAAATCTGCTGTTCCTGGTGCTTCCCGAGTAGGGATATCATCCCGCAGTTCATAGCTGTTGTCGTCGGCGCGACCGAGAACTTTATTGAGCCGGGCCCGCGTGACAGAAAGGCTGTCTCGAGCCTGCATTTCTTCATAGCGAGCTTGCTTCAGGTAGGCTTCGGAAAGGAGCACTGCTCCCTTGTTTTCTTGTCCTGATGCGAAGCGAAGCTCGACCAGACGCAAGTTTTCCTGACGTCGTTTGATAATATCCAAATAGAGCTTAAGCGATCTTTGGGCCTGCATCATGCCTGAATAGGCTGATTTTAAGTCATAGCTGACGCGTGCCTTGAGTGCAGCCACCTGCTGTTCATATTCTCGCAATTGAGCTCGGCTTTGACTCACGCGCGAACTGGTTGCAAATCCATCGAACAAACTTTGTTTGGCAGTTATCGACGCGGAATAGCTGTCGTAAGGTTTGGCATTCAAGCTATTGAATGATTGATCGCCAAGCGTAGCTTTGGAGCTGTCATTGCCGTTCAAACTCGCCGTGAAAGCAGCATCAATGGAAGGCAGGTAACCGGCGCGTGCAACCTGGACAGTGCTTTGAGCCGCCTGCAAGTTTTCTTCGGCGGCACGCAGTTCGGCATTGTTGCGACTGGCTTCTTGAACGGCTGTGGTCCAGTTCAATGAATTGCTCGCCGCATTCGCCGAAAAGGACAACGCAAGCATGCCAGATAAAGCGAGACTGAGTCCAAATCCACAGAGTGCCTGAGTGAGGAGTCTGGGTCTTGATCGATTTTCCATCAGGGGTTCTTTCTGGGCTGATTCTGTTCTGTCTCGGATTTACAGCAATCCCAGTCGAAAGGCTAGAGGCCTCTGATGAACTATTACGGAAAAACACCGAATATCAAGGCTTGCAAGCTCACCATGCATCGGGCTCTTTATACGTCATAGTGCTTGATGTTGGGGGACAAGGGGGCTGCAGAACGGAGACCCCGAAAGGAGTCTCCGGACTAGGAGGAATCAGATCATTGAGCCCATTTGCGGAAGACAACGCAGCTATTGACGTCACCAAAGCCAAAGCTTGATTTAGCAGCGACTTGAATGTTTCGTTCAATGGCCTTTTGCGGAATACTCGCCGCTATGCTGACGATGTCCGGGTGCAAATCTTCGCTGTTGAGAGAAGGATGCACAAAGCCTTGGGAAAGCTGCAGAACCGTGGCGATCGCTTCCAGGGCTCCAGCGGCACCAAGCGCGTGACCAATCATGGATTTGGTTGAGTTGATCAAAGGAAATTTATCTGCTGGCAGTTCTAAGGCTGACTGCCAGTTAGCGACTTCCAAGGGATCGGCGCCGGTGGCGGTCAAGTGACCATTGATATAGTCGATCTGATGGGCTTGAATGTCTGAATCGAGAAGAGCGCTCCGTATACAACGTCGCACGCTATAGGCGCTGGGTGCGGTCATACTTCCTCCGCGTCGCATACCGCCGCAATTGATAGCTGCGCCCAAAACTTCGGCATAGATACGTGCTCCGCGATTCAAGGCTGTTTCCAGCTCTTCAACGACGAGAATACCGCCGCCGCTGCCAGGAATAAAGCCTTTGGCTGTGGCGCTGAGAGGTCTGGAAGCTTGCGAAGGCGATTCATTGCTATTGCGGTTGAGTACACGCATCGCATCAAATCCAGCCCAAACATATGGGTTGGCCCCTTCTGCGCCACCGACTAGCATACGATCAGCTAGCCCGTCGCGAATTCTTTGGACACCCATGATCAAGGCTTCCGTGCCGGTGCTGCAGGCGCTGCTATTGGTGGTTACTTGGTTGCCTAAAGCAAAAAGTCCACCGAAGCGGGCACTGACTGAACTCGCCATGATCTGTTCGACCATCGTACTGCCGAGTCGACGAACCTGGCCACTGTTGGTCATCGGCACAACTTTTTCTGCCAGAGTGTCGACGCCGCCAATGCCGGTGCCGACAATGGCACCAGTTTGTTCATTGAGAACGTCTTCGTCCCACTGCGGTAAAGTCAGTCCAGCGTCACGCCAAGCATCGATGCCGGCGATACAAGCGAAGACCATAGCGGCATTCATCGCCAAAAGATCGTCGGCGCTGAAGTAATTGGCTTGAATGGATTCAATATTCTGCGGTACACCTGCCACTTGACAGCCAAACTTAAGTTCCTGCAGTTTGGCGATGTGTCTCAGTCCTGATTGACCTTCCCGGAGAGCTTGGGAAAAGTTTTGCAGGCCGTGGGCATTGGGTGCCACAACTCCCATTCCTGTGATAACGACTCGTCTTTTATTCATTGTTTTTTCACTCCCATGCCAGACAGAATACCGGTCGCGACAAGTTCGCCGCTGGCCAGATAAAGCGAGGCCTTCGATCGAATTTTGCGGAAACGCCAGCTCAATTTTTCACCGTGTATAAGGACCTTATCGCCCGGCAAAACGGGCCGAAAAAATTCGGTCTCTTGATCGGTGAAAAGCGTCACATATTCAGATGGGTCAAGCCCAGCGTTTTTATGTTTATCCAGCTCAATCAGATGCAATCCCATGGCGACAACCACGGTTTGGGCCATAGTTTCAATGAGGATACTGGGTGGGGTCACCGCATGTCCTGGAAAATGACCTTGATAAAAAGGCAACTTGGGGTCGAAGGTGTATTCGCCCACAATTTTCTGACTGTCGACAAAGGTGATGCGATCGAGGAATCGAAAGGGATACTGCTGCGGCAACAGAGATAAAATCTGATCGGTCGTGTCGCTATTCGATGCTGCGAGAGTCATGATCAAGTTCCCCCTATGAACGAACCAGGATGCCGCCATGGGAATTGGCGGATTCGAGTGGATAATCTGGATAGTTTATACCAGTAAAGCTGCCCACACGGGCGCCTTTAATGTTGTAGATGGGTACGCCGTCAACAAGAACGCGAGCGTCACCGACGGCAATTGCGGCCCCTTTGCCCTTGAGTATCGAAAGACGCCGAATCGTCACTTCATAGCGGACTAGTTTGTCATAGGGCCGAATCTGACCCAAAAATTCGACACTTTCACAGCCCAAAGCACGCCCGCTGCCTTGGCCACCATTGGCAAAGCAGTAGAATCCGATCAATTGCCACACGGCATCCAGTCCAAGACAGCCTGGTTGAACCGGGTCGCCTTTGAAGTGGCACTGGAAATACCAAGCATCCAGCTGAATATCCTGCTCGGCGACTATGGTCCCGGTTGACCCCTTACGCGTCAGCTCTGGGATGCGGTCGAACATCAGGAACGGCGGTGCCGGCAGGCGACCAAACTCTGGCGCTGGCGCGTCTTCGACGAGCAGTCCGTTAGCGTGGGCGATCAGCTCTTGCTTATTAAATGACGTGCGTTCGAGAAATTCGGCATAACGCATGGGAATCTTCCTTCGGTGTTGGGGGCTCAGTTCATCTACATATACTTTTGTGAGCCGTCGCTCAATTTGTTTAAAGGGCTCACGGTTGTTCACTGTAAAATAGGATACTCGACCCGGCTTGTAAAACATTTGTAATGAGCTGATGGGAAAAGGATAAATGGCGTCTTGCGGAAAGTTGACTGAAATACTAGGATTTTAGCCATGAATTTCAGCGTAGAATTCACCTGAAAATTCACAGTTAAATATCAATAATCAAGCAAGGTAGATTATGTCACAACGGCGATTGACTCCCTTTGAAAGCTATGTGATCGAACAAAAAGGCACCGAGAGACCGTTTACCGGGCTCTACGTGAACACGGACACTCCAGGGGTCTATCACTGCAAAAAGTGCAACGCGGCTCTTTACAAGAGTCAAGATAAGTTTCATTCGGAATGCGGCTGGCCAAGTTTTGAGGACGAGATTGCGGGTGCGGTTGCCCATAAGCCCGATGCTGATGGCCAGCGGACCGAAATTGTCTGTCAAGCTTGTGGAGCTCATCTGGGTCATGTGTTTAAAGGTGAAGGTCTCACTCCGAAAAATACGAGGCACTGTGTGAACAGCGTTTCGTTGAGCTTCGAGCCGCATAAAGTTCCCGGGATTCGAAGTGTGGTTTTAGCTTCCGGATGTTTTTGGGGAACGCAATATTTTCTGGCTCGTGTGCCAGGGGTCTTGGATAGCAAAGTTGGATATAGCGGCGGGCATGTCGACAATCCAAACTATAAACAGGTTTGTTCTGGAAGCACTGGTCATGTGGAAGCGATAGAGGTCACCTACGATCCCGTGCAAGTGGATCTCATCGAAATTCTGCGGGTATTCTTTGAAACCCATGACTTCTCCCAGGCTGATGGGCAAGGTCCAGATATCGGTTCGCAGTATCTTTCGGTCCTGTTCTATCAGGATGAAAGTGAAGAGAAATTAGCTCGGGAGTTAATTGATCAGCTGAAGGCCAAAGGCATGAAAGTTGCGACCCAACTGAGGTCGCGAACCACCTTTTGGCCTGCGGAGGATTATCATCAGAATTACTATGAAAGCAAAGGTGATGTTCCCTACTGCCATCGGTATCGGGAGCTCTTTGCTCGTTCTAAGTAAAACGTTTGGACGAGTCACTGACTATTCTAAGGGCAGCCGTTCAGCTCAAGCTATCAAACTCTGCCCTGCTTGAGACTTTAATTCGGTCAATTGAAATAAGGTACTAGGCAACTCCAACTGCAGGACGAAAGGAATGCAACCCCACGCATTGCGACCTTCTTGAGATAAGATGATGTTCATCTTTCCGCCTTGCTCCAGGACCAAAGATCTCACGGCATCCATTCCGACCCCCTCTTCCTGAGAGTGTACTCAATTCTTCTTTGGTGGAAAAGTTTGGAACGAAAATATATTCAGCAATAATGGAATCACTGATATCGATAGCAAGGCCTTTTTTCAGTGCAGCGGCCCTTAGGCTTTGCACATTGAGACCCTGACCATCGTCAGCGAAAGTCAGCTTATAGAACTCTTGGCCGCTTTCCCATTTGATAGTGATCTGGCCATGCTCGGGTTTGGACCTTTTACGTCGAACCGCTGGAGTCTCTATCCCATGATCCAATGCATTATGAAGAAGGTGCATGAGGATATTGCGAAGCATGTGTTCCCCACGCAGGCTTACTAAAAGAGGCTGTCCGAGGACTTCAATGCTTACGGGGAGTTTTTTGAGTTCGCTGGCAACCGCATCCAAATCAGGACGAAAATCGTCGATCAGCTGTGAAAAAGATCTGTAGAGGTATTTTGAGCAAAACACTGCTAGGGCGTTTTTCATCGAATCGAAGTCTGCGCTGGGTAGTTTTTGCTGCGAAGTTTTTTGAGTGATTTGCTCGAGGTCCTGGATATCCTGGGTCGCCACTCCGATGAGTCCCGCATCCAACTGTGGACCCAGCTTGCGACTCATAAGCATCTGATAATTTTGGGCTAAAGCCTGCAATTCGGCTAGGCGGGATTGCAGGCTTGTCTGGGCCGATGGTGCATTCTGATTGGCTTGCACTTCGCTCAGAAGACTTTCTGTATCATGCAAAAACTTGGAAAAAATAGTGAGTTTAAAGGAACGGGCGACGCCTTTGAGTGTGTGGAGCTGTCGAAAAATTATGGGCAGAGTCTCAGCAAATTTCATGGATCTGTCGTCGAAGAGCCTTAAAAGAAGGGTGAGTTCGCCTAGCGTGTGATGCCAAAAGGTCCGTAGCTTATCGGATTCACCATTCAAGAGCTCAAGCAGCATTTGCAGCTCTTGGTCTTTATGCTGAGAGAGTCGTTCGAGAAGGCGGACTTGAGTGATGTCTCGTATCGTGAGCAAAAAGGCTTCAATTCTATTGTGTTGGTCCAGCATTGGATGCCAATTGGTTTCGAGTATGCGCCAAGTGCCATTGTTCTCGTTGGCGATTTCAGTAGGAAAATGAACCTGATTGATTTCGAAATTCATAATGTCCTCCCCCAGACAGGCTCTGAGGCAGCTTTCGGCTATGGCAATTGATTCCGAATTTTGCCGACTCCCTTGAAAGAGAAGATCGAGAATCGGAGCGCCTTGAATGTGTGAAGTCTCGAATATATGTTCTAAATGATGGGCATAATGCCCTTGAATGGTGAGGTCCGGATGCACCAAGCAGATCCCTTCAGGCACATGATCCATAATCGATCGGATCTGTGCGGTTTGTTCTTCAACTTCAATTTGTAACTCTTTTTGTAGATGCTCAGCCGAGCGAAAGGCGCGACTGAAGCGTTGGGCTACGACTTGGCTCTGCATGAACATGAAGCAGAGGACTCCAAACTGAGTGATATAGGGTGGATCCACTCGACCCAGGCTAATGAGAATATCATAAACAATCGTACCGCCCAGGACGGCAACACCTGCAAAAGAGTAGCTGACGCCGATAGACGATGTAGAAAATGATTTGACGAAAATGCGAGTGCAGTAGACAGCGATGGGGAGAAAGGGGATCTGATAGAGAACCAAGAATCTCATATAGATGGTTGGCGGTAGTATGATTGTCAAAGCTGTTAAAAGCAGAGCATAAGCGCTTATTATTTTGACAAAGCGAAGCGACGAGTATTCGGTAAACGAAAAATGAAAAAACCACAGCAAAAATATGACCGGCAATACCACTGTAATATAGGCAATTCCGGTCTGAAGTGCGAAGACAAAGTAGCCTTCTTCAGCGACCAAGGTATAGAACCAATCGCCTGTGCTGAGGATTCTTAGGATTCCAAAGACTGCCGATCCGAAGAGAGCCAGACTTGCCAAATCTTCGTGTCTGCGGAAGTACATCATTAAGCTGTAAAGTCCCACAAAAAAAGTGGATCCCAAACAGAATAGCTCCAGACTGGCTCGATTGATGCGCATGCGATCAATAGCCTGGCTTGGTCCGACGATCGGTACTCCCCAGATTCCACCCTTGTAAGCAGCGAAGTTACTGACGTGAATGAGCAACACCCAGACCTGATCGGGCGATGCAGGATAAAAACGGAGAGTTCGCGTGATTCGACTCGGCAGCATGTCCTGAGTTTCTGCTACCTGTCCGCTCCGTGCTTTGACCTGATCCTGCGGATTGTCCTCGGGGTATAAAAAGGCTTGGAAAGCACTACTGACACCCAGAATTTCGACGTCATAGCCCTCTGTGATTGGAGCAAGCCCTGTGAATCTCAAGATGTAGCTGGCATAGCCTAAGGTTGGTAAGCTCACGGCTTTGCCATCGTCAAGCACTTCCATCCCGTTCCATACTTTGGGCAATTTGATGACGCCGCTCACTTCATCCGGAACTTGGCCGGGAACGATAAAGCGCTTCCAAACCATATTCCAGTTCGAAGGGAGTCGAACAAGAGGATCTTGGCGATTGTCATCGTGAAGCTGAACGACTGGAGCGAGAGGCATGGCCTGAGCGCTGCGTTCGGTTATCCCTAGGCAAAGCAAGATGAGGACTACGGAGAGTATTCTAAAGTTTGGCAAACAGTCACCCTTCCAGTAAGGCACTGGTAACATTATACCTTTTATGGTGTTTGGAACCAAGTCTTTGGCTGATAGGAAGAGGAATCAAACGGTTCGATGCGCTTTAGAAAGGCGGGTCACTGCAATAAATAGAGCTCAATGTTCTCTTAGGGCTGGCAATCAACCCGTTGAGCAGGAACATCCTTCATGAAAAATTTAACAATATGTATTATTTTCAGTGCCTTATCACTGGTAGTGGCTTGTGGCCGCGACCAGGATGCATCTGCCCCGACACCCCGATTGAGCTCGCCTCCTCTCTCGCTCGTGCCCAGTGATATGCCGGATTCAAAACTAGATGACCCGCGGCTCATAGATTTCTGGAGTTCCGATTGTATAAGGTCGGGGAATGGAAGTCTCCAGTGGACTTTGCTTCTTGATCCAGGAAAAGCAGTCCTGGGACAACAACTCTTTACCGATGGCAATTGCTCTCAGCTTGGAATGAATGTGAAATTCTATCTTCGTTATAGGGTTGCTAACGAATTTTTTGAATCTAGCCTTTGGCAAGTCCATGCGCTCGTGGCCAACAAGATTGTTGCGGAGAGCGCTTCGCAAGTTGGTAGCTGCGGATTCAGCAAGTGGCAGAGCGATACTTGGTATAACCTCACGAACGCGAGCTGCGAGCTTCGCTCCGATCGCGCCGGAGTTTGGTTGAGCCCTACCGCAAGAGACAGTATGATCCTGCGTTCTCGCTATTCTGTCGATTCATCAGGGAAAATTCTATTGTTCAGCAGTTTCGGTACCGGGCAATTGAGAATGACTCGAGGTGAGTAGAACTGATACTTTCGAAAGAGTTGGAGGATGAAAGGCTAAGATTTTGCAAGTCTTGCGAACATAACGTATGTCGCCCCTTTCGTTTGCGTGTTCCCCCTACTGTACCTAAAAGTAAGTATTCATGTGCAAGGTATTCGCCATATTTGACGAAAGAGCAGGTGTGAGGCGGTACCTTGATGAAGCCTATTTTTTCAATGAAACTCTTTTTTTTATGCATTTTTGCATGTTGGATGTCTGTACCCCTCAGGGCTCAATCGGATTCGGATATGGCCGAACTCGATAAGGTCGAGGATCTATTGTACCGAGATCCTCACCAGGCGAGCATCGTCTATCAAAAAATATTCAATAAGACAGCCCCTGAAAGAAACCTAAAACTCTGGTTGCGAGCTGCGAGCAAATTGAATGCCGCATTCTTTCACATCGGTGACCTGACGCAGGTTCCCCGCATCCTGGAACAAACTCTCGATAAAGCGGCCGCATCGGATAATTATGACAGTTATGGCCAGCTTCTGATTCAGCAGCATGCTATTCTCTCGAATAAAGGCGATTTCAAAGGCGCCCAGGTGGCCTTGGATTCCGCGGCCCGTGCTGCCAAAGCCGCCCGACTACCCATTATGCAGGTGCATGTGATGATGTATCAGGCGAGCGAAATTCATCGCCAGGGCCGTAGTGATGAGGCTCTGGAAATTCTGCACAAGGCTATAATTGAACTTAAGGATGCTCCGCACAACACTCGCTACTTTGCGGCGCTCAATAACATCGCCTTTTTACTTTACGATCTGAACGGCCAACATGTCGAGGAGTCCCTCAAGATTTACGAGGAGATCACTGTTTATTTCGATAAGTATGGTCTGCACTTTCTTGGGGCCATCGCTTATGAAAATTATGGCAAGTTCCTGGCCAAAGCGCAAAGGCTGGAGGACGCGGTCTCGGCCTATAATAAAGCCATCGATCATGCGGTAGCCATCAAAGATGAGCTGGGAATTGCCAGCTCTACGCAGGGCCTTGGGATCATACTGATGAAGCAGGGTCGGTATGCACAAGCTCTCGCTAAGCTTCGCAATGCGCGTCCAATCTTTGCTAAATTTGACGATCAGAGCAGTCTGGCGAACATCGACCTCACTATGGCTTCCAGTCTACTGGCCCTGGGTGACAGTGAAGAGGCTTTGCGTCTCACACAAAAGTGGAAGGCCTACTTCGAACAAAGAACAGCTCCTGATACACTGGCGGGATTCATCCGAATCGAAGCAAAAATTTATGAGAAATTGGATCAACCTCAGAACAGCATGCGGGCCTATAAGCAGCTGACAGAACTGCAGCAGAATATTTTTGATAGCAAAAAGCAGGAGCTGGCCAATCGCTATTATACGGAGTTTGAAGTCGAGAGACGTAATCAGGAAAACCTGAAGCTCGAACATGAAAACCGTCTCCAATCGGTTATGATTGAAAGTCAGCAAAAGCTTGCGCTGCGCACTCGACTGGCTCTGGTCGGGGCGATCCTTGCTTTGCTGGTGCTGGCCTATAGCTTCTATCGGACTCAACTCAGCCGCCGCAAAATAGAAGGCCTGCAGCGCTACATTGAAACCAATGTCCTGCAAAGGTTTCTTCCTCCCGAGCTGGTGCAGGAGATTCTGGCAGGAAAATCACGGCTCGACGATCGCACCAAAACCGAAACCGTTACAGTACTCTTCGCGGATCTTTGCCAGTTCACTCGAGCAACGGATCGACTTGGGCCCGAGACAATTTCCCATATTCTCAATGATTTTTTCATCAACATGACCGATGTTATCTTTGCCGAGCGAGGCACGATTGACAAGTTTATCGGCGACGCCATCATGGTGATCTTTGGAGCGCCCAGCCCCTTGCCCACTGAAGAGCAGGCTCTCGCAGCGGTCCGCTGTGCTCACCGGATGCATGAAAAGCTACGTGAGCTTAATAAGGCCTGGGAGTTGAGCGAGGGTCAACACTTTGAAATGCGGATCGGGATTCATCAGGGGCAGGCTGTTGTGGGAACCTTCGGCGGCAGCAGACGCTCTGATTACACCGTGGTCGGTACCACTGTGAACATTGCCGCTCGTGTGGAAAATATCGCCGACCCGAATTCAATCTTGGTCACCGAAGCGATCACTCGTTACCTGAGCGCCGATGACTATAGCTTGCGAGGTCACTATCGCCTTCGCGGCTTGGATGTGGAAGTTCCTCTTTTCCGCATCGAAAGCGAAATATCTGCAATAGAAAAAATAGGCAAGGCATCTTAAGCAATAGCCCTCATCCTCAGAGTCGTCATAGAAAGCATTGAAAGGCACCCGAAAGCGCCTGTTGGTTTAGGGTTTGAGCAAAGCGAGGGGGACTGACTGATCCTCGACCACAGCTCCTTGACCATTAAGAATTTGCAGACGGAGAATCGGTGTGGGGCTCCACTCGACAATGATCATCCCAAAATTTGCAGACTCGTAGGCGCGACCAACCCGTAGCGAATTAGCCGGAGCTCGCCAGTATTGATCGAGAGAGCTGGCGGTCAGATCATAGGCTGGGTAACCCAGAGCTCCCGAAAGTTTTGAAATCTCGGCCCAGTGCTGATCGCCACTGACGAAGAGTACGCCGGGCACTTGGTATTTTTTGATTAGATCGAACAGTCTTTGCCTTTCTGCAGGAAATTCGTTCCAGCCTTCGTAGCCATGTTCGGTGGATACGACCTGAATACCCGAGCAAATGATTTTCACAGCCGACGGTTTTTGCAGCTCCTCTTCTAGCCAAGCCCATTGCGCGGCACCGAGTATGCTGCCGCTATTGATGTTCTTTCTCGTGCGGAAACTTCGATTATCAAGCAAGATCATGTGGACCTCGCGCTCAGCCTCGCCATACAGGTATGATCCATAGATACCCTCATGGGAGCGGCGCAGATCATCGCCGGGAACTTTCCAGAAGTCGAGGAAGATGGCGCGTGACTCCCTCTTTTTTGGATATTCCTGGCCAACATTATCGGCTCCGAAATCGTGATCATCCCAGATAGCAAGATTGGGGCAGTGGTTCCAAAGACGCTGAAAGCGGGGATTGTTGCCGAGCACTGCGTAGCGCTTCTGCAAAAGCTGCATATTCTCAGTGTCGCCATAAATATTGTCACCGAGCCAGACAAAGAGCTGAGGGTCGGCCTCAACGACACGATCAAGAATTTGAGCATCGCCTGAGTTTTTCAAACAGGAGCCGAAACCAATGCGAAAGCTATCCGCCTGACTTGAGCGTGTTTGCAGTTCCTGGGCGAGAGCGATTCCACTCACTCCTTGGGCCACCAGTGTTAGAAAATGACGACGCGTGAGGATGTTCGAAAAAAAGCGCATTGTGCCCTCTCCTGTAAGCCTGATTTGGCTGATTTAATTCTCTAAGCAAGCTATCAGGATTGGATGGATCTGAAGTAAATAAATGAATGAAATTTGATAAAGGGGGGCGTCTGCCGAAACGTCTGAGTCCGGTCGCAGCTAGCCTACTGGTATTAGGAAAAACTTTAGACAGCCTCGTCGATTTTGTCACTGCTGTCCGATGGGTGATGGACAGCAGAAGGTTCTCGACTGATGATGAGAAAGGCCACATCGTCGTCAGGGGCCTTATTCTGCCAAAGGATCTTGACACGATCCAGAATCACGTTTTTGACCTCGCCTGCCTTTTCCGTTCTGGATAGGACTTTTTTCAATTCACGCGAGGCAAACTGCTCACCGTTGGGTCCTTGATTTTCAATCAAGCCATCGGTAAACAGAAAGAGAAATTCATTATCTTCCAGGCGGAATTGCTTGGCGCCGAACTCGGGTTCCTCACTCATTCCCAAAGGCGTTCCTGGGGCGAGGATGGCTTGCGTGGAATGATCCGCGCGCACCAGATAGATGGGATTATGACCAGCATTCAAATAGCTCGCCTGTCCGGTCGCTCGGTTGAGGCTTACCAGGGCTAGGGTCATTGATTTTTGCAGAGTATTGGCAATCTTTAACATCATCTTGTTCAGGGTCTCGGCCAGAAAAACGAGCTCGGCATCCTGTGAGTGGCGTTCACCTTCATGGCTCAGAGTTTCGATGATACCGCGAACGGCTCCGGAAATGACCAGGGTGGCGAGTGCGGACGTAGTACCATGTCCTGTCACGTCCCCAAGCAGGATATACATACGTTCGTTCTTTACATTTTGGAAGACCCCGAACCAGTCACCTCCGGTAAGTTCAGCGCTCTGGTAATGATGAACGATAGAAATCTCGCGGGCATTTAGCCCCGGGTTTTCATGCTTAATGCTCATCTCCTGGAATTGAGCCAATGAGGTCTCTATGAGTTCGCGTTCCAAGGCTGCCTGCGTCAGTCTTTTGCGCTTTATCATGTTTCGCACTCGCAGTAAGAGTTCCTCAGCAACGATGGGTTTGGCTAGATAGTCGTCAGCACCCAAATTCAAGCCAAAGATTCGGTCATCATCCGAAGCACGAGCGGTTATGAGGATCACAGGAATACTGGCTTTTTTCATATCGCTGCGGAGCAAGTGCAGAACCTCTTCGCCTGACATCTCGGGCATCATAAGATCGAGGAGAATGACATCAGGCCTGTAGCCCTTGTTCATTGTGTCGAGCGCCATGCTTCCTCGCAGGCCGTAAAAACTGTATTTTGACCGCGACATTGGGCGTTCCAGTGGCGCCAGGATCATGA